>NZ_JAQQTG010000046.1 GCF_028561335.1 Aequorivita todarodis | reverse complement strand
CCGGATGGGACGGCACCTATAACGGCAGCCCGCTGCCATCGAGCGACTACTGGTTCCGCGTGGAGTACACCGAGGACGGCAGCGCAAAGGAATTCAAAGGACATTTTACCCTAAAACGATAAATAGAAATTATGAACATCAAACAAATTCCCCTAATCCTACTTTTGATATCATCGCTTTACGGATTTTCTCAAGACGGCATACCAATATATTCAGAATATCTAGCTGATAATTTATATTTATTGCACCCGTCGATGGCAGGTGCCGCAACGCACAATCAGTTGCGTTTAACTGCACGTCAGCAATGGTTTGACCAGGATGAAGCGCCAAACTTACAGACACTCAGCTTTAATGCACGACTGGGAGAGCAATCTGGTGTGGGCGCTATTTTTTATAATGATAAAAATGGCTATCATTCGCAAACAGGAGGGTATGTTACCTATGCCCACCATCTTATGTTTTCAAGAAGTGAAGCTGACCTTAACCAATTATCATTTGGTCTGAGCGCTGGATTGACGCAGCAAAGGCTTGACGAAACCAAATTTCCTCTGGATGATTACGATCCGGTAATTGCCGGAATTGTTCAAAGTACTTCCTATTTTAATGTGGACGCAGGTTTATCCTATAACTTCTTGAATTTTTCGGGACATTTCACTGTAAAGAATATCATTTTTCAGAATAGATCTATTTATACGGAAAAGTATGAATCCAACAATCAGCGGAAATATTTGCTGTCTGCTGGATATGCCATTGGCAAATACGGAGCATATTGGAGCTATGAGCCTTCTTTCCTTTTTCAATGGAGCGAGGGAACTGGTGAACAGGCAATTGATGTAAATTTTAAAGCCTATAGAGAAATGGACTTCGGTCAATTGTGGGGCGGATTGTCCTACAGAAGAGGTTTTGATGGCGCCGATTATCTGAACGGTAGTGAAGTAAAGGGTCAAAAACCCCAATATTTTTCTCCAATCCTGGGTATTAATTTCAAGAACTTTATGTTTGCTTACACATATACCTATCAAACAGGAAATGTTAGATTTGATGGCGGTTCCTACCACCAAATTACTCTGGGCTATGACTTTTTGGGTGGAAGACCAGAGCCGTATGACTGTAACTGTCCTGCGATCAACTAATTTTTTGTTTTTGAAAAAGAAAAAATGCCTTACGCTTTTAAAAGTATAAGGCATTTTTTATGATTAAAAAGTACTATTCCCAAGTATAGTTTTTCTTTTCCGCTTGCTTTTTTATGGCTTGAACCATCGCGTTTTCTAAACCGTTGCTGGTTTCTTTCGTATTTTCTGCAATGTACTTTCGGCGTTGTTCATTGAGCTGCATGATTTCTTTTTGGATTGCTTCTCTTTCGGAACGTTTTGCTTCAAGATATTTTTTTATTTCGGAAGTCGTCTTTCCTTTCAGTTCTTGTGGCAATTCGTCTTTTTTCAACCTGTCATAACTGAAATCTGCTTCTTTTTCGGCATCTACCAAATCCCAAGTGCTGTTGGTGTATAGATGGCTTCCTTTGGAAACCGTTCTGCTAACGGCATTCGCTTTGCTGTATTCCGCCGCATTTTCATCCTGCTCTTGCTGTATGCGTCTTTTGTGGCTTCCGGCACTTCCGTAGGGAACATACGTTTTGTTCAATTTTGCATTCAATTGAATGATAATGTCATCATACGGTGAAGGCACATAAACAGTTTGTTGGTTTTGGTTTATGGCCATATAGTCGCCATAGGTACGTTGGGCGCCATCTTTCCAATAACTGTCAATTCCGTGGCGGTAGTCGCCACAGAAAATGGTATTTACTACTACCCCGTTTTCCTTGGCATTTGCAGCGGCATCTTTATAGTTGGTTCCACCTTGGTCAAAGGGTTCGTTGCCCGCAATAAAAACCATTTTCAAATCGTCGTCTTCATTGCCCCAATCCAGTTTGTCCAAGGATTCCTGGATTACCGCACCGCAGTATTCGCTTCCGCCGTTTGTGGTAAGTGAAAAAAGTTCTTTGGAAACATCGTCCAAATCTTCCGTGAAGCTCAAAATCTTCCGGATGTAATTGTCGCGTGAACTCAAATTGTCATTTCCGTATTCATATAAAGCTATTTGAAGTTTTGGGCGGTCGTTGCGGCATTTGGCATAGCTCAGCTCGTTTACGATTTCCCAGAGTTGCGCCTTGGCTTGGTCTATCAAGCCGTCCATACTGTTGCTGGTGTCCAGCAAAAGAGCCACTTTTATATAGTGGTCTTTTTTTGGGGAAGGGGCTTCTAAAGTTGCCAATAATTGCTTGTCGGTTTTCTTAGTGTCCGCTTTGCAGGAAATCGTCAGCGTAAAAGCTGCCAACATTAAGATGATCTGTAACTTTTTCATAATTGTGATTTTTAAATGATTTTCAACGGTATAAACCTAAGGCGAACTTTTTTCGAAAAAAACCTACTATTAGGAAACTGTTTCTGTGAATTAGTGAAAAGCATGTTTGGATGAGGGAAGTATTCTTTTTTGGCATTCGTGAAAGCTATTTCAGAAAAATGTAATTTTAACCATTGTGCCAAAGTGCGTATGTTTACCGTTTTAAAGACAAAATGAAAAAACTGGTCTATCTTTTCTTGGCTCTTGCCATTTTTTCTTCTGCCGAAGGCTTTTCGCAGGGAAAGCGGTCTTTGGAGAATAGATCCTTTATGCTGAAGGGGGAAGTGGTTGATGGCGAAACAAACATGCCCATCGCAAAAGTGAACGTTGAGATTTTAGGGGGGCAATACACAACCACAAATGGGCAGGGCAGGTTTGTGATCTCGGCAAAAATAGGAGACGAACTTGTTATAAAAAGCGATGATTTCGTAACGGTGTATCATACAATTAAAAAGGATGACTTTATAACCGTACGGGTCGAAAAAGCCAAAACTGCGGCTGCGCCCCTTGTTTCCAAAAGTTCCAAAACTAATGAGCAGGCAGGTTTCAATGTTTATCTGGACTCGGCAAAATTCTTTCTGAAAAAGGACGCGCAAAAAAGTATTGAATACGTTACTAAAGCACTGGAGCCGAAGCGCGGCAAAAGCATTTCAAGGAAAGAGAACAGCCTTGCTTTTGAAACCTTGGGCGACATCAACCTTTTTTGGAACCAACCAGATTTGGCCGTAGATAATTATAAGCAGAGTATCCAAAACAATGCCAGTACGGATGTTTCAATCAAGTTGGCGAAGGCCTTTGCGCAGAACAAAAACTATCAGGAAAGTATTTCAACCTTTCAAAAATTGTTGAAGGACAATCTTTCGGCATACCAAAAAGTGGAAGTTTACGAAGGATTGGGCGATACCTATAAAGCAATCGGCGATGGCGTGAAAAGTGTTTTCAACTATCAAAAAGCATTGGATGCGGCCAAGGAGAATAAAATTACGCCAAAAATCACGAACTTAAATTCCAAAATTGGCGAGGCCTATGCCCAGAGCGGTGCTTTGAACGAAGCCGAAGAGTATTTTGACAATTCACTGAAACTTGCAAAAAAAGAAAACAAACAACGCGCAGTTTCGGAAAAGAACAAAGTGGCGGATTTTTACAACCAAAACCGCGAATACGAAAAGGAAATCCAACTTCGCGAGGAAACTTTGGAAGAACTGAACACTATGGGAAAGGCCTCTGCCCTTGAAGACGAAGCCCTAACGCCACAACGCCAAAACTATAAAATAGCGAATGCTTTTGTGGCCCAGGAAAAATATAAGCAGGCCATTCCGTACCTCGAAAGAAGTATTGCGGAGGCCGACAAAAAGGAAGATTTGATTGTCCAAAAGGACGCTGTCCGCAAACTTTCCGAGATCTATCGGGACATCGGCGAGTTTGACAAGGCAACCGAAAGCTACCAGCGTTATGTAGAGGTCGTTGACGAGCTTTACGTAAAAAAGGAACAGGAAATAAGCCAAGCAGCGCGTTTCAGCAAAGAAATTACACAAAAACAAAACCGGATTGCCAGCCTTGAAAATGACCGGAAACTGAATGAAAGCCGCTATAAGCTAGCCTTTGAAAACCAGGAATTGACTGAAACGAACAACCGGATCCAAAAATGGGTTATCATTTCATTGGCCGTTATTGTGCTGCTGCTTGTTTTTGCGGCTTACACACAGTACAAAAACGTGAAACAGCAAAAGTTCGCAAACAATATTTTGGCGCTGAAATCGCTCCGGTCGCAGATGAACCCACATTTTATTTTTAACGCTTTGAACTCTGTGAACAGCTTTATTGCCGTAAATGATGAACGTACCGCAAACAAATATTTGACCGATTTTTCACTGTTGATGCGTTCGGTTTTGGAAAACAGCGAAGAGGATTTCATCCCGCTGGAAAAAGAAATAGAATTGTTGGAGCTTTATGTGAAGTTGGAACATTTCAGATTTAAGGATAAATTCGATTATAAAATAACGGTTGACGAAAACATAAAGCTAAATGAATTTGCAATCCCGCCGATGTTGCTTCAACCTTATGTTGAAAATGCCGTTTGGCACGGACTTCGGTACAAAGAGGAGAAAGGTTTGCTGGAAATTAATTTCGAGCGAATAGATTCCGAGACTATAAAAATTTCAATTATTGATGATGGTATTGGTCGCTCAAAATCCAAGGAATTCAAAACCGAAAACCAAAAGAAGCAAAAATCGAAAGGAATGGGAAACACCCAAAAGCGGATCGCCATTCTCAACCAAATGTACAAAGACAAAGTAGATGTGAAAGTGGACAATGTTTTTGACCCCAGCAGCCATGGGGGCAACGAAGGGACCAAAGTGGAACTTATTTTAAAGAAAGACTGATGAAACTAAACGCAATAATTGTTGAGGACGAAGAAACAAGCCGCGAAATCCTGCGAAATTATTTGGGAAAATACTGCCCAAATATCGTCTTGAAAGGCGAGGCCGCCAATGTTGATGAAGCTCTAATTTTAATACGAAATAACGATTTGGATTTGGTCTTTCTCGATGTGGAAATGCCTTACGGAAATGCTTTTGACTTGCTCGATCAAGTAGGCGACCGCCAATTTGAAACTGTTTTTGTTACCGCCTACAATCATTATGCAATCGATGCACTGAATGCCCATGCTTCCTATTATTTGTTGAAACCGATATCCATTGATAAGTTAATTGAGGCTGTGGATTATGTTTCGGAAATAAAGACAAAAGAAAATAGGCTTCAGAATTCAATTTTAAAGCCGTTGCAAACGCAGGTTGTAGGAAAGATGACAATTCCTTTGCAAAATGGCTTTGAAGTCCTGCAATTAGAGGACATATTGTATTGCCAAGCCGATGATAATTACACGCAGATTTTTTTGAAGAAAGGAAAGCGTTTGGTAAGCAAGACCCTAAAATATTTTGAGGATTCGCTTTCGGAAAATGGTTTTGCAAGAGTCCATAAATCTTATTTGGTGAATGTGAACGAGATCACTGAATACAAAAAAGGAAAGGGCGGAAGCGTAGTGCTTTCCAGCGGAAAGGAAATTATGGTGAGCCCTTCGCGTAAGAAGGAGTTGTTGGCCTATTTTGGATAGGCCCTTTGCCCCCCTGACCCCCTAAAGGGGGAATAATGGAATGTTACCTTGAAAAAAAATTAACTACTGAATACCCCAAGACCCGCCGAGGCGGAAACCAGCGTTCTCCCCTTTAGGGGTAGGGGCACAGACTAAAAGATTTTACAATGATAATTAAACCCGTTAACGGAAAACACCCACAGATTCCAGATGACTGTTTTATTGCTGAAAACGCTACGATTGTTGGTGATGTAGTGATGGGCAACGCATGCAGCGTTTGGTTCAATGCGGTCATTCGCGGTGATGTGCATTTCATCAAAATGGGGAATAAAGTGAACGTGCAGGATGGAGCCGTAATTCACGCAACCTATAAAACTTCGCCCACTACAATAGGCAATAATGTTTCTATTGGGCACAATGCCATCGTCCATGGTTGCACGATCCACGATAATGTTTTGATCGGGATGGGAAGCATCGTTATGGATGACTGTGTGGTGGAAAGTAACCCAATAATTGCGGCGGGCGCAGTAGTTTCAAAAAATACGAGGGTAGAAAGCGGAAGCATTTATGCAGGCATTCCCGCCAAAAAAATTAAGGAAATAAGTCCCGAATTGACCACAGGCGAAATTGAACGGATCGCGAATAATTACGTGATGTATGCTTCGTGGTTTAAATAGGTGGTAGCCTTTAAACGGTAGATGGTTGCGTTATTAGAAATCACTTTTCTCCACCGAAATTATTTCAGAATAATCTTTTAAAAGAAATTTCAGCGTATCAGTGTCAGCATTCGTGAAAAACCGAAGCCTGGGTTTGGTATTCTCTATACGAAGCAAATTCAGGCTTTGCAAAACGGTTTTTGTCTGTCTGGCAACCGCTTCCCCGGAATCGATAATTTTCACATTTTTGGGAAGTATTTTTTTTAACTGCGGAATGATGTACGGATAGTGGCTGCAGCCTAAAACCACGTAATCAACATTTGCGTCAATCATCGGTTTGGTGTGTTTTTTCAATAGCGAAATCATTTCGGGGCTGTCTAGTTTTCCTGCTTCTATGAGCGGCACAAGGCCTTCGCCAATAATTTCAACCACGCTTATGTCTTTTGTGAATTCTCTTGCCGTTCTGCTGAAAAGTGCACTGCTTAGCGTGCCTTTGGTGGCCAAGATCCCGATGCTTTTTGAAGTGGTTTGCAGTGCTGCCGGTTTAATGGCCGGTTCAATGCCTATAATGGGAATGTCGTAATTTTCTCGAAGGGTTGAGATGGCGTTCGTGGTTGCCGTATTGCAGGCCACAACAATTATTTTGCAATCCAGCCCCAGCAATTTTTCAACATTTTTGATACTGAGTTCGGTGATTTCTTCGGAAGACTTATTTCCGTAGGGCGCATTTTTGCTATCGGCGAGATAGATGCTATTTTCCAACGGAAGCAATTTGTGGATTTCCTGCCAAATGGAGGAGCCGCCAACGCCCGAATCAAAAACACCTATGGGACTATTTTTATCCATAGCGTAAAAATAGCCAATTACTTCAAAATTTGGGCATAAAAAAACTGCCCGTTAGTAGCGGACAGTTTTTTAAAATTTTATCAGTCTTAAAAAGAATTACATTCCCAATTCTTTTTTAACATCGGCCATAAGGTCTTTTCCATCGGCAAGGATTACGCCACTCCCCACGGTTGAATCCAGTACATACTGATAGCCTTGGGCTTTGGCCACCTTTTGGATGGTAGATTGGGCCTTTTCAAGGATTGGCTTGAAAATGTCCGTTCTTTTCTTGTCAAGATCCTGAAGGGCCTGCTGACGGTATGCCTGAATGTTGTCTTGCATGCCTTGAACTTCTTGGAATCTTTTTTGGTTTTCCTCGTCGGTCTTGGTAGTGGCTTCAGCATCATACTGCTTCATTTTGGTCTCAAGTTCCTTGGCCATTGCCTTGATTTCGGTGTCGTACGTTTTTTGCACTTTCTCCAATTGGCTCTGCGCTGCTTTGTATTCTGGCATAGCTTCAATTAACTCTTGTGCATTGATATGTGCAATTTTTGATTGGGCATTCACAAAACTTGTAGCTCCCACGAAAAGTGCAATTGCAACTAATAACGTTTTCATTTTTTTCATTGTAAGTGTATTTAATTTTAAGTGTTATTTTGTTTTAAAAAAGTAATTGATTATTAAGTTATTAAGTTATTTTTTTGACTACTGACTACTGACTACTGACTACTGACTACTGACTACTGACTACTGACTACTGACTACTGACTACTGACCATTTTCACCACCCTCGCCTTCATCTCCACCGCTTGGGGGATTGTTTTTGTTTTGGCGGGCATTCATAATGGAATCTCTCCTTCGCTCTCTTTCCTCAATCAAGCGTTGTCTGCGTTCTTCAAACTCTGCTTTCTTAACGGCGCGAATAGAGTCGCGTTCTTTTTGGCGTTGGGCCATCATTTCTTCGCGCTCGGTTTTTTTGGCTTCAACTATTTTTTCGCGTTCTTCTTGCTTTTCTTGAATTGCCTTTTCTCTTTCGGTAACTGCCCCTTCTTCTTCAAGTGAAAGTTTTTCACGTTGCTCTATTTCACGTTTTTCTTTTTTGTCTGCGGCTTGCACCCTTCTGCCGGCGCGCTCAATGCTGCGTAGCACCAAATCGCTGATATCGTTTCTTTTAGCTGCAAAAAGCATTACAACATCTGCAGATTTATCAAAGATGAAATCATACTTTTTGTTTTCCGCAATTTCCTGAACAATATTGAAAACCTGGTCTTGTATGGGCTGAACCAATTGTCTGCGCTGTATCATCAAATCGCCATTGGGGCCAAAACGGTCCTGCTGATATTTAAGCATTTCGTCTTCCTTGATTTTTATTTCCTCTTCACGCTCATCGATCAATTCTTTTGTCAATAGGACCCGTTCATTTGCCAGGTTCAATTTCATTTGATCAATTTCCTTTTGTTTTTTCTCAATGTCCTGTTTCCAGCGTTGCACCTTCCCTTCTAACTGAATGGAAGCCTCTTTGTATTCGGGAACACTTTCTAGGATATATTCCATATCAATATATCCTATTCTAACGCCTCTTTGTGCTTCTGCCATGAAGGTGAAGCAAAAAAGGGCAAGGGTGAAAAAGAGTATTTTTTTTGTCTTCATATTATTTGGTTGTTGTTTAAGAAAATATCGTGCCAGTTTTAAAATTGTTGTCCAATGATAAAGTGGGTTTGCCATCCGTTTGGTTCTGTTCCGCCCAAAATAGGGTCAAATCCATATCCAAAATCAATTCCGAGCAATCCAAATGCGGGCATAAATATACGCAATCCTGCGCCAGCGGAACGTTTTAGTTCAAAAGGATTGTAGTCCTTGAATCCATCAAAGGATGCTCCACCCTCCGCAAAACCAAGTACATAGATGGATGCCATCTGTGCAAGGGTAACAGGATATCTTACCTCTAACGAAAATTTGTCATAAATCGTATTTCCGTCAACATCAGATAAGGATTGGTTGGGGTAACCTCTTAATTGAATTACCTCGCGGCCGTCCAAACTATAAGCCCCTAGGCCATCGCCACCCACAAAAAATCGTTCGAATGGTGGAACGCCGCGGTCTTTGTTGTAGGCTCCCAAAAATCCGAGTTCGGTATTGGTACGAAGCACTAATTTTTCGTAAAGACGGGTGTACCAAGTGCCCTTGAATTTGATTTTATAATACTCTAGCCATTTAAAACGCTCTTGGTCAATTTCAGAAATCCGTTTGCTGGCATCTACATAATTTGGATTATCCCTTGGAACACCTTCAAGTTGATCCCTTTCCTGGGATAGCGCCTTGTAATCTACATTGTTAAATGACGAATAGGGCAAGGTCAATTTGGCCGTAATACTAAAATCGGAACCTTGGGTAGGGTAAATGGGGTTGGTGGCGGTATTGTTTCGGCTGATGCCGATGGTATATGCCAAGTTGTTTGAATAACCATCGCCAAAGGTAAATAGACCTGTGTTATAATTATTCAAATTATAGTGTTGGAAGCTGATGGCGTTGGACCAAACAAAATAATCATCAGGCCATTTCACTTTTTTGGCAAGACCTACGGAACCGCCTGTTATGGTAAAACTTCGAGATTTGTCCGCCCGCCTGTTATTGTAGTCATAAAAATTCTGGATGGTATGCGAAAAAGACGTGGATAACTGCACGGGCTTTTTACCTCCCAACCAAGGTTCGGTAAGGGACAGACTATAGGTTTGATAGTAACTACTTGCTTGCGCTCTAAGGGATAGCTTTTGCCCATCGCCCATTGGCAAAGGCTTATATGCTTTCAGGTTGAAGAGATTGCGAAGCGAAAAGTTGTTGAACGAAAGGCCCAATGTTCCCACAAAGCCGCCACCGCCATAACCTCCCTGAAGCTCTATCTGGCTGGAACCTTTTTCGACTACGGAATATTCCAAGTCAACAAGGCCGTTGTTTTCATCTACTTTTTTAAAGTTCGGCGTAAGTTGCTCTGGATCAAAGAAACCCAACTGGCCTAATTCACGGATGGTTCGAATAACATCGCGTTTGCTGTATTTCTGATCGGGACGTGTTCTTAATTCTCTATAAATAACGTGGTCGTTGGTGCGGTCGTTTCCTACTACCGTAACGTGGTCAAAGTAGAACAGGCTGCGCTCCATGATCCTGATTTCAAAATCTATGGTGTCGTTGCGAATGGCTACTTCCACAGGGTTTATACGGGCGGCAAGGTAACCGTTGTTTTGGTATAGATTGGTCATGTCTTCTGCGTCTGGAGCCGAATCGTCCTGAATACGCTCCTGCAGCAAGACACCATTATAGACCTCGCCTTTTTTTATTCCCAAAATCTGGCGCAATTGGTTATCTGTAAAAACGCTGTTTCCGATAAATTTAATATCGCCAAAGTAATATTTGTCGCCTTCTTCAAGTTTTATGTCCAAGGCTATGTTTTTCTTGTCGAGCACCCTAAGTGTATCGCTGATTATTCTGGCATCGCGGTATCCGTTTGCTTTGTATTTTTTAAGAATTGATTCTTTGTCTTCCTCAAAGCCTTCTTCGGTGTATTTTGAACGTTTCCAAATACGGACAAAGTTTTTGCGTTTTGTCTTTTTCATGGAACGTCGCAATTTACCATCGGTAAAATGCTCATTTCCTTCAAAGTTGATCTTTTTTACCTTAACACGTTTTCCCCGGTCAACAGAGATAATCATGTCTTTTGAAATTTCCGTGCCTGTTGAATCTGTGACGGCAGGAGTGCTGATGGTTACAGCGGTATTGTAAAAACCTTCTTTTTTGTATTTGTTTGTAATATAATTTTTAGTGGTATTAATAAGGTTTTTCGTTATTTTGGTTCCAGCTTTAAGGTCGTTGTCTTTAATAATTTCCTTTTGCTTGGCCTTGCGCATGCCCTTGCCTTTTATTACTACCTCGTGTAGTTTTGGCAATTCTACAATGTGAAGTTCCAAATCTACATTATCGCCATCAATGTTGGTAACATAAAAAGCAATATCGCTAAAGAGGCCCTGTTCCCAAAGCTTTTTGGTTACTTGGCTGAGTTTTTCACCGGGAATGTAAAGGCGGTCACCTTTTTTAAGGCCCGTAAAAGCAATTACGGTCAGTTCGTTAAAGCTTTGCGCTCCAGAAACGGTGATGTTGTTTATGGTGTATTTTTTACCGCTGTCAAGTTCTTTTTGCTGCGCCTGTAGTGTAAAAACGGAAAGTATTGTAAATACTAAAATACAATAAGATTTTCTGTATGTATGCAATAGGGAACTATTGATTAAGTTGTTCACTGGTTTTTCCAAATCTTCTTTCTCTGTTTTGATAATTTAAAATTGCTTCAAAAAGATGGTTTTTAGTATAATCCGGCCAAAGCGTTTCAGTAAAATACAGTTCGGCATATGCAATTTGCCAAAGCAGAAAATTGCTGATACGCTGTTCTCCACTGGTGCGGATCAATAAATCTACATCTGGTAAATTTTGCGTGTAAAGATGATTATTTATTACCGTTTCATCAATATCATGCGGCGAAATTAGGTTATTTTTAACTTTAAGACTAATCTCTTTTATTGTTTTTGTAATTTCTTCCCTGGAACCGTAACTGAGCGCGAGGGTAAGGGTCATCCGCTTGTTATCCTTTGTTTTATCCATCACATCCAGCAATTCCCTGTGTGCCTTTTTGGGCAAGGCGTCCAGATTGCCGATGGCGTTTAGTTTTATGTCGTTGTCGGAAAGGGTTTTTATCTCTTTTTTGAGGGAAGTGACCAAAAGCTTCATCAACAGCTCTACCTCCATTTTTGGGCGGTTCCAGTTTTCGGTTGAAAAGGCGTAAAGCGTTAAAAACGGGATCCCTATTTCTGCGCTTCCTTCTACAATTTCACGGACGGCTTTGGTGCCGTTTTCATGGCCAATGTAACGAAAAAGACCTTTCTGTTTTGCCCAACGCCCATTGCCGTCCATAATTATGGCAAGGTGCTGTGGCAATTTGTCTTTGTCTATTTGGTCCATCTTCAATTTAAAAGTTACAATAACAAGGTTTTCTTCCGAAGGCAAAAGTAACAGTTATTCCAGTAAATACGTACCAATCGTCGCTATTTGTATTCCCAAATTTAAGGTTTTCAGCATCTGCCAGTCCTTTTACGGGGTTGCTGCCGTCCAGATCATCCGTAAAGGTATAGCGGGCGCCAATTTCAAAACCTATCATGGCATTTTGGCTGATGGTTGCTTTGTAGCCTATGACCATGGGTATGGCAATGCTTGCGGCATTATCATACTCTGTTATTTTTCCGGTCCCTCTTTTATAGAGTGCGGTATAGGTAAAGCCTGTAAGACCCGTATATAAGTAAGGGGTAGAAATGGATTTCTGGGCATGGACATCAAAATCCCAAAAGGTGTATTCTATGCCAATTGATAATTCCTTTACGGTGTTTTCAAACGAATAGCCACGCTCTTTTCTTCTATTGTTGGAGCTTTTTGAGTCGTCGCCCTTTATTTTCGCGACCATAATCGAGCCTCTAAATGCATGCCGTGCGCTGCGGTTCCACTTAAAGATGCCTCCCACTGCAAAACTATTCGGGTTGATGTAGTTGGTGCTCCCAACATCGCCAATATAGTTGGCGCCGCCAATCATTCCGCCTACTTCGTAGGTTTGGGAATGCGCAAAAAACACAGTTGAGAGTATTAAAAATACCGTAGCGAAATACTTCATATACTTTAAAAGTTTGCAAATATAACAATAAACTTGGCTTGACATTATTGGAAGCCAATTTGTCTCTGTTGATTAACAAATTTTGGTTGAATTTATTGTTTGTCCCAAAGGTTTTAAACATTCAAGCACATATGGTAAAGCCGTCGGGATGATTTTCCCCCGCCGCGGCAGGTTAGGGGCATTAATTCCGCTTGTCCTCGCCCCACAAAAGTTTTTTGCGTAGGGTTTTAATGAAGCTGTCATCGTGAAGTTGCAATAATTTGATGGTAAATGGCGCTTTCTTGATAATAATGCTTGTTTCGTTTTCCAAAGTGGCAATGCGTGAATCCATGGAAAGCAAAAAGGAGTTTTCCCTGCCGGAAACCTTTAACGACACAACACTGGAATCGGGCAGTACCAAAGGCCTTGCGTTAAGGTTGTGGGGCGCAATAGGGGTGAGTAAAATATTGTTGGCCTCTGGATCTATCACCGGTCCGCCACAGCTTAGGGAATATCCAGTGGAGCCTGTGGGTGTTGCAACAATTAATCCGTCGGACCAATAGGAGGTAAGGTATTTTTCGTTGACAAGTGTTTCCACCTTTATCATGGAGGTTGTGTTCCGTCTGTTTACCGCAACTTCGTTTAAGGCGAAATTTAGGGGTTGGATTTCTTTGCTCTTCGGAAAAGTTTCTACGGTGAGCAGGCTTCTTTCCGAGATGGAATATTCGCCTTCCAGAATCTGGTTCAGGCTCTCGGTCATTCCTTCCTTTTGAATGGTCGCCAAAAAGCCAAGCCTTCCCGTGTTTATACCAACAATCGGAATGCCCAAATTCCTTACAAAAGTTACGGCTTTCAATATGGTTCCATCTCCGCCAATGCTGAAAAAAAGATCAAAACTGGAATCCAATTCAGTGAAAGTTGAAAAGCCGGAAAAGTTTTTTGTGATGTCCTGATTTTGGTTGATGATGCCCAGAAAATTAACTTCAATAAGCACTTCGGCCTCTTTCTTCTGAAGCGCATCCAGTAACATCTGAATATAGATTTCAGAATTTTCGTGATAAAACTGGCCGTAGATACCTATTTTCATTTAAACTAAACTATTTGTTGAAAGCTGATGTTTTTATTTCTTTTTTACTGAACACTAAATATTAAGGTATTTATCCAAATATTCAGACCGCTCCTTCAAATCTTCCAAAAACTTATCCTCTTCGTGATGGCTTATTACGTTGTAATTATATCTTCGGAAAGTTTGAACAATACTGTTTAGCGCGGTATGGCCCACTTTTAAGGTAACTTGCACAATGTCATTTTCAATTTTTGAAATAAACACGCCAAATATCCGTGTTCCGTTAGATTCCACAATTTGGCAAACTTCGCTGAAAGAATAATCCTGGATTCCCTTTTCAACCACAATAATTCCGCCCGTTTCGTTCAAAAAAGGCGTATTGTTGAAAAGACTCATAATATCGCCCAATTCGTAGTACCCCAAATATTCGTTCTCCATGCCCAACACTGGCATAATATTGCTGTTGTTTAAGGCAAAGGCTTCCAAAATATCCAGCCAGTTGGTATCCTCAAGAACGTGAAAGGGCTCCAGGGCATACTGAAAATCGCTGAGCATTTTGGTGTTGTCAAAGCAATACGCATCGTTTTCAGAAACACAACCTACAAAATGGCCGTCCTTTTCCACGGGAACATGCGAATAGGTAAGCTGGTTGAATACCGTCTGCACATCCTTTATTTTAGAAGAAATATCAAACGGTTCAATATCGTTGATAATATAATTTAGGGTTTCCATCGGAACTGATTTTTAATGCAAATTACTTAAAATAAAGGTTCGTTAGCTTTATGAAGGTTTGTATTTTTGTTAAAAAAAGCCCCATAGTCCCCGAAGGGGGAATCGGAGCACAAAAAAACTGATAACTTTTTTCATGACAAAACTAAGCGTAAACATAAATAAAATAGCCACGCTGCGCAACGCGCGCGGCGGCAATGTGCCCAATCTTTTAAAGGTTGCAGCAGACATTCAGCAATTTGGCGCACAGGGCATCACCATCCACCCAAGACCCGACGAACGCCACATTCGCTATCAGGATGCCTATGATCTGAAAGCCATTGTTACTACGGAATACAATATAGAGGGCAATCCGATGGACAATTTCACGAAAATGGTTTTGGAGATAAAACCTACTCAGGTTACGCTCGTTCCCGATGCCGTGGATGCCATCACTTCCAACGCGGGTTGGGACACGGTGAAACACAAAGATTATTTAAGGGAAATTATTTCTGAATTTAAACGAAACGGGATCCGCACCTCAATATTTGTGGATCCAACCCTGAAAATGGTTGAGGGTGCCGCCGAAACGGGAACCGATAGAATTGAACTCTACACCGAGGAATTTGCAAAGCAATACGCTTTGGGAAACAACGAAGCCATAAAACCTTATGCGGAATGTGCGGTTCTCGCAAATAAACTGAATTTGGGCATCAACGCAGGCCACGATCTTTCCTTGGAGAATATTGCGTTTTTCAAGGAAAACATCCCAAATCTTTTGGAGGTGAGCATTGGCCACGCCCTTATTAGTGAGGCACTTTATGATGGGCTGGAGAAGGTTATTTCAGAATATTTAAAAAAATTAAGCTAATGGTCTTACACTCCCAAATTTTAGGCTCCGGCAAACCTTTCGTAATCCTCCACGGCTTTCTCGGCATGGGCGATAACTGGAAAACCCTCGGCCTGCGCTGGGCCGATGACGGTTATGAAGTACATCTTTTGGACCAGCGCAACCACGGCCGCAGTTTTCAGAGCGAGACCTTTTCCTATAGAGCGATGTCCGAAGATTTAAAAAAGTATTGCGATGAGCACGGTTTAAAGGAAATAATCCTGCTCGGCCATTCCATGGGCGGCAAAGTTGCGATGCAATTCGCAGTAAACCATCCCGAAATGGTTTCGAAGTTAATAGTTGCCGATATTGCGCCAAAAGCCTATCCGCCGCACCATCAGGATATTTTGAAAGCGCTTTCGGCCTTGAATTTTTCAAAAATAAAGTCCCGTGGAGATGCCGAAGATGTGCTTTCAGAATATATAAAGGATGCTGGCACGCGACTCTTCCTTCTTAAAAATCTGTACCGAAAAGATAAAACCGAATTTGCACTTCGCATAAATCTGCCCGTACTTTCTGAAAAAATTGAAGAAGTGGGCGTTGCGCTGCCCGAAGATACTGTCTTTAATGGCGAAACACTTTTTATGGGCGGTGAGAAAAGTGGTTATATTGAACCGTCGGACGAGATTTTGATAAAAAAACATTTCCCAAAGGCAGAAATCAAAACCATTTCAAATGCAGGGCATTGGTTGCATGCCGAAAATCCCGAAGAATTTTATAAAGTGTGCCTTAAATTTCTGGAATAATACGAAATGATTTTTATTGGATATATTCGCTTCGATAGCTTTTAAAAATTAAAAAAAAGGGACTAAATTGTTGTAATTTTTTTATAATATTGTAAAACGATTTCTTATGCACGCATAAGAAATTTGCGAAACATAATTCCTAACTTTTTTAATCCTCAGAATTAACTCTAAAGAAATAATAATTATGAAGAAAGTATTAGTACTTGCCGTTTTTGCACTTGCGAGCGCGGTTACTTATGCGGGCGGTTACCGCGTAAGTTTGCAGGGCAATAAGGCCCTGGCGATGGGCCACACGGGCGTTGCTGTTATAAACAGTAGCGAACTTGTGTTTTTTAATCCAGCCGGATTGGTCTATTTAGAAGATAAATTTAACGTCACTGCGGGTATGCATGGAGTATTTTCAAACATCGCCTACCAGGACACTGAAACGGGGGCTCATGCCCAAACCGATAGCCCGATGGGCACGCCGTTCTATTTTTACGCATCCTATAAAGCCACAGATTGGTTGGCTTTTGGCCTTGGGGTTTATACACCTTACGGAAGTTCAGTAGAGTATGAAGATGATTGGGCAGGCTCGCATTTGGTAAATAATATTGATCTGAAAGCAATTTACTTCCAGCCAACGGTTTCTTTTAAAATTAACGATAAGTTGAGTTTCGGCGGCGGTCCTATCTACGTAACAGGATCCGTAAATTTCAACAGAAACCTGAACCGTACCCTTGCCGATCTTGATGGAAACCGCGCAAATGTTACCATTGATGCTTCTGGGGTTAGCAACTGGGGCTGGGTGGCCAGTGCAATGTTCAACCCAACCGAAAATCTTCACATAGGTGCTACATACCGTTCCGAAATTATTCTGGATGCCGAAGATGGTTCTGCCGAATTTGAAAATATCCCAAACTCTCCCTTAACGCCTTTTGAAAATACTTCCATTAAAGCTTCGTTGCCATTACCTGCGGAAATGACCGTTGGTATGTCTTACGATTTCTGTGAAAGTTGGACCGTCGCGTTTGATTTCAACCGAACTTTTTGGGATGTGTATAAATCGTTGGATATAGACTTTGCCAATGAAGCTATTCCAGATTCAAAAAACGCACGTAATTATAAAAACGCCTCCATCTATCGTTTCGGTATGCAATATGACGCTACTAAAATGTTTACCTTGAGAGCGGGTTATTATTTTGATGAGTCTCCCGTGCGTGAAGGTTATTTCGCTCCCGAAACGCCGCGTAACGATAGCAACAACTTTACGGCTGGCCTTACCGTAAATCTTGGCGAACACTTACAGATTGATGCTTCGTTCCTTTATTCACACTTTAAGGAAGTGGATGCGTCTTACAATTACTACTTTGAGAATGGTGTGGCTGTTCCTTTTAAGGGAACCTACAAAACCAATGCTTTCGTTCCAGGATTGGGGCTAACTTATAAACTCTAATTGAAAAAATCTAAAAGATGAAAAATATACTTAAATATACATTCGCGCTTTTGGCCATTGGCTTCGTAAGCTGCGAGCCCGAATTTGACAGTCCTGTAACCGATAGTGGATTTTACAGTAGCGGCACGGCAAACCTTTCCAAATACGTTTCGGTTGGAAATTCCCTGACCGCGGGTTATGCTGATGGCGCTCTTTACATCACAGGCCAAAAAAACAGCTACCCAAACATTATGGCGCAACAATTTGCCCTTGCAGGTGGCGGTGAATTCTACCAACCTTTGATGAGCGATAACATTGGTGGCTTGCTTTTAAATGGCAGCCAAATTACAGAAAACAGATTTGTACTGGCGGTAGATGCCAATGGAAACCCCGGTCCGGTTCGTTTGGATGGAAATCCAACTACCGATATAACCAATCATCTGTCCAGTACATATAACAATATGGGGGTGCCCGGTGCAAAAAGTTTCCATTTGGTAACGCCGGGGTATGGTAATATTGCTGGAGTTCCAGGTGCTGCTAACCCATATTTTGTTAGATTTGCAAGTAGCGAAAGTGCTTCTG
This sequence comes from Aequorivita todarodis, assembly GCF_028561335.1. GTDB lineage: Bacteria > Bacteroidota > Bacteroidia > Flavobacteriales > Flavobacteriaceae > Aequorivita > Aequorivita todarodis. Next base: position 46,345 of record NZ_JAQQTG010000046.1, on the reverse strand, counting down.
TAATAGGTGATGCAGTGGCTCAAAACCCAACTTTTTTCAGTCTTTGGATCGGAAACAACGATATCTTGAGTTATGCAACCTCTGGCGGCTCTGGAGTTGACCAAACGGGAAATATGGACCCAGCATCTTATGGGCCAAATGACATTACGGATCCGAACGTATTCGCTTCAGTTTACAGCCAAATGGTAGATGCCTTGACCGCCAATGGGGCCAAAGGGGTATTGATTAATATTCCAGAAGTAACTTCCATTCCATTTTTCACAACAGTTCCCTTTGCGCCGCTAAGCCCATTAAATCCTGATTTTGGCCCGCAAATACCAGCCTTGAATGCACAATACGCTCTGTTGAACCAAGCTTTTGCATATTTAGGTGTGCCCGAACGATCTATTCAATTTTCACTCACAGGCCCAAGCGCAGTGGTTGTTCAGGATGAATCGCTTGCAGATATTTCAGCACAGCTTACCCAGGTTTTAATAGGAGGAGGTCTTGATGTGCCTACTGCCACCATTTTTGGCATGCAATACGGACAGGCAAGGCAGGCTACTTCTGCCGATTTGTTGGTGCTTACAAGTTCGTCCGTTATAGGGACTTTAAATACTGATAGACTTGCGCAATTAATGGCGATGGGCGTGCCCCAAGAACAGGCCGCCCAACTATCTGTGAATGGCGTAACCTATCCAATGCAGGACCAATGGGTGTTGATTCCAGCCGAACAGCAATCCATTTCCACAGCTGCTGCATCCTACAACGCAACTATCGAAGCACTTGCGGGTGCAAAAGGACTGGCATTTGTTGATGCAAAAACCGCTTTGGCAAGAGTGGCAAATGGTGGTGTAGCCTATGATGGCGGCGTGCTTACTTCACAATTCGTTACAGGCGGTGCGTTTTCTTTGGATGGGGTGCACCCTACGCCAAGAGGATATGCTTATACCGCAAACCTTATAATCAAAGCAATCAACGAAACCTATGATGCCACCATCCCGATGGTACATATTGGTAATTACGGAACCATAACGGTTACCAACAATTAATATTTGAAGATATATTTAGTAAGGGCCGCTCTCACTTGAGGGCGGTTTTTTTGTTATATTTACTCAAATCTTATCCATATATTTCGTAATACCTCCAACTATGAAACTAATAATCAAATTACTCCTCACGGCCATAGCAGTAGTGGTTTTGGCAAAAATACTCCCCGGCGTGGCCGTTGAAGGCTATGGTTCCGCAATTATCGTTGCTATTGTCATTGCCCTATTGCGATTGTTCGTAAAACCGATCTTGGTCATTTTAACTTTGCCAATTACTATTGTAACCTTTGGGCTGTTCTTGCTAATCATCAACGCCATTATTATTTTATTGGCAGATTATTTCATCGGCGGTTTTATGGTAACGACTATCTGGTGGGCACTACTTTTCAGCCTTTTGCTTTCGCTTTTCCAATCCGTGCTATTTTCGCTTTTACCGGAAGATAAATAATTGGTTGAACAACAGTTTGTAAATGTTTGTCGGGTTTTGCAAAAAGCCGTACTTTTGCATCCCGAAATTCAGAAGAGAAAAAATGAACATTACAAAAAAAGACATTGACAAGCTGAACGCTGTGCTTACGGTTGAGGTTTCAAAAGACGATTATTCCAGCAAAGTTGAAAAAGTGCTGAACAATTACAGAAAGACCGCCAATATTCCAGGTTTCAGAAAAGGTCATATCCCGATGGGAATGGTAAAAAAACAATACGGAAAGGCCGTTTTGGTTGAAGAAGTAAACAAGATTTTGCAAGAGGCACTCCACAAATTCCTTACCGAAGAAAAACTGGATGTGCTGGGCAACCCACTTCCGAAGAATGAAACAGAGATCAACTGGGATGCAGATGATTATTCCTTTGAGTTTGAATTGGGCCTTGCGCCAGAATTCGAAGTTGATGTAAAGGGCAAGGAAGTGGTCCACTACAAAATCATCGCCGATGATGAAATGCTGAACAACCAAGTAAAGACCATCCGCAAGCAATACGGCAAGCTGATTTCCAAAAACGAAGTGGAAAAGGGTGACGAGATAACGGGAACTTTTACTTCAACTGAAAAAGACATTGAAAAGAAAACCACGCTTTCCACAGATGCGATTGCGGGTAAAAAACAGCTTGCAAGCCTAATTGGCGCAAAAGTTGGCGATACGGTTACATTGAAAACAAAGGGAATGTTCGCCGATGACCACGACAACCAGAAATATTTGGGCGTTTCCCACGACGACGCGCACGGGTTGGATATTGAGGTTTCCTTCAAAATTGAAGAAGTGAACAAACGCGAAATGGCCGAATTGAACCAAGAATTGTTCGATAAATTGTTCGGGGAAGGTGTGGTTACTTCCGAAGCGGAATTGAAGGCCAAAATAAAGGAAGATGCCGAAGGACAATTTGCACAGCAAAGCGACCAAAAATTGTTGAACGATGTGATTGATTCATTGATTGAAAACACAAAATTCGACCTTCCGAAGGAATTTTTACAGCGCTGGATTGCAATGACCGGCGAAAAGAGACTGTCCGAAGAAGACGCAAAAGCCGAATACGAAAGGAGTGAAAAAGGCCTTCGTTACCAATTGATCGAGGGAAAACTTCGTGCGGAAAACAATCTGCAAGTAACTTTTGAGGAGTTGAAAGACCATTCAAAAAATATGATAAAAGCGCAGATGGCACAGTTTGGCCAAACCAATCCTACGGAAGAGGAGCTGGAGTCAATCGCCGCGCGTATTCTTTCAAACAAAGAAGAAGTAGAGCGTTTGGGCGAGCAATTGAACACCGCAAAATTGCTGAATTTCTTTAAGGAAAACGCAAAATTGAAGACCAAAGAGGTTACCTACGATCAATTCATTAAGGAAGCCTACGCATAATTCAGCGAAGAAATAGTTATCTTTAGGCGTTGAATTGTTTAATTTAACGCCTTTTTCATTCCCGCGCAGGCGGGAATCTTTTGAGGCTTTCTAAAATCATTTTCGTATCTCTAAAAAAACGGACAAACATTTATGAACTACAGTAACGAATTCAGAAACTTTGCTATAAAAGATCAAGGCATCAACAATATGTACTACGATAAAATAATAAGTAGTATGTACCCTACAAACTTGACCCCAAATATTATTGAAGAACGCCAGATGAACGCCGTGGCAATGGACGTTTTTTCCCGTTTGATGATGGACCGGATCATTTTCCTCGGCACCGGAATCAACGACCAAGTGGCAAACATCGTGCAGGCCCAATTATTGTTTTTGGCAAGTACCGATGCTTCACGAGACATTCAAATATACATCAACTCTCCCGGCGGCAGCGTGTATGCGGGCTTGGGAATTTATGATACCATGCAATTCATCAAACCGGACGTGGCAACCATTTGCACGGGAATGGCAGCCTCCATGGCAGCCGTACTTTTGTGTGCTGGCGAAAAAGGAAAACGCAGCGGGTTGACGCACTCGCGCGTGATGATCCACCAACCTCTGGGCGGTGCGCAAGGCCAGGCGAGCGATATTGAAATTACCGCCCGCGAAATAATTACCCTAAAGGAAGAACTTTATAAGATAATTGCAAAGCACTCTGGCCAAACCTATGAAAAGGTTTATGAGGATAGTGATCGCGATTACTGGATGAAAGCCGATAAGGCTTTGGAATACGGAATGATTGATGAAATTTTGACCCGAAATTAAAGAAAGGGGTTTTTGAAAAAAGATATTATGTCAAAAGAAGATTTAGAATGTTCCTTTTGCGGTCGTAAAAAGTCGGAAACCAACTTGCTCATTGCAGGATTGGACGCGCATATATGCGACCGTTGCATTGAACAGGCCCACGGAATTGTTGTTGAAGAGGCCTTGCATTCGGGAAATACGGAATTGTCCAAGGATTTAATGCTGAAAAAACCTAAGCTCATAAAAGCGTTTTTGGATGAATACGTGATTGGGCAGGAATTCACCAAAAAAGTAATGTCGGTCGCCGTTTACAATCACTACAAAAGATTGCTTCAGCCTAAAAGCGACGACGATATTGAAATACAGAAAAGCAACATCATCATCGTTGGACAAACCGGGACGGGAAAAACCTTGATCGCAAAAACCATTGCAAGAATGTTGAACGTTCCCTTGGCTATAGTTGACGCCACCGTTTTAACCGAGGCTGGATATGTGGGCGAGGACGTCGAAAGTATTTTAACGCGTCTGCTCCAAGCCGCAGATTACAATCTCGAAAAAGCCGAAAACGGAATTGTTTTTATTGACGAGATTGATAAAATAGCCCGTAAGAGCGACAATCCGTCAATTACCCGGGATGTAAGTGGCGAAGGCGTTCAGCAGGCGTTGCTAAAACTTTTGGAAGGAACTACGGTAAACGTGCCACCAAAGGGCGGAAGAAAGCATCCGGACCAAAAATTCATAGAAGTAAATACCGAAAACATACTTTTCATAGCTGGCGGTGCCTTTGATGGCATAGAGCGTCATATTTCAAAAAGATTGAATATGCAGGCTGTTGGTTTTTCAGCTTCCTTAAAGGAAAACCAAATGGAAAAGGACAATATGCTGCGCTACATCATTCCGAAGGATTTAAAGGATTTTGGCTTGATTCCCGAAATAATCGGCCGACTTCCAGTTTTGACTTACATGAATCCGTTGGACAAAGAAACCCTTCGTGCAATCCTTACCGAGCCTAAAAACGCCATCATTAAACAGTACAGAAAATTGTTTGAGATGGACGGGATTGAATTTGTGATTACGGAAGAGGCACTGGATTTCATCGTTGAACAAGCAATAGATTACAAACTGGGAGCCCGCGGACTTCGTTCCTTATGCGAAGCGGTGCTAACCGATGCAATGTATGAAATGCCCGGAACGGATGAAAAGACAATACACGTTACAAAAGAATATGCGGAAGAGAAACTCAACAAATCAACACTTAAAAAGTTGAAGGCGGTTTCATAAAAACTAAAATACCGCTAAAAACAAAAATCCCGATTTTATCGGGTTTTTTTATACCTATACTCTTTTAAGGGGTGGCGAGCAAAGATTTATTCTTGCTGTGAAGAATCTTATTGTGCATCTGCTCTTTTTTGCTTTTCAGATTATAGCCAGCTACTTCATTATCGGTTTTTTTTACCGCCTGTGTGGTTGAACAGGAAGCGAACAAAACCGTAAAAACTAAAAAACAAGCTATAAAAAAAATCTGTTTCATCTTGAAATACCAATGATTTTATAGGTCAAAAGTACTTCGGAAGCAATGCGCCCACAAAAGTTTTAGTTAAAGGTATCGGTAAACTCGTTGAAATGCAATTTTCAAAAAAAGCAGTCGTTAAAGTGTTTAAAATCCACGATTTACAACATCTTGGGGTTTTTTTAAAAGCCCGTTTTTTCTACAAAGTAGAAGTTCGCACTTGCATCCCTAACGTTTTCGCTTTCGATTTTGAACATACGCCTCCACGGCTTCTTTGGTCGTGAACCAATTTCTTCCTTCCTTATGGGCGTCGATCTTTCCCTGGCGTGCCAATAAACTGATGTATTCCTGGCCATAGGGCAGATCGGCTTCCTTTACCAAATTCGAAATTTCGGTATATTCCGTATCATTTCCCGGAATTGCCGATAGGTAAATATTCAGGGTACGCTCCAACGCCTGTGCCATCAAAAGACTAAGTTTTTGGTAGTTTCCGTTGTTTGCACTATTGAGGCCGTCATAATATTTTGCGCGATCGTTCTTCAAAATAATGGCTGGCGGAAAACCTTCTTTCATAAGCAAAAGGTTCATTGCCAAGCGCACCGTACGCCCGTTGCCGTCAAAAAAGGGATGTATCCAGACAAACTTGTGGTGGAATACCGTAGCCAACTCAATACTATTCAAACCTAAAGGATTTTCATTCACGAAATCGATAAGCTCATCAAATAAGGAAGATACCTTCTGTGCATTGGGCGGTGTAAAATTGGCCCCCGCAATCCGGACTCCTGCGTTTCTAAATCTTCCGGCAAAGTCGTCTTCAATATTCCGCAGTACAAGGGCGTGCAGGGAGAGAATATCTTTGCTCGAAATATTACTTTTTTTATCCACTAATTCATAAAGAAGTTTTAATGCAGTTTCGTGGTTAACGGCCTCAAAATGCTCCCGAAGCGATTTGCCCGAAATGGTAACGCCTTCCTGCAGAATCATTTGGGTCTCGCGCAGACTCAATGTATTTCCTTCAATGCTATTGCTGTTGTAGGTCCATTCTACGGAAAGTGCTTCCGTTATTTTTTGCACAGCTCCGCCTGATAAAGGACGGTTTTGTTCAAGCTGTTCCTTTTTCCCAAATAGCCTATCAAAAGTGGGCTGCAATTGTTCCCTATATGCCACGTCTATGTTCCACATGCCACAAAGGTACGAAATTATCGGATAACTTTAAAAACTACGCTATCCGATATTAGTAGTTTTAACGGTTAAGGGTAAGCAATTCCTCCAGAAAGTGCCGTGTATTGGAAAGTCTGGGCACTTTGTGCTGCCCGCCCAGTTTGTTTTTTTCCTTTAACCAATCATAAAAAAGGCGTTCCCGGGCGTGATGGATTTTTGGTGCGTTTAAAGTAGTGTTGTTGAAACGTTTTGCTTCATAATCGCTATTCACTTCCTGTAAGGCCGAGTCCAAAAGTTGGGTAAATGAATTGAGATCATCGGGAGGCGATTTGAATTCGATAATCCATTCGTGCGCCCCTTTTTCCTTTCCATTCATAAAAATGGGGGCGGCGGTATAATCCACGATTTCTGCATTGGTAAGTTGTGAGGCCTTTCGAAGTGCGGCTTCGGCGTTTTCAATAATTAATTCTTCGCCAAAAACATTGATGTGGTGTTTTGTTCTTCCCGTAACTTTTATCCGGTATGGGTCTGTTGAGGTAAAGCGAACGGTATCGCCAATTTTATAGCGCCACAGGCCCGCATTGGTAGTTATAACCACAGCATAGTTTTTCCCTTCCTCAACCTCGCTTAACGGAATCACTTTTTCTTCGGAACTGCCATAGTTTTCCATTGGGATGAATTCATAAAAAATGCCATAGTCCAGCATCAACAACAATTCCTTGTTTTCGTTTCTATCCTGAATGGCAAAAAACCCTTCCGAAGCATTGTAGATTTCATAATATCTAAAAGTGTCTTTCGGCAACAATTTGTTGTATTGGTCAATATAGGGGTCGAAGTTTACGCCGCCGTGAAAATACACTTCCAGATTTGGCCAAACTTCAAAAAGATTATTTTTTCCTGTGGTTTCCATCACTTGGTTCAGCAAAACGAGCATCCATGAGGGCACACCGGCAAGACTCGTTACATTTTCTTTAATGGTTTCGTTTACAATGGCCTGCATCTTGTTTTCCCAGTCGCCCATCAGCGAGACTTCGTTGCTGGGCGTACTGCTGAATTCGGCCCAAAAAGGCATATTGTCTATTAAAATTGCGGAAAGATCACCAAAGACGGTCCCGTTTTCCTCGTAAAGTTGTTTGCTGCCCCCGAGGCGTAAACTCTTCCCCAGGAACAATTGCGCATCCGGATTGTTATTGAGGTACATGCACAACAAATCCTTACTGGCCGCATAGTGGCAGTCTTCCAAGGAATCGTTGGTTACGGGTATAAACTTGCTTTTGGAGTTTGTGGTGCCACTGGATTTTGCAAACCATTTTATGGGCGTGGGCCAAAAAATATTTGCTTCCCCTTTGCGCGCCCGTTCAATTCTCGGCTCGTTTTCTTCGTAGGTTGTTATGGGAATTCGTTCTGCAAAATCGCGATACGTTCGGATACTTCCAAAATCATACTGCCGCCCAATCTCTGTGTTTTTTGCTTTTTGAAGTAAATTGAAAAGTAGTTCTTCCTGAACCTCAATAGGGTACTTCAGAAAAAGGTCTATCTGATGGAACCGTTTCTTTAAAAACCAAGAAGCAATGGAATTTACAATGGGGATTGGCATATTTTTCTGCTATCTTTATGCTATAAAAATAACTATTTTATAATTACGACCTGCCAGCCGAAAGGCAGGTTTTCAACTTTTTTTAAAATGATAATTTTACGGCGCCCCCTCCAAAAAGTTTTTGGCTTAATAAATTTTGAATAAATGAATTACGAAGGAGTACTTACCAAAATGCAGACTGAAAACGGCTCGCCCATTCAGTATTACCTTGTTTTTGAAAACGATTTTTTGAACGTGAACCAGTTGCTGGACAAAAAAATTGCCATCAGTTTTCTGCACTATCAGTGTTTAAATTGTGGTCTTCAGAAGAAAATTTACCGTCAGGGATTTTGTTATGATTGCTTTTACGAAATTCCCCAAGCCGCAGATTGGATCATGAATCCTGAACTGAGCAAGGCGCATTTGGGAATCGAGGATCGCGATCTTGCCTATGAGGAAAAAGTACAGATACAGCCGCACGTTGTTTATCTCGCGAACAGTAGTAGCGTAAAAGTGGGCGTTACCCGCAAAAGCCAGATTCCCACCCGATGGATTGACCAAGGTGCGCACGAGGCTATTGAAATTGTGGAAGTGCCAAACCGATACCTTGCCGGAATTACCGAAGTTGCACTGAAAGATCACGTGAGCGATAAAACCAATTGGCGCACGATGCTTAAAAACGATATTAAGGATGAAAATTTGGTAGAATGGCGAAACAAGCTGAAACAGTTCATTCCCGGGGAAGCCAGTGAATATTATTTAGAAAATAATTCAGAAACCAATCTGCAATTCCCGGTTTTGAAATATCCCGAAAAGCCAAAATCGCTAAACCTTGAAAAAACTCCCTTTTATGAAGGAATTTTAAAAGGAATAAAGGGACAATACCTTATTTTTGACGACGACACCGTGTTCAACATTCGTGGAAACGAAGGATATGTGGTTTCAATAGTTGTAAACTAAAACAAAGGAATTCCATCAAACCACTATCAAATATATACCTCTCCTTGGGAAGCAATATGGGCAACCGCTTTGAGTATCTTCAAAAAGCGGTTGACAGCTTGTTTGAAAAAATTGGGACTGTCGTAAAAATTTCTTCAATATACGAAACCCCGGCAATGGGTTTTGAGGGCGATGCTTTTTTGAATTGTGCCGTATGGCTGCAGACCGATCTGAAACCTTCCAAAGTTTTAAAGACGATTTTGGAAATTGAAAAAACAATGGGACGCGAGCGAAATGCTTCAAAAACCTATACTTCGCGACCGATCGATATCGATATTATTTTTATTGACGGTGAAATTCTACAGACCGAAAATTTGACCGTTCCCCATCCCGAAATGGAAAAACGCAAATTTGTGCTGCAGCCTTTGGCAGAATTGAATTCCCAACTGGTCCATCCTGTTTCGCAAAAGAATATCATTAAACTTTTGGCCGAAACAGATGACGTTAGTGTGCTGGAGAAACAATCCAAATGGCTTACCAATCCGATGAAGGAGAATAACATTTCGCAATACAATTACATCGCCATTGAAGGTAATATCGGGGCCGGGAAAACGAGTTTGGCAACAAAAATCGCGAATGACTTTAACGCAAAACTGATTCTTGAAAGATTTAAGGACAACCCGTTTCTTCCAAAATTCTACGAAGATGCCGCACGTTACGCTTTTCCTTTGGAAATGTCTTTTTTGGCAGATCGCTATCAACAATTGGTGGACGATATTACGCAGTTCGATCTTTTTAAGGAATCGGTAATTGCAGATTATGACGTAAACAAATCGTTGATTTTTGCAAGTATCACGCTCCCAGCGGAGGAATATGCGCTTTACAAAAAACTTTTTCAGGTGATGCACAAGGAGCTTCCAAAACCTGATGTCTATATTTATTTGTACCAAAATACGGAACGTCTTTTGGAAAACATCAAAAAGCGGGGCCGCAAATATGAGCAGAGCATTCGGGCTGAATATCTACAAAAATTGAACACGAGCTATTTGGAATTCATCAAAAACCAACATTCCGAAAGCATAAAGATCATCGACATTTCCGAAATGGATTTTTTGAGGAACCGAGCGGATTATTTAAGAATTTTGAAGGAAATAGTTTCCTGAAAAAGTCACAGTGGCCAGTCGCATTTTGCAGTTTTTTTACTAAAAACTGAAAACTACAACTGCCTACTTAATTTGATTACCTTTGCAAAAAATACGAAATGAGCGCACAAGACAATTACGATAGCGGAAGAGGTTCCAATAAGCCCGGAAAAAATGCACGAAAGAAAAGTATGGCTCGTGGCAATGCTCCTTTAAAATCTGAGAGCCCAAAGAAAAATACCGGAAGACAGCAGGATCCAGCGAAACCAAAGTTGAAATTCGATAAAACGGGCAAAGAAATAGGACGAAGAGAAAAACCCGTAAAAGAAGTTAAAAAAAGCAATCCCGAAGACGGCATTCGCCTAAATAAATACATTGGGAATAGTGGGGTATGCTCCCGCCGAGAGGCTGATACCTTTATAGCCACCGGCTTAGTTACGGTTAATGGGAAGGTTGTAAATGAAATGGGCTATAAAGTTAAAATGACGGACGATGTGCGTTTTGACGGCCGTCGCCTAAATCCGGAGCCAAATACCTATATTTTACTGAACAAACCCAAAGGTTTTGCAACCACTGACAGCAACGCCAAAGGGATGACCGTGATGGATTTGGTCGCAAACGCCACCACTGCAAAGATAAAGCCTTTCGGCCGTTTGGGCAGAAATGCAACAGGTTTGCTGCTCTTTACCAATGATGATGAGTTTGTGCAAAAATTCACCAAAAAAGGAATTCCAAGATTGTTTCATATTGAGCTTGATAAAAACCTTAAATCTGAGCACCTTAAAAAAATAAAGGATGGTTTTACAATTGAAGGCAAAGAAATTTCGGTGGAACAAATAAGCTATGTGGATAATTCGCCAAAAAGTGAAATAGGCCTAAAGATAAAACACACCGGAAACAGCATTATAAGAACCATTTTTGAACATTTGGGATACGATGTGGTTCGCGTAGATTGTGTTACGCTCGGCCCGCTGACCAAAAAAGATTTGCCACGTGGCCGTTGGAGAACCCTTACCGATAAGGAACTCAATATGTTCAGCATGCTTTAAGGAAAGATGAAATTTAGCTGTGTTTCCTTAATTATTGATTTTTTTTTGCACATTTGTACTGTAAATATTTAAAGAATACTATATTTTAAAATGGTTGGTTTTTGAAAAATTTCAAAAGCATAGATTCTAAATGAACAACGCATTTTTATTTCCAATGGCTGCAATTCGGCAGGTTTCGGGCAAAAGTTTCATCATAAACACGTTGCCTATTCGCATTTAAACTCCAAGTTAATTTTTTGTTATACGCTCCCTTTTTTGTGGAATACGCAACAAGAATTTTTAATTTACACTTTTCAACGAAAACAAAAGGATGAACACCAAATACATAGATTTAATTAACCAGACGTATTATTTTCCGCAGGAAGAATTCCGTCTTGGCGACAATGGGTTGGAATTTCACGGCGTTGACTTAATGGCACTTGTGGAGCAATACGGCGCACCGCTTAAATTTACCTACCTTCCAAAAATTTCGGAAAACATAAATTTGGCAAAAAAGTGGTTTGCGGAGGCTATTGAAAAGAACAATTACAAAGGCACCTACAACTACTGCTATTGCACAAAAAGTTCGCATTTCAAACACGTTTTGAATGAAGCGCTTAAAAACGATATTCATATTGAAACCTCTTCGGCTTTTGATATTGATATAGTAGAAAGGTTGAAAAAAACCGGAAAGGTAACCGATAAAACCTATGTAATTTGCAATGGTTTTAAACGCGAGCGCTACATTGAAAATATAGCGCGATTAATAAACGATGGCCACGAAAATTGCATCCCAATTATAGATAATTACGAAGAGATTGAACTGCTATCGGATAGTATTGACAATCACTTCAACGTAGGGATCCGTATCGCTTCGGAAGAAGAACCAAAATTCGAATTCTATACATCCAGATTGGGCATTGGCTACAAAAACATCATTCCTTTTTACGAAGAACAGATAAAAAACAACGAGCGTGTAGATTTAAAAATGCTGCACTTCTTCATCAACACGGGCATTCGCGACACGGCGTATTACTGGAACGAATTGGTAAAATGTTTAAAGGTTTATGTTCGGTTAAAAAAAATCTGCCCTTCCTTGGATAGCTTGAATATCGGCGGGGGTTTCCCCATAAAAAATTCGTTGGCTTTTGAGTATGATTATCAATATATGATCAACGAAATTTTAAACCAAATAAACATTACTTGTGCCGAAGCCGAGGTGCCGGTGCCGCATATTTTTACGGAATTCGGCAGTTTTACCGTGGGCGAGAGCGGTGGCGCCATCTACGAAATACTGTACCAAAAACAACAGAACGACCGCGAGAAGTGGAATATGATAAATTCTTCATTTATCACAACCTTGCCGGACACTTGGGCCATCAGCAAACGTTTCATTATGCTCGCCATAAACCGTTGGAACGATGAATATGAAAGGGTACTGTTGGGTGGTCTGACCTGCGACAGCGATGATTATTACAACAGCGAACAAAACATGGCGGCCATTTACCTGCCAAAATTCAGAAAGGAAAAACCTTTGTATATTGGCTTTTTCAACACGGGAGCCTATCAAGAAACCATTGGGGGCTTCGGAGGGTTACAGCACTGTTTGATTCCTTCCCCAAAGCACATTTTGATTGACAGAGACAAAAACAATAAAATAACGACCAAACTTTTTTCAGAACAACAAACAAGCGAGCAATTGCTAAACATTTTAGGTTATGAGCATTAAGACGTACGCCGGAATCCCGCAAAAACATGCGGCTCTTGAAACATCAAAAATTGTATTGATCCCAGTTCCATACGATGGAACCAGCACTTGGCAAAAAGGTGCCGACAAAGGCCCAGAGGCGTTTTTGGACGCTTCGGAAAACATGGAACTCTATGATATTGAAACCCAAACTGAAGTGTACAAACAGGGGGTGTATTTAGCAGATGCAATTACGGAAAATTCCTCTCCGGAAGCGGTAGTTTCAGAAGTGCACAAAATCACAAAAGATTATATAAAGCGAAATAAGTTCGTAACCATTTTTGGTGGCGAGCACAGCATTTCCATCGGTACAATTAGAGCTTTCAACGAGTGTTTTGACAACCTAACCGTGCTTCATATAGATGCCCACGCCGATTTGCGCAAAGAGTATCACGGTAGCAAATGCAACCACGCTTGCGCTGTTTATGAGGCCGGCCAGACCACAAACCTTGTGCAAGTAGGCATCCGCAGTATGGACGTTGCTGAAACTACTGTTATGGATGAAGAAAAAGTTTTCTTTGCGCACGATATGGCTAAGGATGAATACTGGATGGACAAAGTAATTGAAGCTTTGGGCGAAAACGTTTTCATCACTTTTGACCTTGATGCGTTCGACCCTTCAATCTTGCCATCAACCGGAACTCCGGAGCCGGGCGGGCTTTTTTGGTATGAAACCCTTGATTTCCTAAAGCAGGTTTTTGAAGAAAGAAATGTGGTAGGGTTTGATATTGTAGAGCTTTGTCCAAATCCGGAAGAAAGAGCCTCCGATTTTGTAGCTGCAAAACTTTACTACAAAATGTTGACGTACAAATTCGCCGGAACCGACGAAGAAGAAGAATACGAAAGTAATTTTAACGAAACCAAGAAAGGCGTTTCAAAATTTAATACAGAAGAAGATGAGTACTAGCAAAGGATCTATTTCCCAGTTTATTGAAAAATATTATTTACATTTTAACGCAGCCGCCCTCGTGGATGCCGCAAAAGGCTATGAAGCACAGTTGAACCAAGGTTCAAAAATGCTCGTTTCCCTTGCCGGCGCTATGAGTACTGCGGAATTGGGAAAGATTTTTGCCGAAATGATCCGTCAGGATAAAGTGCATATCATCTCTTGCACGGGCGCAAACCTTGAGGAAGATATTATGAATCTTGTGGCGCACAGCCATTACGAGCGCGTGCCGCATTACCGCGATTTAACGCCGCAGGACGAGTGGGATTTGCTTGAGAGGGGAATGAACCGCGTAACGGATACGTGTATCCCCGAAGAAGAAGCCTTCCGAAGAATCCAAAAGCACATCGTGAAGCTATGGAAAGAAGCCGAGGCAAAGGGGGAGCGCTATCTTCCGCACGAATATATGTATAAACTTCTTTTGAGTGGCGTGATGGAAGAACATTACGAAATAGACTTAAAGGATTCGTGGATGTACGCCGCCGCCGAAAAGAATCTACCTATTATCTGCCCAGGTTGGGAAGATAGCACCATGGGGAATATCTTTGCCAGCTACGTTTTGAAAGGCGAATTGAAAGCTTCCACAATGAAAAGCGGCATTGAGTATATGACCTTTCTTGCCGATTGGTACACTGAGAATTCAAAAAAGGGAATTGGTTTCTTCCAAATTGGCGGGGGAATAGCCGGAGATTTCCCAATCTGTGTGGTCCCAATGCTTTATCAGGATATGGAGCGTACGGATACTCCGTTTTGGAGTTATTTTTGCCAAATCAGTGATTCCACTACAAGTTTTGGAAGTTATTCGGGCGCCGTTCCCAATGAAAAGATTACGTGGGGCAAATTGGATATGGATACTCCTAAATTTATCATAGAGAGTGATGCCACCATTGTGGCACCGTTAATTTTTGCGTATTTGCTTGATATGTAAAAAATTGCGTTAAAATGTTTTTCTAACCCGGACAAATGTCGTAAATTTGGAGACAAATGTATTTGTTATGGGCTATGATGAGCAAAATATCGCTATTAATGAAGTAAATGAAACTTTAAGCGTTTATGTAAAAAACATTGGCAATTTATCGCGGAAAATTTCTTTTGCAGATTTTTTTCGTGATAAAATGCTCATTGTTCAAGCAATTAGAAGAGGGCTCCCTTATAAAATATTCCATCAAATAAAAGCTTTTACGCCATTTACCGATGGAGATTGGGCCTCTTATTTAGATCTTTCCACAAAAACCTTGCAGCGGTATCGCGATGATAAAGATTTTCATTTTAAGTCTATCCATACCGAAAAGATTTTTGAGCTGGCGGAGGTTACCAATTTTGGAATCGAAGTTTTTGGCTCTTCGGAAAAATTCTATAGGTGGTTAAATTCGCCTTCCTTTGCACTTAATGGCTATAAACCCGGTGAGCTTTTAAAAGATTCCTATGGCAAGGAAATGGTCATGGCAGAGCTTAACCGTATAGAGCATGGCATTTTTGCATAATGAGGGTTTTCAGGCTATCCAGAAAAAAATATGCCAGTGACTTGAGCGGAAAGGGAGCGGCCATGTTTGGCAACCGATGGAACTCGAAGGGTATTGAGATGCTTTATACTTCTGAAAGTAGGGCCTTGGCAATGGCTGAAGTAATTGTGCATTTAAGCTTAGCTTCGTTGCCGGATGATTATGTGATGATTGAGATTGAGATTCCGGAAGCTGTTGCATCGGAAGTTATAGAACCGGACTGCTTGGAAACCAATTGGAACGCAAACCCGCCAATATCGAGCACACAGCTTATTGGTGATGGCTTTATTCTTTCAAAAAAAAATTGTGTTCTCAAAGTGCCTTCTGCCGTGGTAAAGGGCGATTTCAATTATTTGCTTAACCCGAATCACAGGGATATTAAAAAGATTAAAATCATTGAGATTACCGACTTTCCTTTTGACGCGAGAATTTTTAACTAAAAACTTACATCCAAAAAATATATGGATCCACAAAAAATAGATAATATCGAACTGAAGTTTTTGACCCTCAAAGACTACGAAGCATTGAAGAATGCAACAATACAGTCCTATGGAGGTATGCCAAATAGCTATTGGAAGATCAACGAGATTGGAAACTTAATAGATATCTTTCCCGAGGGACAAGTAGTAATTATGGCCGATGGCGAAATTGCCGGTTGCGCGCTTTCCATAATTGTAGATTTTGATGAATTGGGTGAAAAACATACCTATCAAGACATTACGGACGATCCTACTTTTAAGATTCACGACCCTGAAGGTGATGTACTATATGGAATTGACGTTTTCATCCGTCCGGATTTTCGTGGCCTGCGTTTGGGAAGAAGATTGTATGATTACAGAAAGGAACTCTGTGAAAACTTAAATTTGAAAAGCATCGTTTTCGGTGGAAGAATGCCGAATTATCACTTGCATGCGGATAAACTTTCCCCAAAACAATATATTGAAAAAGTAAAGCGCAAACAGATTGACGATCCCGTTTTAAACTTTCAAATCTCAAACGATTTTCACCCTGTGCGTGTCTTGAAAGGCTATTTGGAAGGTGATAAAGCGTCAGGTGAGTTTGCGGTTTTAATGGAATGGGACAATATTTATTACACCAAACCCGAAAAAAAACCAAAGCCTTCTGCAGTAAAGAGTGTAGTGCGCCTCGGGCTTATTCAATGGCAAATGCGGAGTTATGCGGGTATGGAAGATTTAATGCACCAAGCTGAATATTTTATTGACTGTGTTGCTGGGTATCGTTGCGATTTTGCCATGTTTCCCGAATTCTTCAATGCCCCGCTTATGGCAGAATACAACCATATGAGCGAACCGGACGCCATACGGGAGCTGGCGCAGCACACCAAGGAAATTACAGAAAGGCTTTCCCAGCTTTCCATTTCATACAATATAAATATTATTACGGGCAGCATGCCCGAAATTGTTCGTGGAAAATTATACAATGTGGGTTATCTATGCCGCCGCGACGGAAGTGTGGAGCGCTACGAAAAGATTCATGTTACGCCCGACGAGGAACGTGTTTGGGGAATGGTGAACGGAAATTCATTAAAAACTTTTGATACCGACTGTGGAAAAATAGGTGTTTTGATATGTTACGATTCAGAATTTCCAGAACTTTCAAGACTGCTTTCAGATGAAGGGATGGATATTCTTTTTGTTCCATTTTTAACCGACACCCAAAACGGCTATTCGCGCGTACGGCTTTGCGCCCAAGCCAGGGCTATTGAAAACGAATGTTATGTTGCAATTGCCGGAAGTGTCGGCAACCTGCCAAAGGTGCATAATATGGACATACAGTACGCCCAAAGCGGGGTATTTACTCCTTGCGATTTCTCTTTCCCCAACAATGGAATTAAGGCTGAAGCAACCCCAAACACCGAAATGATTTTGGTGGCCGATGTGGATATCGACCTACTGCGTGAACTGCATACCTTCGGAGCAGTTCGGAATTTAAAGGATAGACGGAAAGATTTTTATAGATTGGAACGAGTAAAAAAATAAAAGCAAATTACTAACCAGCAAGGCTTTGAAAACCTTGTAGGTTTCAATTATATAGGAAGGAAAATCTCCCAAAAAGAGGAAATTAAGTGCATAGAATAACCTGGCAAGATTTAACTTGTCCTTAAATGGCAATTGTCAAAATAGTAGATAGAAAGTGGGTTATTTTTCTTTATTGGACTTTATCCGCAAATCAAAAACAAAGTCCTTTATTTCCAATAATTTAAAACGGGAGTTTTCGGCAAGTGGATTTAAAACATAATTAAATTCCTGTGGGATTATTATGGAAGGAATCTTTAGGATGGCGTGATTTTGCTTTAGCAATTTTGTACCAAAATCCTTGGTAGATTTTGGTACTGGTGTCTCGCGCCAATTTCCTGGCAAATCTTCTTCTTTCAAGGTATGTATCTGGTTGTCATCAATTTCAAAGACGCATAGGCTTAAGGCACGCGGAATAAAATCAATATTTATGTTAACGGCATATTCCAAAACAGACAGAGCACGACTTTCGGACATATAGATGCAAGGCGAATCAACATGGTTCCACCTTCCACCAAAAAGCTTTGAACCGGTTCCGTTTAAATCTTGGGCATACTGTGTTTTGGTTACTCGATAAACTTTCATACTTAAGAATAAACGCCGTAGGCAATACGGCCGATAAGGTTACGAATTTCCTCGCGCCCAAATTGATTGTCCATAAGATTAAAAGGTTCAGCCCCTGAAAGTGCTTGATTGGGAGTGAACATCCATTTATTGAAATTGTTTTTGTCTTCAAAAACTTCATAGCCAAAGGAATAGATTTCAGCCACGGCGATAATGCCTTCGCTTATGTGATCGCTGAATTTTTGCTCTCCTTTTTTATTGATAAGCGTGGCACGAGTAACTGATAATGCTAGGGCCAAAGCATCATAGTCCAGCGAAGTTTCTTCCTTTAGCTTGGTCAAATAGGTTTTGGTAACACCACCCCTAACAATCTGCATTTTTTGATAAGCGGTCATATCTACTAAGGGAATGGCAAGATTTCCGTCGTAAAAATTTGTAGGAGCCTCTTGGGCATAATTGAGTTTATCGGTGGGTTTATATGACTTTTTCATGCGAGTATTATTTTAAACTTCAAACGGTATAAAATTACATTTTTTTCTTTGTTCCACCAAATCTATTCCTTCTTAATTTTCCGCTTTTTTATAAATTAATTGAAATCGGATGGAGGTTCGCTATTGAATTTGGTAAGCCAACCCGTTCTTTCAGTTATTTTAAATACTATTAGATGGCTCTATCTTATTCTTGTTCGCAAAAGGATCTTTGGAATTGCAAATTTCCCAAACCGCAACACCAATTACCACCATATATTCCAAAGCCACCAACCAAAGATTTTCATCAAAACCATCTTTTCCGTAGGCCGAATAGCTTAATATTACTATAAAACTCCAAACAATCGGGAATTTATATTTCGTAAAGACCGAAAGCAAAAGAGGAGTGGCAATATACCAAGGATGCACCGTGGTTGACAGTAGAAAGTAAATTGAAACCGCAAAAAGCATCGCGGTTATCAATTGTTGGGGCGTTTTATTTTTTCTGAAAAAAGCAATCGCCAAAACAATAAGGAAGACTAAAATAGGAAGAATTTTTCCCGCGGTTCCTATAATATTCCAGCCCACAACCTGAAACCCAATCCATCGGATTATATAATAAACACTTGCGTTAAACTCAAAATTCTGAAACCAAAGTGCAATGGTTGCTGAGAAGTTATGAATAAATTCGGAAGAAAGAAAAGGTAGAAAAGTGAGTATTATCGTAAGTCCAATAATTATATAAAATCCAATTAGCTTTTTAATCGAAACCCAAAACGTTTCTACAACCTTTGGGGTTCTATTAATAGTGAAATATTTTAAAAACAAAGGCAAAAGCAATAACGGAAGTAATTTCACAGAAACAGAAATCCCTATCAAAACCGCCGCCCAAAACCACTTTCCCTTAAACAATAAATACATTCCCCAAATAAAAAAGAAAAGCATTACCCCTTCAAAATGGAGGTTTCCGGTAAGTTCGATTATAATAAATGGATTCAGAAAATACCAAAAAACGTTTTTAACGGGAAGGTCCAATTTTTTTAAAAGTTTCTTTCCGAAGAAAAGAATACCGATATCTGCCAAAATAAGCAGCGTACGAAGAACGATTACGGAGCCCAAAATACTTTTTCCCGCAAACAGCGCGGCAATGGCAAAAAACAATTGATTAACAGGAGGGTAATTACTGAAGTGACTTGCATTTAGGGCGTCCATTCCCTCAATTAATTGTTGTGATTGCTCAATCGTCACTCCGAGCGCAGTCGAGGAGCTGGGGGTGAAAAAATAAGGACTCACGCCCTTCAAAAGCAACCGCCCATCCCACAAAAACCGATAAAAATCCTGCGAAAGATTTGGAGTAGCACCAATAAAAACCAATCGAAATACAACCCCTAAAACGGCTAAAAACCAAAAATTGAGCTTAAATTTTTCAATCAATAGATAGGCAAGAAAAAATAAGGCTGAATAAAGCGAGATGAGTTTTGCAAAATCACTTCGTTCTAAATCATACGTAAAACTGGCATAAAAAGCGATGGAAATAATCGCAAAGAGCAATGGAATTTTATATAGTTTTATGAAATTCAAAACCAACTATTTAAGCATTAAATCAAAAATCTATAATCGTCAATCGGTAATCAATTCAGTCCTGCCATTCTGCAATAAACAGGTTGGTATCGTGCCCGCCGCCGTTATTTCTGTTTGAAGAAAATGCCAATTTTTTTCCATCGTTGGAAAATACAGGGAAAGCATCAAAGGTTCTGCCGTGGGTAACGCGCTCCAGATTCTTTCCATCAATATCAATCAAATATAGATTGAAAGGAAATCCCCGTTCCGCCTCAAAATTGCTGGAAAACAATATTTTTTCCCCTGAAGGGTGGAAGAACGGTGCCCAATTGGCATTGCCCAAATGCGTCAATTGACGCAGTTCGCTGCCGTCTGCATTACAGATAAAAAGCTCCATTTCCGTAGGTTGTACCAAACCTTGGGCGAGCAAATCCTTGTATTCCTTTATTTCCGCTTCGGTTTTTGGGCGGGAAGCACGGAAAATCAATTTTGAACCGTCGGGTGAAAAGAATGCGCCGCCGTCATAGCCCAATTCGTTAGTAATCTGCTTTACGTTCTTTCCGTCAATATCCATGGTGTAAAGCTCTAAATCGCCACTGCGCATGGAGGTAAAAACAATCTTATCGCCTTTGGGCGAAACGGTGGCCTCGGCATCGTAACCAGGTTCATTGGTTAGTTGGGCTGTGATGTTTCCCTCCAAATCAGCAACGAAAATATCGAAGCTGTCATACACCGGCCATACATATTTTCCTTCCCTTTTCAGTGGAACTTCGGGACAGTTTTCGTCTTTTAAATGCGTGCTCCCGTAGAGGATGTGTTTGCCGTCCGGCATAAAATAACTGCAAGTGGTGCGGCCTTTTCCGGTGCTTACCATCGGCGGCTTTTGGTCTTTAAATGTTTCGTCGGCCTGCATCAAAAACATTTGGTCGCAGCTCACGCCCCAATTTTTATAGTTGCTCTGGAAAACCAGCATGCTGTCGTCAAAACTCCAATAGGCCTCGGCGTTATCGCCGCCAAAAGTTACTTGCCGGATGTTTTTGAAGTGTTTTTCCTCGGGGTAAATTAAAGTATCCTTTGTTTGTGGGTCGAGAACCGCCTTTGCCGTTTTTGTGGTTTCTGTACTTGATTCTTTTGAAGTTTCCTTCACTTCATTTTTACAACCCGCAAAAACGGAAACAATGATTAGCGTATAGAATAATTTCATTTTAATGTACTTTTGCACAAAAGTAATGATATGCGTACAATTTTAGTGCTATTTCTGGCAATGCTTGTTTTTTCATGCAAGGAAACAAAGGTGAAATCGGTAACGATGAAAGAAGACGTTGCCGTTTTGGCGAATGACAGTCTCAAGGGAAGAAAAACGGGTTCCGAAGACGAAAAGAAAGCTGCGGAATATATTGCGAAAAGATTTAAAGACTTAGGATTGCAGCCGAAAGGAACCGACGGCTATTTTCAAAAATTCACGTTTAAGGCGAGCAATAACCCACATCAGGAAGCCGAGTTTACATCCGAAGCGACAGATAGCACCCAAACGGGAGAAAATGTAATCGGTTATTTAGATAATAATGCCGAAAATACAGTTGTTATCGGCGCGCATTACGACCATATGGGAATGGGCGGCGAAGGTTCGCTCTACCGCGAAGGAGAAGCAATCCACAACGGCGCGGACGATAACGCGAGCGGCGTGGCTATGATGCTTCATTTGGCAGATTCGCTTCAAAAGAAAGATTCGCCCAAGAAAAATAATTATCTTTTTATTGCTTTTTCGGGGGAAGAAGAGGGTTTGCTGGGTTCAAATTATTTCGTAAAAAACCCGACCATCGACACCAAAAAAGTAACCTATATGCTGAATATGGATATGGTGGGAAGGTTGAATTCTGAAAATACCTTGGCGGTTTATGGCGTGGGTACTTCGCCTATTTTCAAGCAGGTGGTAAACGCCAACGCAGGCGATTTAAACATTGCGGAAAACGAAAGTGGCGTAGGCCCGAGCGACCACACTTCGTTCTATTTGGCCGATATTCCCGTGCTGCACTTTTTCACTGGACAGCATGAAGATTACCACAAACCGAGCGATGATACCGAAAAGGTAAATTTTGAAGGGATGGAAACAGTTTCAAATTATATTTTCAGCATTATAAAAGATTTGGACAGTCAGCCGAAACTTGCCTTTAAAAAAACCAAAAACGAGAGTGAAGTGGTCCCCGACTTTAAAGTTACATTGGGTGTAGTACCTGACTATCTTTTCAGCGGAAAAGGAATGCGGATTGACGGCATCAGCGAAGACCGTCCCGCACAAAAAGCCGGACTTCAAAAAGGCGACATCGTAATAAAAATGGGCGATTATGAAGTAACCGATATGATGAGCTATATGAAAAGCCTTTCAAAATTTGAAAAGGGACAGACTGTGAATGTTACCATAGAACGAAATGGGGAACCGATAATGGTGGAGGTTACCTTTTAAAAAAATAGAAATCACTAAAAAGTAAACCCCAAAGGTCTTAAAGACCTTTGGGGTTTTATCATTTTCTTGCGCCAAGGCATGCCCCGGCTCCCAGCTAAGCTGGCCTTGGATTTCGCACAGCCAAGGCATGCCCTGGCTCCCGTATAGCCAAGGCGTGCCCTGGCTCCCGTACAGCCAAGGCATGCCTTGGCTCAACGATATTACATCATTCCGGGCATTCCGCCGCCCATACCGCCTGGCATTCCGCCACCGGCATTTTCTTCTTTAATGTCAACTAAAGCACATTCGGTGGTAAGAATCATTCCAGCAACCGAAGCCGCGTTTTCAAGTGCGATACGCGTTACTTTTTTAGGATCGATGATTCCGGCTTTTAGCATATCAACGTATTGTTCGGTCTTGGCATCATAACCAAAGTTTTTCTTGCCTTCCAAAACTTTATTGATTACTACGGAGCCTTCGCCACCTGCGTTTTCAACGATGGTACGAAGTGGAGATTCAATGGCGCGGGCCACGATTTGAACTCCTGTTGTTTCGTCCAATGTTTCAGTAGTAAGCTTTTTAAGCACTTCAATAGCGCGAACCAAAGCCACGCCACCACCAGCAACAATACCTTCCTCAACAGCTGCACGGGTTGCGTGAAGTGCATCATCAACACGATCTTTTTTCTCTTTCATTTCTACTTCAGAAGCAGCACCTACGTAAAGAACAGCAACACCGCCCGCCAATTTGGCCAAACGCTCCTGCAATTTTTCCTTGTCGTAATCGCTGGTAGTAGTTTCAATCTGAGCTTTTATTTGGTTCACGCGACCTTTTATGTCGTTTTTGTTTCCTGCACCGTTAACGATGGTCGTGTTGTCTTTATCAATGGTAACGGTTTCCGCAGAACCCAACATATCGATGGTTGCGTTTTCCAAAGTGAAGCCGCGCTCTTCAGCAATAACGGTTCCTCCGGTCAGTACGGCTATATCCTCAAGCATTGCCTTTCTTCTGTCGCCAAAACCGGGTGCTTTTACAGCGGCGATTTTCAACGAACCGCGAAGTTTATTTACTACCAAAGTGGCCAAGGCCTCGCCGTCAACGTCTTCTGCAATAATCAATAACGATTTTCCTTGTTGTGCCACTGGCTCAAGAATAGGAAGTAAATCCTTCATTGAGGAAATTTTCTTGTCGTAAAGCAGCACCATTGGATTTTCCAATTCGGTCTGCATTTTTTCGGTATCGGTCACGAAATAAGGCGAAAGGAATCCTCGGTCAAATTGCATTCCTTCAACCACATCCACGTAGGTTTCGGTTCCTTTAGCTTCTTCAACCGTAATTACCCCTTCTTTTCCAACTTTTCCGAAAGCTTTGGCAATAAGGTCGCCAATTTGCTCGTCATTGTTAGATGAAATAGCGGCAACCTGCTTTATCATTTCAGAAGAATTGCCAACTTTGGTGGTTTGCTTTTCAAGGTTTGCAACGATAGCTTCCACGGCCTTGTCGATACCGCGTTTCAAATCCATAGGATTTGCGCCGGCGGCAACGTTTTTAAGGCCTTCTTTTACGATTGCCTGTGCAAGCACGGTTGCGGTAGTTGTACCGTCCCCGGCAAGATCGTTGGTTTTTGAAGCTACTTCCTTTACCATCTGCGCGCCCATATTTTCAAGTGGGTCTTGCAGTTCAATTTCTTTTGCAACGGTAACACCATCCTTGGTCACCTGTGGCGCGCCAAAGGATTTGCTGATGATTACGTTACGGCCTTTTGGGCCCAAGGTTACTTTTACTGCATTTGCCAATGCGTCAACGCCGCGTTTAATACTGTCGCGGGCTTCTACATCAAATTTTATATCTTTTGCCATAAATCTTAATTTTTTCTTCCGAAGAAATTCGGAAATGTGATTATTGTTTTTTTATGAATTCAATTTTTGTCCTATTTCAAGAAATTTTAAAAAAACCCCGATAGCTATCGGGATGGAATTTAAATTATCGCGAGAATATCATCCTCGCGCATGATGAGATAGTCTTTGCCATCAAATTTCAATTCGCTGCCGGAGTATTTTCCGTAAAGAACGGTATCGCCAACCTTTACGGTCATTTTGTGGTCTTCTTTGCCTTTGCCAACAGCTACTACTTTGCCTTGTTGCGGTTTTTCCTTTGCGGAGTCTGGAATGTAAATACCCGATGCGGTCTTGGTTTCTGCCTCTTGCGGCTGAACCAAAACGCGATCTGCAAGTGGTTGAATTTTTAATGCCATAATAAAATTTTAATTTTATAATTCCCACCCTTCAGCTATCGCTCAGGATAAACTTCGGTGGGAATCTTTTAGTTAAACTTATGTTCAAATGTTTGAATCCTAATTGGCAGAAATTGTGCCACTGCCCATAAACTGACAGTTTTCATAATTAAAATGTCAGCTTGGCAGAAGTTTTTTTCTTAGGACCGGTAGATATGATTATAATCATAGTATAGGATGTCTTGTTTCTTTATTTTTCATTGAAAAACCATTGGAAAAATGAAAATTGCCAAATATTATATTTTATTTATTATTCTGTTATGCCCACGGAGCCATTTTGGACAGGAAAACGAACAACGGTTTAAATTTCACAGCACCTCTTTGTCGCCCAATTTCTACAGCGGAAACAATGCCACAGGCTTTATGGTCAATTTGGATTTGGCATTTGCCATAGACGGGCATATATTAAAAGCGTCCGTTATGGCAGCTGCCGAAGTAGATATCTGGACTTCCTACCAGGACAATTATTATAGTTATGACCTCATGTACGGAAGGGAGTTTATGGCAGGCAGAAGTATAGCTATCGATTTATTTGGAGGAGTGGGATACCTTCATTTTAAAACACGCAATCCGGACAGGCGTCAAAAAGGCTATGTAGATGAGAAGACTCTTGGGTTCCCGCTCCAGGGACGGCTTCGTTTTAGGCACGGAAAAGTATTCAATCTGGGAGTCCAGATTCACGGCAATGTTAACGGGGCCAGTAGTATAATAGCGGTCGGTCCCTTCTTTCAATGGAATTTTCATCCCGAAAAATCACAGAACTGAAAAGGCTCTAACAAAAATGCCAGCTCGAAAAAGCTGGCATTTTAAAAAAATATTGTAGCTATTAATTAATTTGTGGTGTCAGTTGCGGTTGGTGCAGGAGTTTCGGTAGTTGGAACCGCTGGAACTGCGCTCTCGTCAAAAGTTTTTGACTGTACGGTGTTGCCGCCCATTATAAAAACATTGGAAAACAAAATCAACGCCAACATAATGGTTGCAAGCGTCCAAGTACTTTTATCGAGAAAGTCGCTGGTTTTCTGAACGCCGCCAATCTGCGCGCCTCCGCCACCGCCGAAAGACGATGAAAGTCCGCCGCCCTTTGGGTTCTGGACCATTATAACTATGACCAATAAAAAGGCCACTATCATTATTAAAATTAAGAATATTGTAAACGTACTCATGATTGTTCTGAATTAATCAATTTTTCTATTGTCCGAATTTGGTCTGCAAAGAAACCACTTTTTTCGGGATTTTTCAAAATTAAAATTTTATATGCCTGAATTGCTTTTTTATAGTTCTTTTGTTGCAGGTAAACTTTCGCCAAAGTCTCCGTCATTAGTGCATCTGACGTTTGTTGAAAAGATGGAAGCGGTTTTTTTGGCTCTTCTTTTTGGATATTGTTTTCTATATCCGGGGGAATTATTTTTGGACGTTCTTGGATAAACTTGTCTATCAACTCAAATTTTCGCTCCCTGTCATCTTTTTGCGCTTCATCATTTTTTTCGGTGGAAATGTCTTCATTTCGTTCAATAGGCTTTGCCTTTGTCAGTTTCAACCATTCTGCGAAGGAGTGGGTGTCGGTTTTGGTAAATTCCAAAGGTTTGTCCGGTTGCAGTATTTCTTCGGGTTTTTTCTCAATCTTCTCAACCAAATTGGATACAGATGCAACTTTTCTTTGGAAAAGCTCCGGATTCAGAATATCTTCCGCCTTTTGCATTTCGGCCTTTAGTTGCCTGTCTATTTCAAGGCTGATCTGCTCCGAAACATTTTCGGAAATCACTTTAATTTCTTCCACCGAAGCATCGTGCTGTAGAATGGTTTGCGAAATTTCATTCTGAATGAACTTTTCCGAAGTTATGTATTCAAAGAGGATGTCGCGGTCTGTGGTGTGGGCGGCGGTAAGTTTTAGTGCATCGTTATATAGAAAACTGTCCTGGTTTTTCAATCCTTTCAGTTGAAGGGCACGCGCACTTTGGAAATACGGATATTTTTGAATGATTGATTCCAACGCCGATAAGTCCGCAGACGTTATTTTCTGTGGATTGGCGAGGAGATATGTGTAGTTTTCAAGATTCAAGATTCAAGATTCAAGATTCAAAATTCAAGATTCAAAATTCAATATTTCGTATTTTTCCCCCAGCCCCTAAAGGGGAGATTTCCATTTATGCCCTTTAGGGCTGGGGCCATTCAAATTTACCAGTTTGCAAGCGATTTGTTAAAAATATCCTGCGTCAAACGTTCAAAAATAATATCCACCGCGGCATCCAGTTTGGAGCCTGTCAATTGCGTTTGGCCGGGATAATCATAGTAAAAACTAAACGGTTGCTCAAAATCTTTCAAAGGGTCTTTTGTGTTGAAGAAGCGAACGTTTATACTTATTGTTAACCTGTTTTGTGCCGCGGTACTATTTGATGTTGCGGTAATTGGCGCAATATAGTATTGTGTTATTTCGCCTTCGTAAACCAAATCGCCGCTGTTGTTCACGAGGTCCAGACTGGTTTGGTTCAATAGCAGGTCCTGTAATTTCTGTGTAAAATCGCGTGCAATTCCGGGTTCAACAATGGGCGCATTGTTTTGAAAATAATTTACCTGTACCGTTTTTGTGGTGCTGTAATTTATATCGGCCCCGGTAAAGGAGTAGGGGCCGCAGCCTTGCAACAGCAATGCAGAAATTAAAAAAACTAAAATTGAAAATATTTTCGGCATCTCCCTTATTTTATTACTTAAACACTTAACACTTAACACTTAACTCTGAAACACGCGATAAATCGCGAGCCTACGCAATTATATCACAAATCGTATTGTTTTATTTTCCGATAAAGTGTTCTTTCCGAAATACCGAGTTCGTCCGCGGCATCCTTTCGTTTTCCGTTGTATTTTTCGAGCGATTTTTTGATGAGCTCCAATTCCTTTTGGTGAAGCGAAAGGTTTTCTTCTTCCTCAATTTCCTCGGCGTATTCGTATTTGTCCTTTCGTGGCTCTGAAGTGTGTTCCGGAATGCTGAAAACTTCAACATCGGTCTGTGTGCCGTTGTTTTCCTCTTCAATTATTGAAGCCAATTCCTCTTCCACTTCGTTTTCCTTGGAATATATTTTATTGATAAGCGAAGAATTTTCTTCCTTCACTTTTGCTGAATTACCTGTTTTCATCAGTTCCAGGGTAAGTTTTTTAAGGTCGTTCACATCGCGTTTCATATCGAAAAGCACTTTGTAAAGAATTTCCCGTTCGCTGCTGAAATCGCTTTCGGTCTTCTTCGCGTTTACGATTGCGGGAAGATTGCTGCCCATATCGGGCAAATAATGCTTCAAGGTTTCGTATGAAATCTCGCGGTTCTGCTCCAAAACCGAAATCTGTTCGGCCACGTTCCGCAATTGGCGGATATTTCCGCTCCAGCGGTATTTCAACAATAAATCCGTTGCTTGCTCCGTCAATCGGATGGTCGGCATTTTGTATTTCTGCGCAAAATCTGCCGCAAATTTTCGGAAAAGCAAGTGTATGTCTTCCTGCCGTTCACGAAGTGGTGGCAGATTGATTTCTACAGTGCTCAATCTGTAGTACAAGTCTTCGCGGAATTTTCCTTTTTCAATGGCATCTACCATTTTTACGTTGGTAGCGGCCACGATGCGCACATCGGTTTTCTGCGCTGCGGAAGACCCAACTTTTAAAAATTCACCATTCTCCAAAACTCGCAGCAAACGAACTTGTGTGGGAAGCGGTAACTCACCTACTTCATCTAAGAAAATGGTTCCGCCGTCGGCTACTTCAAAATAACCGCTGCGGGTTGCGGTAGCGCCCGTAAACGAGCCTTTTTCGTGGCCAAAAAGCTCACTGTCTATGGTTCCCTCGGGTATGGCACCGCAGTTTACGGCTATGTATTTTCCGTGCTTTCGGTGCGAGAGTGAGTGGATTATTTTTGGGATGCTTTCCTTTCCCACGCCGCTTTCCCCCGTAACCAATACCGAAATGTCCGTTGGGGCAACCTGTATGGCCTTTTCCACGGCACGGTTCAGTTTGGGGTCGTTGCCTATTATTCCGAAACGTTGTTTTGTTGCTTGTATGCTTTCCATAGGCCCCCTAACCCCCAAAGGGGGAAAAGCCCCCTGGCCCCCAAAGGGGGAATGTGGGGCGGTTAATATTCCTTTTCATATTTATATCAATCATAATATTGAGTATTTTAAATAAGGTTACGCCGTTCCCCCTTCGGGGGTTAGGGGGCTAACCCTACCGCTTCGCCAATCAGCGTGGCTGTGGTACAATCGGTTACTTTTACTTTTACAAAATCCCCCGGCTTATAAGTTGACTTCGGAAAAACCGCAACGTTGTTGTGTTCCGTTCTTCCGCTCCATTCGTCTTTGTTCTTTTTCGATTCCTTTTCAATTAAAACTGTCACAGTTTTTCCTAAAAATTCCGCGGTGCGAATGGCGCTGTGCTTTTGTTGGAGCTCCACAATCTCGGTCAATCTTCTACTTTTTGTTGCTTCGGGCACGTCGTCTTTTAGTTTTCGGGCGGCCATGGTGCCTGGTCTTTCGGAATATTTGTACATATACCCAAAATCGTATTTCACATATTCCATCAAACTCAAGGTTTCTTTGTGGTCTTCCTCTGTTTCCGTTGGGAAACCAACAATCATATCCTGCGAAATGGCACAGCCGGGAATGATTTCCCGAGTCTTGTCAATCAATTTCATATACTCCTCCCGCGTGTGCTGACGGTTCATGGCCTTTAAAATGCGTGTACTGCCACTTTGCACCGGAAGGTGAATGTGGTTGCAGATATTTTCATGCTTCGCCACCACGTGCAGCACTTCTTCGTGCATATCCTGCGGGTTGCTGGTGGAAAAGCGAATGCGCATTTTTGGGTGTGCCGTCGCTACCAAATCGAGCAACTGTGCAAAATCGGTTGCCGTTGCCTGTTGCATTTCGGAAGCATTTTTGAAATCCTTTTTCAGTCCGCCGCCGTACCATAAATAACTGTCCACGTTTTGGCCGAGCAGCGTGATTTCCTTATAGCCGTTTTCGGCCAAATCATCCACTTCGCGTAAAATACTTTGCGGGTCGCGGCTGCGTTCGCGACCCCGGGTAAAGGGCACCACACAAAAGGTACACATATTATCGCAACCGCGGGTTATGCTCACAAAAGCGGTTATGCCGTTGCCGCCCAAACGCACGGGCGAAATATCGCCATAGGTTTCTTCTTTACTAAGTATTACGTTTACGGCATCGCGTCCTTCCTCAACTTCCTTCAACAAATTCGGGATGTCTTTGTAGGCATCCGGCCCAACTACCAAATCGACGATTTTTTCTTCCTCCAAAAATTTTTCCTTCAACCGCTCCGCCATACAGCCCAGAACGCCAACCTTCATCTTTGGGTTTGCGTTTCTTTTTACGGCGTTGTATTTTTCCAAACGTTTGCGGACGGTCTGTTCCGCTTTATCGCGGATGGAGCAGGTGTTTACCAAAACCAGATCGGCTTCCTCCAGTAAATTTGTGGTATTGTAGCCTTGGTCTGCAAGTATGGAAGCCACGATTTCGCTATCGCTAAAATTCATGGCGCAGCCGTAGCTTTCAATATATAATTTTCGGGAATTGCCATCGCGCGCTTCCAGTGTGAGCGTGTTTCCCTGTGTGTTTTCGTCAATAATCTTTTCCATGGAAATTTTAAAATAGTAATCACATTCAATTTAGCCATTGAGCCTGCAAAGATACAATTTTAAGCAACGGTGACAAAGTGGCAGATTTCTTTTTAAAAAATATAATTTGCACGGTAGAAATTTACCGTGAACTCACGATTACTTCTATAAAAAATATTCGTGAATTCGCAGCTGATTTCTTTTTCATAGCTTTGTGTGCTAACCAAATGAAAAAGAAATATGGAACCGCGGATTTTTCAGAAAATAGAAGTTGCCAACAAGCCCGACTTTGGCGATATTCTAACAAAAAGTTTTGAGCTTTTTAAAAAAGTGTGGGTGGAGGGAATGTTGCATCTGCTCATCACATTTGCGGTAATTTTGCCCATACCGGTCTTAATTTATGTGCCCTTCATATCCGTTATAATTGAGGCACAGGCCAGCGGACGTCCGGATTTTAACCCTTTTCTGGAATATCCGGTGTATTTGATAGTGGTTTATGTGGTGGCCATCTTTGTATTTGCAATCATTGCAAACGCTATTTCGTATGGCATAATAGCGCACTTTTTTATGGTTTGCAAAAAAACCGACACAGGGGCGCCCATGGAAGCGGGCGGTTATTTTGTGTACGTGAAGAACCATTTTCAAAAGATTTTTGTCCTGACACTCGCCAGCTTCGGCATTGCGCTATTGGCGGCCATTTTATGCTATTTGCCCATTTTTTATGTCATGGTACCGCTGCAACTTGTGGTTGTTATTTTCGCCTTTAATCCACAGCTTTCGGTCTCCGAAATTGTAAAGGCAGGTTTTAAACTGGGCAACAAATTTTGGCTAATAGCCTTTGGTTTGATAATCATTTCATCAATGATTGCGCAATTGGGAATCATTTTATGCGGAATCGGGGTTTTGGCCACGGCCTTTTTCACACATATCCCGATGTATTATTTTTACAAGGATACCATTGGTTTTGACGAAGAATTGCATGCAAATACATTTTAAATAGCAGGTTAAAATCATTTTTTTAAGTGTGGAATTCCACCACTCCCGAAGCCTCGGGACACGAATAATTACGTAAAAACATTCGCAAATTCGCGGCAAAAACCTTCACTGCAATTTTCAAATTTCACACCTTAAATCATTCGTATTAAAAAATTCATATACTTTTGCAATCATAACAATATAGGATATGGCAAAGAATTTAGTGATAGTTGAGTCCCCGGCAAAAGCAAAAACCATTGAAAAATTTCTTGGGAAGGATTTCAAGGTTTCCTCCAGTTTTGGGCACATTGCGGACCTGCCGTCCAAGGAATTGGGCGTGGACGTGGAAGGGGATTTTACACCTAAATATATAGTGAGCAGCGACAAAAAGAAGCTGGTGGCAGAGTTGAAAGCACTGTCCAAAAAAGCCGATACGGTTTGGTTGGCAAGTGATGAGGACCGCGAGGGAGAAGCCATTGCGTGGCATTTGGCCGAAGAATTGAAGCTGGACAAAAACAAGACCAAGCGGATCGTTTTTCACGAAATAACCAAGTCTGCCATTTTAAAGGCCATTGAAAATCCGCGCCAGATTGATTATAATTTGGTAAACGCCCAACAGGCCCGTCGAGTTCTCGACCGTTTGGTGGGTTATGAGCTTTCACCGGTTCTTTGGAAAAAGGTGAAAGGTGGACTTTCCGCAGGACGCGTACAATCGGTTGCGGTGCGGTTGATCGTGGAGCGCGAACGCGAGATTGAAGCCTTTACGCCCGTAGGTTCCTATAGAATCGATGCCGAATTCACAACGGTTGACGGCAGCAAATTCAAGGCGAAACTTCCAAAGAATTTTGAAACGGAAGAAGAGGCACGCGAGTTTCTTCGGAAGAATTTGGGGGCTTCCTATAAAATTTCAGATTTAACGAAAAAGCCCGCCAGTAAAAGCCCGGCGGCACCTTTTACCACTTCAACCTTACAACAGGAAGCAGCCCGGAAATTGTATTTTTCGGTTGGAAAAACGATGACAATCGCCCAACGTTTGTACGAGGCCGGATTGATTACCTATATGCGTACCGACAGCGTGAACCTTAGCAAGGACGCAAAAAACGCGGCGCAAAAGGAAATTATTTCTTCCTATGGAAAGGAATACAGCAAACCCCGCGATTACAAGGGAAAAAGCAAGGGAGCGCAGGAAGCGCACGAGGCCATCCGCCCGACGGATATGGGCCAGCACAGCATTTCCGGCGATCACGACCAAGCGCGTTTGTATGATTTAATTTGGAAACGGACTTTGGCCTCGCAAATGAGCGATGCACAATTGGAGCGTACCAATGTGAAGATTGACGTGCTTTCCAAAGAAAAAGTTTCAGAAAATTTCACTGCAAATGGCGAAATGATAAAGTTTGACGGGTTCCTAAAAGTGTATTTGGAAGGCACCGATTTTGAGGAAGAAGAGCAGGAAGGCATGTTGCCGAATATGAAAAACGGCGATTCACTTGAAAATAATTACATCACCGCCACCGAACGCTTTACGCGTCCGCCCTACCGATACACGGAAGCATCGTTGGTAAAACAGTTGGAGGAACTCGGCATTGGCCGCCCTTCAACCTATGCGCCGACTATTTCTACCATTATCAGCAGAAATTATGTTGAAAAGGGAACCGTGGAAGGCGTGGAGCGAAAATATCTTCAGTTAACGCTTCAAAAGGAAAACATAAAAGACAAAACCTTGACCGAAACCGTTGGATCGGACAAAGGGAAATTGGTTCCCACGGATATCGGAATGATCGTGAACGACTTTTTGGTGGAACATTTCGAAAATATTCTCGATTACAATTTCACCGCAAAAGTAGAGCAGGATTTTGACGACATAGCCGAAGGAAAAGAGGAGTGGACCAAAATGATGAAGGATTTTTACGGAAAATTTCACCCAAGAGTAGAGCACGTTGAAGAAACCGCAGACCGCGAAAGTGGCGAGCGCATTCTTGGCGAAGACCCCGAGACCGGAAAAACCGTTTTGGTACGCCTCGGAAAATACGGCCCCATGGCGCAGATTGGCGCACCGGAGGACGAGGAGAAAAAATTCGCCAGCCTTCGCCCAGACCAGCAATTGCATTTGGTCACCTTTGAAGAGGTAATGGATCTTTTCAAGCTTCCGAAGACTTTGGGCGTTTATGACAATGAGGAAGTTGAGGTAAACAACGGTCGTTTTGGCCCGTATGTACGTTTTGGTAAAACCTTTATCTCGCTTCCGAAGGGAATGGACCCGCTAAATGTGGATATGGCGTTCGCAAAGGAGCTAATTGAAGAAAAGAAAAAAGCAGACGCACCTATATATATGTATGAGGATCTGCCGGTCCAAAAAGGCGTTGGGCGTTTTGGTCCCTTTATAAAGTGGAACAATATGTTCATCAACGTAAACAAAAAGTACGATTTTGACAATCTTTCAAAGGAAGATGTGAAAGAACTTATTGAAGACAAAAAGCAAAAGGAAATAGATAAGTTAATCAACGAATGGCCAGAGGAGAAAATCAGAATTGAAAAGGCGCGTTGGGGCCGTTTCAATTTAATAAAGGGGAAAACAAAAGTGGAACTTCCCAAAGGGACAGAGGCGGATAAAATAACTTTGGAAGAAGCAAAAGATTTGCTCGATAAAAAAAGCCCCAAGAAAAAAACCGCCGCAAAAAAGAAAGCCGGCACTAAGAACCTGCCTGCCGGCAAGGCAGGGAAAACCACGGCCAAGAAAAAATAATGATAGAATTTTTATCCCCCGTTTCTAAAAAAGTATTGGCACATCGGGAAATTTTACCCGTCGGAACTTTGGGGAAGCAAATTGAAGTCCATGCCAAAACCAGGGAATTGCCCAATTTAAAAAATGTAGGGTTTGCGATTCTCGGAATTAAGGAAAACCGTGCCGATATAAATTTTATTGGCGGAGCGATATCCTTCGACCCATACAGAAAAGCCCTTTATTCCTTATATCCGGGCAACTGGAATTACAATATAATCGATCTCGGCGATATTGAAAAAGGCGAAACGGCCGAAGATACCCGTTTTGCCGCAAAAGAAGTAATAGCTGCACTTCTGCAGAAAAAAATCATCCCGCTCATTCTTGGAGGCGGTCAGGACCTGGCTTACGCGCAATACCGCGCTTATGACGGAATAGGTGAAATGGTGAATGTAGTTAATATAGACAACCGCTTTGATCTCGGAAATGCTGAACTGCCCATTTCCAATAAATCATATATTGGAAAAATGGTGGTGGACAAACCCTATAATCTTTTTAATTATAGTACTTTGGGCTATCAATCTTTTTTCAATGCGCCACAAGAAATAGCCTTGATGGATAAACTGTTTTTTGACGCCTATAGATTAGGTGAAATTTGTGCGGATATTACGGTGGTTGAACCCATAATGCGAGATGCCGATATGGTAACATTAGACGTTACCGCAATAAAAAGTGCAGAATTAAGTTATAAAAACAATGACAGCCCCAACGGTTTTGACGGTCGTGAAATATGCGCCATTTCCCGATATGCCGGCATTAGCAATAAAGTAAAATCCTTTGGCGTTTACGAGTTAAGCGATTCAATTGAAAGTAAAAGCGGCGCAATGCTCGTGGCGCAGATATTTTGGTATTTTATTGAAGGATTTAATTTTAGGGTAAAAGATGATGATTTTGATGATGAAGCGCTCTTTACAACCTATAAAGTTCCGGTGGATGATGAGGTGTTGGAATTCAAAAAGAGCAATAAAACCGAAAGATGGTGGATTGTTTTGCCATTTATTTCAAATGTTAATAATAAATTAAAAAGACGTACGTTATTACCTTGCACTTATGGCGAATATTTGGGTGCATGCAATCAGGAAATTCCTGAGCGGTGGTTGAAAGCCCGCCACAAAAATGAAGTATAATCAAACAAGACAAGTAAAAACGGGGATCAATGGTTTTTCAAAAAAAAATTGTTTTTTTGAAATTTTATAGATAGGTTTACGCCCTTGAATCTCGAAATTTAACCTAAATACCTATGAAGAAGTTTATTGCATTAACTGCGATCGTTGCCTTTTTGTTCAGTTGTAACACCGGAGATCGGGGAGAACTGGTTGGGGCAAAAGGTAAAAAATGGTATCCTCAAAAGCCTTACGGAATGACGCTTATCCCGGGTGGATCCTTCATCATGGGTAAAAGTGATGATGATTTTGTTGCCGTGAACGATGCGCCAACAAAGACCGTTACCGTGCGTTCTTTCTATATGGACGAAACCGAAATAACCAATGCCGAGTACCGCCAATTTGTTAATTGGGTACGAGATTCTACTGTAAGGTTGCGTTTGGCTATTATGGCCGATGAAGTGGGGGCAACCCCTGGTGATGGTGGTATAGGTGAGTTTGCCTTTGTGGACCAAGAAAACGAAGAAATGACCCCGTATCAACAATATATGTATGATAACTACTTCGGTATGGGCGAAGACTACTACGCCGGCAGAAAGCTGAACGACAAAATAGATTTGATTTGGGATACTGCTGAGTATCCGGACGAATACTATTCCGAAGTAATGGATACCATGTACATTCCAACGGAAGAGGCCTATAACGGGCAGCGCACCATTGATGTGAGCAAATTGAAATTCCAATATACCTATATGGATATTCAGGCTGCTGCTCGCGATAAGAGCAAGCGGAGAAAGGATTTCATCAAGAAAGAAGAACTGAATATTTATCCAGACACCACCGTTTGGATCAAGGATTTCAACTATTCCTATAACGAGCCCATGCACAACGATTACTTCTGGCACGAGGCTTATGGCGATTATCCCGTGGTGGGTGTTACCTGGAAGCAGGCAAAAGCATTCTGTGCGTGGAGAACTTTGTATAAGAATGCATACCAGAAATCAAGAAAGCAAAATTTTGTAAACTCATTCCGCCTTCCGGGTGAAGCAGAGTGGGAATATGCAGCCCGTGGTGGTCTGGAATCCGCAACCTATCCTTGGGGAGGGCCTTACGCCAAAAACGATAGAGGATGCTTTATGGCAAACTTTAAGCCATTGCGTGGTGATTACGCGGCAGACCAAGCGTTATACACGGTTGAGGCAAAATCGTATGAGCCCAATGACTTTAACCTGTATAATATGGCAGGAAACGTGTCGGAATGGGTAGCTTCTTCTTACGATCCCGCTTCTTACGATTACACTTCTACGATGAACCCAAATGTGAACGATCCGAACAATATGCGAAAGGTAGTTCGCGGTGGTTCCTGGAAAGATGTAGCTTATTTTCTTCAAGTAAGCACGCGTGACTATGAATATGCAGATTCCGCAAGAAGCTATATTGGCTTTAGGACTGTGCAGGATTACATGGGAACCGATGTTGTTTTAAACCAAAACTTTGGTGACGCACGCTAAAAAACTAGAAATAAACCAAATCAACATTAAATATTTAACCTTAACTAAAACACCTCAATTAAAAAACTAATTAATTATGGCACAATCAAGATCATCTAAAAAACTATTTAACATGGCCTACGGCCTTGGGGCATCCATTGTAATTTTAGGCGCACTTTTCAAAATCCTTCACTGGGAATTGGGTCCTTTAAATGGAGGTCTTCTTTTGGCAATCGGTCTAATTACCGAGGCAATCATTTTCGCAATTTCCGCATTTGAACCTGTAGATGACGATTTGGATTGGTCATTGGTTTATCCTGAGTTGGCCGGCGGAACTGCACAGGACAGAAAAAAGAAAGAGCCAGAAGATGCACAAGGACTTCTGTCCAAAAAATTGGACGAAATGCTAAAAGAAGCCCGTATCGATTCTGAATTGATGAACAGTCTTTCTACAAGCATCCGTTCTTTTGAAGGTGCGGCCAAAGGTATGGCCCCAACTGCTGAGGCAATGAACTCCACCAAAAAATACAGCGAGGAAATGGCGCTTGCAGCTGCTCAAATGGATTCCTTGAACAGCCTGTACAAAGTACAGATTGAGTCAACCAGCCGTCAGGCCGAAGCAAACCAAGCGGTTGCTGAAAACGCAGAACAACTAAAACAACAAATGCAGCACTTGGCTACCAACCTATCCTCATTAAACGGAGTTTACGGCGGTATGCTTTCGGCAATGACCAATAGAAATTAAGTTTCCTATTAACCAAAATAATTTTTATAAACTGAAAAACTATTAAAAAATGGCTAAAGGAAACTTATCCCCCAGGCAGAAGATGATTAACCTGATGTATCTGGTTTTCATCGCGATGCTGGCACTTAACATGTCCAAGGAAGTATTATCTGCTTTTGGATTATTGAATGATAAAATAGCTACGGCAAACGAAGCTACCAAACAACGTAACGAAGCGTTCTTGGCAAGTTTGGAAACCAAAGCGGCTGAACAGCCCGAACAATACGGAACGGTATTGGCTGGCGCTCAGAAAATAAAAGAAATTTCCGGAGAATTTGACGCCTATCTTTCAAAATTAAAGGAAGATATGCTTGCAACTGCCAAAGACCCTACAGATTATGAGGTAATGGATAAACCCGATTATTTGAACAATCTCTTTTTCCAAGGAGACAAATATAAAGCGGGAGGTCAAGAGTTTCTCGATAAAGTAGATGGCTACCGAAATTCCATGCTAGAAGTTTTGGGAACTAATTATCCAGATATTCAATCTTTTGTTGAAACCAATTTTTCAACTGCAAAAGTTAAAAACAGAGATGGAAAAGAAGTGCCTTGGCTTAACTATAACTTTGAAGGTTTTCCATTGATTGCATCTATAACCAAGTTAACGCAAATGCAAGCTGATGTTAAAACCGTAAATAGCGAATTGCTCTCTAAATATCTTGCGGGGCAACAGGCAGCAGCTTTATCGTTTACGCAATACAATACACTTTTAGAAACTTCCAAATCTGCATATTACGCTGGAGAACAGTTTGACGGAGGAATTGTTTTAGGGCGTAAGGATCCAAATACAAAGCCAAACAGAGTAGAACTTACTTTGGACGGCAGACCTTTAACCGAAGATCAGTATGCTATTGAGAACGGGAAAGTAATGTTGAAAATAACAGCCGGTTCTCCGGGTGACCACAAAATAGAAGGAAACCTTATTTTTACCGAAAATGGAAAAGACACGGAAATTCCTGTAGATCTTGGATTTTCTACTATCTCAAAACCAAATTCAGCAGTAATCGCTGCAGATAAAATGAACGTGGTTTACCGAGGCGTGGATAACCCAATGACGGTTTCCATTCCAGGTATTCCTGACAATAAAGTAAATGCATCTGCACCTGGTCTTTCAAAAGTTTCAGGCAGCAAATATGTTATGCGTCCGGGCGCTGGAAGAACGGTTACCATTGTTGCAAGCGGAACATTACCAGATGGTACGGGTGTGAGAACCCCTGCAGAATTCCGTATTAAGGATATTCCGCCACCAGTAGGTGCCATCCGTGGCGAAACCGGAATTGTACGTATGGAACGTGGAGGTCTTGAAATCTCAACTATTTCGGCAATATTGCAAGATTTTGATTTCGAATTGAATATTAACGTTACAGGCTTTAGCTTTAAAGTTTCAGGCCAACCGACCGTTAAAGTAAACGGAACCAAGCTGGATGCTGCCGCCAAAGGTGCCTTGAGAAGAGCGCA
Organism: Aequorivita todarodis; assembly: GCF_028561335.1. Lineage (GTDB taxonomy): Bacteria > Bacteroidota > Bacteroidia > Flavobacteriales > Flavobacteriaceae > Aequorivita > Aequorivita todarodis. The sequence goes on along the minus strand of NZ_JAQQTG010000046.1, from coordinate 7,564 downwards.
GCGTGGCGATGCAGTTCAAATTTTCGACATAAATGCAAACCTTGCTGGAAATTCAGGTTATAAATTGAAAAAGATTTCTCCTGTAATTATTGAATTGACAAACTAATAAAATTTAGTATAAAACCCTATCGGTATGAATTTGAAAAATGTTGTTTTATGTGTTTTTGGCCTCGGAATGGCTGCCAGTGCAACGGCACAGGTAAACATTCTTAATGCCAAAACTCCAGAGGATATAGGCAAAAAGACCGAAGCACAGATTGCTTATGACAATGATACGCCTTTACCTTACGGCTATACGGACGAGCGCGATGTGTTGTGGTCCAAAACCACTTGGGAAATAATTGACCTTGACGAAAGAGTCAACTTTCCGTTGTATTATCCTATAGATACAAACAACATTGGCGCAGACAGACGTTCCCTTTACGATGTTTTGGTAAAGAATATCAAAAGCGGAAAAATTGAAAATGTTTATGCAGATTCATACTTTACCGAAAAACGTACCTTAAAGGATATTGAAGCCTCGTTGGTTTATAGCGATACTACCGATTTGGGTATTGAACAATACAATGCCGAAGGAACAGTGGATCCGCAATATGTGCGTCGCTTTTCTTTGGATGCGGGCGATATTGAAGAATGGCACATTAGAGGCTATTGGTATTTGGACAAGCGCCAAGGCGAGCTTAAGTATAGATTGCTGGGAATTTGCCCGGTAGCGAACGAAGCGCGTTCCAAGGCATATCCAGAAGATGGCATTGATTCAAAAGTTGAACTATTTTGGGTTTGGTTCCCCGGAGCACGCGAAGTTTTGCACGAGGCCAAAGCGTTCAACCGAAAGAATACCTCGCAGCCAATCTCTTACGACCATTTGTTGAATTCAAGACGCTTCAACGCTGTTATTTATAAAGAGGACAACGTGCAGGGCGATAGGGATGTTAAAAATTACATCAACGACAACGCGCTAATGCAACTGTTGGAGTCTGAACGGATCAAAGAACAAATACGCAATATTGAAATAGATTTGTGGAATTATTAATCAGTTAATGAAAGCCACAATTTGAAGAAGACCCTTCAAGTTCCATTTCGGAAACTGAAGGGTTTTTTCATTCCCATCCTTCGGTTTCGCTCAGGATAAACTTTAGGGGGAGTCTTTTTGATTGGAGGCCGTAAAAGCTTTAAAAGTAGCATACAATAATGAAACAGGTAGAGTATATAATCGTAGGCCTCGGAATTGCCGGAATCAGTCTGTGCGAGCAGCTCCACAAGCACGGAAAGAGCTTTGTGGTGATCGACAATGGCGCAGAAGGTTCCACGGCAAGATCTGGCGGTGTTTTTAACCCAACCGTTCTGAAACGCTTCACGGCAGCTTGGAATGCTTCAGCTTTTTTTCCTGTGGCGGTTAATTTTTATACGGAACTTTCTGAAAAACTTCAAAATAAAATATATACCCAAATCCCGATTTTAAGAATCTTCAAAAGTGTGGAAGAACAAAACAATTGGTCGGTTGCAAGCGATAAAAAGGAATTGCAGGATTTTCTTTCATCAAAATTTTTAAAGAATGAAAACCCTGCAATTGAAGCGCCTTTCGGTTATGGGGAAGTTTTGGGAACCGTGCAGATTCATACAAATAAATTACTTTCCGGTTACCGAAATTTCTTAAGAGCTGAAGACTCATGGCTTTCTGAAGATTTTCAATACGAAGCAATTCAACAGCAAGACAACGGCGTGGTTTATAAAAATATTTCCGCAAAAAAAATCATATTCGCTGAGGGCGCTTCAGTGATTGAAAATCCTTTTTTTCCAAAGCATGCCATCATTGGAAATAAAGGGGAATACATACTCATAAAAGCGGCCGATTTAAAGTTGGGAGCGCTTTTAAAAGGCCCAGTGTATGTTATTCCTTTAGGAAATGATGAATATAAGGTGGGCGCAACCTACAGCCGGGATGATTACGGTATGGCCCCAACGGAAACCGCGAAAGCGGAAATCCTTTCAAAAATGAAAAGTTTTATCAATTGTCCTTTTGAAATAGTGGGGCAAACCGCAGGAGTACGGCCCACGACCAAAGATCACAGACCTTTGTTGGGAAGCTTAAAAGACAACCCAAACTTGGTTTTCTATAACGGCTTGGGTTCGCGTGGGTTTTTGATGGCGCCGTTACTTTCGGAAATTCTTTTTGAATATTTGGAAGGGGATGTCCCGCTGTCGCAGGAAATGGACATTAAAAGAATGCTTTAATGGCTGCCAACTAAACCTTTGCTTTCTCTTTGCTGTATTTCATAAAAAAGTTAATCCAGATATTTCGGGAAATTCTCACAATTATGGGCAACAATATAACCAGAACGCCTATGATGGAGAAAAAAGTATAATTTCTATCCAGCCCGATAAAGAAATAGGCAATTATAAAAACCGCAACCGAAATAGCCACGCCCACAGCGTAACTTACATACATGGCCCCGTAAAAAAAAGAAGGTTCCATTTTGAACTTTGTATCGCAATGGCTGCACCGGTCGTGCATTTTCAGCGTTTTTGAAAAATTATAAGGATTGCGCTCCACATACATTTTTCCTTTTTGGCACACGGGGCAAGTTCCCGTAAAAATACTGTAGAGTTTGGTGCCTTTAAGGAATTGCATAATGCGCTTTTTTAGCACCGCAAAAATAAGCATCTTTGCAAAAATTTTAGCCCTTTTAAATGGTCAATATCCACAATCTTTCGGTTTCCTTTCAAGGCGACTATTTGTTCGAGAAAATCACTTTTCAGCTAAAGCCCGGCGATCGCGTAGGCTTGGTTGGAAAAAATGGCGCGGGCAAATCTACCTTGCTTAAAATTATTGCGGGAGAACAGGAATATGATACGGGCCAAATAGCGACCGATAAGGAAATTTCAATCGGTTTCTTGAAACAGGATATCGATTTTGAAAAAGGCCGGACCGTTCTGGAGGAATCCTACGAAGCGTTTACTGAAATAAAAAAGCTCGAAAAACAATTAGCCGAAATTAACAGGCAATTGGCGGAACGCACCGATTATGAAAGCGATGGCTATCACCAATTGATGGTTGATTTGAACGAAGTGCAGCACCAATACGAAATCCACGGCGGTTACAACTACCAAGGCGAAACCGAACGGATCCTGCAAGGTTTGGGTTTCCAACGGGAAGATTTTACAAAGCTCACCGAGACCTTTTCGGGCGGATGGCGTATGCGTATTGAACTCGCCAAACTATTGCTTCAAAACAACGATATTTTACTGCTGGATGAGCCCACAAACCACTTGGATATTGAATCCATTCTTTGGTTGGAGGAATTTTTAAAAGGATATGCCGGGGCCGTTGTAATCGTTTCCCACGATAAAATGTTTTTGGACAATGTGACCAATAGGACCATTGAAATTTCCCTCGGGAAGATTTATGATTTCAACAAGCCATATACGCAATATCTAATTCTTCGGAACGAATTGCGCGAGCAGCAATTGGCTTCACAAAAAAACCAGCAGAAGCAGATTGAACAGACCGAGAAATTGATTGATAAGTTCCGGGCGAAGGCGAGTAAAGCCACCATGGCACAATCGCTCATAAAAAAGTTGGACAAAATTGACCGGATTGAAGTGGATGAGGACGACAACAGTGTGATGACGCTGCGTTTCCCCGTTTCCATTACCCCCGGAAAAGTGGTGATTGAGGCTGAAAATATTTCAAAAAGTTACGGCGATAAAAATGTGTTGAGCGGCGTGGACCTTATGGTGGATCGCGATAGCAAGATTGCATTTGTGGGCCAAAACGGGCAGGGAAAATCTACTTTGGCAAAAATTATTGTAGGTGAAATAGAATACGGTGGAAAACTCACTTTGGGCCACAATGTGCAGATTGGTTATTTTGCGCAGAATCAAGCCGATTATTTGGACGGAACAAAAACTGTTTTGGATACGATGATTGACGCTGCCAACGAAAAAAACCGAAGCAAGGTTCGCGATATTTTGGGCTCTTTTCTTTTCCGCGGAGACGAGGTTGAAAAATACGTACGCGTATTGAGCGGGGGAGAGCGAAACCGGTTGGCGCTGGCAAAATTGTTGTTGCAGCCCTTCAACGTTTTGGTGATGGATGAGCCCACGAACCACCTCGACATAAAGTCCAAAAACGTGTTGAAAGATGCGCTAAAGAGCTTCGGGGGAACTTTGATATTGGTTTCCCACGACCGTGATTTTCTGCAAGGGCTGACCAATAAAGTTTACGAATTCAAGGACCATCACATCAAGGAATATTTGGGCGATATTGATTATTTCTTGGAACAGCGAAACCTACAAAACCTTCGCGAAGCTGAAAAAAGAACAGTCGTTTCCGAAGTAAAGGAAAAACGGAGCGCTGGGGAGGAATATGAGATTCAAAAGAAACTTAAATCTGCAAAGAACAAATTGAGCAATGTGGAATCGGCCATTTCTTCCTTGGAGAAAGAGATAGCCAATATTGACACCGAACTGCTTATCAATTACGAAGAGACCATTGCAAAACCCCATTTTTTCGACAAATACCAAGAAAAGAAAAAGAAGCTGAAAAAGTTGATGGAAGAGTGGGAAATACTACAGGAAAGCGTGGAATCCCTTTCCTAAATTTGCTGAAGGTTTATTCCTTTTTGGACATTTTTCTTTTTTCTAAAAAATGCAGTATCTAATTTTGTAAATCACAAATCACAAACTTTGGCATGTACGAGCATTTTTTTCAATGCCCACATTGTTGGGAAGAGATTTCGATGCTGTTGGATTCTTCCGTCCGGCACCAAAAATATATTGAGGATTGCGAAATTTGTTGCAACCCCATTGAACTGGACGTAACCTTTCAGGATGGAGAACTTGTTGGTTTTTCGGCAAATGGAATTGGTCAATAAGTTTTAATTTTATAAATTTAGTGCAACAAAACTTCTAAACTCCTCCTATGCTCTCTTCTTTTACCCTAGCCGATAATATTATAGGTTTTATTATTGATGGGCCTTACGACGAACACGCAATAGAAAGAATACAGACTCAGGTGAAGGAAAGGTTGGAGGTTTTCGACAAGTTAAACTTATATATTGAAGATACCGTAAATGCGGATATTTCGCTTAAGGCAGTTGTGAAGAGTATTCCCTTTAAACTTAAAACAGGAAATCGCTTTGAAAGGGTTGCGGTAGTTACGGACAGAAAATGGCTCCAAATTATAAGCAATCTCGAAAAATTATTTTTTAACGCGGAGATTCGAATTTTTTCGGTCCAGCAGCGGTTAGAGGCTATTCAGTGGATAAGTCATTAGATTGCTTCTTTTTTAGCTCAAAGCATCGTTTTAACGAGCGCGTTTTTTACACTGATCCATAGAAAATTGAAGACAGATTTGGTCTGATCGCGGGTGGCATCTGCTTTGCCTTCCCGGTAATAATCATTTTGTTTTTTGCTGTTTTTTGAAATAAATATATCGGTAATGGCCGAAAGAAACTCGTTTTTTCTTTTTCCGTCTTTTTGCAATACCGTAACCCTGAAATCGGAATAGCTTATCTTCATAGCGGTATTTGAAGTTTCGCGATTGCCGCCAATGGTGAAAAAAGTTTTGTTGGTGCTGCCTTGTAGCCGTACGTTTAAATTTGGCTCCGTAAAACTGTTCATTTTGTTCGCGTTTAGCGGCCCAACGTTTGCCTTAAAAATAAAGGCATCGCTTTTGTTTTGCACGTCGAAATTCCAATCTACGGAAAAGGGTGTGTTTTCCATAAAATCGGCAGTGATCTTTAAAGTGGTTTTTTCCGGACTTTTATAGGTGTTGCTCACATTTGAAATGGCTGCGTTGAGATTTTTAAAATTGATGGAACCGCCCATATTCTCTTCCTTTTGTCTTTCTTCATATTGAATGTTTCCATCTGAAATTTTTAGGGAATCTACGGTTAATTCAAAAGGCAGGTCCCTTAGCATTTTGCTGTAGAGGGGTTTTGTTTTTAAATCGTCGGCCACTAATTTGTCACGGTAAATTTCCAGGGAAGGAGCGTTTAAAGAAACCATTTTGCTTTTCGCGAAAAACAGATTGTTGTTGAAACCAAAATCAAAATCAGCAATGGAGAGCGATTTCAGCGTGAGATTGTAATGGTCGCGCTCTTTTGTTATAATTCTTGAAAGTTGCCTTTTGGAATATTTCGTTTTAAGTTTCAAATTCTTAAAAACAGCGTTGTTGTTCTTTATTGAAAAGTCTTCAACGCTCAGGTTTTCATACGGACTTACTTTTACAAAAACAGTATCGCTCGTAGCCTCAAAATCTTTGTACTCAAAAGGAATTTTGCGCAGAACCGTTCCATTGTCCACTTTTATTCCGTCTATTTCAACGGACAGTCCTGTTGCATAAACTTTGGTGGAATCTTTTGCTTTTTCATAAATAACCAACTTTGTGTTTTTTACTTCAACGCGGTCCACGATAATTGGTTTGTAAATTCGGGCTACAGCTTTTTGAACCGTATCTTTTGAGGATTTCAGCCGGTCTTCGTAATAAACGATTTTTGGGTTTTCCAAGGAAATGGTTTCCACGTGAATTTCACCATTGAGCAAATAGTCCCAATAACTAATGTCTGAAATTTTAAGCTTTTCAACATTTATAAACGTATGCTTGACGCCGTCTTCGCTATTTTTGATAATTAGCGAGGCATTTGTAACAACAAGCGAACCGCCAAAGGATTCCACCGTTATGGCATCATAGGAACGGGCCATATTTTCAGGCAATCTTTCTTCGATGAATTTTTCAAGCTTGTTTTTTAGAATGTAATTGATGGAAATAGCGCCAATTATAAACATTGCGCCGATGGCGAGAAGAATGAAAACTATCTTTCTGAAACGTTTGTCCATACGCTAAAGATAGCTAAAGATACCGATGCAAAAAGTACTTTAATGGCACTTCACAAAAAATTATGTTTTCCGGCTTGTAGGGGTCAAAATCCTTTGTATCTTTGCAGTCCAATATTTCTGTCGGTGTTATGGGCCGAAAGTTAAACGCTAAAGTGGAAATAGTTGGAAACCCATATCGCGGGATAGAGCAGTAGGTAGCTCGTCGGGCTCATAACCCGAAGGTCACAGGTTCGAGTCCTGTTCCCGCTACTAGGAAAACCAAGGCTTCACAGAAATGTGAGGCCTTTTTTTGTGGAGTGGGTACAGAATAGGTACAGAGTATTAAAATTTTGAGGCTTACATTTTCTCTGATATTAAATCATTCTCAATGCATATAGAGAATATTAAAATTTAGAGTTACCAGAAAATTATCTGAAATTAAATCATCTTTTTTCATAATGTGTAAAATTTAAAATTAATAAAAAAATAGCGGGGGCCGGCCCCCGCTATTTTTTTAACTTACACACTTTATGTGATAGTCCCAAATAAAACCTCTTGTTAGTTAACACAGAATCTATCGGGACGAACTCTCACACAGAATAATATAACAAAAACAAAAGAAGCCGTCTCAATAATCTAATTGGGACGGTTTTTTATTTTTTGGTTGATGGCGATGATTTTTTGGTAATTTTAAATTTAGACGCAAAGTTGGCCTTTCTTAGGCACTTTTCTTTCTTAAATT
>NZ_JAQQTG010000045.1 GCF_028561335.1 Aequorivita todarodis | reverse complement strand
ACAATTTAAGAAAGAAAAGTGCCTAAGAAAGGCCAACTTTGCGTCTAAATTTAAAATTACCAAAAAATCATCGCCATCAACCAAAAAATAAAAAACCGTCCCAATTAGATTATTGAGACGGCTTCTTTCTGTTTTTTTTTAGCAAAAGAATTTGCTTATTGACCGTCAGTAGCGTCTTTTACAGCTTCTTTAGTGTCTTCGGCAGCGTTCTCAACAGCTTCGCCTGCATCTTCAATAGCGTCCTCAGTTGCATCGGCAGCGTTATCAACAGCTTCTGCAGCATTGTCCATTGCGTTTTCAGCGTCAGTCTGAACTGACTCAGCAGTTTCCTCAGCGTTTTCTTTAGTAGTCTCTCTGCAAGAGTAAACAGAAGCAACCAATGCAAGAGCGGCAAGTGATAAAAAGATTTTTTTCATTGTAGAAATAGATTAGTGATTAATAGTGTGCAAAAGTAATTAAAATTTTGATTGTGTATCATTTATAAGATTTTTTTTTAATGAAATTGCAAATATTTTTTTCAGGAAATTATCCATGATTTTTTTGGAATATTTCCAAAAAAGCTTAAATTTAAAGCATGAAAAATACGATCTCTATAGAGGCTACACGGTTTAAAACGCTCCGCGAAGAGCTGCACCACACCCAACAATCGTTTGCGGCGCTGCTGGATATTGGAGCCACAACTGCTGATATTGAAAGGGGTAAGACCAAAATCTCAGGGAAAATTGTGATGGAGCTTATGGCACAATTCAATATTAATCCTTTGTGGCTTTATGGTAAAAGTTTTGAAAAACATATAGATACTTCCCGCGGCGATGTAAGTCCAAAAGTCATAACCTTGGATACTTCGGGCAATGACAGTATTTTATTGGTAAACCAAAAAGCGGCTGCAGGCTATCCAAACAATATACACGATTTGGGATGGTATCAAAGCTTGCCTGCATTCAATATCCCTTTACCTGAATACAGAAACGCCTCCTATCGAGGTTTTCAAGTTGAAGGTGATAGTATGCTGCCGAATATTAAACCAAATGAGTGGGTTTTGGGCCGTGCCGTGCCGAGTATTAACGAAGCCACTGACAGCAAGATTTATATTGTAGTTTTAAGAGATTCGGTTTTGGTGAAAAAACTTCAAAAAGTTCCGAACAATCCACAAACCATTAGGCTTATTTCCCTTAATGATGAATATTTGCCTATTGATGTAAAAGTGAAGGATATCCAAGAGCTTTGGATGGTAAACAGCAAACTGAGTTTTGGGGTGGACGAGCCTTCTGAAAGTAATTTGCTGCGTCAACTGCAGCAATCTATGGACGAATTGAAGGGACAAATAAGCAGTCTGAAATAAAAGAGAGATGCTTCTTCCGAAACATCCCTCTTTGTTTTTAAAAGACCAAGAGTTTACTCTTTATCTTTTACTTTTATTTTAACGTTCCCGTCATCGTCAGTTTTTATTTTGGCCTTTTCGTCTTCGGTTTCCATTTTTATTTTGTCGCCGTCGTCTTTTATCTTAATATCGGCGCCTTTGTCCTGCATTTCTTCAATAACCTCTTCTTTTTGGGTTTTTTGATCTCTGCAAGAAGAAAGGGAAACTGCTAAGAACCCTGCAAATAGGGCTATCATTGTTAACTTTTTCATAGTTTTTAAGTTTTGCGTTAGTGTTTATTAATTATTAGTCATTCCCGATTTCGTCAATTTTTTTATCGATTTCCTCGTTTACTTCCTTATCCACTTCTTTGGCTGCACGTTCCAAGATACCTTCTTTTTCATCAGTTTCGGGAGCTTCAACTTTCACTTCGCGGATCACTTCTTTGGTTTCCGTCTTTTTTTCACGGCACGAACCCAATGCTAAGGAAGCAATGGAAATCAGTATAAATATCTTTTTCATAATTAGATTGTTTTAGGGGTTTGAACAAATCTAAGTTTTAAAAAATGAAGAATTAATAATTATATCCTAAAAAATGTAAAGAAAACATTAATTCTGCGTTGTTTTTTTGTAAAAATCCCTCTTTTTTTAGGAAGTAAAAAAAATAATTTCAAATAGTGGAGAGGTAATTGACTATTTTTTGCGTGGCCCCAGTGTTTTTATTTACGAAGTGACCCGCAATCATTCCGGTTTTATTTCTGAAATTGATATTGTTTACTAATTTGCTTAGAATTTCATTGCATTCCAAAGAATTTTTTACCGTGAACAAACCTGCCAAGTCCCGCAGACGGATGGCCTCGGGAAATTCACCATAATTTTTTCCAATCACGATGGGAACGCCAAATGTAGCGGGTTCCAAGATATTGTGGAGTCCGGTGCTGCCCATCGCCCCGCCCACATAGGCAATGTCCGCATAACTGTACAGTTTGCTCAGCAACCCGATGCAGTCGATGATCAAAACGTCATAATCTGAAATATTCACTTCGTCCTTATTGGAATGGAGCACTGTTTTTTTGACGATTTTATGGGTAAAGTCGGATATTTTATCGACTTCAATTTTATGGGGAGCAATGATGAATTTTACATTTTCGGGTGCAGCATTGATATAGTCTAAAAGTACGGCTTCATCTTCCGGCCACGTACTTCCGCAGACAATACAGAGTGAATTTCCTTTAAAATCCTCGGCAAATTTCAGGGTGTTGTCCATTTCAATTTGATGCGAGACCCGGTCAAAACGTGTATCACCGCTCACAGTTACATTGCTGAAGCCGATGTTTTTCAGAAGTTCTTCAGAATTTTCATCTTGGAGAAAAAAGTGGTCAAAACTCTGTAGCGCCTTTCGCATAAACCCGCCGTAGCTCTTAAAAAAGATCTGATCCTTCCTAAAAATACCGGAAACCAAATAGGTCGGCACCTTCTTCTTTTGAAGTTCGAAAAGATAGTTGGGCCAAAATTCATATTTCACGAAAAGCGCCATTGTGGGACGTACTGCCGCAACAAACTTTTTCGCGTTTTCCCGCGTATCCATTGGCAAATAAACCACGGCATCTGCCAAAGGCGTATTTTTTTTCACCTCAAAACCCGATGGCGAAAAAAAACTGACCACTATTTTATGGTCCGGCCTTTGTTTTTTAATGGCTTCCATAATGGGAACGCCCTGTTCAAATTCCCCCAACGAGGCACAATGGAACCAAATGGTTTTATCTTCTGAAGAAATTTTTTGCTGAAGCATTTCAAAAACATCCTTTCTGCCGTTCACAAAAAGTTTCATTTTCTTGTTGAATAGCGCCACAATCCGCAAACCGAAGGAGACCAAATGAATCGATAAATTATAGATTGTGTGCATAGGTGGTAAAAATACCAAATTTCAAGTACCAAATCCTAAATATGAAATTCCAAATTCCAATCCCGATAACTATCGGGACCAAATTCCAAATTGACGAATCCCTACATATCAAATATCATTTTCGTAATTTTACCGCATTCGAGAAATTAAAAGTTCAATTTAAAAGATACCCGCCTGCGCGGGCATGTTATGAAGAAAATACAAATGGTCGACCTGAAAGGGCAATATGAAAAGATAAAGGAGCGCGTGGACAGTTCCATTATGAACGTAATTGAAACCACCGCTTTTGTGAACGGCCCCGAGGTCCACGAATTTCAAAAGGAACTTGAGGAATATTTGGGAGCAAAACACGTAATTCCCTGTGCAAACGGCACCGATGCCCTCCAGATTGCAATGATGGGGCTTGGCCTAAAACCGGGCGACGAGGTAATAACGGCCGATTTCACTTTTGCCGCCACCGTGGAGGTCATTGCGCTTTTGCAGTTAACGCCTGTGTTGGTAGATGTGGATCCTATCAATTTCAACATAGATGTAGAAGCCATAAAAAAGGCGATTACCCCAAAAACCAGAGCGATTGTCCCCGTGCATCTTTTTGGCCTTGCGGCGAATATGGACGAAATTATGGCCATTGCCAAAGAACACGACCTATATGTAATTGAGGATAATGCCCAAGGAATTGGTGCTGATTATACCTGGCCGGACGGCACAAAACAAAAGACGGGCACCATTGGCCACGTGGCCTCAACCTCCTTTTTTCCTTCGAAAAATTTAGGCTGCTACGGAGACGGAGGCGCCATATTTACCAATGACGATGATCTGGCGCACATCATTCGCGGGATTGTAAACCACGGTATGTACGTTCGCTACCATCACGACGTGGTGGGGGTAAACAGCAGGCTGGATTCCATTCAAGCGGCGGTGCTTCGGGCAAAATTGCCCCATTTGGACGAATACAATGCGGCGCGCCGAAATGCAGCCAGAAAGTATAGTGAAGCTTTCGCCGGAATAACAAATATAGTCACGCCCACCGGCTTTTGCGACAACACCCAAACCATTTGCGATGTTTGCGACTGCCACGTTTTTCACCAGTACACCTTAAAAATTTTAAATGCAGATCGGGATGCTTTGGTAAACCACTTAAACGAAAAGGGAATTCCTTGCGGCGTATATTATCCAATTCCCCTGCACCTTCAAAAGGCGTATAAAGATGAGCGCTATAAGGAAGAAGATTTTGCGGTTACCAATCAGTTGGTGAAAGAGGTGATTTCACTGCCCATGCACACCGAGCTTGATGATGAGCAGATAGATTATATTACCAAAACCGTTATTGATTTTATTCAGAAATACTAATTAAAGAGATACCCGCCTGCGCGGGCATGATAATGAAAAAAATACTCGTAACAGGCGGCTTGGGCTATATAGGGTCCCATACCGTTGTAGAACTTCAGAATTCAGGTTATCAGGTTATAATAATTGATAACCTTTCCAACGCTTCCTTGGATGTTTTGGAGGGCATTACCAACATAACCAAAACCCCTCCGGCCTTTGAAAGGCTCGACTTGCGCCTAAAAGCGGATGTTGCGGATTTTTTTAAACGGAATCAGGACATTGAGGGAATAATACATTTCGCGGCCAGTAAGGCAGTGGGCGAAAGTGTGGAAAATCCGTTGCTCTATTATGAAAACAACCTCAACACCTTAATTTACCTGTTGCAGGAATGCAATGCCCGCGGTATTGAAAACTTCATCTTCAGTTCGTCCTGTACGGTTTACGGCGAGCCCGACTCGCTTCCCATTACAGAAGACGCACCCGTAAAAACAGCGACTTCGCCTTACGGAAATACCAAACAAATTAGTGAGGAAATATTGAAGGATACGTGTTCCATTTCAGCCTTAAAATCAATTGCACTGCGATATTTCAACCCTATTGGAGCTCATGAAACGGCAGAGATAGGCGAGCTTCCCGCGGGAGTACCCCAAAATCTTGTTCCCTTCATTACGCAAACGGCTGCGGGAGTTCGGGAGCAACTTTCCGTATTTGGTGATGACTACCCTACCGAAGACGGCAGTTGCATCCGCGATTACATACACGTGGTAGATTTGGCAAAGGCGCACGTTATCGCATTGCAGCGATTGCTTTCAAAGAAGAATCAGTCAAATTATGAAGTTTTCAATCTGGGAACGGGCAGAGGAAGTTCTGTTTTGGAGGTGGTAAATTCCTTTGAAAACACAACTGGTATAAAACTGAACTATAAAATTGTGGATCGCCGCCCCGGAGACGTAATCGCCGTGTATGCCGATACCCAAAAAGCAAATAAGGAATTGGGCTGGAAAGCCGAAAAAACCATGGAGGATGCTTTGGAATCTGCTTGGAAGTGGGAAAAAAAAATACGCGGTCTCTAAAACCGGTTTGATCCACCGGTCGGTTTAACCCAGCTTTAACGCTATTTCTTTGGAATTGGCCACAAGCCTTTGTTTCTTTGCCCAAAACCGATAAACAAAAGTTATGAAGTTAGTTTCAGTGAAACGACAAACAAAAACAGAAAAACGATTTACAGAAAAGATGGGAATGTTCACCACCAGTGTGATCTACATTAAAAAAACCTTTTTGAAAGTGCCATTTAAAACCCTTCACAAATACCGCGAAACCTATTATGGCGAGGTAAAGGACTGCGAAGACTGCAGGATTAGCGCTTAGATATTCAAAATTCAAGGTTCAATATTAAAGATTGGACTAATAAAGAAAAATTAAAATACCGGATGATTAGTTTCATTCGGTGTTTTTTATGGGTCCAAATCCTCCCAAAACCTATCCTTCCATTCGGCGTCGTTAAACGGCAGTTGGTGATGGCCGTTTTCAATCTCCTGCCATTGCCCGGGGCTGGCAAGGCCACGGATTTCATTATAGAGGATCCGCTCCTCAAACCCAATATAGCTGGTGAGTTCCTCCTCAATTTTATGCAGCGTTTTATGGATGTCAGTATCCTTTGCGAATAACCGCTCCAACCTCCTGTGGTTGGCCATTGCCCTTCTCACGCGGACATTTTGATCCCCCAAAATAGGAAATACAAGGGTTTGCTCCATTTCGAAATGGGGGTTTAAATATGTCGTTTTGAACCAATCCACATAAGCCTTTATCCGTTGGTCGTCCACTTGGTGGCGCAACCCTTCCCTGATGCGCTCGCAGAAGAGAACGACCTCGTCATGCTCCTCGATAAGCGGAGTCAATTTCAGATTTGCTTTGTGGTTCTTTTTCTTCACTATCTTTTTTATCGAGATTTCTTTTCAAACTTAACAAATAAAAGTTGTAGCAATTGCAAAATTTAAAATTATGGCCTTATGTATAGAAAAACATCCAACGGGAATTAAGGTTATGACAAAAAAATTAAGTAATTTTGAATCATTCTAAATAAGAAAAATCTAAATATAAAAAAATGAAAATAGCATCGCTGAGCAATGACGTTCAATATCACGAATCCAGACCTACCATTCAAGTGTTGATGGAAACCGAAAGTAGCAAGGAAATTAGGATCGCATTTCAAAAAGGCCAAGTTATGAAAGAGCACAAAACGCCATTTCCCATTGTAGTGGAAATTTTTGAAGGCGCAATCGATTTTGGCGTAAACGGAACTATTTGCCATTTGAAAAAAGGAGATTTGGTCGCGCTTGAAGGCGGTGTGCCCCACGATTTAAAGGCATTGGAGACCAGTACGGTACGATTGAGCCTCAATAAGGCGGATTCCACAAAACGGGTGGAAGATGTTGCATGCAATTCCTAATCTGCAAAAAAATATGTTGGGATTTAATTAATTGTTACATTTTGTAATATGCGTTTTCATTTGTAAACTATAATAGGATGTATCCAAAAAATAAAATAGATTCATTAATAAAAGAGTCGCCGATTTTAAAGGAGATTATGGATTTAAAACCTGTGGTCTGGCTTAATCCCAACAAAAAATTGAAAGTGGAAATGCCCACTTTTTCAATTAAAAAGGGAGATATGGAAGCCGCCGCCCAATTATGGGAACGATTTGCGCCATTTTTTGTAAAAGCTTTTCCCGAAACTGCCGAGACTAACGGTTTTCTTGAATCTCCGTTGAAGGAAATTCACAATATGAAGGAACTTTTAAATCAAGAAAGCACAAAAATACAGGGGCGTCTATTTTTAAAATGCGACAATGCCCTTCCCATCGCAGGTTCCATAAAAGCGCGAGGCGGCTTTTTTGAAGTACTTCATTATGCCGAGGAATTGGCAATAAACGCAGGAATTCTAAGTAGGGGAGATGACTATGGCATTTTCACTTCAGATAAATTCAAACAATTTTTCAGTAAATATAAAATCGGGGTCGGTTCTACCGGAAATCTCGGGTTGAGCATTGGCATTATTAGTGCCCAACTTGGCTTTCAGGCCATCGTTTATGTGTCTGCTGATGCCAAAACATGGAAAAAGGATTTGTTGCGTTCCAAGGGCGTGAAAGTAGTTGAGTTTACTGGCGATTTCAGCGAGGCCATTCTTGCGGGAAGACAAAAAACAAACGCCGACCCAATGGCATATTTTGTTGATGACGAAAATTCAAACGAATTATTTCTTGGATATACTGTGGGGGCGCTCAGGTTGGCAAAACAATTGGAGGAAGCCAATATCCGGGTTGATGCCGATAATCCCTTATTTGTATATTCTCCTTGCGGCGTTGGCGGCTCCCCGGGCGGAACGGCTTTTGGCCTGAAACAAATTTATGGGGACCATGTGCATTGTTTTTATGTGGAACCAACACATTCCCCCGCGGTTTTAACAGGTTTGGTTACGGGTGAAATGAGCAATATAAGCGTCCACGATATCGGGATAGACAATAAGACCGAAGCCGATGGGTTGGCGGTTGGACGCCCGTCCAATTTTGCCACAAACATCAGCAACCATATTGTAAGTGGAATTTATACCATTGAAGACAACCGTCTTTTTACCTTATTGGCACAACTGATGGACAGCGAAAAAATTTTCCTGGAACCTTCGGCAACCGCTGGCTTGATCGGCCCACAGATGGTTGCACAAACCGATTACGCAGCAAAACACAAAATAAATATGGAAAACGCGACCCATATTGTTTGGGCTACCGGAGGAGATTTAGTTCCCAAGGAGGAGCGGAAGTTGTTCTACGATAGGGGAACGGATAATTTGATCAATTGAGATGAAACAGTTTTTTAAATAAAAAAGTTCTGAATAATTAATTTTATCCAGAACTTTTTATTTTTCGAATCAACGAATCAACGAATCAACGAATCAACGAATTCACACCTCCGCTTTTTCGGTCTCTACAGAACCATCAATTTTTTTAACCAATCCCTGTAAAACATTTCCGGGCCCAACTTCTATAAATTTCGTTGCGCCATCCTTTATCATATTTTGAACACTCTGCGTCCACTTCACCGGAGCGGTAAGTTGGAAGATTAGGTTTTCTTTTATTTGGGAAGGATCCGTAACCGCAAAAGTTGAAACATTCTGATAAATTGGGCAAGCAGGTGCGGTGAATTGGGTAGCTTCAATGGCGGCCGCCAGTTCTTCCCGAGCAGGTTCCATCAACGGACTGTGGAAAGCGCCGCCAACGGGCAAAATCAAAGCTCTGCGTGCGCCGGCTTCCTTTAAACTTTCACAGGCTTTTCCCACGGCATCCACATCACCTGAGATTACCAATTGGCCGGGACAGTTATAATTTGCGGCAACCACAATGCCCGGCGTGTTTGCGCATATTTCCTCAACCAAATGATCGTCCAGTCCCAAAACTGCTGCCATGGTTGAAGGCGTTTGCTCACAAGCCTTTTGCATTGCCAGGGCGCGTTTGTAAACCAATTGCAGGCCATCGCTAAAGGCAAGCGTTCTGTTGGCCACCAAGGCCGAAATTTCACCCAAGGAATGTCCGGCAACCATATCTGGCTGGAACTTGCTGCCCATTACTTCCGCCAAAATGGTAGAGTGGAGAAATATTGCTGGCTGCGTTACTTTGGTTTCCTTCAGTTCGTCGGCGGTACCCTCAAACATTATTTTGGTAATGTTGAAGCCCAAAATTTCATTGGCTTGCTCAAAAAGTGCTTTTGCTTTTGAAGAATTATCGTATAAATCTTTGCCCATTCCCGTAAATTGGGCACCCTGTCCGGGAAATATATATGCTTTCATTGTCGATTGGTTTAGAAATACAAAAATAGGATTAATTCTATGAATATTTTTTTATTGCTGAATTGACCTGCGACAAATAACCACTTCCGAAAAGGTTGAGGTGTACCAGCAAATAGTATAATTGCCAAAGGGGAAGCCTCTCTTTCCAGCCTTCGCCTAAAGCAAAAATAGTATTGTAGTTTGAAAAAATTTCTTCTGAAAACCCGCCAAACAATTTCATCATGGCAATATCCATTTCGCGCAGCGCAAAGGCTACGGCTGGATCTATCAAAACCGGTTCGCCAGTTTCGGAAACCATATGGTTGCCGTTCCAAAGATCGCCGTGGACTAAAGCCGGGGGCTCCTTCGGGATTGCTTCGGAAATATTCTTAAAAAATCCCTCTAAATTTTTAAAGCTAAAACCGTTATCCGCCGCCATTTTGAACTGTGGCTCCAAACGTTGTGAAATATAAAATTCCGAAGCCGAAGCACAAAAACCGTTTTGCTGCGGAAGACTGCCAATATAATTGTGGTGGTCCAATCCAAAATCCTCGGCAGTTGTTTTGTGCAGGCTCGCAAGCGCCTCGGCAAATTTTTCCGAAAAGTTTTTTGATGGTTTGCCCGAGGAAATGTATTCCAATATCAAATAGGCCGTGTCTTGATAGGTTCCTTTGGCAATCACCATTGGAATTTTAAAATTACTGTTCTCTTTCAGCAATTGCAATCCCTTTGCTTCGGTATCAAACATCGTGGGAAATTGCGAGGCACTGTTAATCTTGACGACAAAATTTCCTTCGGAACAATTTAGCAGAAATACTTCGTTGATGTCGCCGCCTGAAAGGGGTTTGCTATCGTGACAGTTGAAGTTATTTTGGGAAGCAATATGTTTTAAGATAGTTTTCAAAAGAGCTTTTTTTGGAAGCAAAACCCCAAAGGTTTTTTAAAACTTTAGGGTTTGGAGTTCATTATTTTCGCACCCAAGTTTCATACGTAAAGGAATAGTTATGCCTTTCGTCCTTGGGGTGTTCTTCTTTGGAAATAAGCTTCCATTTCTCCTCTGAAAATTCGGGAAAATAAGTATCGGCATCGGCAAAGGTGCCGTGTACGCGGGTAAGTTCAATTTTATCGGCAAAGGGAAGTCCCAATTTATAAATTTCGCCACCGCCAATTATATACGGTTGCGCATCTTCTTTTGAAATTTTCAGGGCCTCCTCCAAATCGTGGACTACCACGGCGCCTTCTTTTTTATAGTCCTTGTTTCGGGTGATGACCAGATGGGTCCTGTTGGGAAGCGGTTTCGGAAACGACTCAAAAGTCTTCCGCCCCATAATGATATAATGGCCGGTGGTCAGTTTTTTAAAGCGTTTAAAATCATCCGGCAAATGCCAAAGCAGGTCGTTGTCCTTTCCCAATTCGTTGTTCTCGCCAGCGGCGGCAATCATGGTAATCATTGTACGTCTGGGGGTAGCGGGTTGTTCAGTTCGTTTTTTTTTGAAGTGTCCGGCGGGGTCGTGGGCAGTTGCAGTTCCGCGTCCACTTTTTTCTGCAGTTCGGCCATGCGTTCGGCTTGGCGGGCCTTCAGTTTTTCGAGTTGTCGGTCTTCCCATTCCTTGTCCATGAATTTGTTCATCACAAAAACGTTGAAAAGGTGTACGAGAAAGATAAACGTCCAAATTAAAATGGCCCAAATAAACCAATCCTTTATAAAGAAATCATTCCCATAGCCCAGCAAAGGATTGATGATTATTAACAGCACCGAGCCCACCAAAAACAATATGAAATGGCGCATTAGGTTTTTTTTCTGTTTGATGCGGCGGCGGGCGTACTCGTACTGCTCGCGTTGTTCGGCATCAATTCTTTCGGATTTTTTAGTTTTTGAAAACATAGTTGGTTACTTTCGTTGTAAATGCAACAAGCGCTGCTAAAATCAGTCTTGTAAAAATACCGAAAATTCATCGTTTTGCCATTACTTATGGAAGATTTAAGAAAACACTTTCCCGCCCTAACATCCAGTATCTATTTAAACACCGCCTCCAATGGCGTGATTCCCAAGCCTGTTATTGAATGGCGCCGCCAGCATGACCTCGATTTGATGCACCATGCCAGTGTTTTTCGCGATAAGCATAAAACCCATATTGAACAGATTAGAAAAACGGTGGCCGGGTTTTTTGATGCTTCGGCCGAGGAAACGGCTTTGGTCCCCAATTTTTCCTTTGGTATAAATACAGTCTTGGACGGACTTCCCGAAGGCCAGAAAATTCTACTTTTAAAGAACGATTACCCCTCGGTAAACTGGCCCGTGGAGACCCGCGATTTTGATGTTTGCTATGCTAAAATTGATGAGAATTTGGAACGGAATATAGAAGAAGCCGTGGCGAGACACCGCCCCGATATTTTTATGTTCAGCATCGTGCAGTGGCTCAATGGCATAAAAATAGATTTTGAATTTTTGAAACAGTTAAAAAGCTATCATCCCAACCTACTTTTAATTGCTGATGGCACGCAATATTTGGGTACGGAGAATTTCAGTTTTGCCGAAAGCGCGATTGATGTTTTGGGGGCGAGTGCCTATAAATGGCTAACGGCGGGCTATGGCAACGGTCTTTTTATGGTGAAGGAAGCGGCGCGTGAAAGGATTTTTCCAAAGACCATCGGGTTCAATTCCGCTGAACGGTTTGAAAGTTTGGCAACGGAAACGGCTTTTATGAAGCATTTTGAACCGGGCCACCAAGACACCTTGAATTACGGCAGTTTGGAGCAGGCGCTGTTGTTTCAGGAAAACTTGGGAAGGGAGGATTTATACCAAAAAATTGCTTCCCTTTCAGCAAAAGCGAAGGAACGTTTCGCCGAAATGGATTTATTGGGAAATGATACGCTGCTCCGCGAAAAGCATGCTTCCATTTATAATTTGAAAGGCGATAAAGCGCTTTTTCAGAAATTGCAGCATAATAATGTTATCAGTTCGCTTCGGGGTAGCGGGATTCGCGTGAGTTTTCACTATTACAATACCGAAGATGAATTGGAAAAACTTGTTGAAATTTTAAGTTGATGAATTGAAAATGTAGAGAGGAAAATTTCTGTCGTCCCGCACCCCGCACCCAGCAGCCATCAAACCTTCCGAAAGGCATAATTTTTATAATACCCCTTTTCGTCCGTAAAGGAGGTTTCAATTTCGAGTCCCGATTGTTCCGCGAGCCATTGCACTATCTTATCGTCGTATTTCTGCGAAATTTCCGTGTGAACGGTTTCCCATTGTTCAAAATTTACCGTTAACCCCAACTTTTCGATGCTTACCTGCATCGCTTCGGTTGCCACCAAAAAACTTTTGGCCGTGCCCGTCTCGGGATTGTACATTTCCCAGTGCTTGAATTTTTCAACTTGAAAGTTTCCGCCCAATTCACGATTTATTCGGATTAAAACATTCTTGTTGAAAGCCGCTGTAATTCCGGCCTTATCGTTATAGGCATCGAGGATGGTCTGCGGGTTCTTCTTTTGGTCGAAACCCATAAAAAGCAAGTCATCGGGCAACATGGCGTCTTTCAATTTTGTGAGAAATTCGATTGCCTTTGGGTGTTTTAGGTTGCCGATATTGCTTCCCAATACCATAATTACCTTTTTGCGTTTGTTGAAACCTTTTAGCCTTTCGAGGACTTCAAAATATTCGCCCACTTCGGCATCCACGGTTAGGGCGGGCATTTCGTTCGCGAGATTTTCCGAAAGCATTTCCACCGCATTTTCACTGATGTCGATGGGTTTGTACACGAAATTGAAGTTGTTTTCCGCCATATACTTCAGCAAAACCTTGGTTTTTTTTCCGTCGCCCGGACCCAGTTCAATCAAATCCAAGCCATTTTCGCGGTCGCGGAAAAGTTCCCCAATCGCTTCCGTATAGGTAGAAAGTATCTGAAATTCACAACCGGTAAGGTAATATTCGGGCATGGCCATGATGTCCTGAAAAAGCCTGTCGCCTTTTTTATCATAAAAATATTTGGACGATAGATATTTGGGAAATGCACTCAGACCTTCAAAAACTTCTTTTTTAAAAGGAGTGTCCAATAGTGTTGCGGTAGTTGCCATAGGTGGGTAGTCGTTTTTATTGTGCCAACCTTAATCCCGTGAATTGCCACCGCAGATTGGTCTGGAAAAAATTTCTATAAGTTGGTCGCGTGTGTTTATTGGGTGTTGCCACGGAACCGCCGCGCAACACTTTTTGGTTAACCATAAATTTCCCGTTGTATTCGCCGATGGCGCCGGGGGCTTTTTTGTAACCGGGATACGGTAGGTAGGCGCTTTCGGTCCATTCCCAACGGCTTCCCCATTCAAAGCTTTGTTGGGCGGCCTCCCATTCAAATTCTGTGGGCAGGCGGCATTCTTTCCATTGGGCAAAGGCGAATGCCTCAAAATATGAAATGTGCGAAAGCGGCGCGTCAATATCAATTTTTTGAAGGCCCTGCAAAGTATATTGGTGCCATTCCCCGTCAATATTGTGCCAGAACATTGGGGCTTCAATCTGGTTTTGTTTTACCCAGTCCAGACCTTCGGCGTGCCACAGGTTAAAATCTTTGTAGCCTCCGGCATTTATAAATTCCAGATATTCGGCATTGGTAACGAGTTTGTTTGAAATTTTATAATCGTGCAGATACACTTTGTGCCTTCCCAATTCATTGTCATAGCAGAATTCGTCGGAATTTGTATGGCCTATCTCATAAATACCTTCGTCCATTTCAATCCACTCCCGTTGAAATTTCTGGTGCGGATTTTCTGAAAATGAATCGTTGTATTTCGGCAATAGCGGATTGTTGCCGAGGATATATTTTATATCGGTAATTAGGAGCTCCTGATGCTGCTTTTCGTGATGGATTCCTATTAAAAGGATTTCCTCAATCTCTGCGGAAATTTCCCCTGAAAGAAAATCCTTCATTTCATTGGTGACATAATGCCTGTAATCGTAAACCTTTGCCACGCCGGGCCGCGAGAGGTTGCCGCGATCATTTCTGATTACGCGTTTGCCCACATTTTCATAATAACTGTTGAAAACAAAGGCGAAATCTTCGTGAAATAGCTTGTAATTTGGTTTATGTGGTTTCAGAATAAACTCCTCGAAAAACCATGAGGTATGGCCCAGGTGCCATTTGGGAGGGGAAACGTCCACAATGGGTTGGACCACGTAGTCCTCAATCTCCAGCGGTTTGCAAATAGCTTCTGTATGTTGGCGGGTTTCGAGAAAGAACGAAACCAAAGTATCGGTAGCAATCATAAAAAAAGTGTTGTTCCCGATAATTATCGGGATTTTGACGACACTTTAAATATAAATATTAAAATTGTTGAAGACTATCCAACTGGCGTTAAACAGTTGTTAAACTCGTTTTGGCTAATTTTTTCTTTTGCGCTTTTTGCCTTTTTTATCGACCTTTTTGGGAGGTTCAACTTTAAAAATTATAGGAAGCGAATACAGCACGCCCACTGCTTCGCCTCTTTGTTTTCCCGGTTGCATTTGGGGAAGGTTGCTCACAACGCGAACGGCTTCATTTTCAATCTCGGGATGTTCCGCACGAGCGCGAACGTCAACCACCTTGCCTTCTTTATTTATTTTGAATTGAACCGCAGTTCTATAAATCCTGGGAGGTAAATCTAAGGCCTCAATTTTCTTCATATTGAAATGCAGGCTCACAAATTCGGAAATTTTGGTGGACATGCACTGTTTCAATTCCTGGTTGCCATTGCCATCACAGCCTGGATATACAGGAACATTTTCGATTACGGCATAGGGTACGTCTGTTTTTCCCATTTCAGATTCTGAGACCTCTGTTACTTTCTGGGCGAAAGAAATTGAAACACAGCTTAAAAAGTATAGGAATAGGAATTTTTTAAATATCATTTTCCAGTTTTAAAATTAAACGGAACCGTGAAATTAATAGCCCGCGGTTTGCCTGCTAACATTCCGGGTTTCGACATTTTTGGGATTGACATAATATTTCTCTTTGCCTCTTCCTGTAATTCCTTGGTTCCGCCACTGACTTTTTTTATTTCAACCAAACCTTGTTCGTTGATAATGAATTCAACAATAACTTTCCCTTGCTCGTTGTTTTTGTATGCATTGGGAGGATATTTAAAGTTTTTGATAATATGCGCTGTTAGCTTTTCGTCAAAACATTTGTCGCGCTGTGCTACATCTCCAGCTTCACACCCGGGCCAAACGGGTGGAATTTCTTTAAGGGTTACTTTGTTGGCTACTACATTTCCCCATTCTTCTTGGGCAAAAATGGCTGTGGTGCATAGCATGCAAATTGCAATAAATAGGTTTTTCATTTTGAGGATTTAAGATTTAGGTTAAATGGCAACAGCGCCTTTAATGTGCGGATGTGGATTGTAGTCCACAAGTGTAAAGTCATCAAAAGTGAAGCCAAATATATCCTTTACTTCTGGATTGAGCAACATTTTTGGCAACGGGCGGGGCTCGCGCGATAGCTGGAGTTCCACCTGCTCAAAATGGTTGCTGTAAATATGGGCGTCGCCAAAGGTGTGGACAAAATCGCCCGGTTGGTAGCCGCACACCTGCGCCACCATCATCGTCAACAGGGCGTAGGAAGCAATATTGAAAGGCACGCCCAGGAAAATATCGGCACTGCGTTGATACAGTTGGCAAGATAATTTTCGCGTATTTTCTCCCCCTTTGGGGGCTGGGGGGCTTACATAAAACTGGAAGAAGGCATGGCAGGGCGGAAGCGCCGCTTTGCCATTGGCCACGTTTTCGGCAAAAGGTTTTGAGGTGTCTGGCAAAACGCTGGGGTTCCAGGCGCTAACGAGCATACGGCGGCTGTCCGGATTGGTTTTTAGGGTTTTTATTATTTCTGAAATCTGATCGATTTCCTCACTGTTCCAATTTCGCCATTGGTGGCCGTAAACGGGGCCAAGGTCGCCATTTTCATCGGCCCATTCGTTCCAAATGCGCACGCCGTTTTCCTGCAGGTATTTCACATTTGTATCGCCATTCAAAAACCATAAAAGTTCATAAACAATTGATTTCAGGTGAAGTTTTTTGGTGGTGACCATGGGGAAACCTTCGCTGAGATCAAACCGCATTTGATAGCCAAAAACACTTTTGGTGCCCGTGCCCGTGCGGTCTTGTTTTTCCGTCCCGTTTTCGAGTACGTGTTTTAGGAGGTCGTGGTATTGCTTCATTTTCCTTCGCTTTTTTTAAGTTTTCTAAAATAGAGAAATCGCCTTAAGGGAACGAATGGGAATGCTATATTATTTGAAAAGTTATTAACCATAATTGGAGGTTACCCAATAATCATTCCGGCAATAGTAGCCGAAATAAGCGAGGCAATGGTTCCGCCAATCAAAGCTTTCATTCCAAATTTAGAAAGGGTTTTGCGCTGTCCCGGCGCCAATGAACCAATGCCGCCAATCTGAATGCCGATGGAGGCGAAATTCGCAAAACCGCAAAGCATGTAGGTTGCCATAATGATGCTCTTTTCATAATTGAGATGCAGCTCATTCTGAACGTTTTTAAGGTCTGCCAACTGAATGTACCCCACAAATTCACTGGCAACGAGTTTTATCCCCAGCAATTGCCCCATCATGGTCATATCTTCCTTGGCCACGCCCATCAACCACATTAAAGGGGCTAATATTGTTCCTAAAATAAATTCGAGGGATAATCCATCGTATGCTGTTTTTTCGGCGATAAGCTCATTAAGCGACATAAAATGCCAGTGGATGTTTAAGGCTTCAATTGTAAAGCCGTCAAAACTGGCCAATGCCCCGAGTATTCCATTAAACATTGCTATAAATGCCACAAAAACCAAAAGCATTGCACCCACGTTTACGGCAAGTTTTAAACCTTCGGTAGTACCATTGGCAATGGCATCCAAGAAATTAGACCCAATTTTTTCTGAAGAAACCTTTACATCGGTATTAATCGGTTCGGTCTGTGGGTACAATATTTTTGAAATAACGATTGCGCCCGGCGCTGCCATTACCGAAGCTGCCAAAAGGTGTTTTGCAAAAGTTAAACGCAGCGCTGGGTCATCGCCGCCCAAAAAGCCGATATAGGCCGCAAGCACAGCTCCCGCAACGGTTGCCATTCCGCCAATCA
Source organism: Aequorivita todarodis (assembly GCF_028561335.1). Taxonomy (GTDB): domain Bacteria; phylum Bacteroidota; class Bacteroidia; order Flavobacteriales; family Flavobacteriaceae; genus Aequorivita; species Aequorivita todarodis. The sequence goes on along the minus strand of NZ_JAQQTG010000045.1, from coordinate 40,512 downwards.
TTACCAAAAGCATTTCGCTCTTGTTCATTTTTTCCAAATAGGCCTTAATGAGAAGTGGCGCTTCCGTTTGGCCCAAAAAGATGTTTCCGGCAACGCTTAAACTTTCAGCCCCGGAAATGTTCAAAAGCTTGGTGAGCAACCAGCCCATTCCTTTTACGACCACTTGGATAATTCCGAAGTAAAAAAGGACCGAGGTTAATGCGGAAAAAAAGATAATCGTCGGTAAAACCTGAAAGGCGAAGATAAAACCGAAGGAGTTGATGTCCAGCATTCCGCCAAACAGGAACTCGCTCCCCGCTCTGGTATATTCCAAAACATTTACAAAAAGCTGACCTACTGCTTCAAAACCATTTTTTATGAAACCAACTTTTAAAACTCCAATGGCGATCAACAGTTGAAAGGCAAGGCCGATACCCACGGTTTTCCAGCGGATTGCTTTTCTGTTTGAGCTAAAAAGAAAGGCAATCACCAAAAGTGAAACCATTCCTAAAATTCCGCGCCAAAAACTTTGGGCTGAAAAACCTTGGCTCGGTATTATTTCTGAAGATTTTGCAACTGTTTCCAGTGCCGAGACATGTTGCGGATTGGGCGTTTTTAGTTGGTATTTATAATTGTTTTCTGAAAGGGAAAGCGTGCTGTCGGTTAGCTGTTCAACACGGAATCTTCTAATGCCGTCCTTGGGATTGTTGAAGAAAAGCACCAACAAATTATTCTGAAAAATATAATCGCCGCTGGATTTTAGGCTATCGATTGGCGCGAGTTGGTATTCGAAGGCGCCGTTATGGAGTTTTAGATAATCTTTTTCTGGATTGATGTTGAGAACAGCAAGGCCGTTTTCGTCTTTCATTTCTGAAAATTGCCAGGTTTTTTCAATGCTCTGCCCCAAAAGGTTTCCGAAGAAAAACAGTGTGAAGGCTACAAGTATAAATTTCTGCATAAATTATAAATCCCACCCTTCGACTGCGCTCAGGGCGATTACTCCAAATTGACTACTGACTACTGCGTACTGATTTACTGACGTTTGGATATTTCATCACGTACACTTGCAGCTTTCTCGTAGTTTTCGTTTTTTACGGCTTCTTCCAGCATTTTGTTCAATTCATTCAGGCTTAGCTTGCTGTAATCCTCACCGGCCGGTTTTACCGATTCCTTGTCTTCGCCTAAGATCAAATTTTCAATAACCGCTTCTTCTTTTTTTGAAAGCGTTTTTTTGGAAGTTGACGTTTTCAGATAAATTCCAGCTTTGTCAAGAATATTTTTATAGGTAAAAATAGGGGCCTTAAACCGAAGTGCCAACGCAATGGCATCACTGGTACGGGCGTCTATTATTTCTTCAATTTTGTCGCGTTCGCAAATGATGCTTGAATAGAAAACGCCGTCCACCAATTTGTGGATAATTACCTGTTTCACCACAATATCGAAACGATCCGCAAAGTTTTTAAAAAGGTCGTGCGTCAATGGGCGTGGGGGGGTTATTTCCTTTTCAAGCGCAATGGCGATGGACTGTGCCTCAAAAGCGCCGATCACTATTGGCAGTTTGCGCTCTCCATCCACTTCGTTGAGGATAAGGGCATAGGCGCCATTTTGTGTTTGGCTGTAGGATATTCCTTTTATGGTAAGTTTTACTAAACTCATTCTTCAAAAATCAGGAGTCGTTATTTAATACGCTGTGTTCAGTTAAACAATTGATTATAAAAGTAACGAATAAAAAAACAATAAAAAAGGCTGTTTAAATTTGGATGTTTCCGTATCTAAACAGCCCTTTTTCGAGGCACAAATTAATAAAAAATTATGCGTTTTGCGCTTTAAATTCCTTTAATTTTTCGGTGAGTTTTGGCACTATTTCAAAAGCATCGCCCACTATGCCGTAGTCTGCGGCCTTAAAGAAAGGGGCCTCGGGGTCGTTGTTGATGACCACTTTCACTTTTGAAGCATTTATCCCGGCCAAATGCTGGATCGCTCCCGAAATACCTATGGCGATGTAAAGATTTGAAGCCACGGGTTTTCCCGTTTGCCCCACGTGCTCGCTATGCGGTCTCCAGCCCATGTCGCTCACGGGCTTGGAGCAAGCTGTGGCCGCGCCCAGAACCTTGGCCAAATCTTCAATCATTCCCCAGTTTTCAGGGCCTTTTAGGCCACGGCCGCCGGAAACCACTATTTCGGCATCGGCGATGGTTACTTTGTCGGTCGCTTTATCTACGGAAACGATTTCCATATCAAAATCGTGGGCATCGAGGTTTGGCGAAAAGGCTTCGGTGGAAGCAGAAGTCTCGTTTTCCTTTAAACCATAACTATTTTTACCTAAACCGATTAATTTAATATCGGTTTTAATTTCGGTGCTTGCAAATGCCTTATTTGTGAAAACGCTGTGTTTTACCTTAAATGGCGAGGTGCTTTCGGGCAGTGCCACTACATTGGGCACATAGCCTGCATTGAGGTTTACCGCCAATAAGGGGGCGAGGAATTTGTCGTTGGCGCTGGTAGAGAGTACGATTACCTTGGCATCTTCCTTTTTGGCAGCCTGCGCAATGGCATCGGCATAGGCTTCGGCGTTGAACTTTTTTAATTTATCGTTGGAAACCTCCAGTACTTTTGAGGCGCCGTATTTGCCCAATTCGGAAGTATCATTTGCGTTGACGGCAACGGCAGTAACGGAAGTTCCCATTTGGTCTGCGATACCCTTTGCATAAGAAACTGCTTCCAGGGCGATTTTCTTTATTTTTCCTTCTTCTGATTCGGTATATACTAAAACTGACATAATTTTGATTTTGAGTTCTTAAAAGCCCCTCCTTGAGGAGGGATTTAGGGAGGTGTTTTTGAAATGAAATTCGAAATAGAAAACATCCCCTAGCCCCCTTCGAAGGGGAAATTGTTTGGATTCTTAAATTACCTTTGCTTCATTGTGAAGCAAGTTTACCAATTCGTCAACATTGTCGACCAATTTTACGGCGCCTTTTGGAGCCGGTTTTTGGAATGATACCGTATTTGTTTCGGCATTTGCATCAACGGGTTCCTTTACGTTCAGCGGTTTGGTGCGGGCCTGCATGATGCCGCGCATGTTGGGGATGCGAAGATCGCTTTCCTCAACCAAACCTTTTTGGCCGCCAATTACCAATGGGAGTGATGTTTTAAGGGTTTCCTTTCCGCCGTCAATCTCGCGGATTGCGGTGGCTTTATCGCCTTCCACTTCCAGGCCGATGCAGGTGTTTACGAAATTTGCCCCAATTAATTTTGCGAGCATGCCGGGAACCATCCCGCCGTTGTAATCAATGGATTCACGACCGCCGATTATTAAATCGTAATTGCCTTCTTTTGCAACATTTGCAAGTTGTTTTGCCACAGAAAAACCGTCGGTTGCGGCAGTGTTTATGCGTATGGCCTCATCGGCGCCAATGGCTAAGGCCTTGCGCAGAGTGGGCTCGGTTTCGGGGCCACCAACGTTTACCACATGTACGGTTGCGCCCTGTTTTTCCTTAAACCACATGGCTCGGGTAAGGCCAAACTCGTCGTTTGGGTTGATTACGAATTGCACCCCGTTTGTGTCAAACTTGGTATCGCCATCGGTAAAATTAATTTTGGAGGTGGTGTCCGGTACGTGACTTATACAGACTAATATTTTCATCTTTTGAAGTGTTTTTTGGATTGTAAAATATAGGCAAATTAAGCTTTGAAATAAGTTTGAAATTGCTCGTGTGCGAAGTTACGGATAATTTTGGCTTTTTTTGTTATGCGCGCATAGGAAATTTATGGAGATGCTAAAGAAAAAACCACACCGGCCAACTTCTCCCCAGATAGTTGGTGGTGTGGTTTTAGGTAAAAAGGGTGTTTTAAGAAGTTATTCTTTTATGGATTTTTTGGTTATTGTGCCTTTGTTGGTTTCAATATATATAATGTAGACCCCAGCGGAAAGTTCAGAAATATCATACCCATTTTGCAAAGGATAGCTTTTTACCAATTTCCCGAAGCTGTTGTAAATGGAAATTTTTTCAATTGAAATCCTGCTGTCGATAAAGAAGGATTTTTTAGTGGGATTGGGGTAGAGATTAAAATTGCTGGTATCAGTATTTAAATCAGCGAACCCTAATCCGTCATTTGTCAACTTCACGATCCAATAATCACTTTGTCCATGATTTTGTGTTACATCTCCATCATTAGAATTTGACCATCCTGCAGTTATGAATCCTCCATCTGTGGTTTGACAGATTGTCCAAGCTCCATCTGTATCAGTTCCACCCATTGATTTTTGCCATTGAATATTTCCATCATTATCTAATTTTACTACCCAAGCATCAGTATTTCCGTGATTTCCAGAAACATCCCCATCATTGGAATATGTGTAAGAGGTAACTATGTATCCTGTATCGGTTGTTTGTTGAATTGAACCATTGTATTCGTTACTTGAACCGCCAAGCGCCTTTTGCCATTCTATATTTCCTGTTGAATTTAGTTTTACAACCCAATAGTCACTTGCTCCATGATTTTCAGAAATATCACCATCGAAAGAAAAGGCGTATCCAGAAACTATATAGCCTCCCTCATTTGTTTGCTGTATTTTATCGGCATACTCTATATCACTACCACCAAGGGTTTTTTGCCAAACAAAATCGCCGTTGGAATTTAACTTAATAACCCAATAATCAGATTCACCATGAAATCCACTAATGTTTCCGTCGTTAGAGAAAGTTTCACCTCCAACTATATATCCTCCATCAGTAGTTTGTTGAATTGAAGTGGGAATGTCAACGTCTGTTCCACCATACGATTTCTGCCATTGGATAGCTCCATTTATATCTAACTTAAGTATCCAATAATCACAATATCCCAAATTTTGAATAATATCCCCATCAATAGAATATGCATATGCTGCAACTATGAAACCTCCGTCAGCAGTTTGTTGAACTGAACTGGCACCATCAGTATTTGATCCTCCATATGACTTTTGCCATTGAATATTTCCATTTGGATCTAATTTAAAAATCCAAGCATCCTTATCTCCCTGGTTTCCATCTACATCACCGTCGTTTGATTCAGAATCTGCTAAAATTATATAACCCCCATCAGATGTTTGCTTCACTGAACGGCCAGAATCGTATCCTGAACCACCATAGGAATGTTCCCACTGTATTTCTCCAATGTCATTTAATTTTACAATCCAAACATCATAATCTCCATGGTTATTGGTTACATCCCCATCATTTGATTTTGATGATCCTGCAATAATGTAACCACCATCATTTGTTTGCTGGATGGAAAAGGCATTATCTCGATCCGAACCTCCGATTGATTTCTGCCATTGAATATCTGATTGGGCATAGGTGGCTATGCCGTAGAAAAGTATAAGTCCAATGAGGATATAGTTTTTCATAGTCTATTTTTAAATAATTATTCTATCATTAATTTTTGGATAGCTATTCCACCTTCACTCTGGATGTTTACGAGGTACATCCCGTAAGAAAGCCCCGTCACATCATACCCATTTTGCGAAGGAAAGATCCTTACCAACTTCCCAAAAATGTCGTAAATGGAAACTTTTTCAATCAATATCCTGCTGTCTATAAAAAACGATTTGTTTGTGGGGTTTGGGTAGAGGTTAAAGTTTGAGGAATTGAATTCCTCTATGCTTAGCGCATCACATTCCGCTTGTGTCTCTACATAAGTAGCTGTTGGGTCTTTTTGCCAGTTTGCAGGGATGTTGTTTTTGTCGTCAACAAAAATGCAGGTCAAATTTGGACTGTCCGTAACATTAATAAGACTGAACTCGTTCGCATTGTTGCCGTTGCGTACATCTACGGTGCTTAGTCCAGTATTCCAGCCGAAAAGACGCAAAAAATTTGAGCAGGCACTAAGGTCCAACTCGCCCGTGATTTGTGGGAGGTTGTAAATACCCAAATAGTTTAGGTTGGGAAAGGATTCATAAATATTGGTAATATCACCCGATAAATAATTATCGTTTAACCATAGTGCTTCCAACTCGCTCCAATTGGCAAATGATAAGGGTATAGAACCAGAAAGACTGTTCTCTTCCAGGGATATTAGTTTCATTTTTAAACAATTGCCGAGTTCAGGGGGAATGGTTCCAGTTAATTCATTTGACCAAAAAACCAATCTATTGATCTCAGACAGGTCACCAATCTCAGAAGGGATGGTTCCAACCAAATTATTGAATTCCATATTAAGTTCCGTTACATGGTCTGTTCCTCCAATATTTTCAACCACAACCCCAAACCAAGTGGAAACAGGATTCCCGCTCCCCCAATTAGTGTTGTCCACCCAGTTTGCCCCATCGGTGCTGTTGTAGAGCGCCATAAGCGCATCGCGTTCTATTTGGGGCACTTGGGCGTTTGTCATTGTGCCGCATAAAAGGGCAAGGCCGATCAGGATATAATTTTTCATAATTTTATTTTTAAATGGTTATTCGATTATTAATTTTTGGGTCGTTGTTCCTTTTTTGTTTTCAATATTGATAATGTACATCCCTTGGGAAAGGCCTGAAACATCATACCCATTTTGCGAAGGATAGGATTTTACCAATTTTCCAAAGGTGTTGTAAATGGAAATTTTTTCAATTGAAATCCTGCTGTCGATAAAAAATGATTTATTTGTGGGATTGGGGTAGAGTTCAAAGTTTGAGGCGCTGAATTCTTTAATGCTTAGCGCATCACATTCTGCCTGGGTTTCTACATAGGTTGCCGATGGGTCTTTTTGCCAGTTGCCGGGAATATTATTTTTATCGTCAACGAAAATGCAGGTTAAATTTGAATTATTTTGAACCCGCAGAGTCTCTATTCCTGGATTGTTGCCATTTCTCAGATCTAAACTTGAAAGGTTGTTATCCATAAGAAATACCAACCTTAGGTTTTCATTCGCACTTAAATTCAAAGTGCCCACAAAAGTATTCCCATCTAAATATAACCTTTCTAAATTTGGCATAGAAGCATAAATATTTGTTGCGCTGCCTGTAAGATTATTTCCACTAAAATACAAACTTTCCATTGCCGTGAGACTGGCATATTCTATAGGAATAGTGCCGTCAAAATTATTGTAGTCGAGTGCCAATACGGTAAGTTTGGTGCAATTGGAAAGAAAAACGGGCAAATTCCCGGATAATTGATTGTCATAAAACCCCAAAAGAGTTAATTCAGTTAAGTTGGCTAGCTCTGAAGGTATTGCGCCTGAAAGATTGTTACTTGGTAAATTTACCCAAATAACATGATCTGTTCCGTTCACATTTTCAACCGTTATGCCGTACCATGTAGAGACAGGATTCCCGCTCCCCCAATTGGTATTGTCCACCCAGTTTGCGCCGTCGGTACTGTTGTAGAGTGTCATAAGGGCATCGCGCTCTATTTGAGGTACTTGGGCGTTTGTCAAGATGCCACCTAAAAGGGCAAGACAGGGAATCAAATATTTTTTCATGGTATTTTGTTTATATTTTAATTGAAGATTATTTTTTTACGAATCTTTTTCTCACTACTCCTTCATCTGTTTCTATAATTATTAAATATACCCCAGCAGAAAGTTGAGAAACGTTCAGTTGGTCAGATGCTTTACTTCGCAATAATTCTTGTCCTGAGATATTGTAAATTTTAATATCATTAACAATTTCCCCAAGGTCTCCTTTAATGTTCAGAAAGTGATCTGTAGGATTGGGATAAAGTGCAAATGATAAAGGTTTCTCGGAGTCTGTAACATCCAGGGCAGAGCATTCCGCTTCGGTTTCTACGTAAGTTGCGGTATTGTCCTTTAACCAAGTTGAGGGAATATTGTTGACATCATCAACATAAATACAAGTCAAAGAAGGGTTTTGGGTTACATCCAGTGTGGTAATGTTATTGTTATTCCCATTTCTTAGGTCGAGATAATATAAATTACAACCTAGGCCGTAAAAAATTTCCAAAGATGGATTGTTCGAGAGGTCCAAATAGAAAATATTTGTATCCGTTACATTTAAAGCAGTTAAGGAAGGATAATTGGAGAGATCCAGAGAATTTAAATTTGGGTTCCAACCACATAAAAATGTTTCCATTTGAGGATTGTTTGAGGTATTTATATTTGAAATATCGTTTTCCCAGCACTTAACTTCCTTTAGATTTATATTATGGGAAATGTTTAAGGTGCCAATAATATCATTGGTGCCGCAATCCAAGTTTTGCAAGGTTGTAAAATCCTGTATTCCATTAAGATGGGCAATTCCTTTTTCACTCACATCCAGTTGGGTTACGGTTTCTATATTGGCTGTTAATACCTTCCCGTCAATAGCTGTATCATAACCCAAATCTATAAGTGCCTGTTCAAAATTCATGTCGGGAATTAAGGTGTAATCCATTAAGGTATTGCATTGAGTTTCATCTTCACCAAAACTTGCCCGTGGATCCACGTCCCACTCAAATGGGATGTTGTTGATATCCTCCACAAGTACACAGGTAAGATTAGGATTGTCTATTGCCTGTAACCCGTTTGGGCCATTGTTCCCATTGCGTGTATCAATGGTCTGTAGCGTGGTATTGTTGCAGGTTATGTCGCTTAAAGTAGGGCTACTGGTCAGATCTAAATCGGTTAGTGGGTTTCCACTGCAATCCACGGAGATTAGCGACTGCAGTGGGCTAATATCGAGGTCGGTCAATTGATTGTCTTTGCAGCTCAGTTGCGTTATGGCTTGGTTAGCGGTGAATTCCAATTGTGTTAACTGGTTGTTTGAGCAGGATAACCAATCCAGTGCCAAGTTTTGGGAAATATCCAAAGAGGATAAGAGGTTTTGCCAACAAATTAGATACTCCAAATTGGGGCAATTTGTAACATCTATGGCAGTTATCAAATTGGCGCTGCATTCCAAAACAGTCAATAAAGGATTATTACTTAAATCTAAAATACCTGTTATTTGATTGTTCCGTATTCTAAGGGATTCTAAAAGTGGATTCTGAGAAACATCTACTTGGGTAAGATTGGCGTCTAAACAATAGAATTCCTTGAGGTTGGAATTGTTGGTCACATCAACATAACTTATTGAAGGGCACCCGAATTGTAATACCTCCAAATTCACATTTGCAGAAATATCCAAAGCAGTCAAGGGTTGCGATGGTAAAAGGTTTAAGAATTCCAAATTCATATTCTGGCTCAGGTCAATTGATGTGTAGTTATTATAACCCGCCCACAATGATTCCAAAGCTGAAAAGTCTTGAATCCCGGTCATATCGTTAATGTTTTTATCGAACACATCCAGTTCCAGGACCCCATCAATATTATCGGTAAGTACCTGTCCATCGAGCACGGTGTCATAGCCCAGGTCTATAAGGGCCTGTTCAAAGTTTGGATCCGGAATGACAGTATATTGTGCGAAGGCGCAGGAACCAATGAGTAATAGGAGGAGGGTAATTTTTTTCATAGATATAAATATTAAAATTTAATGATAAAGTATTGTGTAGTTGATATTCAAATTTCTTTAAGGAAACAGTTCATCTGTTCCTTAAAGTTTCTACTACGTTTTTTACTTACTTTCCCTTCGACAGAATATCCGTTGGAGCTTTTTGCCTGATACATTAAAAGGGTTTCAGTTGCCAGTTTTTGAATATCATCTTTTGTGAGTTCTCCAATTAATTGATTCGTGACGGAATATATTCCTAAATGATTACTATTCCCTTTATTAATAATGGTTATTGGTACTTTAATGATACTGTTTTCGGTTTTTAAAACAAAAGACCCATTATTTTCAAAAATTGGATCAAAATTGACCATCCTTGAAGTGGCTACCTGATGAATCACTTCTAATGCTGCATATAGTTTGTTGTCGTTCTCAGAATCCTTAGTTACCAACAATTTAATGTTACATTCTTTATCCCTTTCATTGGTCATAAGGGATCCAATTTTCCATCCCCAAGCTTCTTCGGTAACCTCAGTGATGGGATCGGTTTTTGTTCTATAGGCCTCACATTTTTGAGCATATATGAATGGAGATATAAATAATAGAACTGTAATTAATAATATTTTTTTCATATTAATCATGTGTTTTAAATTATGACCTACTCCAATGTTTTAGTTGGTGTTTCGGCTTTGACCCAACATTTTTTATTTTTTAAAGACTTTTTACTAAACTTATTCATCCACCCCAAAACAATAAACCTTTACCGAAGCTCCAGGGGTATATTCTATATCTTCGTGTGGGATAAGGGCATACTCGCCTTTGCCTATTTTGTCCAAAGTGATTTCATAGATATTGTCCTTTATTTTTTTCATTTCAAATGAAACTTCATTTTCATCTGCTTTTCTAGCGCCACCGGTCATAGATCTGCTAGACAATAAAAATTTACGCACATCGGTATATTTCATTGCCTTCATAACAATAAAATAATCTTCGGGGTCTTCTTTTCCTTCAAATTTTACTATTATTTTGGGAACTTCATCCTTATCAAATCGGATGTCGCTTTTTCCACTAAGAATGGTTAAAAATGTCTTTGTCCCACCTAAACCAAAACCTTCCACCTTTGAAACTATCTCAGCCTTTGCTTTTTCAAAATCAACTAACACTCCATTGGCTGGATAATAAGGCTTTTGGGCATATTCTGGAGTAAGGCTTTCGCTATTGGTTTCTTTGTTTACATAAGTCCAGGTTCCATCAGTTTTTAAAAGGACTTTTTCGCCATCGGTTGTAGTTGCCTTTTTCGACTGTGCAAAAGAAAAGGTAATAGCTGTGAAGAATAATAAAATTGGGAGGAGCTTTTTCATTTTTAGTATATTTAATTGTTTGGTATGCAAACAAACCCGAGGAGTTTGACTATGCTAAAATGAAATAATCAGTCCTTTTAAAAAACTAAAAATGAAAATCCACCCAAACCAAATGAAAATCTGCTACTTAAACTTTCGGTAGAGCAGTTCAAAACGTTTTTCCACTTCCGGCTTGTAGGTTTTGGAGATATGGCAAACGTGTTCGCCTATTTTTAATCGGTTGCCATTAATCCTGCCTTGGAGGACGGCAGGGGAGAGGTTTACGATTTCACTTTCGTTGATCCGGATAAAGGTCAGCGGCAGTTTTCCGGCAATGTCGGCAAGGGAAGTGGGAAGATAGTACGACTGCCCATCCCAAGTTTCAAGACGAAGGTAATTGGTGCGTAGTTTTATATAGCAGGGGCGGCCTTTTAACTTGGTCTTTGACTCGTTGAGTTTATTGGAATTGGTGGTAATTATCGCTATTTTTTCATAAGGAAGCGGTACTTGCGATACCTGTTGCCGTCCGTGGTCCTTGGTGTTTTCCAGATAATCGGTAAAGCACAGGATGGCATCGGCGGCCGGTGTGGGCTGCTTGCTATTTCTTGCCAGGGCGGTCTGTATGGCCCTCACCACTTGTTTGGTGTCCAAATGGGGCTTGGTCTTTACCAGGAAGTTGTCGTGTTGTGTTTTTAAGCCTTCAAAAAAGGTTTCGCTATCGTCGTAATCGGTTACGTAAATAAAGGGAATTTTATAGGTGGAGGACAAGATTTTACCCAAATCTATACCCGTTGCCTCGTCTTCCAGATCAATATCGAGCAGTGCAATGTCCGGCAATTTGTTCTGGATGCGCTCCAATGCCTTTTCCACGCTTGGCGTATAGCCATCAACGCTGTAGTTTTCTTCGGTCAAGGCCATGGAGAGGCGCTTGTAAAGGATGGCTTTGTCTTCTACGATTAGGATGTGGGCTTTGGGTTTCATGTGAGGAGATGTTAAATATTTATTTTTTTTTTGACTTAAGACTGAAGGACATAGGACATAAGACTAATGGTATTTGCAATTATTATCGATTTCGGTTTTGTCCCGATAGCAATCGGGATCGATTTCGTTTCTCAATTTCGACTTCATTTGGGAAAGGTGATGTCCATTCTCGTTCCATCGCTTCCATCCAGTTTAAAAGTGCCTTTGTATTCTTCGGTCAAGAGTTTTATGGTTTCCATCCCGAAGGAGTTTAAACTGTCAATATCAAAATCGGCAGGGAGCCCCTTGCCGTTGTCGGCCAAGTGCAAGTGATAGGCATTTGGCGTTTCCTTCAAATGTATAAAAATTGTGCCTTTTTCGTTATTGGGGAAGGCATATTTATAACTATTGGTAACAAATTCATTCACGATGAGCCCGATGGGGAAGGAGGTGTCTGCCCGCAGGTGGGTGTCGGCCACTTTTTCTTCCAAGGCAATATTTGGGTTGTCGTAGGCTCTTTTCACATTTTCCACCAAGGTGGAAATGTAGGTCCGTGCATTTACGCTGGTAACGTCTTCTTTTTTGTAAAGCTGCCGATGCACTTCAAACATACTGTTTATGCGGTTCTGCAGTTCGTCCAGCTTTGCCGCATATTCGGGTTCGGGGAATTTTCCCTTTGCGAGCGTGATAAAGAAGTCGATAAAGGAGAGGTTGTTCTTTAGGCGGTGGTGCAGCTCACGTTGCAAGTGCTCTACCTTGTCTTTCTGTTTTTCTATTTCCTTTTTTTGTTTTTTGTTTTTTCGATAGAAAACAAGGAAAATGCCGAGTGCTGCCAAGGAAACGGCAAGACCGCCGCCGAGGGCCCATTTGTTTGCCTTTTCCTTTTCGGTAAGCAAAATCTGCGCATCGTTTTTTTGTTTGAGCTGCAGGTTTTCCCTTTCAGTTTCCTCGGTCCGGAAACGGATGCCTACTGCTTGATGTAGGTTTCTTTTGTTTGCTGCGGCTATACTATCGTTAAGGGTAACCAAACGTAGGGCCTCTTCCTTTGGGTTTTCCTTTAATCTGCACAAAAGCGAAAGGGCTTCGGTCTGGGCATCTACCGCTTTTATTTGAAGACTTAAGGCATGCGCTTTTTTGGCAAAATCCAGTGCTGTTTTGGGTTGCGTTTTGGCGTGCCACGTTGCCAAATGAAGGTATGAGGTGAGCAAGCCCATTTTGTCGTCCTGGCTTTCCCGGATCTGCAATCCCATTTCCAAATACCTCAGCCCTTTTAGCGGATTATTTTTGGATAGGGTAAACCCGTAGTTGTCAAAAAGAAAAGCACGGGTTTTCGGGGTCATGGCAAGCGAGTCGGTAAGGGCGGTTTCATAGGTCTGCAAAGCTTCCTGCCCATTAGCTGCTTTTCTGTATGTATTGGCAATATTGTTCAAAATGCCGGCTTTAAGGTCGGTTTCCTGTGTATAGGAAAGCGCCGTTTGGAACGATTTTATGGCATTGTCATAATCCATTAAATCCTGAAACGTATTGCCCAGGGCGCGGTACAGGTTTGCGGTCAGGACGGAATCACTACTTTTATCGTGCGCGCTAAGTCCTTTTGTGGCAGAAAGCTGTGCTCCTGTGTAGTCGCCCATTTCATATTGAAGGGTAGAGAGGTTCAAAAGCATGTTTGCGGCTTTTAGCGAATCGTTGGACATAAGGGCCAGCTCGATTCCGATAATATAAGTTTGTAGTGCCGCCCCCCGTTGTGATGATTTATTCTGAAGAAACGCTTTTTTATAATATCCGTCAACAAGACAAGCGGTATCTTTTTTTGAGGCGCATAGCGCAATCATTTTTTCTGAAAAGATAAGGGCGCTATCCAACTGGTTTTTTCCGAACGCCGCTCTAATTTTGTTGGTCAATTGGTTCAGGGCAATTACCTCTTTTCCCGATAATCGGGTTTTTGCGCTCCGTTCCTGGGAATGCGCCACTTCACTTCCAAACAAAAGAAGCATAAACATAATGACGAGGAGTACCATTTTGTCCATAAAAACGGGGAAGCATTATAACTGAATAATTCTTCCCCACAATTTACATAAATTTTAAGATTTAAATAGGATTTGATGCTCCCGTAGTGTTTTCGCCCGTGTCTGTTTGCACATCGGTTTGTTCCAACAGGGGTTGCGGCGTACAGGAGCCCAGGTTTATGCCAAGCAGTAGTACCATGGCACAAAAAAATACTGTTTTTTTCATCGCTCTTTTATTTAGAGGTTAAACAAAGTATCCTTGTGCCGCGCGGCTTTAAAGTGGGTGGAAGGGGACCATCGGATTTTTTTTCAACGTTCCCACAACGTTGCTGGTCCGCTTCCTTTTGTACATGGTAAAATTAAGTTGGGGGAAAAGAGAAAAGGTTCCAATTTTGGAACCTCGGGGTGGAAATTTTGGAACTTTTGGTTTAAATAATGGCCATTTTCTGAAGTTTCAACAAAAGTTGCTTTTCATTGGCCACGTCCATCTTTTCAAATATAGTGTGAAGGCGTTTGTTGACCGATTTGTATTTAATGGGCATTTTGCCCGTTTCGTAAAGCGTGTCCCAATCGGTTATTGCATTTATATCGGGAAGAAATGCTATGATTTTTTCATCAATATGGTCCAATTGTTCGGCAAATAAGAACCTTTGTTTTTGGCTGTGGTGCACTTCCTGGCTGTAATAGGTATTGCCGTTCATTATTTTTGAAATGGCGAGTATCAATTCGTCCGTGCTGTCCCGGGCCTTTAGCACATAGCCTTCGGGCTCGAAGTTTTTCAGTACGGGATGGATAAACTGTGGCTCGTCGTGCGAAGAATAGACAATGCGCGGCAAACCGTAATTTAGGGTTTTTATTTTCTGAAGCAGCGCGCTGCCGTCTTTCAATATGCGCGACGCTGGCTGTCTTCTGAAGGTGAGGTCGGTAATTAAAAGATTTACCGGAAATTCCACTTTTGAGGCATTCAAAATCCGGAAACCTTCGTCGCAATCAAAGGCCGTGGAAATCCGCAAATCCGGAAAGGCGGCCGCAATCCGCTTTGCGAGATTTTCGAGCGTGTCCTGTTCATCTTCAACTATTAAAATGTGTTCCATATTATAGGGTTATAAAAATTCCTATTTCGCTGCCTTGGTTTTTTACCGCATCAAACCTGATGGTTCCCTTTATCTCGTTCGCCCGCATGCGCATGTTGCCGATGCCGTGGCCTTTTTTAAGGTCTTCGTCCGTAAAGCCAATGCCGTTGTCGGTTATGGTTACGTCAATCTTTTTATTTCGTTTTTGGAATTTGACGGAAGCCTGCGTCGCCTTTGAATGGTTCTTAATATTTGAAATAGCCTCGCTGATAATTAGGTACAGGTTTCGTTTGATGGTGTCGTCCACTTCGGCCCATTTTATTGAGCTTATGCCGTCGTGGGTAATCTTGAGGGCGCTGCTGTTATAGTCGTACAATAGGTTTATGATCTGGTCGTCAAACTCTTCCTGTGAAAATGGAATCTGAAAAAGCTCGTGCGAAAGCAAACGGATGTTTTCCTTAATGTCGCGGGTTCGCCGGGCGAGTTCCATTTCACCTTTTTCTTCCAGTGCGCCCGCAATTTTTTCAAGTTCCTTGGCCTTGGTGCTGTGCAGGTCGGCACCTATTTTTTCGTGTTCTTTTTGTTTGGCGCGGGCCAGGCTTATAATGTGCTCGTCCCGCAATTTGCGCCGGCGGGTTTTGGAATAATAAAAAAAGCCGATGAGGCCGAGTATGGCGGTGCCTGCCAGGATACCATAAGTTAAATTAAGGTTTGTGGCGCGTTGCACCGCAAGTTCTTTTTCGGCGTTCTGTTTTTTTAGGGCGAGGTTTTCTTTTTCCTTTTTTTCGGTTTGGTATTTTGTATCGAGTTCAGCCACACTTTCTGATTGGCTTTTGGATAAAATATCATAGGCCAAGCGAAAATATTTTTTGTGATAATGCAGTGATTTTTCAAAATCCTTTTTGCCTTCATAAATCATTGATAGCAAAATATAGGCACTTCTTTCAGATGTTTCTGGCAAAGCCACTCTATCAATGGTATCATTCAAGGTTTTTAAAATTATTTTTTCTGCTTCATTGTATTTTCCCTCGTTTACTTTCAGAAAAGTAAGATTGACTTCAATAGCATTCCTACCGGCCTTACTATCTAATTCGTTAGCGATTTTTAAGGCTTTATAATAATATTCATAGGCCTTTTTAGTGTTTCCTGTTCTATTGTAAGTACCAGCTATGCTTATCATTACGTCAAGGATATATATTCTGTCTCCATAATTTTCTAACATTTTTAAAGCCTTAAAGTTGTATTCCAGGGCTTTGTCAGGAATTCTCATTCGTGAATAGGTTGTGGCCAGACCTCTGTAGTGGTTTAAGTTGGTAAGAAAGAAGTCCTTTCCTTCCGATATTAATAATGCTTCTTTATAAAATTCTTCAGCTTTTTCATTATTGTTCAACCACATATAATTGCCCGCGATAATTCCCAAAGCATCCGATTCTTCTTTTAGGTTATTTTTCTTTTCAGCAAAATCTCTTGCTTTTAATGCATATTGGGTCGATATGGTATAATCATTTTGGTTTTGATTGACTATAGCCAAGTTTATATAAACCTTGCCTATATAATCTAAGTTATTCTGGGAGCAGATATCCAAGGCCTTTGTGTAAGCATCCTCGGCTTTTTCATAAAGTTGAAATTTGTTGTAAATTCCTCCCAATCCGTTGTAATCCTTAGCAAGATTTAAATAATCTTTGTTTTTTAAATTGATTTTATGTGACTTATGAAAATATTCCAACGCTTTAATAGAATCTCTCTTTTTTTCAAATTCCTTAAGCAAAAGTTGATACCCATAAACCAAGTTTTTTTCATCTTTGGTCTCGTTGGCAATTTTTAAAAGTTCATCATAATAAATTTGGGTTTCTTCCAGCGCATTAATTTCAGAAGATTTTTCGCAAAGTTTCTTTAGAATTTTAAGCCGTGCGGTTGTGTTATGTGTTGCATGTAAAACCGCCTTCAAACTATCAATCCTCCCCTGCTGCGAAAAGGAAAATGAGGAAACAATAAAAAAAGAAGTGAGGAGTAAAATTCTTTTCATAGGCTGAAGGGTCAGTGTATAAAAATAAAAGTTAAAATTCTGTTAATCAAATAATTTTCAAGGAATTCAAAAACGCATATTTTCATCCAAAAACGTACAATTTTCAGCAGGAATGGCTACTTTTTCATTAAGAAATTGACCCACAGTCGAAATTTCTCTTTTTAGGGATTTTAAATTTTCGGTCTAAACAGAACAAAAACCACCATTTAACCAAATTTTAAGCACAAACCAATAATTAGTTTTATTTTTGTTGTCCGTTTGTTAGACGTTAGACGTTAGACGTTAGACGTGAGACGTGAGAGGTTTGAGGTGAGAGGGAAGGGAACTCGGTTGCGTATTTAGCGGGTTTGGAATTTATTGGGAATAAAAAATAGAAATAATTAATAAGTAATATTTTGAAAACACTACAATTCAGAGAGGCAATAGCCGAGGCGATGAGCGAAGAGATGCGTCGCGACGAATCCATATATCTAATGGGCGAGGAAGTGGCCGAGTACAATGGCGCCTATAAGGCCAGTAAGGGCATGCTCGACGAGTTTGGCCCTAAACGGGTAATTGATACGCCCATTTCAGAAAATGGTTTTTCGGGAATTGCCATCGGCTCTGCCATGAACGGCAACCGGCCCATTGTTGAATATATGACCTTTAACTTTTCGCTGGTAGCGATTGACCAAATAATTAACAACGCCGCCAAAATGCGCCAGATGAGCGGTGGGCAGTTCAATATCCCTATCGTTTTCCGGGGGCCAACTGCTTCCGCAGGGCAACTTGCCGCCACGCACAGCCAGGCTTTTGAGAGCTGGTATGCCAACTGTCCGGGCCTAAAAGTAGTGGTGCCCAGCAACCCCGCCGATGCAAAAGGTTTGTTGAAAAGTGCCATCCGCGATGACGACCCCGTAATTTTTATGGAGAGTGAGCAGATGTACGGCGACAAGGACGAGGTGCCCGAAGGCGAATATCTAATCCCCCTTGGCGTGGCAGATATAAAGCGAAAAGGGAGCGATGTAACCGTTGTTTCCTTCGGAAAAATAATAAAGGAAGCCTACAAAGCTGCCGAAACACTTGCCGAGGACGGCATCGAGTGTGAAATCATCGACCTGCGTACCGTTCGTCCTTTGGATTACCAAACCATTTTTGAATCGGTAAAGAAAACCAACCGTTTAGTGATTTTGGAAGAGGCCTGGCCTTTTGGAAATGTTGCTACTGAAATAACCTACCAAGTCCAAAACCAGGTTTTTGACTATTTGGATGCTCCAATTGTAAAGATTAATACTGCTGATACTCCTGCTCCATTTTCCCCTGTTTTATTGGAGGAATGGTTGCCAAATAGCGAAGATGTTGTTAAGGCGGTTAAGAAGGTTCTTTATAAATGAAAATTCCAAGCACCAAGCACCAAATAACAAATAAATTTCAAAAAGCAAATTCCAAAAAACAAAAATCAAACGTTAATTAATAATGTCGGAATCTTCAAATAATAAACCTTATGACCTGGAAGAACGGACTTTGTTATTTGCGAAAGACATTCGTATTTTCATTAAGAATTTAAAAATGACAATTGCCAATGTTGAAGATTCAAAACAATTGGTAAGGTCTTCCGGCTCCATCGGGGCAAATTATATTGAAGCGAATGAGGCGTTGAGCAAAAAAGACTTCAAATTTCGTGTTAAAATAAGTAGAAAAGAAGCAAAGGAAAGTGTTTATTGGCTTAGATTAATTGCTGAAACAAATGATTTGCCAAATGAAAAACAAGCCAAAGATTTGATTCAAGAAGCCACAGAATTAAAAAAGATCTTTTCGGCTATTATTGATAAATCCTAATTGTGCTTTTTGAATTTTGTTTTTTAAAAATTGTAATTTATTTGGAATTTGTTTTTTGTGATTTGGAATTTCATTTTATCGCTTAGCCCCAACTTATATATGAAGCATATTTTTTATTTTTTATTTTTTATTTTAAGTGCTTCGGTATATTCCCAAACCAAGGTCAGCGGTGTTATAAAGGACGAAACGGGCTATCCGGTGGCCTTTGCCAATGTGCTTTTTAAGGATTCGCAGGAAGGGACTATTTCCGACGAAAACGGTCGTTTTTATTTGGAAAGCGACAAAACCTACAAAACCGTTCTTTTTTCATTTATAGGCTATACTACCAAAGAGGTGGAGCTCACATCGCGGACTACCTACAATATGGAAGTGGTCATGGAAGAAAGTGCCGATGTCCTGGACGAGGTGGTGGTTTACAGCGGAAAGACTTCAAAAAAGAACAATCCCGCTATTGATATTCTTCGGAAGATTTGGGAGAATAGAAGGGAGAACGGCGTAAAAAAATTCAAACAATATCAGTACGACAAATACGAAAAACTGGAGTTCGACCTGAACACTATTGACAGTGCCCTTATGAAAAGTAGGATTTTCAAAGGAATGGAATTTGTTTTTGAGCAGACCGATACTTCAAAAGTTACGGGGAATACCTATCTGCCTATTTTTATCAACGAAGCTGCTTCAAAGGTGTATGGCGATAATTCGATTAATGAAGAAAAGGAAGTGTTGCAGGGAAACAAAAACTCCGGTTTTGAGAATAACCAAACCCTCATTGCTTTCGTAAAAGATCTTTACAGCGAATACGATGTTTATGACAATTATTTAAAGTTTTTTGATAAGGCCTTTACCAGTCCGCTTTCCCGCACCGGGATAGATGTTTATAACTATGTGCTGCGCGACAGTGCCTATCGCGACAATAAATGGTGCTACAATATTGTGTATTACCCACGCCGAAAAAACGAACTTACTTTTAAAGGTGATTTTTGGGTAAACGACACTACTTGGGCTATCAAGGAAATTAACTTGCAGGCCTCAAAAAGCGCCAACCTAAACTGGGTGCGCGATGTGTATATTGAACAGGAATTTGACGTGCTGAACGATTCCATCTTTTTGATTACACGGGATTATTTTATGAGCGACTTCAGCTTTCAGAAAAAGGAAGAGGCAAAAGGTGTTTATGGCAAGCGGACCACGTTATACGACAATTATGTTTTCAACATTCCAAAAGATAAAAAGTTTTATGCGCAGCAGGTAGATCCGTATAATTATGAAGTGTATAACCGACCGGATGATTTTTGGGAAAAGAACCGGATGGAAAAGCTGAGCAAGGATGAAAAGGGCGTTTACAAAATGTTGGACACCCTTAAAACCGTTCGGCGTTTCAAGGCTTTGTACAATATAGGCGCCACCTTGGCGAGCGGTTATTACGAGGTAAATAATTTTGACATTGGCCCGGTATTTTCCATTTTCGGTTTCAATGAAGCGGAAGGAATGCGAATACGCTTGGGCGGCCGAACGTATTTCAGTCAAAATGATCCCTGGCGCCTGGAAGGCTTTGGGGCGTATGGTTTTAAGGATGATAGGTTTAAATACGGAATTAGCGCCAAGTGGCTCTTGGACAGAAAATCGCGGCTTACCGTTTTTGGCGGCAACCGGCGCGATGTGGAGCAAACAGGTGCCAGCCTTACCAATAGTACCGATGTTTTGGGCAGAAGTCTTGCCTCTTCCTCCTTATTGTCTGTTGGTTCTAACGATAGGCTCTCGCGAATAAACCTCACTACCGTGGGGTTTGATATTGAGCCATGGAAGAACTTTATCCTGCGCCTTACGGGCTCTTATAGAACCTTGGAATCTGCTACCGAAACGTTCAGTATTGATTATAAGGTAATGGAGAACGGCGTTTTTACGGGCGAAACAAAAAGCGAACTGAAACAAGCTGAAATACAACTCGGTTTTTTGTACGCTCCCGGAAGGAAAACCTCTGGCTATGGTGTTGAGCGCACTGTTATAAATGACGGTGATTTTCCGTCGTTCTATGCTGGTTATAGTTATGGTTTAAAAGGCATTATGGGTGGCGATTTTGAATACAAGAAGCTACAGGCGCTATACACGCAGCCATGGAATATTGGAGGTTTGGGGCGTTTGCTCTCGACTGTTGAGGTTGGGACGACCATTGGTGCGGTTCCGCTTAGTTTGCTGAATCCTATCCCGGGAAACCAGACGTATTTTAGTATTTATAATAGTTTTACGCAATTGGATTATTACGAATTTGTGAGCGACACCTATACTTCACTCCATTTGCAGCACAATTTTGGAGGGAGAATTTTCTCCAGGATACCGTTGCTTAGAAAGTTGGATCTGCGTGAGGTTGTTGGTTTTAGGGCCGTTTACGGTTCCATATCACAAGAGAATAAGGATTTAAATGCCTCCAATATTGTTTACCGCGCCCCCGAGGACATTTATTGGGAATGGAGCGTGGGCGTGGGCAACATCTTCCGTGTCTTTAGGCTCGACTTCAATTTCCGTGGAAATTATCTGGATAATCCCGGGGCCCGCAGCTTTGGGGTTACTGGGGTTTTTGGGTTTAGCTTTTGATGAAATCAGAAAGAGGTTATATATTTTTTTTCAAACCATTACATGAGCGATAGCTATTATTTAAAGACCAAAAAGCAAATTCCGTTGCGGAATATCAAACAGAACCTGGAACGCGAGGGAATTATTATCCGGGACTACGGGAATGATCGTTTTTATGCCTTTGTGGAAGGACGGTCCACCCGCGGTGTGGATTTTGGCCCTGAAAAGAAAGGGTTCGAAGTGCGCAAGGTCGCTTTGGCGAATAAGGCCGATTTTGAAATCATGGATTCCTTTTTTTCGCAGGCGATGCTTCTTTTGGACGATGCCAAGATTATCGATTGGGAAAAGAAGGCTGTAAATGTGGAATTGTTTTCTGACACACAATGGATTTATGATAGCTTTTGCCGTGACATACACATACTTACGCTCTTGATGAAAAATGGGAAAGATATACAATCTTTTGGGCCTCATAGGGGAAATTGTTTTGGCCCACGTATGTACAAGGAACAAATCGAAGGGAAAAATCTCGATGAGGACATATTGTGTGCCTATTTTGAAAAGCTCATCCAAATGACCAATTATGATTTTCCGGAATTTGGATATGGCAATGTCATGAAAATTGGCGATAATGGCGCTAAACCGAGAATTGCAAAACTATTGACCAACCATAACTGTTTTTTGGCCAAATACGACGTTCTTCTGGTACCGAACACAATGGGAGATGAAATGCCATGCATGATTACCTATGACATCCTTTTTGACAACCTTCCACAAACGTGGCAACGCATAGATGAGTTTCAGGCAATAGTTAGGGAGCTTCATTTGGGGAAATATCGTGAATTTCAGGAAATGGCAAAAAGGAACGACTGTTTCGAGGATTTTTTTGGTAAAACTTCTTAATCCTATTCCCTTATATCCAGATTGCAACAAAAAAAGTCCCACCGAAGCGGGACTAAAGATTTTCATCTACGGCATATAGCCTTATTGTGATAAGATTAAAGATTAGGAAAATTTAATCTAAGACAAATATAATTAAAAATTTTCTTTATCCAAATGAGGAAAACCGTAAAGGGAGTAAAATGTTTTTTATTAGTTTAGAAGAATAAATAAAATTTATACGATATGGCAAGGATATTAGGATTGGATTTAGGGACGAACTCTATTGGGTGGGCGATTGTTGATGACGAGGAGCAGGATATTTTGGGAATGGGGAGTAGGATATTCCCAATGGGAGTGGATAATTTGGGCGACGGCACAAATGAAATGTCCAAAAATGCAAGTAGAACTGGGGCAAGAGGTGTGCGCCGACAGTTTTTTAGAAGACGTTTGCGAAAGAAAATTTTATTGAAAACGCTTTCCGAATATGGGATGTGTCCTTTGAATAAAGATGATTTCAAAAATTGGAAGCAGACCAAGAAATTCCCATCCCAAAAACTTGCAACTTGGTTCGCGCTCAATCCATACGAACTTCGGAATAAGGCTTTGACCGAAGAAATATCACTTGAGGAATTAGGCAGGATATTCTATCATTTAATCCAAAGACGAGGATTTTTGAGCAATAGCCGTAAAGGTGGCAAAGACGACGGAGCCATTTTTAAAGGCAACCCCAAGGAAGGTAAAATAGGGATTGACGAGACCCGCGAAAGTATTCAAGATAAAACATTGGGTGCTTATTTATATGAAATATACCCAAAAGAAAAGCAACCTTTTGTAAAAGGTTTAGAGCGCATTCGAAACCGCTACACTACCCGAAAGATGTATGTGGATGAGTTTGAGACTATTTGGGAACACCAAAAGCAATACCATTCAGAACTTACCGATAATTTAAAAACCATCATTGGTGGTAGAAAACAGGATGGTTATGATGAGGACGGTGTTTTGTTTCATCAACGGCCATTACGTTCGCAAAAACATTTGGTTGGCAACTGCTCTTTTGAGCCTTCAAAAACAAAATCTCCCATAAGTGCCATTTCCAATGAAATGCGGCGTATTTACGAATGGGTAAATACTGTGGAATGCAATGGGAAAAAGATTTCACAGGAGGAACGTGAAAAGATGATTGCTATATTATTGAGCAAGGAAAAACCTTCCTTTAAAGATTTGAAGAAAGCGATTGGTAAAGTTGATGCCAATTATAAATTCAACTATAAAGATGAAGATAAAATTGTGGGAACGCATACCATTTCAAATTTATCCCACAAAAAATTCTTTGGGAAGCAGTGGTTTGATTTTTCGGAAAAGGAACAGGAAGATATTTGGCATATACTTTACTTTTTTGACAGTAAGGATAAGGTAAAGGAATATGCAATTGCGCATTGGGGTTTTGATGACGAAAAAGCCGATGCGATTTCAAAATTTAATTTAAAGGATGGTTATGCCAACTTAAGCCGAAAGGCCATCAATAACATCCTTCCTTTTCTGAAGTTAGGCTTCACGTATGATGTTTCAGTTGCATTGGGAGGAATTAAAAATGCCTTTGGCAAGGATTGGGAAACATTGGAAGAGGAAAAAAAGAATTTCCTTTTAGACAATGTGCCCGAAATTGTACGGTCCAAAATTTCCGGAGGTTATATTGAAACCCTTAAAACGCTACTGAAAAAAGATTACAATCTGACCGATAAACAGCTCGCCAAGCTGTATCACCATTCCACAGCTATCAATGTTGAAGAAATTTTGGATAAGTTACCGGTGGGAAAGGAAGCCGATAACGAAATACAGGCCATTAGAAATCCAATTGTGATTACTGCCCTTTTTGAGGTGCGCAGATTAGTCAATGAACTGATTGAGGAATACGGAAAGTTTGACGAAATAAAGGTGGAAATGGCACGCGACCTAAAGATTTCAAAAACACGAAGAAACGAGATAAGAAGGGAACAACAACGTTTGGAACGGGAAAACGACCGCATTAAAGATGAATTGAACCGACTGGGAGAGCGGATTACACACGACAACATGCTTAAATACAAACTTTGGGAAGAATGCAAAAAGACTTGCCCTTACACAGGAGTGACCATTCCTGTTCACAAACTCTTTACTGGCGAGGTGCAGATTGAGCACATTCACCCTTGGAGCCGTTCGCTTAATGATAGTTTTATGAACAAGACTTTGTGTTGGGCAGATGAAAACAGAAAAAAAGGCGACCGTACCCCATTTGAATTTTATGGCAGCGATGAAGCCAATTGGTTAACAATAAAGGAGCGCGCATTAAAATTGTTTTCGGACACCAAGGAATATCCCAAGGCATATCAAAAATTCAAACGCTTCGTACAGCAAAAGTTTGATGATGATTTTACAACCCGTCAGTTGAATGATACCCGCTATATCAGCAAAGAAGCAAAGAACTATTTAAAGCAGATTTGTGAAAAGGTAACAGTGGCGCCGGGACAAATGACGGCGACCCTTCGGCACTTTTGGGGATTGAATTCAGTCTTAAATGATGAAAATGAAAAAACAAGGGAAGACCACCGACATCATGCCATAGATGCATTGGTAATGGCCTGTGGCAAAACCCGATATCTGCAAGAGCTTTCAAAATGGAACCGATATGATAGGCAGGCTGAGAGTTCAAGTTTTCCGTTGCCGTGGGATTCTTTTCGTTACGATGCCGAACAAGCCGTGGACGGTATTTTGGTTTCACATAAAAAGCAGAATAACATTATTACCGTACGTACCCATAAAACTGAAAAAAATGACAAAGTCCATAAGAATTTAGGTGTTGCTGCGCGGGGGCAGTTGCATAAGGAAACTGTTTTTGGAAAGCGCAAAGCACCTTTTGGGGAAGAAGCTTTTCATGTAAGAAAACCTATTGAGAGCCTGATAACTGAAAAGCAATTGGAAAAAGTAGTAGATAAAACCATAAAGCATTTGATATTTAAACGAATTCATTTTTTGGGAGGTTATGTAAAGGGAAAAATTCCACCCAATACTTTTTTTGAGATCGATGAAAATGGTGTGAGCCATCCACAGATATTCCTTCCCAATAAAAATGGAAACCCCGTCCCTGTTTTAAAGGTTAGGATGAAAGAAAATATTGGCGGTGCCGAGCAGTTGAAGGATGATGTCAATCAATGGGTAAATCCTCGAAACAACCATCACGTTCTTATTTACAAGGATGCCAAAGGTAATCTCAAGGAAGATGTGGTCACATTTTGGACGGTTGTGGAGCGCAAGCGGAAAGGGTTTCCAGTTTACCAATTGCCGCCGGACGGTTCAGAAATTGTAACCACTATGCAGATTAATGATATGTTTTTATTGGGGATTGATGAGGGGGAAATTGATTGGGAAAATCCTGATAATGCAAATTTGTGTAATCATTTGTTTAAAGTACAAACTTTATCTTCTGGCTTTTATGAATTTAGGTTAAATTATGATGCCACTCAAAATAAAGATACAAATTCAAATGTCTTTAGAAGAATACAAAGTTTTGGACAAGGTAAAACAGGTTGGATAACACATAATCCAATAAAAGTAAAAGTTTCGGTTTCCGGAAAAATAGAAAGAATATGAATTAGTTGTCATTCCGACGCAGGAGGAAATCGTAGATTCAATGGAATTAATGTCATAAGAGTAAGAAGGAAATACTATGATTGAATTTAACGAAGGCAGCCATACCTATTACGTTTACATCATTACGAATAAGTATCGTTCCACCTATTATATTGGGATGACCAATAATCTTGGAAAACGATTGCGGCAACACCAAGAAAATATTGAAAAAGGGATTAAAACGTTTGCATCCAGATATCAAATACAGCATTTGGTTTATTATGAAGCGTTTTCTTGGGTGCAGCTAGCCATTGCCAGAGAAAAGGAACTCAAGGGCTGGCGCAGGGATAAGAAATTAGCTTTGATTCGCTCATTCAATGAAACTTTTGAGTTTTTGGAGGATCGGTTTTTGGGCAATTAACTTGTCATTTCGACTAACGGGAGAAACCGAAGGTTCAACGCAGTTAAATGGCATAAGAGTGAGCTTTCTGGTTATTGAATAAGGGATGGAGGCCCAGCGGGATGTGATTCCTCCTTCGTCGGAATGACAAAAAAATGCTGAACTTGTCATTTCGACCAACGGGAGAAATCACATAAGAGTGAGATTCCGGGCTGTTGAATAAGGGTTAGCGGCTCGGCGGGATGCGATTCCTCCTGCGTCGGAATGACAAAACGATGTTCATTGACATAAAGCCTTTATCTTAAACCACCAAACCACAACGGAAAACCGACCTTTTGGTTTTTGTCGCGACGGTTTTCCGTTGTGGTTTGATTAAAGATTAGGATTCACGATATTTGAAATAATTCATTTATTAAGTATTAAGGTGTTGTGGTTTGATTAAAGATTAGGATTCACGATATTATTGATCCTCTATTATTATCTATATTTGTGTTGTGGTTTGATTAAAGATTAGGATTCACGATATTATTATCGTTCAATAGTATTTCTTCATACTGTTGTGGTTTGATTAAAGATTAGGATTCACGATATTCGTGGCGGCTGCAAAAACAAGAGCGGCTGCGTTGTGGTTTGATTAAAGATTAGGATTCACGATATTAATCATATTCAGACTACCTACGATCAAAAGGTTGTGGTTTGATTAAAGATTAGGATTCACGATATTGAGTATGACGATAATCCCTACGCCTTATTCGTTGTGGTTTGATTAAAGATTAGGATTCACGATATTATCTACTCGGGGCAGTCTTTTTTAGTTGGTGTTGTGGTTTGATTAAAGATTAGGATTCACGATATTTTGGATGTAGGACTAAATTTTATAGATATTGTTGTGGTTTGATTAAAGATTAGGATTCACGATATTCCAATTTAACAAAGCCCATATAACTATGCCGTTGTGGTTTGATTAAAGATTAGGATTCACGATATTTGCGCTTCCAGTTATTTACAACGTGGAATCGTTGTGGTTTGATTAAAGATTAGGATTCACGATATTGCAAAGGATGTTTTATACGCTACTGCTGATGTTGTGGTTTGATTAAAGATTAGGATTCACGATATTAGCGTAAGTTCGTAGTCCCCGTCAATCATGTTGTGGTTTGATTAAAGATTAGGATTCACGATATTTTTAATGCTTAAAATCTTTTCGTTCAATCCGTTGTGGTTTGATTAAAGATTAGGATTCACGATATTCAAACTTCGTTTTTATGTTCACTTTCATCTGTTGTGGTTTGATTAAAGATTAGGATTCACGATATTATGCCGAATTTACTCCAGAGTAACTAAAAAGTTGTGGTTTGATTAAAGATTAGGATTCACGATATTTTTAGTTAGTGCGGGTACAGATTCAAACCTGTTGTGGTTTGATTAAAGATTAGGATTCACGATATTAAAAAGAGAATAGGAACGCACGAGATAAATGTTGTGGTTTGATTAAAGATTAGGATTCACGATATTGCCTTAACAAGAGACCCAAGCGGAGAGCCTGTTGTGGTTTGATTAAAGATTAGGATTCACGATATTATTGGTTTATATAAGGCTCGACATCTCAAGTTGTGGTTTGATTAAAGATTAGGATTCACGATATTGAATGCGGAATTGCAATGATGCTCATCATAGTTGTGGTTTGATTAAAGATTAGGATTCACGATATTGGTTGCGCTTGATATATACCGAGCAAGCCGTTGTGGTTTGATTAAAGATTAGGATTCACGATATTAAATCTTTATTCCTGAAGAACTTTCGCTTCGTTGTGGTTTGATTAAAGATTAGGATTCACGATATTTTGTTTCAACTACAGTGTTTCCACTTCTACGTTGTGGTTTGATTAAAGATTAGGATTCACGATATTAAATTGCGGAGCATCACAATTATTACTAAGTTGTGGTTTGATTAAAGATTAGGATTCACGATATTATCTACTCGGGGCAGTCTTTATTGGGTGGTGTTGTGGTTTGATTAAAGATTAGGATTCACGATATTAGTATTTTCTATTATTGGGGGTGCCTATTTGTTGTGGTTTGATTAAAGATTAGGATTCACGATATTAAGATGGGGGTGGTTATACTTTAACTGGTGTTGTGGTTTGATTAAAGATTAGGATTCACGATATTAGAAAATCATCAATAAGCAAATCGGGATCGTTGTGGTTTGATTAAAGATTAGGATTCACGATATTCCCAGTTATCACCTAACCCAGAGCCGTTGTGTTGTGGTTTGATTAAAGATTAGGATTCACGATATTCCTCTCCCTGAAAATAAAAAACAAGAGGGTGTTGTGGTTTGATTAAAGATTAGGATTCACGATATTCGGGCAGGATTTGATACGCTCCCATGCCTCGTTGTGGTTTGATTAAAGATTAGGATTCACGATATTGCTCCTTTATGGAAAGAACTTGCCGATTTTGTTGTGGTTTGATTAAAGATTAGGATTCACGATATTAGGTTGTGATTTAGGAATTAAAGATTTTGTGTTGTGGTTTGATTAAAGATTAGGATTCACGATATTGCTTTGTTCATTGTTATAAAAATTGTTTATGTTGTGGTTTGATTAAAGATTAGGATTCACGATATTTTGTTGCTAAATCAGAGTTGTAACGGTACAGTTGTGGTTTGATTAAAGATTAGGATTCACGATATTATTGAAATACAGAAATTAAATCCTTGGGCAGTTGTGGTTTGATTAAAGATTAGGATTCACGATATTGCCGCAGGTTACGATAAAACTACCTAACCAGTTGTGGTTTGATTAAAGATTAGGATTCACGATATTGCTATTAATTTTGTAAATGCGTTCAATTCAGTTGTGGTTTGATTAAAGATTAGGATTCACGATATTATACGCAGCGTTACAAACAACACTACCTTGGTTGTGGTTTGATTAAAGATTAGGATTCACGATATTAGCCCCGAAGAAACGAACCCAATCCATCCGGTTGTGGTTTGATTAAAGATTAGGATTCACGATATTCATTTGTAAAACAATTACAACAAACAACAAGTTGTGGTTTGATTAAAGATTAGGATTCACGATATTATATCACAATTAGGGTCGTCTATAAATAAAGTTGTGGTTTGATTAAAGATTAGGATTCACGATATTCTTCATCATAATCTTCTCTAATGGCAGACCGTTGTGGTTTGATTAAAGATTAGGATTCACGATATTGGTTGCGCTGTTAGCTTCTAAGTATCAAAAGATTATCGTAAAATATCGCGGATTTAAACGCCCCTTTTTTGTTGTGATAAGGCAAGATTGGGGCGTTTTTTTGTTTTAAAACAACTCCAATTGAGCGGGCGGTGGCTCTTTGGGCACTTCGGCCTTGCCCCAAAAGTTCATGATGTTGCCGAACTGTTTATCGGTAATCCGCAAAACGCTCACTTTGCCCAAGGGCGGCAATAATCTATGAACCCTTTTTTCGTGTACGTCTGCACTTTCGCTGCTGGCACAGTGCCTGATATAAACGGAATATTGCATCATCGTATAACCGTCCTTGATGAGGTTTTTTCTAAAAAGTCCCGCATTGCGCCGATCTTTTTTTGTTTCCGTTGGTAGGTCAAAAAATACAAATAGCCACATAATCCGATACCCGTTTAGTTCCATAACCTTGGATAGCTGATTTTCTTTGCCGTTCCGTTATAACATTGCTGTAGGGAACTGGCGGTACGGGAAAGAGCGACCATTAATGGGCTTTTGGTCGTTTTGAAATATACGGTTTCCGTGAGTACGGAGAGCAAGGCCAGTTTAATGTCCGTGGTGAGTTCATTTTCCTTATAATCGTTCATTATCTGCAATACTTTGGCATCTACAAGGGGGCGGTAGGGTTCCATAACATCATCTGCCAAACAGAAGGCATTGTATTTGTTGTGATGGTGGATTCCCAAGGTGCAGAGAAGTCCGCTTGCCGCAAGCGATCTGGCCACAGCCGCCCTTAATACTATGTAGCCATAATTGAGAAATGGATTAGGATAGTCGCCATAACGCTCCCTTTTAAACTCGAAATCGAACAGATGTTTCCAATAATGTGCTGCTGCTGCGCCTTCGCGGTTATCGGTGTCGCCGCTCAAGACTTTTGATTCGTGGAATTTCAGTACCTCAAAAGGTTTGGCCGTTTTTTCCAAATGTTGGGCTTGGTGCTTTATTTTCTTTTTTATGATCTGTCTCCACAATTGTTTTTTTAAGGGTTCGGAGGCTTTTATTTGGTTGCTGAACAGTTCCTGCTGGGTATGGTGGCCGTTCAGGTTTAAAAGCATGCTGGAGGGCATGTGCTTGGCATCGCAGAAAATCACGGCCACATTATTGTCTATGAGTTTGTTCAATGCGGGAATGGAAACGTAGATTTCCTGGTTTTCAATTACGATAAAACCGATGTCCTCAATGGGGACGGTTTTTTCTCCCGATTCGGTTTTGACCACCAATTGTTCCCATTTGGTGGTAATGGACGTTTTGTTGGCGAAGAAGAGGGTTCGTTTTAGCATGCCAAAGTTTTTATGTTTTGGCTTTCAAAGTAAGTTATATCTGGGGTTTTGCTTTACGGAAAACCGTAAACGGGCAGGTTTTTTAAAATAATTGAAGATTTGCTTTGCTCACGGTTATGGGATTTAACTCCATTGAATCTTCGATTTCCTCCTTTGTCGGAATGACAAGAAGGGGGGTCGTGTTGTCATTTCGACCAGCGGGAGAAATCGCATAAGAGTGAGCTTTCCGGCTGTTGGATAAAGGTTTGCGGATCAATGGTATGCGATTCCTCCTGCGTCGGAATGACAAAGTATCCGGTTTGGATTGGTGTGATTGAATAGAGTGAACCTTTGGTTTTCTTCTTCGTCGGAATGACAAAGTGAAGTTACGAATGCTGATAACACCTTCCGCTGGCATCTTTGGTCATGCGTTTGCAGCGGTTGCCAGCTTTTGTCTTTCCGGTGCATTGGGATGCCGTGGTTTTGTGGGATGAGGTTTCTTGAGGGGTTGTGCCTTGGCTTGGCCGTGACACGAAGCTTTGCACTTGTCCGGGGCCTGAGCTTGGCTTACAAACCGAACATGCTTGATAACCAAGGTCAATGGCCTGCTCCAAGGTAATTTCCTTTTTGGAATATTTTAAATAGCGACAAGTTGCCGTATGGTATTTTTCGCCTGTTTTTGTGGTATAGACGGTTTGGGCGGGGCTGTTTGAGGTGCAGCCTAATATAATCGTGAAAATTAGAAATTGCAGAATCCGCATCTTTTTTACTCTAAGACTCCCGTCGAAACACTAAAAATGTTAAAAGGAATCATTGGACTAAATATAATTAGTTTTTACAAATAATTATCCACCGTCTTTAAAAGGGCTTCTTCATATTTATAAATATCATCTATATTTTGGATTGGTTCTCGGATTTCATTTTTTTGTTCGTCAATAATTCCTAAATATTTATTGCCTCCATTCAGATGGAGCCTGCACAATGGTTTACGGTTATTGTCGTCAAGCAAAATCCCAAAATAGGATTGGGTGTCGCGGTGTACTATTCTTTCTATGGCCAGTTTTCTTCTCAGGATTGCAACCACAATCCGAAAACCTTCCATTTCTTCTTCGGTAGTTATAATTTTACTTTCTTCTTCCTGGGTTTCTATGTTGTCTTCCTGTTGTTTTTCGGCTTCTTTGTTTATGGCGGCATTGAGACGGTCATTTACTTTTTCGCTTATGGTTTGGTTAAAAGCTTTTTGGACGAGTTCCGTGAATTCTTCCATTACACGTTCCGTAAGTCTTCCGGAATATGTTTTATTGGCGAAAAGACGCACAAAATCGTGGGAAGGCGCGGTGAGTTCTTCGGAGATTAATCTTTTGATTTCCCTTGTATATTTAAGGGAACTGGCATTGTCCACAATTGAGGCCACATCAAAATTTGATTTGTGGAATTTTGAAATTTCATTGACAATATTTTCTTTGACTGTGGTAATGTCAAACTCCAAAAATGGTTTTTCGTCCATTTTGTTGGGTTCTTCCAGATCTGTATAAAAACGGTATTCTATTCCGTTTGTTAACAGCGAAAACCGTGTTTTTGTTACGTGAAAATATCGGAACAGTTGCGAATTGTGCACGTTAAGGTTTTCCTTCCAGTTTTTACATTCTACTATAAGGATAGGGTTGTCATTTTGAAAAATGGCATAATCTACCTTTTCGCCCTTTTTAAGACCTAAGTCGGCCGTAAATTCGGGAACTACCTCGGTTGGGTTGAAAGTGTCATAACCTAAAATATTAATGAAGGGCAATACAAAGGCATGCTTGGTAGATTCCTCGGTTTCTATTTTGTCTTTTAGCTGATGGATTTTATCGGCCAAGGCTTTTAGTTGGTTGTGTAGTTCCATAGTTATTTGTTTTGTCCGTTTTCAAAATTATTTCCTAACCAAACCTACGACACCCACCCCACACTTCTTTACGGAAAACCGTAAAGCCCCCTATTTTTTTAAAATATATTCGCTCAGTTCCTTTTCCCGGAATATTTTATTGGTTTTGGTTATCAGTATTTTTTCGCCGCCAACCTCGATAATCTGGTACTGGCTGTTGCAGTTCTTGATTCTAAAATAGAGCGCCCGCAATCCTGCCTGTAGGTCCTTTTTCTTGGTTTGTTCATAAACGTAGTGGGAGCAGGAAGTTTTGAATAGGCACTTTCTTCGCCTATTCCTTGGCATAAAAAACCAGTAACATCTTATAAAAAAAAGTAAAAGGATTTTCATTGCTTCTGAAATACCAACATATTCCCCACCAAGGTATAACTAGGTTTTGCGCTAAAGCCAAAGCAGCCAGTATCTCCGCTTACCGCATTGGTTACGGTTTCCATCCGTAAATAGGTCCAGCCTTGTTCTGAATATTTATTTATCAGCTGTTCCAACTGCAGCGCAACGTGTTTGGCAAAACCTGTTTTATGATCTATGTGTGTATTGAAAGGGACTACTTTATATTCCATAGGGTATATATTTTGGCGTGGGTTCTCTGAAAAAAATCCCCTACAGTTTGTTGTAAGGGATTGTGTCCGGCTGTCGTATTCTCCCCAGAATATTTTATGGCCGCACCTGTGCTAAATTATAAAGTGTGGATGGACTTATTTTACGGAAAACCGTAAAGAGATGGTTTTTTTCAAAAAATTATTAGGAATCATTAGTTTCCGGTTAAAATATTACAAAACTCTGTTGAGCTAATGATAACGGGCATTCAAAAAATTTTTATTGAGTGACAGCTTGCTGATTAATTTGCTATTGGAATTTGACAATTTAAAAGTAAGCCTATTCCATTTTAATTAATTATCAACCTATTACGAAGCAAGTCTTACGTCTTATGTCTTTCAGCGACCTGTGCTGGGCGTGTCGAAGTAAGCGGTCCTACATCTTAATCGGACACGACTAAATTATTAGGAACTTTTTTTCTCCGGAAGCTGCTTAAAACATCCCTTGCCTTAAATAAGCCCCAGGTCCTTGGCAATAGAAATAAGCTGAACGGAGTTCTTGGCATTAAACTGATTTTTAAGCTTAACTATCTTTTTTTCGATTGCGCTCAGGCTGCTTGGGGTTATGTTTTTTTCCTTGAAATTTTGGCTAATTTCCTCTTGCGACTGGCCCTGGGCAAGGAGTTGCATAATTTTAATATCATAATCCTCTATTTCGGAAGTGGAGGTTTCCCGCAATGCGTTGCTAATTTGGGGTGAAAGATAGGTTTTGCCGTTTAATACCGCAGTAATGGCCTCGTCCAGTTCCCTTAGCCCGTTTCGGCCTTTGCAAACGTAGGCATCTGCCTTGCCGTCCAGCATTACGGCCCGTATTTTTTGGGGGCGGTCTTCCACGGAATAGGCTATTATTTTCAGCGTGGGGTATTCTTGCTTAAGCACTTTTATGAGTTTTTCGCCGGAAGGGAATTGTTGTTGGCGATGGTCCGCCTTGAAGGAAAGATCGGTAATCAGCAGATCAAAGGGTCGGCCATCAAGATTTGCTTTTTTAATCTTCAAGTAGGCATCATCGCAATACTGCACTTGTTTATGATTGTCTATACGGAGCATTTCCAGAACGGAAATTATACCATTGCTGATGCTGCCAAGGTCTTCCGAAACCAAAACTTTTTTGAACATAGCTTACAAACTGATTTTTGCTTTGAACCCTTTGTTGGGTTTTGATTCAAAAATAATAGTTCCGTTTAACGTTTTAATACGGTTTTCCGCATTTTGGAGCCCATTTTTGTTTTTTAGTTCGCAACCGGTGCCGTTATCGGTATATTCAATGTTTATTTTTTTATTGTTTTTCTGAAAAGAAAGCACTACTGCGGTGGCGTTGCTGTGTTTTTTCATATTGGTCATCAATTCCTGCAGCACTCTGTAAATGGTTGTCTTTTTTATTTCTGAAATGGTATTCCAATCCACTTTTGAGATGTTGCGCGTCGCTATTTTTACCTTTTCGGTTTGATAGCTCAACAGCAGGTCGCTGAGTTGGCCACTAAAATTTTCCTGAATTTCAATGGCGCTGTTTTCTTTTGAAATATCGCGCGTTTTGTTGTATATCTTTTCAAGATCGTCCAATAGTTCTTCGCTATCTGTGGCATTTCCCTGAATTTTCGCCATAAGATGGTACACATCATTGGCCACTTCGTCATGCACCTTTTTCGAAATGCGGGTTTCCGTATTGTGGACTTGTACTATTTTCTCCTTTTTATGTTTTATCCTTTGCATAAGGTAAATGAAAATAGCGGTAAGGGCGATGACTACCCCAAGGATGATGAAAACAAGTTTTTGGTTTTTTTCCTTTTCCCTTGCCAATAATGCATCGGCGGTTTTCTTTTTTTCATTGCCAAGGTTGTATTTAATAAAGGCATTTTTGTTTTGGGCCAGTTGTTTTTCTTTTTCAATACTATCCGAAATTGTTTGGTAAGCAATCATTTTTTCATTTTCCTCAATAATTATAAAGAGCGAAAGGGCATCCTGAACGAAGCTGGGCGTGTTGATGGTTTTTGCCGTTTCATAGGCTTTGTCTGCATAGTACAACGCTTGTGTTTTGTTGGCTCTGTCAAAATAATACAGGGCCAGGTTTTTGTAGCTGGAATACATTCCCGTAAGATTATCCTTGCGCTTCCTGATATCCAAAGCTGCATGGAGGTTGTTCAGGGCCTCCGCATCATTGAGCTTTGCCTGTACGCTGCCCAGGTTGTCCAGCACCAGAGCCAAGGTAAGTGGGTCCTTGGCAATATTTTTTTTGTTGTAGGCTATCATTAACTGCTCCAATGCGTTTTTATAATCGTGCCTATCCTTGAAAATATTCGCTTTGTTGTTGATAATGGTAATGCTATCGCTTTGTTTTTTTGAAAACCGCAGGGCGTCGTTGAATGCTTCAATGGCTTTGGTGTAGTTAAATTGAAGCCTATAAATATTGCCCAATTGATTGTACAGCCCCAACTGCGAATGGGTCAAGGTATCGCGATGGGAAGATTTGTCAATTAAGGCCAGTGCCGCTACCAATGAAACTTCGCTTTCATAAAGATTGCCAATGGTATTTTGGCCAATGGCAATCATTCTCAAATCTTGGATTGCCTGGTAGGTTTTGCCTTCCTTTAAATGTTTTTCCTTTAAATGTTGGTAAAATTTAAGGCCATTGGGAATGTCGGAACTGTGGTGTGGGTTTAAGATGAGATTGTAATAATAGGGGATGCTATCGGTTTTAACTTGGGCTTTGGCTGCATTCCCGGGGAAGGCCAAACACAAACAAAAAAAGAGGAATGAAAGCGGTAGGTTTTTCATTCCTCTAAAGTACTAACAAATTGGCAAATATTTATCCACCACCATTGCCCGATGGGGGCGGGGGCGGAATATGCCCATAATCGCCACAACAGGCTTGCGTGCTCTTTCCTTCCCCTGAAATTGCTTGCGGGGTACAGGAAAAAATGCCCAGATTGAGGAAAATCCCAAATAAAATTAAAACTGTTTTTTTCATTTTATATATTTTAAAAGTTGATACTGGTATGGCCGTCCGGATGATTCTCCAGAATTTTTAAGCGGCAACACGTTTGTGTTGAAAAGGGTTTTCCCTTTCAGGTTTGAGAAGTGTGGAGTGCAGAAGTAAAGCAAGAGGTTACTTCTCATTATGGCCGATCACTTTACGCTGCGACTCCAGTGGTTGTATTGAAATGTTTTGTAAACCCTGTTACACCCAGGGCGGCATTGCAATACTTGGGACAAATGAAGCAAGAATGGTTTGGAAACCCCGGAAAGCGAATGGAAAGGTCGTGGAAAAGAATTTCCGGGTATTTTCCGTCTAAATTTGTAGTTTTAAACTCTTGAAAAGCAGCCGAAATGCACAGGGAATTACTTTTAAAAGCTTTTGAAAAAGCACGCCGGGAATTGGTCCAAGAAGGGTATAGCGAACCTTCAGATTCAAAATGTGCGAATAGAATTTCTGAAATTGTTTCGGAAGTATTTCCGTATGGGGAGAAGAGTTTTAGAAAACTGTACAAAAAGGCCATCACAAATCCCCAGGCCGATATACAAATTCCGCGCCCGGAAGTTTTAACCGCATTGGCGCACTATTTAGGATATGAAGATTACAGGACTTTTGTGGTTAGGAATAGTAAGGATGAAGGGATGACAACCATAGCGGATAGAAAAGTTTCTAAGAAAACAAACCAATTGTTGTTTATTGCAATCGCCCTTTTCTTCGCAACAATTATAGGCTTTTTTGGGTATCATTATTTTAATAAGCAACGTTGGATGGAATGGGAAGGGACACATTACGTAGAAGTTTCCTTTGATGCCGAAAAACTGAAGCATGGAACTCTTAAAGCGTATAAGGAAGAACGGATAACCGATTTTGAAAAAGTAACTCCCAACTGCGAAACACGGTTTTTTAATGAGGATGGCAGCGTTCGGATTTGGTATGGCAAAAACAAGGACGGCAACCTTGAATATTATACAAGTTATGGCCTGCATCCACTAACGGAGAAGACCTTAAAACCAATTACGCGGTATATGATTGGGAAGTATATATGTGGGAATGGCAATTTTTAAATTCCAAATTCCAAATTCCAAATTCCAAATCCCAACTCTTCTACTGTTCTTTGGCTACACCAAGGACAGGCTGCTCAGGATGGCGGGTTGCGAGTTTATCAGAACGAAATGGGATGCTTTTCTTCCCGTGTCACTTCCGCCTTAAAAAGAACAAGGAAGTGTTTCAACAGTTTTTCTTTCACTTCTTCCATAGAAACAGTGGCTTTGCCCAATTCCACATTCAAGGAAGTTACTGCCTTGCCTTTTATTCCGCAGGGAATCATATGGTCAAAATACCCCAAATCGGTATTTACATTTAGGGCAAAACCGTGCATGGTCACCCAGCGGCTGGCCCGGATGCCCATGGCACATATCTTTCTTGCAAAGGGGGTGCCCACATCCAGCCAAACGCCCGTTTCGCCTTTGCTCCGCTCCGCTTTTAGGCCAT
The DNA here is from genome assembly GCF_028561335.1 of Aequorivita todarodis. Lineage (GTDB taxonomy): Bacteria > Bacteroidota > Bacteroidia > Flavobacteriales > Flavobacteriaceae > Aequorivita > Aequorivita todarodis. The sequence goes on along the minus strand of NZ_JAQQTG010000045.1, from coordinate 2,978 downwards.
ATTCCGCCAAGGTGAGAATGATCATTTCTTCCAGAAAACGGAGGTATTTATGGATATCCGTAAAAAAATTTTCCAAATCCAAGATGGGGTAGCCTACAAGCTGTCCCGGGCCATGGTAGGTTATATCGCCACCGCGGTTTATTTTGTAGAATTTTGCGTTTATTGCTTTCAGCTTCTCTTCGGAAATGAGCAGATTTTCAATATGGCCGCTCTTGCCAAGGGTATAAACGTGTGGGTGCTCCACAAATAGGAAATAGTTTGGCGTGTCCCGTTGTGGATTTTCCTTTCGGTTGCTGCTTTTTATTTGAAGGATATTTTGAAAAAGCGATTCCTGGTAATCCCAAGTTTCTTGGTAGTCCTTTAATCCTAAATCTATTATTTCCAAGGATTTATTCAATGCAAAGGTTTTTTTAAAATTGAGGGTAAAACTATTGATAAATTACTTTTTTCGGATTCATTTTCCGGATTTTATGCTTTTTTTTGCCTAAAAGCTGAAACTTAGCATCTTAAAAATTCCTTAAATTCCTATAAGACTCTTATCTTTACAGTTCTAAACATTCATATAAATTACAACTAAAATGAAAAAAAGTACCTTTAAACCATTTCTGTTCGCATTCCTTTTGCTTTTGAGCTTTGGGCTGCACGCACAGAGTGCGTTATGGACGAAAGCTTCGCCATCTGAAACGCAAACCCGACAAAAAGCATACAGAAACAGTATGCCACAAGATTTTAATCTTTTTAAACTGAACTCACCTGCCTTTAAAAGTCTTTTGGCAAATGCGCCCGAAAGATTTAGCGGCACTTCCAATGTAATAATAGAGTTGCCCACAAACAACGGCGAAATACAGCGCTTCCGTGTGTATGAAGCTTCTGTTTTTGCACCGGAACTTCAAGCGCAGCACCCCAACATTCGCTCCTATGCGGCACAGGGAATTGAGGACGCCTCGGCTGTGGCGCGTTTTAGCGTTTCGGATATTGGGGTACATGTGATGATCTCTTCGCCAAACTATCCAACTGTTTATATTGATCCTTACACAAAGGACAAGCAATACTACATTAACTATTCAAGAAAGGATTTGCCCGCTCCCCTTGAACCTTTTGTTTGCCTTGTGGAAGATGCAATTGGCCCAAGACCAGCCGATGACGGAAACTCGGAATACCACAGAGGTGCCGATGATGGGATGCTAAGAACTTTTAGATTGGCCTTGGCCGCTAATGGTGAATACTCCCAATGGCACCTAAACAACCAGGGTATTGATCCAGGTGCTCCAGATGCCGTTAAAAAGGCAGCGGTTTTATCCGCACAGAACGTTGCAATGACGCGGGTAAATGGAATTTATGAAAGAGATGTTGCCATAACTATGGTAATTATACCAAACAATGAGGATATTATATTTTTAGATCCCGCTACGGATGGTTTGGATAATACCTCAAATGTAATCAACCAAATACAGGCTAAAATAGATGGTATTATAGGTGCCGCAAATTATGACATAGGTCACGTATTTACTACTGGAGGCGGCGGTATTGCCCAACTGCAATCTCCTTGTGGCCCCAATAAGGCGCGAGGTGTAACAGGTTTGCCTAACCCAATTGGCGATCCTTTTTATGTAGATTATGTATCCCATGAGATGGGGCACCAATACGGAGGCAACCATACCCAAAACAACAATTGCCAAAGATCGAGTGCATCATACGAGCCCGGAAGCGCCTCTACCATTATGGGCTATGCGGGAATTTGCCCCCCTAACGTACAAAATGCTAGTGACGATTATTTCCATGGTTTCAGTATTAATGAAATGTGGAACTTTGTAAAGTTTGGCGGAGGACAATGCTCTGTTCAAACTCCAACCAACAATCTTCCGCCCGATGCAGATGCGGGACCTGATTATACTATTCCGAAATCAACACCTTTTATACTTAGAGGATCTGCAGTAGATCCCAATGGAGGAGATGTTTTAAGCTATTGCTGGGAACAACAGAACAATAACCCGGCGCCCATGCCTCCACAAAATACTTCAACCATAGGTCCAGCATTTAGGTCTATTGATCCAATGCCATCGCCAGACAGATATATGCCAGCATTGGCAACTGTATTGGCAGGAAATACTCAGAGCACGTGGGAAGTTGTGCCTTCTGTAGCTAGAAATATGAACTTTAGACTGACGGTCCGTGATAACGTAGCCGGTGGAGGATCCTCTGACAGTGACAATATGATTTTGACATTTGATGGTGCATCAGGCCCCTTTGTAGTTACTTCACAAAACACGCCCACTACTTGGACTACCCAAACTACGGAAACCGTTACTTGGGATGTTGCAGGAACAGACGTAGCTCCAGTGAATAGCCCTGAAGTAGATATTATGTTCTCTACCGATGGTGGACTAACGTATCCGGTAACAGTTGCCTTGAACGTGCCAAACAACGGAAGTGCCGTTGTGAACGTACCAAACCTTAACACTACAACGGGTAGGTTGATGGTTATTTCGTCAAACAACATATTCTATGATCTAAATGATGCCGTTATTACCGTAACAGGTACTGTGGGCGTGGAAGAATTCAGCTTTGAAAATTTTGCGGTTTATCCAAACCCTTCAAATGGAACTTTCAACCTTACTTTTAAGCCAGCTACCGACGATAACGTTGAGGTTTCACTATACGACTTAAGGGGAAGAATTATCGGTCAATCTATTTTTGACGATATTTCTGCATCAAACACCTTCAGCAAACAATTGGATTACAATTATGTGGAAAGCGGAATGTACTTCCTTGTTGTGAAAAACGGCAATAAAGTAACTACCAAAAAGGTTGTTAAGAATTAAGTTTTAATAACAATTGCTTATAAGAAAAGAGGAAGCCGTCTCAAAACCTGGGGCGGCTTTTTCTATTAAAAAGCTTGCTTAAAAATTGGTTATTTTTTATCTTTAAGTACTGACAATCAAAGATATGAATACCAATTTTCAATCCTACAACCAACA
>NZ_JAQQTG010000044.1 GCF_028561335.1 Aequorivita todarodis | reverse complement strand
GGGTAAAATACCGCCAGTAAAATATGCGGAATTTAATTCTCTTGGGGCTAGCCCCAAGAGAATTAAAAATAATAAGTTTGTAGAAATATTAGAAGAATGAACAGTTCTAATTAGGGGAAGCTTACACATTAACATCAGTTACTTTATTGGATTTTATTTCTGCCTCATATTTACTAAAAGACCTTCCACCTTCTCTTTGGATATCAATATATTTAGAATGAAAAATGGAACAACTTGTGGTAGTAAATATTATAATTATAAGAATAAATAAATTAATTTCTTTCATTTTTAAAATCTCGTAGGACTTCGCAATAATTACTTTTATTGCTTAGAAATTGTATTGTAAAAATTTCATCTTAAATATCCCTCCTAAAAGTACTCCGCTCCTTATGCTGCACAGGATTATAATCCTTCCAAAGCAATTGCACTGCAGTATTTTCCTTTAATTCTGGGTTGGTTTCAAAGGTTTGGATTCCTATTACCTAATATTTGGGTCTATTCCCATTTAGTAAAATCTCATTAATCCAGTTTGTTTTTATCTTTTAAATAATCTTTGGCCGATAATTTATTGACAACCTTTTTTCCCGATTTTTCTTCGATTTCCTTTCGGGTATTGCCTGCAATGGTACCCCCTTGGTTGGCAATTTTTTTGTTTTCCGCAAAGGTTTTTGGTTTTTTCTCTTTGCTTATTTCGGTAGTGGTTGCTTCTGCCAACATATTGAGCACCAGTTCTAGGTTGCTCATATTATCCCTAAGATTTTCTTTTTTCAAGCCTTTTAGTTTTTTGTAGTTTTTTACATCAAAACCGCTCCAAGCTTTGGTTATTTCATTGGTGAGTATGGCATATTCCTGCCCTTTCTTAACACCTCGTTGGTCCCATTCATCGGTCAGTTCCTTGCGAACTTCTATGCTTTTGAGGCGTTGATTTATCCATTGCTTGCTATACCCTTTTTTAAGATAGGTTTCCATTAAGCGGTCAAAACCAATTTCCGGGTCTTCAATTTCGTCTATCCGCTCGCGCGCCACTTTGGCTATCCAAAGTTTAAATGGTTCTGCCTTAGGCGAAGGGATGGATTGTATGAGGCGGAACAACTGCTCGGTATCGGCAACATCAGTTTTGTATAATTTACCATCTGATGATTGCATTTTCAGTTGTCCGATTTTTTCGGACAACTCACTGCCTTCCTTTTTAAGCTTGCTCTTTAGGTCACTCCAGTACTTTCTTGGACGGTCGCTCTGAGTAAGGATCTGAACGACATCTATAATAGAAAAATACCATTTCTCTTCTTCATCATCCCAAGCTGTCCTTACCTGTTTTTGTTCAAATAATTTTATGGCGGTTTTGGAATTTTTCATCACTTTGTTTTTTTGGGAGTAAAAAAATAACTATTCTCACAATTCCTTCCTAAACGTACTCCGCTCCTTATGCTGCACGGGATTATAATCCTTCCAAAGCAACTGTACCGCAGTGTTTTCCTTTAATTCTGGGTTGGTTTCAACGGTTTGGATTCCTTTTGAATTGAAGAGGTGTTGCATTTCCTCAAAAATTATCGCCGTAACGCCCTTTCCTTGGTACTCGGGGTCAATTCCTATTAAATAAAAAGCGGCGGTATCGTTCTTTTTCTGCGCTTGGAGAATGTAGCTCCAGCCAAAAGGAAATAATTTCCCGTTTGCTTTTTTCAACGCTTTGGAAAAGGAAGGCATCACAATGGAAAAGGCAATCAATTCTCCTTCTTTATCCTTGATGCAGGTAATATAATCTGGGTGGATAAAGCTGAAGTATTTTTCCTTGTAATAATCTATTTGGTATTGCTGAATGGGCACGAATGTTTGCAGGGTGTTGTAGGTTTTGTTCAGCAAATCGAACATGCTGTCAACATAGGGAAGAATTTCTTTTTTGTTCTTAAAACGGATGACGGAGATTTGATAGCGTTCCCGCACCAACTTTGAAAATTTCTTCACTTTGTCCAGAATTTCGGAGGGGATGTCCATCTTGTATTCCACCCAAGTAGCCTGTTTTTCAAAACCCAATTTTTCAAGATGCTCGGCATAATAGGGGTAGTGGTACCACGTAATCATCGTGTTCATTTCCTCAAAACCCATTGTGAGGATTCCCGCTTTTTCCATATTGCTGAAACCCACGGGGCCTTCGGCGTATTCGAGCTTATGCTCGCGGCCTTTTTCAAAAGCTTTTTCCAGCAAGGCTTTGGTTACTTCAATGTCATCAACCATATCCAGCCACCCGAAACGAATTTTTTTCTTTCCCTGTTCGTTTACTTCCAAATGGTTCAGAATAACAGCGATACGCCCAACGATCTCGTTTCCGTTATATGCCAAATAATACCAGGCTTCGGCATTTTTAAACACAGGATTTTTTTCGGGATCCAAAGTTTCCATTTCATCCTTAATAAGTGATGGCACCCAATATTTACTATCTTTATAGAGCTTGAATGGAAAAGTGACAAATTTTTTAAGATCACTTTTGGAGGTGGTTTGTTTTACAGTAATCATATAATATTCTTATTCGCCGTTATCTTCCGGAGTCAATTCCTCCTCGCGTTCGTCTTTTTTGTCCTTCTTTTCTTTTTCCTTTAACTCCTTATTGATCTTATCTTCCAAATATTCGTCTTTGTCGTGCATGTCGAAACGATACGCAACCCCGGCACGGCCATAAAATTTTGAAGGGGTATCCTTAAAACTATAGGTAAGCGAAAGATCTACTTGTAAATTTTCATTAACCAAAGCCGCAGCCCCACCACGAAGCAATTGGTCTGAATAGAAGTCGCTTTTCAAGCCCTGGTTTTCAAGAAAAACAGAGAACCAGCGATTGGTGGCATGCGTTAGCGTTACAATATAACCATAAGTGGGAAAATCTGTGGTAACGCGGTCAACGATTATATTGGTAACAAAAACCCAGCCGCCAATAAAATTGTTTTGGGTTGAAAGAACAAATTTCGGACTTATTTTGCCTTCAGCTTCTGGAGTAAAGGGATTGTCGGCAAAGTCGAAATTGGCCCCCGCATAGATTGAGATTGCGGGAATTAAATCTGCCCATTGTGTTTTGTTGTTTGCCTTCCAACTATAAAGATTTGGGCCTTCCAAATCGCGTTTTCGGTATGGATCGTAAATTAAATATTTTGCCCCAAGGGTATTGCTTTTGAAGTTAGCGTTTTTATACTTGTTGTCATTTGTAGATCGCGTATCGGTAATGGAATTTGATTGAAATTCACCCATAAGACTTACTTCCAGGCGTTCTTTCCAAAAACCATAACGGATGGAATAGTCTATCGCCAAACCGTTGGTCTCGGTTTTTAAAAGCTCGTGCTTCTCTTTTCCGTAGCTGAATCCAGTTTCAATCTGGAGCACATTGGTGCCAACTGAAAAGGCGCCCTGCGATCCACCGGGGCGGTTGGTGTTTATCTCTTCGGTATATTGGGCCGATGCTGTTGAAAAGGAAATAGAGCAAAGCAAAAATAGAAGGGGAAGTTTGATATTCATGGAACGTTGGGTTTAGTTCAAAGATATAAGATTTTACCATTTATTTAATAGTCAATATTCGTCTTTTTCTGCATCAATCCTTATTTTTGGAAAGAATTTTACAGTTATGATGACATTCCTAAAAACGATATTGATCGTTCTTCTGGTATATTTAGGGCTAAAGTTTCTTATTAGGCTCGCCACTCCTTATTTAATGCGCTATATTTCGAAAAAAGCCGGACAGCAGTTTGAGCAATTCTTTGGAAATAATCCAGATATGAATTCTCAGCACAAACCGGAGGGAAGTATCACCATCGACAAAAACCCATCGCAAAATTCCCGAAAGAGTAAAAAAGTTGGGGAATATGTGGAGTTTGAGGAGGTAGATTGATAAAGACATTTTGAACCACGACGTTTCGACTCACGACAAATAGACATTTTTTTGGTCGTGTATCAAAACGTCGTGGTTCGTGTTTCCCTATAGGAGTGGTTCGTGTTTCCAAAAAAATCCCTAATTTCCCCTCTTCAAATCCACACGCCAAATTATGCAGCCCAACTTTAAGAAATTTCTTCCCCATTTAGTTGTTTTCGTTTTGTTTATCGTGGCTTCGCTGGCCTATTTTAACCCGGTCCTGCAAGGGAAAAAGATATTCCAAAGCGATATTGTGCAATATACCGGAATGGCGAAGCAACAGAATGATTTCAGAAAAGCTACAGGGGAGGAAACCTATTGGACCGATGCGGCTTTCGGCGGGATGCCTACCTATCAACTGGGCGCAAAATATCCGAACAATTACATAAAACAGCTCGATCTCGCAATCCGCTTTTTGCCGCGTCCCGCAGATTATCTTTTCCTCTATTTTATAGGAATGTATATTCTTTTCTTGGTGCTGAAAGTAGATTATAAACTGGCTTTTTTGGGTGCGCTGGCGTTTGGCTTTTCAACGTATTTAATCATTATCCTTGGCGTTGGGCACAACGCAAAAGCCCACGCCATAGCCTATATGCCCTTTGTTTTAAGTGGAATATTTCTCACCTTCCGCGGAAAATATCTCTGGGGATTTTTACTGCTCACGGTTTCGATGGGGCTGGAATTGGTGGCCAACCACTTCCAAATGACGTATTATTTGATGCTTTTGGTGATAATCATCGGGATTGTTTATTTGATTGATGCTTATTGGAAGAAATTGCTTCCGCATTATTTTAAGGCCGTTGGAATTATGGTAGTTGCCGTAATTATTTCCATCGGGTTGAATGCCACAAATATTTTGGCAACCAAGGAATATGCCGATACTTCAACCCGCGGAAAAACTGAACTGACCGTAAATGCGGACGGTACCCCAAAAGATAACAAAACGGGCCTTGATTACGATTATATCACGGAATACAGCTACGGGAGGCTGGAAAGTTTCAATCTTTTCATTCCGCGGTTTATGGGCGGAAGCTCTTCCGAAGCATTTCCGAAAGATTCAAAAACCGTAGAGAGCTTGATGCGGATGGGCGCTTCTGCGCAGGAAGCCAATCAGGTTTTAAGCCAAATCCCGATGTATTGGGGCCATCAGACCTATGTGGGGGCTCCGGCGTATATCGGCGCGATTGTGATTTTTCTTGCCGTGCTGGCGCTCTTTTTGGTCCGCGGCAGATTGAAATGGTGGGTGGTTTCGGGTTTTATTTTAACCCTGCTGCTCTCTTGGGGAGACAATTTTAAAGGTTTGACCCAATTCTTTATTGATTATGTGCCGATGTACGATAAATTCCGCGCGGTTTCCTCTATTCAGGTAATTATCGAATTAATTCTTCCAATCCTCGCCATTGTGGGACTTCACCAGTTTTTTAATCAATTTGAAAGGGAAGCGGAAAAGAAGAAAGCCCTGCTCTGGTCCACGGGAATTGTGGGCGGACTTACGCTGCTATTTATTCTTTTTAAAGCAACATTATTCGATTTTGCAAGTCCGTACGACAGCTATTTTAGGGAAGAAATGGGCCTTCCGTTTTTGGAGGCAATCCGCGAAGACCGAATGTCGCTCTTTACTTCCGATGCAATCCGTTCGCTGATATTTGTACTATTGACGGCGGCTGTTCTCTGGTTTTTTATGAAGGGAACGCTAAAAAAAGGTTTCGCCGTGGCTGCGCTTTGTGTTTTGGTTTTGGTCGATTTGGTAGGGGTTGATAGAAGATATGTAAATGAAGAAGATTTTGTGCAGGCAAGATTGGTGGATGAACCTTTCCAAAAGAACAGTGCCGACGAGCAAATTTTGAAGGACGACGGCCATTACCGCGTTTACGATGCAACCACCAATGCTTTCAACAGTGGGCGCGCAAGTTATTATCACAATGCTTTGGGCGGGTATCACGCCGCAAAGCCGGGCAGAATGCAGGATATTTTTGAATATTACATCAGCAAAGGAAACATAGGTATCCTGAATATGTTGAACGTGCGCTACATCATTACCCAAGCCAAAAACGGCGGGCCCGTAGCGCAGCGAAATCCTTATGCAAACGGCGATGCTTGGTTTGTTGAGAATGTACTTCCGGCGGAGAATGCAGACGAAGAAATTCAACTTCTCGACAGTTTGGATACCAAAAAGACCGCGGTTGTTAACAAAGAATTCCTTTCAAAAATACCGAGCCAAAAAATGGAACGGGATAGCACTGCGACCATTGAACTTTTCAGCCACCAGCCGAATAAATTGGTTTATGAAGCTTCCACAAAATCCCCGCAATTGGCAGTATTTTCCGAGGTGTATTATCCAAAGGGCTGGAACGCTTACATAAATGGAAAACCTGCGGAATATTTCAGGGCGGACTATTTGTTGAGAGCGATGGTAATTCCAGCGGGAAACAATAAAATAGAATTCATCTTTGAGCCAAAAGTGATCCAAACGGGAAGCACTATTTCGTTGGTGAGCAGTATTGTTTTCCTTTTGATTTTATTGAGTGGCTTGTATTTTGCCTTTCGAAAGAAGGAAGAGGAACAAAAATGATTCTGAAGATATAATCAAAATTTTGATTACATTTAGATATGCAAATAGAAAGAAAAGATAACGAAATTCTTATCCGAATACCGACTGGAACGGACTTGGTGGGGCTTCAGCGAATTTTGGATTATATTAAATTCCGTGAGATTGCTTCAAAAAGTAAAGCTACTCAAGAACAAATAGACCAGTTGGCGATCGAATCAAAAAAAGATTGGTGGAGCAAAAACAAAAGCCGTTTTGTTAAGTGAAAGTGGTGGTTGATACGAATATAATTTTTAGCGGAATTCTAAGCCCAGAAGGAACTATAAGCGATTTATTGCTCAATTCCACTGAGGCTTTTGATTTTTATGCCCCGAGCCTTGTTCTCGAAGAACTTAAAAAACATCATACTAAACTGCTTCAACTTTCTGGATTATCAGATGATGATTTGGCATTTTTAAAACGGATTCTTTTTAGAAAAATTGACTTGATAGACATAGAAACCTTTTCGATAACTACTTGGGAAAAGGCCATCGAATTAACTGGTGATATTGATGAATATGACGCACCTTTTGTCGCATTGAGTATGGCATTGGACGCTCCACTTTGGACAGGAGATAAAAAATTGATAAATGGATTGCAAGCAAAAGGGATTGATTGGCTTTTTACAACGGAAGAAATAAAGAACCTCCGGAATGAAATTTAATCTTTTTGACCAATTTTTTTATAACTGAAAAGCATCGAAATTTCTGAATGTTACTTGGTTATTTAGTTATAACGCTATATAGTTTTAACCCATTAACCCATTAACCCATTAACCCTTAACCCCTAACTCCTAACCCGCTACCATCAATGAAACGCGCCCTAATCATAACGTACTATTGGCCTCCCGCGGGCGGTCCGGGCGTACAGCGGTGGTTGAAATTTGTAAAATATTTTCGGGAGTTTGGCGTGGAACCGATTGTGTATGCGCCCGAAAACCCTAACTATCCTTTGGTTGATGAAAAGTTTGATTCGGAAATCCCTTCGGATATTGAAGTATTAAAACAGCCAATCAATGAACCGTATCGTTTTGCGAAACTCTTTTCAAAAAAGAAAACCAAGCAGATGAGCAGCGGCATCATTTCAAAAAAGGAAATTTCCGCAGTGGAAAAGCTCATGCTCTACGTTCGCGGGAATTTTTTTATCCCCGATGCGCGGGTGGGCTGGGTAAAACCTTCGGTAAAATTCCTCTCAAAATATATTGCGAAAAATCCAGTGGATGTTGTTATTACAACCGGTCCGCCGCACAGCCTCCATTTAATTGGGATGCAACTTCAGAAAGACCTGAACGTAAAGTGGATTGCAGATTTCCGCGATCCGTGGACGACGATCCATTACCACAAATCGCTTCGGTTGAACAAAGCTTCCGAACGAAAACACAAAGCGTTGGAAGCTTCGGTTTTAAAATCAGCAGATATTATTACAGTGACGAGCCCAACGACCAAAAAGGAATTTGGGATGATTACTGAAAAGCCCATTGAGGTTATTACCAACGGTTACGATATTGCTGAGAAAAGCGATTTTGCGACAGATTCTGTTTTTTCTATTTCACATATTGGCTCATTGTTGAGTGAAAGAAACCCAGAGGTATTGTGGAAGATACTTGCTGAAATCTGCAAGGAAGATACTTCCTTCAAAAACGATTTGCAGTTGAAATTTGCTGGTGCCGTAAGTGCGGAAGTGAAACAAAGTCTTGAAAACTTTCAGTTAACGGAGAATTGTGAATTTTTGGGTTATGTTTCGCATTCCGAAGCACTACGGCTTCAACATAAAAGCCAGGTTTTACTTTTGGTGGAAATAAACAGCGCGGAAACCCGTGCCATTATTCCCGGGAAGCTTTTTGAATATCTCGCCGCTAAACGCCCAATAATCGCTTTGGGGCCGAAGGAAAGTGATATTGAGGGAATTATTACTGAGACCAATGCTGGAAAATTCTTTAGCTATTGGGACGATGATGAATTGAAAACTGAGATTCTCCAATTATACAAAGATTTCAAAAAGGGCGAGCTAAAGATTGCTTCCGAAGGAATTGAAAAATATAGCAGAAGGGAGCTGACGAGGCAAATGGCATCTTTGATTTTAGTCGGTAGTCGGTAGATGGTCGTTGGACCGAAGCTTTATTTCGTGACCCTTAATAGTCTTGTTTCCTGTCTCCCTTTAGTCTTGATTCAAAAAAAACCTCCGATCCTCTGTTGTCATACAGATTCACGGAGGTTTTCAACCAACCAAAAAACTATCTTTATCCGCGTCCGCCTCTGGAACTAGCTTCTCTTGAGGAACTGCCTCGTGAGGTTTTCGCTTTGGAGCTACTGCGCGAAGGAGCGCTGGACTTATTTACTGTGCTGCGGCTTCGGCTTGCGGTTTCCCGCTTTGGAGCCTGTGCTTTATTTCGGCTTATCGAAGTGCTTCTGTTGCTGGAAGTGGTGCGGGTTTCCTTTTTAACCGCCCTATTGTTTGAGACAGTTCTTGTATTATTTGAGCGAACTGCGTTTTCACTTCTCGTGTTTTTCGTATTGTTTTCAGAATAACTTCTTCCCGAATTTTTTCTACTGTTATCGTTTTTCACTCTTGAACTATTATCTCTAATAGTGTTTGAAGATCTGCCTGAAACACTTTTAACATTATTCCGTGTGTTACGAATGCTTCGATTAACATTTGCGGCTCCTTTGCTATTGGTGCTACTATTTCGGGTAACAGCATTGCTTCGCGAATTGTTACTTCTCATTGAACTATTCTCTCTTGAATAATTTGTGGCAACCATAGTGTTCCTTCTATTCGGGTTGTATTCCTTGTTTATGGAAGCCCTTCCTTTTTTATCATAAACTCGCGTTCCGGGACGATAGAAATCCCTGCGGCCGTTGTGGTAGGCAACGCGATGTCTCTTTTTGTAATAGACCACGTGGTCGTGATAACTATATCTAACAGGATTGTAATACCTTCTGTAAGGAAGGTCATAAACTACACAATGGGTATAAACCGGGGGCGCATAATACACATGCCAAGGGCGATAAACGTAGTATGGGTTGAATACATTTATCACGCCAGTGCAATGTGAGAAATAGCCATAATTATTATACACTACGTGCAACCCGCCAACTCTCACTATTCGTCGGTCATTATATTGAATTTCCACATTTCCCGCTTGGATGATGCGTCCGTAGTAATCATAATAAATAGGAACACTTTCTACTTGTATTACTGCGCCGTAATCGTCATACTGCACATAAGCATCATAATCATAACCCGAATTGAAACTTATGTTCACATTGGGAGTGTTAATGGTAACGCTTGAACCTTTTTGGGGCCCAACGTACACAAAATCGAATTGGCCGTCTGGGAAAACGGAGAATTCTACGTTGCCTTCCACAAAAATGTAGGCGCTTCCGTCGTATCCCCTTCTGTACTGGTCTTCACTTTCGTGGGTAGTTGCATTTGCTGAAAATCCCATCAAAAGGATGCTGAAAATAAATGCTATGTTTTTCATAAGTTTCAATTTTAAAAGGTTTGTACTTGCATGATGTTTCTTGGTTAGCGGAGTACGCTTTTAAATAACCAACGACCGTGCCAAGTTTTTAAAGCATTGATTTTCAGTAATGCTTTAAGCTATTATAAGATTAAATTGGAATTTTGGGAGCATTCAAATAAAAAATCCGCTGAAGGTATTTACTGCTCCAGCGGATTTTAAAAACTAACCAACCAAAAAAACTAAAAGTCTTATTTTCTGTTATTTTGATTTCAATTAGTGTGCCAAAAAAACATAGTAACTCTTAAAGTTTTTCTTTTAGATAGGAAGCGGTAAATGAGTCCTTATTTTTCGCAACTTCTTCCGGAGTACCTGCTGCAACTACTTGTCCACCATTTTCGCCGCCTTCAGGGCCCAAATCGATAATGTGGTCTGCACATTTTATCAAATCTAAATTATGTTCTACAACAATTACGGTATGCCCTCTTTCCAGCAAAGCATAAAAAGAAGCCAATAATTTTTTGATATCGTGAAAATGAAGCCCTGTTGTAGGTTCGTCAAATATAAAAACGGTTTTCTCTTTTGATGTTCCTTTTACCAAAAACGAAGCAAGCTTGATACGCTGTGCCTCCCCACCGGAAAGGGTGGAGGAGCTTTGCCCCAACTGAACATAACCCAATCCCACATCCTGCAAGGGTTGCAATTTCGCCGCAATTTTATCCTGCTTATGTTCATTAAAGAATGCAACGGCATCATCCACGGTCATCGTGAGAATATCGTCTATGTTTTTATTTTGAAACGTTACTTCCAGCACTTCTTTTTTGAAACGTTTGCCGTTGCAGGTGTCGCACAACAAATGCACATCTGCCATAAACTGCATCTCGATGGTTACTTCGCCTTCGCCTTTGCAGGTTTCGCAACGGCCGCCATCTACGTTGAAGCTGAAATGTTTTGCTTTGTACCCACGAATGTCCGAAAGCTTTTGCGAAGCATATAAATTCCGAATATCATCATACGCTTTAATGTAGGTTACCGGATTGCTTCGGCTGGAGCGGCCAATTGGGTTTTGGTCGATAAATTCGATGCTTTTGATGGTGTTGAAATCTCCCTTAATTTCTGAGAACTGTCCGGGCTTTTCACCATAACCACCAATCTCACGCATCAGGGCTGGATAGAGAATTTTCTTTACCAACGTACTTTTTCCGCTACCGGAAACGCCCGTAACTGCCGTGAAAACATTCAATGGAAAAGTTACGTCTATATTTTTCAAGTTATTTTGCCGAGCCCCGCTGATTGTAATTTTATTTTTTGAAGTACGCCGTTTATTTGGAACTTCAATTTCCATTTCGCCATTCAAATACTTTGCGGTAAGCGAGTTTGATTGTAAAATTTCAGCATAGGTTCCTTGGGCAACCACTTCGCCGCCAAAAGTTCCAGCTTCGGGACCGATGTCTATAATTTCATCGGCGGCTTTCATGATGTCTTCATCGTGTTCCACCACAATTACGGTGTTCCCCAAATCGCGAAGGGATTTTAAAACAACGATAAGCCGTTCCGTGTCTTTGGGGTGAAGTCCAATACTTGGCTCGTCCAAAATATACATAGAGCCCACGAGGCTGCTCCCCAAAGAGGTGGCAAGGTTGATTCGTTGCGATTCGCCGCCCGAAAGCGTGTTCGATTTTCTGTTCAATGTTAAATAGCCCAAACCAACATCCTGTAAAAAACGAAGGCGGTTGTTGATTTCCAGCAGCAAACGCTTGGCTACTTTTTCATCAAATTCTGAAAGTTTCAGTTTCTTGAAAAATTCAGCAGTTTTATCTAAAGGCAGCTCGACTAATTCTTGAATTGCGGTGCCATTTATTTTAACGTAACCAGCTTCTGGACGAAGGCGTTTTCCTTTACACGTTGTGCATTTCGTCTTTCCGCGGTAACGAGAGAGCATCACCCGATTTTGGATTTTATAGCTTTTTGATTCCAAAAACGAAAAGAAGGAATTCAATCCCTCAAAATACTTATTTCCGTCCCACACAAGCTGTTTTTGTTCTTCGGTAAGCTGGAACCACGGTTTGTGGATGGGAAAGTCAAATTTATAGGCATTGTTCACCAATTGGTCCCGGTACCAGCCCATACTTTCGCCACGCCACGGAAATATGGCGTTTTCATACACGGAGAGGGCAGTATTTGGGATAACCAAATCTTCATCAATACCAATCACATCGCCATAACCTTCACAAGTTGGGCACGCGCCGTAGGGATTGTTAAAACTGAAAAGATGCACGTTTGGTTCCATAAAAACCATGCCGTCGGCCTCAAAACGGTTGTTGAATTCCGTAACTTTATTTGAAGAAAGTTCCTCAATATACAGTTCACCTTTTCCTTCAAAAAATGCTATTTCAACAGCATCGGCAAGGCGGTTATAGAAATCCTCTTCGTCTTTAGTAATAATCCGGTCAATGACCAAATCTATCTTCTTCGGAAATGATTTTCCCTCCAATTCATCAATCCGAACAACTTCATCTTTCACTTTAATTCTGGAATAGCCCTGTTGCGCCAGTGCCTGGATTTTATTCTCCATCGTGCGGCCTTCTTCCAAAAAGATAGGGGCGAGGAGCAGTAATTTTTCGCCTTTTGGAAATTTTTTTATGAAATTTATAACATCTGTGGTCGTGTCTTTTTTAACTTCCTTGCCAGAAATTGGCGAAATGGTTTTCCCAATCCGGGTGTAGAGCAATTTTAGATAATCGTAAATTTCGGTGGAGGTCCCAACCGTGGAACGCGGGTTTGTGGAATTTACTTTTTGCTCGATTGCAATGGCGGGCGCAATCCCTTTTATGGAATCTACTTTTGGCTTGTCCAATCTTCCCAAAAATTGACGGGCATAGCTGGAAAGGCTCTCCACGTAGCGTCGCTGGCCTTCGGCGTAAAGCGTGTCAAACGCCAAGCTGGATTTTCCGCTGCCGGATAGACCTGTAACTACCACCAGTTTATTACGTGGAATGGCAACAGAAATGTCTTTAAGATTGTGAAGTTTTGCACCCTGAATAAGGATGTTTTTTTTAGTATCTACGGTTTCGGTACTCAATGTAATTTTCCTTTTTTTATAGCTTTTCGCAAAGATACTATATCGATTTCAGCAATGCACATTTGCGGTTACTATTATTTTTTAATGAAAAATTTAACCTTTTTTTTGCATTTGTGAATTCTTTGTTGTTATATTTACGGCTCTTAACGTCATATAAAAAAATTATTGCCTATAGCTGATCATTACTTTTAACAAATAAACATTGTAACTAAGCAACCAAAACCATAGTTGTTTATTTTTTAAAAAAAGTATTGATATGAAGCAAAGCAATAGCTCCTCTGATGCGTTTTTAGTGAACGCTTATATGAACGGTAATGAATCTGCACTTAGCGAGTTAGTGACTCGACACAAGCAAAGGATCTACAGTTTTATCTATTCAAAAGTTTTTGACAGGGATGTCGCTGAAGATATATTTCAGGATACTTTCATAAAAGTCATTAAAACCCTTAAAAGGGGTGCCTACAATGAAGAAGGCAAGTTTCTTCCTTGGGTGATGCGTATTGCGCATAATTTGGTGATAGACCATTTCAGAAAGAACAACCGCATGCCGAAATTTGAAAACAATAATGATTTCAATATATTTTCGGTTTTGAGCGATAATTCCTTAAATATTGAAAAGCAAATCATTAAAGGTCAGGTTGAAAGCGACGTAAGAAGATTGATTGAAGAACTTCCGGACGACCAAAAAGAAGTATTGATGATGCGTATTTATAAAGATATGAGCTTTAAGGAAATAAGTGAGCAAACCGGGGTTAGCATCAATACTGCGCTGGGACGGATGCGTTATGCGCTCATAAATTTGCGCAAAGTAATTGATAAACATAATATTATATTGACCAATTGATACAATAAAGTAATTTTTGCTGCGTTATTTGGAAATAAACCTCAAAATAACATTCTATGCAAAAATTATACTCTGAAACATCACGTGTGGACAACGTGAATAAAAAACTTGCTCCAAAAGAGGAAACCATTAAATTTCTTCTGGATTATTCGATGGCTTTAAGTGTTATAGATTACCATAAAATGAAGTTTGAAGCACTTCTAAACTAAACTTGGAAAAACCCTGGAATTAGCTTTTCGGGGTTTTTTTTTTTGAAAAAAAGCCCCTAGCCCCAAAAGGGGGAATTTATTTACGGGGCATAATGTGCATAGTTCATCGCTCATCTCTTATCTACCTTCTTTAAATACTCTTTTATCACCGATTTTCTGCCAATGGTCTTTGTGATTATATCTTTTTCCAAATCCCAACCACGCGCCGGGGAGTATTGCCTTCCGTACCATATTATTTGAAGATGGAGCGTGTTCCATAAATCTTTCGGAAACAGTCGTTTTGCATCCTTTTCCGTTTGCACTACATTTTTTCCATTGGAAAAACCCCAACGGTACATCAACCTATGAATATGTGTATCTACAGGAAAGGCAGGAATATTAAAGGCTTGGCTCATAACCACACTTGCTGTTTTGTGGCCCACCGCGGGTAAAGCCTCTAACGCTTCAAAATCTGCCGGGACCTGCCCATTATATTTTTCAATTAAAATTTCTGAAAGGCCATGGATTCCTTTGCTCTTCATGGGCGAAAGTCCCACGGGTTTTATGATTTCCCTGATTTCCTCCACGGTCAGTTTTACCATATCATAAGGGTTGTCCGCAATTTCAAATAAAAGTGGCGTTATTTGGTTTACACGAACGTCCGTACTTTGGGCGGAAAGCAAAACAGCGATCAACAAAGTGTAGGGATCTTTATGGGCTAAGGGAATGGGAACCTGTGGGTAAAGTCTATTTAACGTATCAATAACGAAGTTAACCTTTTCTTGCTTGGTCATTTTAAGTACTTTTATGCAAAAATAGGGATAATGAAAACATTACAGGCAGGAGATAAGGCTCCAGATTTTAAAGCGAACGATCAGGATGGGAACTCAATTTCATCAAAAGATTACGAAGGAAAAAAATGGATCGTCTTTTTCTATCCAAAAGCAAACACTCCCGGCTGCACGGCCGAAGCTTGCAATCTTCGCGATAATTATAAAGAACTTCAAAAAGAGGGTTTTGAACTGTTGGGAGTAAGTGCCGACAGTGAAAAACGCCAAAAAAACTTCAAAGAAAAATACAATTTCCCATTTCCGTTATTGGCCGATGAGAATAAAGAGGTGATAAATGCTTTCGGGGTTTGGGGACCTAAAAAATTCATGGGAAGGGAGTTTGACGGCATACACCGCAAGACTTTTATAATGGACGAAACCGGTACCATTGTACGCGTAATTGACAAAGTAAAGACCAAAGACCACGCGGCACAAATCCTTGCTTAATTACTTATTTTGGCGGGTGTTGGTTTGTAATTGAAAAGACGCTTGTCTTTAATAATTTCCGCAACTCCGGGAGGCAACATTTCTTCCCAGCCTTCCTCGCCGCTTTCTATCATTGACAAAACCTCACGTGAAAATATCTCCATATTTTCAGGATTGTAATCTGTGATGTCCACTACCTTTCCGTTGTATTTGAAGAATTTATACAGTTCCTTCATTCGAGGATGTACTTTTAGATTTTCGCTGTTAGTGTATTCCCCGGTTTCTGGATCTTTCATAGGGTAGAGGTAAACCTTCAAATCCTTAAAAAATAATTTTCCAAAGGCTTCCAAAATACCCCCGCTCAAATGGCGATAGTATTTTTCATCAAAAATATCTATTAAATTATTGACGCCCATGGCAAGCCCCATGCGCATTTTGGTATATCTTGAGAAATATTCAACCAGTTTATAATATTCCTGAAAATTTGAAATCATAACCGTATAGCCCAAAGAGCAGAGCAATCTGGCACGGTCCATAAAATCTTCCTCGTCAATTTCACCTTCAGCGCGAAGATTTGAAAGCGTGATTTCAAAAATAACCTCTGTTCTATCCTTTTCTACCCTGTTTTCCTTCAGAAACATTTCATAGGAGCGTTCAAACATATCAATATTTACCTTCGTTACCGGCCTAAAGCTTCCGCGGAGGGCCAATATGTTTTTCTTATACAGAATTCTTGCGGGGAGTATGTTGTGGCCTTCGGGGTCAAACATAACCGCATCCGTCATGCCATTCTTGATCAGCTGAAGGCTCATCAATCTGTTGTCAACATCTGCGAAACGGGGCCCCGAAAAATTTATAGTGTCAATTTCAATTTTATCCTTATCGATATGATCGTAAAGGTATCGCAACAATTTGTTGGGTTGGTCGTATTTGTAATATGCGCCGTAAATGAGGTTAACACCCAAAGTTCCTAAGGTAATTTGCTGAAGTTGCGCATCGTTCTCGTGAAAACGGATATGGAGGGTTATTTCATTATACGGTTCCTTCGGATCAATCTGATAGCGAATCCCCACCCAACCATGGCCTTTGTATTTTTTGGCAAAGTCAATGGTGGCAACGGTGTTTGCGTATGAAAAGAAAAGTCTGTTGGGGTGTTTTTCGCGGTTTATGCGTTCTTCAATCAGGTCGAACTCGTGCGAGAGCATTTTTTGCAGCCTCGATTCGGTTACATATCTGCCGTCTTCCTCTATTCCATAAATTGCGTCGCTAAAATCCTTGTCGTAGGCAGACATGGTTTTGGCAATGGTTCCAGAGGCGCCACCGGCCCTAAAAAAATTCCGTACGGTTTCCTGTCCGGCTCCAATTTCGGCAAAAGTGCCGTAAATGTTTTCGTTCAGATTAATTCGTAAAGCCTTGCTTTTTATGGAAGGAATATTCTCAAATTCCTTGTCCCCTATTATGGTTTCTGGCATAGCAACGTTCTATTTTTTTATATAACAAAGGTAGCGATTACAATAGGTAAACAAAAAAAATACCAGTATTTTTGCTGGAATGAAATCAACATTCAGTGTTACATTTCTCGGCACCGGAACTTCGCAGGGAATACCCGTAATTGGCAGTGATCACCCAGTTTGTTTAAGCACCGATCCTAAAGATAAACGCTTGCGGGTATCTGTTTTATTGCGTTGGGATGATTTTTCGTATGTAATTGATTGCGGACCCGATTTCAGGCAGCAAATGTTGCGCGAGAATGTTTCAAGAGTGGATGGCATCCTGCTTACCCACGAACATAGCGATCACACAGCGGGATTGGACGATATTCGCCCTTTTAATTTTATGCAGGGCATCATGCCCTTTTATGCCCACAAGCGGGTTTTTGAATCACTCCGGGAACGATTCGCCTATATTTTTGCTACCGTAAATAAATATCCCGGTGCCCCAAATATTAAGGAAATTGAAATTGACAAAGACACTCCATTTACCCTTGGCGGGAAAAAGGTAGTACCCATTGAGGCCATGCACGATACCCTTCCTGTGCTGGGGTTCCGGGTAGAGGATTTTACATATTTGACCGATGTAAAAACAATTTCGCACGAAGAGCTTTTAAAAGTGAAGGGAACCAAGGTTTTAGTTATAAACGCACTTCGGGAAGCGCCGCATTATTCACATTTTAATATCTCGGAAGCACTTGATTTTGTTGAAAAAGTGAAGCCTGAAAAAACATATTTCACACACATTAGCCATTTGATGGGCTTTCACGAAGAAGTGGAAAAAAAGCTTCCGAAAAACGTCCATTTGGCCTATGATACCCTTACTATAACGATTTAATTATGAGAAATAAAATTTTTTTGTACCTCTTTCTTTTTGCAATGCTTTTCATTTTTTATCAATATATGAATGAAAAGAAAATTTTTGAATCGCAGGAATCCAGAATAGAAAATCTTGAGGCAAATATTCAAATGGCGCAGGATTCTATTGATAAACTTCAGAACCAGGTCCGTGATTTGAATTATTTTACCCTGTTGGGAAATGACAATGCAATGACCTATTTGGAAAAAATGGGCTATGAGGCAGCAGATGTTGAGGCAATGGTTTCAGACCAAATCTATGATTTCAATTTGCAAAAGGGAAACAACCCATTGGTGCCGTTTGATGGAATGAACGGCGATATGAAAATTAACAAACTGAAGTTCCTGAACCACAAGTGGATACAAGCAGATTTTACCGATGGAAAATATTGGGGCGAAATGATTTTGGAATACCATTTCAACGATAAAAACGAACTGGAATTAACACCAATTGCATCCTTTCTTTATCCAAATTAAGTTATTAAGTTATTAAGTTATTGGGTTATTGGGTTATTGGGTTATTGGGTTATTGGGGTTTTTTTATTGACCACAACCACTGAAAACTGCGACTGAATACTGCGACTGAAAACTGCGACTGAAAACTAAAAACTTACCGTTTCCCCAACCACTCCTTCAACTCCCGAAAATTCTGTGGAGCAACGCCGTGACCTACTGGAAATTCCGAATATTTACAGTCTATGTTCAGTTTTTTCAGAAATGGCTCAGTTCGCCGCGCCCATTGCACAGGGATTACTTGGTCCACACTGCCGTGGGAAGTGTAAACATTAAGATTGCTGAAGTCATTTTTGGCGTATCCTTCTTTTAAGATTTCTTCGTTTATATAACCGCTCAAACCGATTACATTTTTAACCTTTTTAGGATAGCTCAGCGCTACGGCGAAACTTAAAATAGTACCTTGGCTAAAGCCTAACAAAGTGATATTTTCTCCATCAACTTTATATTTTTTAATAATTTCATCAATACATTTTGAGACCAATTCGCGGGAGGCAATGGCCTGTTCATCATCGCTAAATTTACCCTGCGCATTGTCAAAATATATGTTGTACCAAGCATTTCCGTAAGGTTCCAAACGAATTGGAGCTTTTAAAGAAATGATTGCGTATTTCTCCGGAAGTTCGCTGGCAAAGGAAAACAAATCATTTTCATCGCTCCCAAAGCCGTGCAGCATAATAATTGCCGGCGGTTTGCCTGCTGGGTCTTTCGCGGGTCTATAATTGTGTTCCAAGAGTAGGGTCTGTTTTTCCATAGGCTGCAAAAATAAACAAGACCTTTTAAACTGAAGCTGTTTCAGCTTAAAAGGTCCCGTTAAAAATTATTAAAAATTAAATGCCCTTAAACCATTCTTGAAATTGTTCGCCAAATACCGGCACGGGTTTCATTTCGCCCTGTACCGCGCTAATCAACCCCAAAAGCCAATAGACCAATATGGCCAGTTGTACAATCCAACTCAGTATAGAAATGCCAATAAAACTTATAATGATACTCAGTACCACTCCCACACACATAATGCCCAAAGATTGGCGTACGTGGAAGGAGCCAAGAGCCGTTTTATTTCCATTGTTCATTATTAGTGCGATAATCCAGCCAATAAGTGTAATGTAGGCTATGATGGCAACCGTTTTGCCGTTATCTGTAGTTGTTTCCATTTTATTCGTTTTTAGGTTAGTGGTTTATTTAAGCTAAAGATAATCAATACTTTAATTTAAAAAAGTAAACCATTCCTGAAATTTCTCACTTAAAAATGGAATGCCCTTTTTCTTGTTGAAATAAGCCATCGCCCAGCAATAGAGCCAAAGCAAGAAGCAAATAAGCCACACAACATCGCCAACGGTTACGTCTATTTGCGATTGAATAACCATGGAAACGATGAACATGAGGGTTATCCCGAACATATTTTTGATGTGCCACGTGGCAAAGTCGTGATTCTCATCCCGGTTTATAAAAAAGGCAATCATAAAACCCACAAATGGGGCATAGGCAATAAGCGCAGTCGTTCTTCCGGCAGGTATATTTTTCATTAGCTGTTCAGTACCAATTGGTTATTTGCCAGAATTCCGTAAGGTTTTCCTTTTAGTTTCGAACCGAGCAATGCCGCATTTTTAGACGATGAAAGAATATCTTTTTCAGCAAATTCCCAAGTTTCATCAGGATTGAAAAGGGTAAGTTCGGCACGGTTTCCTTCCTCAATTTTTTCCGAAGGAATTTTGAAAGTTTCCTTCAAGCCCGTAAGTGCATTGACGGATTGCTCCATTTCCAAAATCTGGTTGAGCGCCCCGAAACAGGCTTCCAAACCAACGCTTCCAAAATAAGCCTGCTCAAATTCGGTTTTTTTGTGCTCCACATCAATAGGGTTGTGGTCGCTCGTAATGCCGTCAATGGTGCCATCTTTCAGGCCTTTTATTAATGCTTTGGCATCTTCTTTTGTCCGCAACGGCGGAAGTAATTTATAGTTCGTGTCAAATTCCTCCAGATCATCATCCGTTAAAATAAGGTTGAAAATGGTAGCGCTGCACGTTACTTTCAGTCCCTTTTTCTTAGCGTCCCTAATCAACTCTACAGATTTTTTTGTTGAAATGGTCGGGACGTGAAGCTTGCCACCCGTATATTCAAGAATATACAAATCGCGGATTATTTGGAGCTCTTCCGAAAGTGCGGGAATTCCCTTTAAACCCAATCGGGTGCTGTTAACTTCCTCGTTCACCATGCCGTTTCGCGCCACAGATTTTTCAAAGGGAAACGATTGCACCAAACCCTCAAAATTCTGGGTGTATTGTAGGGCTATTTTCAGCAAGTTTGCGTTCGCGATTGGGTTTTTATAATCGTAGAAAGAAACCGCACCCTCGTTCTGCATATCGTACAGTTCGGCGAGGTCTGTTCCTTTGCTTCCCACGGTAAGCGCGCCGATGGGGTAGAGGCTCACCGCATTTCCTTCGGCTTTGCTCTTCAGAAATTTTATATGGCCTTTGCTGTCCGTTACCGGGAAACTGTTGGCATTTACCGCAACACTGGTAAAACCACTGTGGGCTGCCGTTCTTAAACCGTTTTCAATAGTTTCCCGCTCTTCAAAACCGGGTTCTCCAAAGGAAACACTGCTGTCAAACCAACCCTGCGAAATGTGAAGATTTTTCAGGGAAATTTCCCTTACCTTTTCGGAAGAAGGAATGCTTGCGGCAATTTTTGAAATTTTACCATTTTCTATCAAAACATCCCGTTTCTTTAAATGATGTTTGCCGGAAGCATCAACAATGGTGGCAGATTTCAGTAATATCTTCATTTGTAGAATTTTAAGATAAGCATTTCAAAAAGTAAAAAGAGCAATGCAAAAATAGCAAACCATTTCCAAAAACTGTTAATCGCACTTGCATCGGCTAGTGAATCAAAAAGATCGTCCACGGTTTTATAGACTTCCGCGCCTTCCCAATTTTCTGGATTCAGATAGTGCAATTCGCTTTCATCTCTGGAATAGTTGTAACTTATATTTTCCAAAAACTCGTTTTTCTTCACTATTTGATAATTTCCTGCTTTATCGGGTTCTTCCGTAGTTGTCATTAAAACATAATTGGCCTTTGTTTGCTGAAGCGGTATAAACTGCTCCGTACTGTCCTTAATGGTCAGTATTTCATCGGGCCCCAATTTTACGGGAACCGCAATGGAATTCTGCTGTCCAATGGTGTAATACAGGCGAGGTAAGGGCAAACTCTGCAGGGCCATATTATAAATCGTGGGGACGACCAAAGGCGAATTTTGAAAGTTGGAATTCTCTTTGTTTATTGCCGCCGTGAACAGATATGTCTTGTTCTTTTGAAGCAAAAATGGCTTGTTGTCCTCAAAACCAATTGCAGGTGCTGTGTTTGTTGAAATATTGTAAAAAGAATTGACCTTTGGATATTGAAAATTTGCCACTTCCTTTTCAAAAACATCTTTAAACAACGGATGGGAGAACGTAATTTTCGCGATCTTTTTTTCCTGAACCGTTTCAGCGGAAAGCGTTCCCAATGACATCGTCAATAGAAAATTGTTGTAACTGTTCAGATCCACTTCGGTAGAAGGAATTACAAGTACACTGCCACCTTCATCGCTAAAAGATTTTAGAGCGGTTGCCAACGAGGCGGGAATTTCCTTCAACTCATTGAGCACGATGAAATTTTGGTCGGGGATTTCATTGTAGTTCAACGTTTTGAAGGTTTGCTGCGTAAACTGGAATTCCTCCTTTTCAAAAAGTCGCTGCAGAAAGTTGCCGTCGGCTTCGTTAATGGCCAAGACCTTTATTTTTCCGGGTTTGTTTATGCTGAAAAAAAGTGTGTTGTCAAAAGGAAGATTTGCCTCGTTGATTTCCAGTTTTCCAATGAATTCTTCAGAATTGTCAATGTCAAAAGTTACATTTCCGGTAGTGTTTCCTGAAATGTCCAGCGCTGTTTTGGCGATCAATTTTTCCTTGTTGAAAAGCGAAATAGGTACTTCCGAAGTTTCATTGCCACTCCTCGAAACTTGTACTTTTAGTTGTGTGGTTGAAGCATTTTTTGAAGCAATATACGCGCTGTCAATAGAGATATTTGAAGCCTTTACGGCTTTCAGTTGCACGGCATCCACAATTAAATTGTTCGGAATTTCCGGAAAGGCTTCCTTTTGTTGAAAATCTGAGAGATACACCAAACGCTTCGCCGCATCTTTTTCATCGGAAAAGAGTTGTCTGGCCTTCAATAAAACCTGCGAAGGTGTCAACTGACTCTGGGAATATTGGATTGAAAGCACCTCATTTTTAAAATCCTGTGGCGAGGCATTTTTTCTTTCCGAATTATTTGTGAACCAACTCAGTTTTTCCGTGCCGCCCGTTTTATCAAATAAATCCTGTAAGGCGCGTTCCAGCATTGGGCCCTTGGCGCCTTTGGCCTGCATACTGAAGGAATTGTCAATATAAACGACGGTTTCCTTTTTAGTGTTTAAAGCAGTCTTGGAAGCGGTGAAAGGTTGTGCAAAGGCAATAATGATACAGGCCAAAGCGAGCAGACGCATCAATAACGTAAGCCACTTTTTGAGTTGCGAACTCTTTCGGGTCTGGATGGTCACTTTTTTAAGGAAAGCGACGTTGGTAAAATCTACTTTTTGGAAACGACGAAGTTGGAAAAGATGAATAAATATGGGGATGAGCAGCAGGAAAAGGGCGTAAAGAATTTCTGGGTGTTTGAACTGCATTCCTATAAATATTGGCCAAAGATAAAAAATGGAACGTAATTACAGCTATTTCTGAATGGTAAAGGTAAAGATACTTCCTTTTCCGGGTTCCGAATCCAAAGAAATGGTTCCCCCGAGCTTTGAAACCAAGCTTTTTACCGTTGCCAGCCCAATACCAGTCCCTTCTTTCCCATCCCTGTCTTTAATGCCGGTGGTTTTAAAAAGAGTGAATATTTCTTCCTGCACGCCAAGGTCTATGCCCATTCCATTGTCTTTGATCGAAAATTTGTGAAAATCAGGTTCTTCAGTGTATGTTACCGACACCATTCTCTGTGGATTTAAATTGTATTTCAGGCTATTGTCAATCAAATTGAGGAAAATCTGGGTAAGTGCGGCCTTGTTCACATTTTGCAAAACAGGAGCGGTGGGATATTCAAAAACTATATCGTCCGTTATCAAAATTTCATTTATTTCCTCAAATACCTGTTTTAGCGGAACGTCCTCCTTTTGGGCATCAATCAATTCATCCGTTTTGTAAAACTTCAAAATACCGTTGATGTAGTTTTTCAACGAAAAAGAGGATTCTTCAATGTAATTGAGATACATACCCGAATCTTCCGAAAGGGTTTGGATATTTTCTTCGCGAAGCATTCGGGTAAGTGAGGTAATATTTGCCAATGGCGATTTCAAGTCGTGCGAGACAACTTGTGCAAATTTTACCAATCTTTCATTGCGCTGTTGCAGTTCTTTTTGAAACTCTGTCAACAATTTATTTTTTCTCCGAAGCTCAAAAAGGATAACCACTTGTTTTCCCAAAGCTTTCAACGATGTAATTTGAAGCTCGGTAAGTTTTCTGGGCTTATGGTCAAAAACGCAAAGCGTACCGAGTTTAAAACCGTTGCTGTTCACAAGAGGAACGCCCGCATAAAATAGCGCGTTCGCTTCGGTAACCAACGGATTGTCCTTAAAACGCAAATCATTTGCTGCGTCCTCTACTATAAATATTTCTTCATCCTGCAAAATGGCGTGTCCGCAAAACGAAATATTCCGCGGAGACTGGTTAAAATCAAGGCCAAAGTGTGATTTGAAAAAATTCCGATCGCTGTCCAAAAGGGTGATCAATGAAATGGGTACTTCGCAAATTGCCGCAACAAGGGCGGTAATGTTGTCAAAATCATTTTCGGAAAGGGTATCGAGTAAATTGTACTTCTTTAATTCGGCAACTCGCTCTTTTTCATTGTCGGGGAATTTTGGAAAAATCATAAAGATATTTCAACGATTATTTTTTAATGCCGTTAAATATAGTTGGATATAATGTATCCAAGAAATAAATTAACAGGATATAACGATAGTAAGGCGGTTAGTTTTTTTTGATGCTAAAGTGGAACGTGGTTCCTTTTCCCAATTCTGAGGAAACTTCTATTTCACCGCCAAGTTTCGTGACAAGTTTTTTAACGGTAGATAGCCCGATGCCGTTGCCTTTTTTTCCATTTCTGTCAAGCTTGCCGGTGGTAACAAAAAGGTCAAATATATGGGAGCGTTTGTTTTTGGGAATCCCCATTCCATTGTCAGAAATTGAAAAATGATAAAATCCGCTTTTTTCGGTACAATGAATGTCTATTTTAATCTTTTCCTTGTCATTGTATTTTAGGCTGTTGCCCACAAGGTTGAGTATAATTTGCTCCAGTGCGGCTCTGTTGGCCTGCATTTCAATATTTTCTTCGGGCAGGTTTATTTCACAGTCAATATTAATGTTCAGCAGTTCAATTATTTCTTCCAAAAGGCTGTTACTGTCAAAAACCTCATCGGTTAAGGAAGCGGTCTTGTCACTTTCATAATGTTCCAAAAGCCCAGTAATATATTCACTTAGCGTAAACGAGGATTGTTTTATGTAATCTAAATATTCCTTTCCCTGTTTGTCCAAATGATGGCCGTACTTGCTGCGAAGCATATCCGAAGTTATAATCATATTGGCCAGCGGCATTTTCATGTCGTGGGAAACAATGCCCGCAAAATTTTTAAGCTCCTCATTTTTTTCTTTCAGCTCCTGCTGTACGGCCAATAAGGTCCTATTGCGTTTTCGGGCCTCAAACAGATTCACCACTTGATACGCCATTGAAATAAGCGCGCTTTTTTGCGATTTTGAAAGTGTTCTGGGCTTGGTGTCAAAAACGCAAAGAGTCCCCAACGGATAGCCGTCTGAATTAATTAACCGCACCCCCGCATAAAAAACAGCGTTCATATCCTTTACCAGCGGATTGTCCATAAAACGCGGATCCTTTCTGGCATCTTCAACAATAAAGATGTTTGATTCCTCTAAAATGGCATGGCCACAAAAGGAGGTGTCCCGCGGCGATTCATTAAAATTTAAACCGTAGTATGATTTTAAAAAATTCCGGTCCGCATCCAGCAGCGTTACCAAAGAAATAGGCACATCACAAATATTTGCCGTGAGTGCCGTTATGTTGTCAAAATCCTTTTCAGGCAGCGTATCCAATAAATTATAGGAACGGACTGCGGCCAGACGTTGCTCTTCATCAACAGGAAATTGTGGTGCAATCAAGACTTTTTTCAATTTATCTTAAATCCGAAAGAGGTCGGTGTTTAAGAGTTAACCGTAAATGTACAACAATTTATAATGAGTTGTTAAAGCGAAAAAAATAATGTGGAATGAGTTAATCTTTGAATCAAAATCGTTCAAAAACCCCTAATCCGAAAAGTGCAAAATCATATTTTATGGGATCTATCGGGTCTAATTTTCGAAGGGAATTATCCAACTCAGCCAAGGCCTTGCCATCGTTTTGTTTTCTGTTGAGCAATTTGAGTTTTCGGGCCACGTTTCCGCTGTGGACGTCCAAAGGACACGAAAGTTGGGAAGGGGAGATGCTTTTCCAAATTCCAAAATCAACGCCCGCATGGTCATTGCGGACCATCCACCTTAAAAACATGTTCAGTCTTTTTGCCGCGGAATTTTTTAAGGGATCGCTAATATGTTTTTGGGTTCGTGGAAGGTGCGGAAGTTGAAAAAAGGTTTTTTTGAAGTGATGGATTGCCGTTTGCATGGAATCTTTTTCGGAATGCCTGGCAAATACTTTTTCCAATCCCCCGTGGTTTTTATAAATATTTTGAAGGGCTTGTAAAAAATAAAACAAGTCTTCGCTATTAAAGGTTCGATGCACAAAGGGAGAAAGCGATTCGGAATCCCTTTCTGAAAAATTCATCACAAAATCAAAAGGCGAATTGCCCATTATTTCCATCAATCGGTTCCCGTTTTTGATGATGCTCTTTCGGTTTCCCCAAGCAATTGTGGCCACAAGAAAACCGGCGATTTCAATATCTTCCTTTAAAGTGAAAAGATGCGGGATTTGAATGGGGTCGGTTTCAATAAAATTGGGGTGGTTGTAAATATGTACCTTTTCGTCGAGAAATGATTTTAATTCACTTTTCTTCATAAGAGTGAATTTTTGGCATTTGGCATTTGGCATTTGTTTTTTGAAGTTTATTTCACAATAACCCCATCCTGCATAACCAGCTTTCGGTCCGCCATATTCGCAAGTTCCTCGTTGTGTGTAACAATGACGAAGGTTTGCCCAAATTCGTCCCGCAGTTTAAAAAACAGATTGTGCAGGTTTTCGGCGCTTTCAGTATCCAGGTTTCCGCTGGGCTCGTCCGCGAGAATGATTGCTGGATTGTTTATCAAAGCCCGCGCTACTGCCACGCGTTGTTGTTCGCCACCGGAAAGTTCGTTGGGTTTGTGGTCCTCACGGTGCGAAAGACCTAAAAAGGAGAGCAGTTCCTTTGCTTTTTTGACGGCTTCGGCTTTGGGTGTATTTTTTATAAATGCGGGAATACAAACATTTTCGAGCGCGGTAAATTCGGGAAGCAACTGATGGAACTGAAAAATAAAGCCCAAGTTTTCGTTTCTGAATTTCGCCAACTTTTTCCCCGAAAGGGAACCAATGTTTACCCCGTTTATCGCTAACTTACTTTTTGAACTGTCAAAAGCGTCCAAGGTTCCCAAAATTTGCAGCAATGTAGTTTTCCCGGCACCCGAAGCACCTACTATGGAAACAATTTCACTTTTTTTTATATGAAGGTCAACCCCTTTTAAAACGTGGAGATTGTCGTAATACTTGTGGATATTTTGGGCCTCGATCATCGCGAAAATTTAAACCGTGAAAGTACTATTTATAGCGCTATAATGCAATCTGATGGGTTATATTGTTTTTATTCGGACTTATGTGTTTATTTTTGTTTTCAAATTTTTAAACAAAAGAGAATGTCATCCTATAGATATTTTGAAGAATATGATCAACCTGTAACCGACAGTTTAATTGACAATTACAGTACTATTTTAAACACAATTGGTGAGGATGTTTCCCGTGAAGGAATACTCAAAACTCCCGAAAGAGCCGCAAAAGCGATGCAGTTTTTAACATCTGGCAACTGCCAAGATCCCACCGAAATATTGAAAAGTGCCATGTTTGCCGAGGCTTATCACGACATGGTGATTATTAAGGATATCGAACTCTATTCTTTATGTGAGCACCATATCCTGCCATTCTTTGGAAAGGCCCACATAGCCTATATTCCTGATGGTTATATTGTGGGATTGAGCAAAATCCCCCGAATAGTCGATGTTTTCGCGCGCCGGCTTCAAGTTCAGGAAAGACTTACCCACGATATTTTGGAATGTATAAACAATACGTTAAAACCCAAGGGAGTGGCCGTGGTTATTGAAGCTTCACATATGTGTATGATGATGCGCGGCGTGCAAAAGCAGAACAGCGTTACCACAACTTCGGGTTTCCGTGGCCAGTTTGAAGCCATTGAGACACGTAGTGAATTTTTGAAATTGATCAGTAGCGATTTGGGCTAATTTTTTTGGAATGTTTTTTGTTCATTTATAAAAAAATACCGCATTCATGAAAAACGAAAAATATAAATTATTGCGCCAAGGAATCTTTTTTGATTTAATAGGAATGGCAACAATGGCAATTCCAGTTGTCGGCCCCGTATTGGATATAGTTTGGGCGCCCTTCGCCGCAAAAAAAATGAACGACATGTACAAAGGGACAGAAGGAAAAATTGCTTCCGTTTTTGTGTTCCTGGAAGAAATTTTACCACTTACAGATGTTATCCCAACTTTTACTTTAATGTGGCTTTACACCTTTGTGTGGAAAAAACAGCCTGCACCGCAGATCATTGAGGTTAAGGCTAACGAATAATTCCCGCTCTGATTATTCTTTTTGTTCAGCCCTTGCATTTTGGCGACTTTGCGTGTAAATTTTTCCCGCAAAGTCGCAAAAACGCAAAGAAACAATTACAACGCTACTTTTAAACCCACATTGATGCTCCTTCCTATATTCAAAATGCCATCGGGTTTAAATCTGGATAAATGCGAGATATATTCCTTATCGGTTAGGTTAGTTCCGTTTATACTTAGTTTAAATAGCACCTTTTGGAGTTGAAAACTGCTTTCAATTCCTGCGCTCAACAGCGAATAGCCGCCCGTTCTGGTTTCAAAGGTGCTTACGTTTTTTTGATTGAAGGTGTTTTCCAGCGTTACAAAAGCAGCGCTAAATTTCCGGGTTTTGCCATCTTGCAGTTCCACACGAAATGTATTGCGAAGTGAATTGGCAGGTATCAATGGCAGATAGTCATCATTACTTAACTTGCCGACAACGGTTTCGAAACTACTTTCAAGATGCAGCCAATCCAACGGATGCGGGTGAAGGTGAAAGCCAAATTCGCCACCATAAAGTGACGCATTGTTTTGAAGATAATCATAGACGGGCGTATCCTCTATCATCTCATCCGTAGGGGAAATAAAAATATAATCGTTAACTGCGTTGTAAAATCCGTTTGCGAAAAATTCCACGTGCTCGTTTCTGTATTCCAGGGAAACATCTGTTTGGAAATTTTGTTCGTTGGTCAGTTCGGCATTTCCCTTTTCATATCGGTTGGTACCCTCGTGCACGCCATTTGAAGTAAGTTCGGCCAAATTGGGCGCTCTAAAACCACTTGCAAAATTCACCCGGGCGGAAACGTTTTCAAATAAATCCATTTTCGCTCCCAAAGCCGCGGTAAAGCTTGTGAACGTTTTGTTTAATGCTGGAATAAAGTCCGCATCCAAAGGGTTCCGGGCAGCCTCGCTTTCAATTTTTCGGGAATCGAAACGGATGCCCGCCTGCAGATCTATTTTTTCCAAATGGTAATGAGAGGTTGCCAAAAGCCCAATATCTGTAGTATTTGCATTGGGAATAAGGATTTCTTCGCCTTCGTTTTTGTTGTTTTGAAACATTCCTTGCAAGCCAACTATGGTTTCGAGTTTCCCCAATTCCGGCAGATTGTATTTTACATCATAATTAAAAGTGCTCAATTTTAGCCGAAGTGCGGCAAGGGAAGGATCATCTTCAAATTCGCGACGGTCGTTAAACAAATAGCCGGCTTTCACATCCAAACTCGATTTGTTGAAAAACAGCGTATTCTCAAAACTCAAAATATGGTTGTCAATTTCCTGAAAAGGAATTTCCAAATCTTTTGAATGGGTTTGTTCGCCAATTTCCTCCGCGATGCCAATGTTTGAGCGGTTGTAATTATACCGAAGCGTTGACTTGAATTTTGTGTCCAAATATTGTACGCCTGCCTTTAAATCCTTTTCATTGAAGCGGGAATTTGTTATTCGGTAGGCTGTTCCGGCTTTATAATCGCTAAAGGAAGAATAGGAGCCACGCGCCAAAAACTTCAGCTTTTCACCGGAAGTTTTCACTCCAAAATTGGTGGAAGTTCCCAACGTATTTGAAAAATAAGTGCTGCTCAAATCGCTATGTGTTTCCCCAGAAATGGCAAACTTTTCAGGATTCAAATACAGTACGCCGCCCAGCGCGTCGCTACCGTATAGGAGGGAAGCGGGGCCTTTAATGACTTCTACACTCTCCACTCCAGATTCATTGATTCCCAGCCCGTGTTCATCCCCAAATTGCTGGTTTTCCAGTCGGACGCCTTGGGCATAAGTCAAAACACGATTGGAGCTCAGCCCTCGAATGACCGGTTTGCCAATTCCAGTTCCGGTAGTAATTAGGTCAACGCCCGCAATGTTTTTTATTCCGTCGGCAAGTGTTACGGCTCCGGAGGAGTTTAAATCGGCTGTGGAAACGCGTTCCACTTTCATCACGTTATTGCTCTGCAATTTATGGAAGGGGGTGGAAACGATCACTTCTTCCATTTCAACCGCGCTTTCTTCCATTTGAAGATTTTCGGTAACGGTTTGATTGTTTGAAAAGTTTATTTTTTTTGAAACGGAAGCATATCCCAACGATGAAAAAATTACGTTATAATTTCCATTGGGAATAGTATTCAACGTGTAATTTCCATCAAAATCGGTAACTGTGCCTTTTTCCAACTGCGGAATATAGACCGTTGCCATAACAGCTTCGTTTTTGTTTTTTGAGGTAATGGTTCCCGTCAAGGAATTTTGGGAGCTCGCCGCAGTGTAAATAAAACACACCACAAGCAAGCAAAGAAGGTTTTTCATGCTTTCTTGATTTTAAAAAAGGGTTGTAAAATTTATGGAGTGCTAAAAAATCAAGAAAATAGCGGAGGCCCCCTTAGAAAATAATGGGAGTTATTTTTATTGAATTTTGGCAACAAATAAATGGTTTCCGTTTTTTGAAAACTATTCAGTACTGCAAATTCAGGAAGTTCCTGGGGTTTAAAATCAAAGATTGAAAAGTGAAAATCACAAATGGAGCAATTTAGTTGTTTTTTGTGAATATGGACAGAAAGATCTGTGCAGGCCTGGTGCTCGTGGCCTTCAAGGGTATGCGCAAATTTTACGGCAGTGGGAAGCAACAGCGCAAACGAGAAAATCGTTACGGTAAAAATGCGTTGTATTTCCTTTTTTAAAACGTTCATTTGTTAAATAGCGCGCCCAGGCCCATCCCACGAAGCATTTTCTTTACAAAGTTCCAAAAAAATGCAAACTCTCCAAACACCCACCCGAAAAAGACCAAAAGCACCTGATAAATTGGAAATATGATCAAAATTCTGAAGGGCCAATAAATGTACCAGCCCATTTCTTTTTTTATTTCGAATAAATCTGTCACGGGAGCTGCCAGCTTTGCAGCGGAACTTCCCGTAATGGCAAAAACAAGAAATATAATAAAAAGTTGTCCGTTGGTTTTAATGTTCCAACGTTGTTTGAGCTTTTTCAATTTCTTCCGCCTATGAATTTTTGATTGTACTTATCCTGAAAATATACAAAGTAATTGTATAGCAGATAATTTACTTCGTAGCCATAATCCACGGTTGGGTCATAGTTTATGCGCTCTGAGTATAAATTATGGGAATACCGTTGCGGTTGCATCACGCGATTGTTGTATTCCGAAACGAACAACCGGTTCTTGTTTTCCAAATACGATTGGCCATAAAAACCGCGCGGAGGTTGGGAGGCGAGCCAAGATTCAAAACCGGGCTCTATTATCATTATTTCGTATTCGAGGCTATCGTTTGCAATGCGAATGGTGTCTTTTTCAGTAGTGTCTGCAGAAGTGTTACTCATTGTTTTATTGCCAGTTCCGCAGCTGTACAGGGCAATACAAAAAGCAGCTATGAGGAAAATATTTTTCATATAAGTTATTTTTGCAAAGTTAAGCAATGCGGTACAAAGCAGAGGGCATTTAACTTTCATTTAAAAAAAAAATACCGTCTTTTTGATAAAATGGACGGCATTTTTTTAAATGGAATCGTGTTTTTTACTTTCCAAAGAAACCTCCCAGAATTCCTCCGAGACCACCTTTTTTGGTATTGCCGCCACCGAGGACCATTCCTGCAATATCGTCTATAACGCTGCCGTCATTGTTGCCGTCAAGCAAAGATTCGATCATGGATTGTTGTTTTGGTTGGTGGTCGCCACCTCCCATAAGGCCGCCCAGCAAATCGCCAATTCCGGATTCTGAGTTTACATTTTTCTGTTGTTTTTGTTTTCCCAAATATCCCAGCAAAATAGGTGCTGCTACTTGTAGGATCTGCATAACGGAATTTGTGTCCAACCCAGATTTTTGGGAAAGAGCGTGTACTGCATTGTTTTGGGAACCTCCCAAAACGTGTCCCAAGATACCCAGGCCATCCTGTTTTACGTCCTCATTTACGCCACCGCCAAAAAAACCACCTAAATTATCCAGAATACTACCGTCGTGCTTGCTGTTCAAAGCATTCATTAAATTGGCCGCTCCACCTTCATTACTTGCATTGCGTTTCATGGCGCCCAGAAGTATGGGCATGGCCATTGTTACGACCGAAGCGGTTTTGTCTGCGGGTTGATTGGTTTCCTGGCTGATGCCTCCAATAATCTGTTTTCCGAGGTCACTGTTCAATAAATCTAAAATTCCTGACATTTTTTTATGTTTAAATTAAGTACGTAAGTTAATCAAAATCAGCAATAAGTGAGAGAAAAAAAAGTAGAAATATACTACTTGCACAAAATTGAAATGATCTGGTTTGCCAGCTCTGTTCCAATCCTATCCTGTGCCTCATCCGTTGCAGCACCTATGTGCGGCGTAAGCGATATTTTATCGTGCATAAGCACTTTTATTGAAGGCGTAGGCTCGTTTTCAAAAACATCGAGTGCTGCAAACGAAATTTTTCCATCTTCAATACCTTCCAACAGTGCGTTTTCGTCCAGTATGCCACCTCGGGCAGCATTAACAATACCCACGCCGTCCTTCATTTTTGAAATTTCTTCCTTGCCTATTAAATATCCCGATTGGGAAGGTACGTGCAGACTAATAAAATCACTGTGTTTTATTAATTTATCTATAGGTGCGGTCTTAATTTTCAGGGTTATTTTCTGTCCGTCATAAAAAGTGAGCGTAATATCCGCTTCACCCACTTGGTGATCGCTGGCGATTACTTTCATACCGCAGCCCAGGGCAATTTTTGCAACTTGGCGACCGATTCTTCCGAAACCGATAATCCCCAATGTTTTTCCACGTAGCTCACGGCCGGCACCATAACTTTTCTTTAATTCCTTGAATTTGGTGTCGCCTTCCAAGGGCATATTCCGGTTGGAATCGTGCAGAAACCGAACGCCTCCGAACAAATGCGCAAAAACAAGCTCGGCTACCGATTCTGAAGATGCCGCCGGGGTATTTATGACGTTAATTCCATTTTCAAGGGCGTAGTCCACATCAATATTGTCCATTCCTACACCGCCACGGCCAATGATTTTAAGCGAGGAACAATTGTCAATGATATCTTTGCGGACCTTTGTGGCACTTCGCACCAAAAGCACCTCGATTTTGTGCTCGTTGATGTAATTTTGAAGCTGTTCCTGCGCCACATGCACCGTCAGTACTTCAAAACCTGCCTCTTTTAATAGATCTATTCCGCTTTGTGAAATTCCATCGTTTGCTAATATTTTCATGAAAATAAGTTACTGGGTTATTATGTTATTGAGTTATTCCCGCCACGGCGGGGTAGGGAGTTTTATGCGCCTTTTTCCACCGCTTGCATTACATCTACCAATACCTGCACGCTTTCCAACGGCAGGGCGTTGTACATGGAGGCACGGTAACCGCCAACGCTTCGGTGGCCGTTTAAACCATTTATTCCGGCTTGTTTAAGGTGATCGTCGAAGGTTGCTTTTAATTCGTCATTTTTTAGATTGAACGTGGCGTTCATTGTTGAACGGTCTTCTTTTTTTGCTACGAAGCCTTCGAACAATGGGTTTCGGTCTATTTCGTTATAAAGAAGTTCGGCCTTTTGGTTGTTTGTTTTTTCGATTGCAGAAATACCGCCCAAATCCTTTAACCATTGCAATGTCAACATAGAAACATACACAGGGAAAACCGCTGGGGTGTTGAACATGCTTTCCTTATCAATATGAACTTTATAGTTCAGCATGGAAGGAATGGCGCGCGAAACCTTTCCGAGAATATCCTCCTTTACCACAACCAAAGTTGTTCCCGCTGGCCCCATATTTTTCTGGGCTCCCGCATAAATTAAACTGAACTTTGAAAAGTCGAGCTGGCGCGAAAAAATATCGCTGCTCATATCGCAGACCATCGGAATTTCCGCTTGGGGAAAACTTTGCATTTGGGTGCCAAAGATGGTATTGTTACTGGTGCAGTGGAAATAATCAGCATCTTTTGGAATGGCGTAATTTTTCGGGATAAAGTTGAAATTATCACTTTTGGAAGTTGCAACTTCCACAACTTCGCCCAATAATTTGGCTTCCTTTATTGCTTTGTCGCTCCAAGTTCCCGTATTTAAATAAGCTGCTTTTTTTTCCAATAAATTGTAAGCGGCCATCAAAAATTGAAGACTTGCACCGCCTTGCAGAAACAGCGCCTGATAGCCTTTATTTTGAAGGCCCAAATGCTTTAGGGCCAGGTTTCGGGCATTGTCCATTACCTCCACAAAATCCTTGCTCCGGTGGGAGATTTCGATCAAGGAGAGGTTTGAATTGTTGAAATTTAAAACTGCCTCGGCAGCTTTTTGCAATACGGATTGCGGCAAAATGCAGGGGCCTGCACTGAAATTGTGTTTTTTCATCTGGAATATATGTTAGGTGTTAGGGTTATTAAGTTGTTGATTATTGAGTTATAAACTCCAAACCCTAAATAACTTAGTAACCAATAACTGTTTAAAATATAAATTCTCATAAAACCTAAGGATTACAAATTCCAACGATAAAGAATTTTATAAAAAACATAGTGCAAAGATGTGAATTATGCCACGAAATATGTTGGAATTATCAATATTTTATCAATGAAGTTTCAACAGGAAATCAACCGTATCCACCCCATCGGCATAATCCCATAATTCGGGATTTTGTGATTTTCCGAAAGGGATTTCATTGGGCAACCCTGCTTTTGTAACCAAACACTGTATGTTTTCAGCTTCCGCTTCAAGTCTCTTTTTTACTGCGTATTTTGAAGTGTATTTTTCATAAAAAACTACCGAAATAGGCGAGGAGAAGCCAGTGTCTTCTTTGAGTAACATAAATTCATTATCAAGCAGTGGGAAGCTGTCCATTAAATAAACCGCTTTGTTATAATCGTAATTATTGATGTATTTGTGGTTGTGGATAATTTCTTTCCA
This sequence comes from Aequorivita todarodis, assembly GCF_028561335.1. Lineage (GTDB taxonomy): Bacteria > Bacteroidota > Bacteroidia > Flavobacteriales > Flavobacteriaceae > Aequorivita > Aequorivita todarodis. Next base: position 15,062 of record NZ_JAQQTG010000044.1, on the reverse strand, counting down.
AGAAAACATTCCTTTGAAAAATGGCTCGAAATCGTAATTCTCGGGAATAAATATTTTTGAAACGTTGCGGCAGCCAAGGCCGAAATACCTAAAAATATCATCGGCAAGACTTTTCAATTCTTCTTCGCTTTCATTTCCTGTTAAAACCGCTACCGAGTTTCGGTTTTTACGGATGATGTTTGGATATTTTCCAAAGTAATACTCAAAATAGCGTGCGGTGTTGTTGCTGCCCGTGGCGATTACGACATCGAAGCTTTCCAATCTTCCTTCTGTAAATTCGATATAATTTTCGAATTCAGGTTCCACGGAAATTAAATAATCTGCAAGAAAAGGAAGAAGGGTTTTGTCGTTTGAGGAAAGCTTTGCCAGTACTTTGTTTCCGGTAATTAAAACCGAAAGGAAATCGTGAAAACCGACCAACGGTATGTTTCCCGCCATTATGATTGCAACGGTTTTCGGGATGGGATCTTCAATTTTATATTTTGAGAGCCATTGTTTTAGATTTTTTTCGGAAAGGGCTTCGCCCCAGCTTTTTAAAGCGAAATTTATATTTTCCTGAGTGAACCACCCGTTCTCCGCTTCGGCTTTTCTCAAAATCTTTTCAGCTTTAGCTTCGATTTCGATTTCCCTCAGAAATTTCCCTAAAGCCGTAAAAGCGTTAATTCTTTGTTTTAATTGCATACTTATTTTGGAGTTACCCGAATAGGGGTTAAATTTGCGCAAAGTTAGAAAAAGTAGAAGCTATGGCAATTATAATAACGGACGAATGTATAAACTGTGGCGCGTGCGAGCCGGAATGCCCCAACACCGCCATCTATGAAGGTGCCGACGATTGGCGCTATGCCGATGGCACCGACCTTGACGGAAAAGTAGTTTTGCCAAACGGGAAAGAAGTGGATGCCAATGAGGCGCAAGAGCCTATAAGTGACGAAATATATTTTATAGTACCCGATAAGTGTACCGAGTGCAAAGGCTTTCACGATGAGCCGCAATGTGCCGCCGTATGCCCGGTGGACTGCTGCGTGCCCGATGAGGACCACGTGGAGTCTGAGGAGGAGCTTTTAGCCAAACAAGCTTTTATGCACAAAGAATGATAAAATATTTAGCTACATAAAAAAAGCAACCTTTTTCGGGTTGCTTTTTTGTTCATAATTGCGGTTGCTGTTTTGAATGATGAAGGATAGAGTTTTTAATTTTTTACAGATTTGGCCATTGAATTGGAAAAATATTTTATAGGTTCCTACGATAAGACGGCTAATGTCAATTTGATCGTCAATTAAAAACCGCCTCCCAAACCTAAGTTTGAAGGGCGGTTTCCATTGTGGGGATAGGTAATAGAATTACATTTTATTCTGTTTGATGGACGTTTTACTTTTCATCTCCAGTTTATAGATGGTTTTTTCAACAGCATCTGTTTTTGGGTTATAACTTTCAACTACAAAATTTCCATCCTCGTTAAAATAACCAAAAGAGTTATTTCCCGCTTGCGACATTATGTAATATCCGTTTTTGGAGGTGGGACGCAAAATTGCGAAATCGTTTTTCTGTCCCGCTTTGGTATCATAGATTTTATAGCCGTTTTTTTCATTCTCAAACATATAGCTGTGATCTGCAGAGCTATAATTTACGTCGGTTTGTACCCTTGTAGGCCCCAGCTCGTAATCCTGATCTGTTTTTCCGGCATCTTTGGGATCCAGCTTGATGGGTTGGGTCTCGGTTCGGGTTACCTCTTTTACGTCGGTATGAACTCCTTTGTTGTCCTTAACCTTTACCTTGGTAACAACAGTTTCCGTTTTTTCACTTTTATTATCTTGTGCAAAAGCAGTTGTAAAGGCCGCCAGTGCAAAAATCATCAATACTTTTTTCATAATGGTTGTATTTATTTGTTATGACCCAAAACTAAGAAGTATAGATGTTAAAAAAACATAAAACGTTGATAATCATTTCATAAACTTCGATCAGCGGCTATGTTTTTGCGATTTTAAAAAGCACTCTTGGGCAAACCAATTTTTTGTACTTTAGTTGAAATACTTTTTATGCCAGTTTGGTTACATATTTTAATTATTGTACTTGTGGCTTACACGGCCATTAGTATCTTGCTGTATTATCTTCAGGATTATTTTTTGTTCAAGCCTGAAAAACTTCCAAAGGACTTCAATTTTTATTACGAAAACCAAACAGTTTCAGAATACAACATTGAAACGCGCGATGGCGCCATTATTAACGGACTTCATTTTAGTGTTGAAAAACCGTTGGGCGTTGTGCTCTATTTAAAGGGAAATTCAAAAAGTATTAAGGGCTGGGGGAAGTTTGCCGTGGACTTTACCCGGAACAATTACGACGTAATTATGGTAGATTACCGGGGCTTTGGGAAAAGCACGGGCAAACGCTCACAAAAAGCCATAAAGCACGATCTGCAGTTTATTTACAACAAAATCCGGGAGAAGGTGAGTGAAAAATACATCATCATCTATGGGCGCTCCCTGGGTTCCGGCTTCGCTACAAAGCTCGCTTCTATGAACAATCCAAAAATGTTGATTCTCGATGCGCCTTACTATAGTTTGACCAAAGTTACGGGCCGTTATATGCCGTTTATGCCGCTTTCCATTATTTTGAAATACCCCATGCCCACCTACAAATGGCTGAAATATGTAAAGTGCCCGATACACATTATCCATGGCACAAAGGACAAGCTAATTCCATTCAGCAGTAGTGTAAAACTATCACAAATAAACCCGAAACGTACGCGGTTGCACCCCATAATTGCGGGCGGCCATAAAAATTTGAACAACTTTGAATCCTATCACAGGATTTTAACCGAAATCATCAAATCCAAAGAAAAGAATATCGATCTTTCCACTACCAGCATTGGCGTAAAACACTCCTCAAAACAATGAAACCCAGATTAAAGAAATTTTTAATTGCCATTGCCTCTTTGTATATTATCATATTCATTGGGCTCTATTTCCTGCAGGAAAAAATGATATTTATGCCAGATTCACTTCCACAGGATTATTCCTATACATTTCCGGGAAATTTTGAGGAAATCAATTTAAAAACTGCAGATGGTGCAAAACTGAATGCACTCCTTTTTAAGGTTAAAAACCCCAAAGGTGTTTTGCTTTATTTCCACGGAAATGCTGGCGACCTATCCCGATGGGGAATTGTAGTTCAAAATTTTGTTGAAATGGGCTATGATGTTATGGTAATGGATTACAGAACCTACGGAAAAAGCACGGGAGAACTCAGTGAAAAAGCGCTGTACAACGATGCCCAATTATTTTACAAGGAGCTGCTGAAAACTTATCCGGAGGGCACAATTGTGGTTTATGGAAGGTCTTTGGGCACCGCGTTTGCAACTTATGTAGCAGCTAAAAACCATCCAAAACAATTAATTCTCGAAGCCCCATTTTATAGTTTAGATGAAGTGGCCGCCGAGCGTTTTCCCATCTATCCGGTAAAGTGGTTTTTGAAGTTCCATTTTCCCACCTATCACTATTTAAAGGAAGTGTCGTGCCCAATTACAATTTTTCACGGCACCGATGATTTTGTGGTAAACTATGAAAACAGCGAGAAACTTTCAAAAATCCATACGAAAGGGAAGCTAACCTTCATTACCATAGTAGGGGGGACCCATCACAACCTGCTCGATTATGAAATCTGTAAAAAAAGGTTGGATTCGATACTTTAAGAATAAAAAAATCCATCGAAGGTAAGCCAGCGATGGATTTTCTTTAAATATTCAAAAAAAGGGCTTAGTCCTTCTTAAGTTTAGCCATTCCTTTTGGCCTTGCTTCTAATTGGGCTCTTCTTTCGGCAAGTTCTTGCTGCATTTTTGCTTGTTTTGCTTCGTATTCCATTTTCCTTTTGGCTGCTATTTCGGCCTGTTCTTTCTTGGAAGCTTCAAGCTGTGCTTGTTGCTGCATCTTTTTTTCAGCAATCTTTGCCTCATTTTGTGCGTCTGTGGTTACTTCATCCACCAAGATCTTTTTGTCGCTGTCCTGTTTAGTAACTTCACTGAAATTTCTATCAATTTTATTATTGTCCTCTATAATAAGGGCTCCAGATTCAGTATCGATGTTTTTTGTTTCCTTTACCTTAACATCACGGCCATCCTTTGTAACCACGCGTTTGGTGGTAGATTCTTCTTTTACCGACTTATTTACCTGTGCTTGGACGCCTGCAATGCTTAAAGTGGCAATGGCGAGACTCATCATTAATTTTTTCATAATTATTGGTTATTTATGGTTTGAAGGGTAAACATAATGCTATTATCGTTAAACTCTTGTAAATCTTTAGTGAAATAAAACCCAATCTTTTTCTGAAAAGCAATTATAGCCAAGTGTTGAAAGTCTGTTTTGAAGATGTATATTTGCACCCTGAAAAAATAAATTTAATGAAAGCAGGTATCGTAGGATTGCCAAATGTAGGAAAATCCACTCTATTTAATTGTTTGTCCAATGCAAAGGCACAAAGTGCGAACTTCCCATTTTGTACCATCGAGCCAAATTTGGGCGTGGTAAATGTTCCCGACAAGCGCTTGTTGAAACTGGAAGAATTGGTTAAGCCGGAACGCGTGCTTCCGGCAACCGTTGAAATAGTTGATATTGCCGGCTTGGTAAAAGGTGCAAGCAAAGGGGAAGGCTTAGGCAATCAGTTTTTGAGCAACATCCGTGAAACCGATGCAATCCTGCACGTGTTGCGTTGCTTTGATAATGATAACATTGTTCACGTGGACGGCAGCATAAACCCAATCCGCGATAAGGAGACCATTGATATTGAACTTCAATTGAAAGATCTGGAAACGGTTGACAAAAAGCTCGAAAAAGTAAAGCGTGCCGCCCGTACCGGAAATAAAGAGGCCCAAAAGGAAGAAGCTGCTTTACTGAAAGTAAAAGCTGGACTGGAAGCCGGAATTTCGGTTCGCGCCATTGATTTAACCGAAAGTGAAAGGGAAGAATTTATTGTGAACGCACAGTTTATCACGGACAAGCCTGTAATGTACGTTTGTAACGTTGATGAAGCTTCCGCCGCTACTGGAAATGCCTATGTTGAAAAAGTAAAGGAAGCCGTAAAGGATGAAAACGCCGAGGTTTTGGTCCTCGCCGTTGGTACCGAGGCCGATATTACCGAGCTTGAAACCTTTGAGGAGCGCCAAATGTTTTTGGAGGATTTAGGTTTGGACGAAGCAGGTTCCGCAAAATTGATCCGAAGCGCCTACAAATTATTGAATCTCCAAACCTATTTTACGGCTGGCGTAAAGGAAGTACGTGCGTGGACCATTCCCGTTGGAGCCACTGCGCCACAGGCAGCGGGCGTAATCCATACAGATTTTGAGAAAGGTTTCATTCGCGCCGAAGTCATTAAATATGACGACTACGTAACCTACGGAAGTGAAGCCAAGGTAAAGGAAGCCGGAAAGATGGGCGTGGAAGGGAAGGAATACATCGTGAAAGATGGCGATGTGATGCACTTCCGTTTTAATGTGTAAATAAACCCTTTCCAACCTCCGCAATGGGAAGGAGTATAGGTTCGGCTTTTCGCTTTGGAAGATTTAAGGAGGGATTTTCCTTCTAAAATATTACTCATACAAACGCAATCGCTTTTGAAGCAGATCCATTTCCCTTTCCATCTTTTGCATGCGTTTCAGCATTTGTTTTATGACGTCCAACCCTTCAAAGTTGATTCCTAATTCGTGATGTAGGCGAAACATACGTTCAATTTCCGAAATATCCTTTTCATCAATAAAAACGTCGTTTTGCTTTTCTTCAAAAGAAATCAACCCGTATTCGTGAAGCTGCTTTACGAAGGAATCTTCAATATGTGTCTGTGCGCAATAGTGACTTACCAATATATATTTTTCACGTGCCATTATCTAAGTTTTGAAAGTTCAGTAAACAGTTCCTTTTCTTTTTCCGAAAGGTTTTTCGGGAGAATAATTTTATAAGTAATATACAGATCGCCGTGCTGGCCTTCCTTTTTGTATTTAGGCAGCCCTTTGCCTTTCAGTTTTACCTTGGTATCGTTTTGGGTTTCGGGCTTCACGTTCAACTTCACTTTTCCCGTTAAGGTTTCTACGGTTATCTCGCCGCCCAAAAGGGCAGTGTAAAGTGAAATTTCTTGGTTGGAATACAGGTCGCTCTCCAATCTTTTGAACCGTGTATTGTTGAAAATTTCAAAAGTGATAAAGAGATCCCCCTTTGGCCCGCCGTTCATCCCTTCGCCGCCGTAGCCCTTTATTTTGATGGTCTGGCCATCCTCTACGCCTGCGGGAATGGTCAGCCTGATTTTTTTCTCTCCAAGATTGATCGTCTGTTTTTGGCTTTTTAGCACATCGGTCAAATTCAACCGCAGCGTTGCGTTAAAATCCTGCCCTTTAAACTGTGCGGTCTGCCTACGGCTGCCACCGGCACGGCCAAAGCCTCCGCCGCCAAACATCGATTCAAAAAAGTCTGAAAACTGGCTTTCGTCAAAACCTTCGGTGCTTGTATAGGTCCTACCACCGCCAAAGCCTCCAAAACCGCCGCCGCCACGTTGCTGTTGTTGTTTTCGCGCTTCCTCAAAGGCATCGGCGTGTTGCCAATCCTTGCCGTACTGGTCGTATTTCTTGCGCTTTTCAGGGTCGCTCAGTACTTCATTGGCTTCGTTCAGTTGTTGGAACTTTTTTTGGGCGTCCTTGTCATTGGGGTTTAAATCGGGATGGAGCTTGCGGGCAAGTTTTCTGTATGCCTTTTTTATATCGGCCTGTGAGGCATTCTTGTCCAGCCCGAGAGTTTTGTAGTAATCTATAAATTCCATTAAGGTGTTTTATTTGTGAGATGAAATTATAAAAAGTAATCCAACAAGTCAATGACAATACTCATTCTTCACAAAAGTTTAGCAATTCCTATCGTTCGAAGGGGGAACTCGTGCGAAACTCCTTCCCTCTGGGGAGGTTGGGAGGGGATTTTCCCCCTTTTGAGGGATGGGGGGGATTTTACTAACAAAACCCCTCGCTTTATTGTTAATTACTTTCCGAGGTATTGGTTTCACAAGTGCTCCCGTATATTTATATTAGCAACCCTACACCAAATCTTATGGCCGAAACACAATATACCGAAGACAACATACGCTCGCTCGACTGGAAGGAACATATCCGCATGCGCCCGGGGATGTATATCGGGAAGCTCGGTGACGGTTCTTCGCCCGATGACGGCATCTATATTCTTTTGAAAGAGGTAATCGATAACTGTATCGATGAATTTGTAATGGGCGCTGGGAAAACCATCGAGGTTCGAATAAAAGACAAAGAAGTAAAAGTGCGCGATTATGGTCGTGGCATTCCATTGGGGAAAGTGGTCGATGTGGTTTCAAAAATGAATACGGGAGGAAAGTACGACAGCCGTGCCTTTAAGAAATCCGTTGGTTTGAATGGCGTTGGTACCAAAGCCGTGAATGCGCTTTCGGCGTTTTTTAAGGTGGAATCCGTTCGCGATAACCAAATGAAGGCGGCTGAATTTTCCTTGGGCGAACTGACCAATGATGTTGCTGTTGAGGAAACCACCAAGCGAAAAGGAACCAAAGTGGTTTTTATTCCCGACGAAAGCATTTTCAAAAACTTCAAGTACCGTACGGAATACGTTCAAAAAATGCTAAAAAACTACGTCTATCTCAACCCGGGACTGACCATAGATTTTAACGGCGAAAAGTTTTATTCGGAAAATGGATTGAAAGATCTTTTGATGGAGACCATTTCCGAAGAAGACAGCGCGTACCCTATAATCCACCTGCGCGGAGATGATATTGAAATAGCACTTACCCACAGCAAGACCCAGTACAGCGAGGAATACCACAGTTTTGTAAACGGACAGAACACAACCCAGGGTGGAACGCATTTGGCGGCCTTCCGCGAAGCTTTGGTAAAGACGGTGCGCGAATTTTACAACAAAAACTACGATGCCAGCGATGTGCGGAAGTCCATCGTTTCGGCAATCAGCATCAAAGTAATGGAGCCGGTTTTTGAAAGCCAGACAAAAACCAAGCTCGGCTCAACCGATATGGGCGGCGATCTGCCAACGGTGCGAACGTTTATAAACGATTTCGTAAAAACCCAGCTCGACAATTACCTGCATAAAAATCCCGAGACGGCGGATGCCATTCAACGCAAAATAGTACAGGCCGAACGCGAGCGAAAAGAGTTGAGCGGCATCCGAAAACTGGCGAAGGACCGCGCGAAAAAAGCCAGTCTTCACAATAAAAAACTGCGCGATTGCCGGGTGCATTTAGGCGATGTTAAAAACGAACGAAATCTGGAATCTACTTTGTTTATCACCGAGGGAGATTCCGCGAGCGGAAGCATCACCAAAAGCCGCGATGTAAATACGCAGGCCGTTTTTTCACTTCGTGGGAAACCGTTGAACACCTACGGAATGACCAAAAAAATCGTTTACGAAAATGAGGAATTCAACCTGTTGCAAGCCGCGTTGAACATTGAGGATTCAATGGAGGATCTGCGGTACAACAACATCGTAATCGCCACAGATGCCGATGTGGACGGAATGCATATTCGATTGTTGCTCATTACGTTTTTCCTTCAGTTTTTCCCTGAATTGATAAAGGAAGGTCATTTGTATATTTTGCAAACGCCGCTATTCCGCGTTCGGAACAAAAAGGAAACCATTTATTGCTATTCCGAAGAGGAAAGGGTAGCCGCAATAGAAAAGCTAAAACCAAAACCTGAAATAACCCGCTTTAAAGGTTTGGGTGAAATTTCGCCGGATGAGTTTGTGCATTTTATTGGCAACGACATTCGCTTGGATCCCGTGATGCTTGATAAATCGATGAGTATTGAGGAACTGCTTTCCTTTTATATGGGAAAAAACACGCCGGACAGGCAGGAGTTTATTATTGATAATTTGAAGGTGGAACTTGATAGGGTGGAGGAATAAAAAAGTGTTCAGTCACAGTTGGCAGTAGGCTCGCGATTTATCGCGTGCATTACAAAAAACCTCTGAGGCCTCTGCGTCTCTGCGGTGAAAGATTACCGCGAAGACGCAGAGGACGCAAAGAATAAAAAATAAGGAATAACCAAAAAGATTCCCGCTTTCGCGGGAAATTAATATGAGTGACGAACTCAACAATAACGAAGAACAACAAAACACAGGCCCCGACTATTTGGGCTTAAACGACGATACCTCCGGCGACACCATAAAAAAGGTTACCGGTATGTACCGCGACTGGTTTTTGGATTACGCCAGCTACGTAATCCTGGAACGTGCCGTGCCTGCTATTGAGGACGGTTTTAAGCCTGTACAGCGTCGCATTATGCAGTCCATGAAAGATTTGGACGATGGGCGCTACAACAAAGTTGCTAACATCGTTGGGCATACCATGCAGTACCACCCGCACGGGGACGCGAGTATTGCCGATGCGATGGTGCAGATTGGGCAAAAAGATTTGCTCATCGACACCCAAGGAAACTGGGGAAATATTTTAACGGGCGATAGCGCCGCCGCTTCACGATATATTGAGGCACGGCTTTCAAAGTTTGCCTTGGACGTGGTTTACAATCCAAAAGTTACCCGCTGGCAAGCCTCGTATGATGGCCGTAGAAAAGAGCCAATCAACCTTCCGGTTAAATTCCCGTTGCTTTTGAACCAAGGCGGAGAGGGAATCGCAGTGGGACTTTCCACCAAAATCCTTCCGCATAATTTTATTGAACTTATTGATGCTTCCATCAAGCATTTGCAGGGCAAAAAGTTTACGATCTATCCAGATTTCCCAACGGGCGGATTGATGGATGTGGCCGATTACAACGATGGGATGCGCGGCGGAAAAATCCGTAGCCGGGCGCGCATAAACCAACTTGACAAAAATACGCTTGTAATTACTGAAATTCCCTTTGGCACCAATACGTCATCGCTGATTGACACTATTCTGAAAGCGAATGATAAAGGGAAGATAAAAATTAAAAAGATAGAGGATAACACTGCTGCCGAAGTGGAAATCCAGATCCATTTGCCCAGCGGCATTTCGCCCGATAAAACCATTGATGCCCTGTATGCCTTCACTGCTTGCGAAACATCTATTTCGCCATTGGGTTGTGTAATTGAGGATAACAAACCGTTGTTCGTTGGGGTTTCGGAAATGCTTCGCGTAAGTACCGACCGCACGGTGGAACTGCTGAAAAGCGAACTCGAAATACAATTGGATGAATTGGAGGAGCAGTGGCATTTTGCTTCGCTTGAAAGAATTTTTATTGAAAACAGAATTTATCGCGATATAGAGGAAGAGGAAACTTGGGAAGGTGTAATTGCCGCAATTGACAAAGGGCTGCAGCCACATATTCAGCATTTAAAGCGCGCCGTAACCGAAGAGGATATTGTGCGTTTGACTGAAATTCGAATCAAACGTATTTCAAAATTCGATATTGACAAGGCGCAGCAAAAGATTGAGGCATTGGAAGATAGCATAGCTCAAATAAAGCATCACTTAGCACATTTGATTGAGTATGCCATAGATTATTTCAAAAGGCTGAAAAAGGATTACGGCGCAGGAAAAGAGCGCAAAACCGAAATTAGGACTTTTGATGATATTGAGGCTACAAAGGTGGTAATCAGAAACACAAAACTCTACGTAAACCGCGAGGAAGGTTTTGTGGGCACCAGCTTAAAGCGCGATGAATACGTCACCGATTGCAGCGATATTGACGACATTATCGTTTTCACCGAGGACGGAACTATGATGGTAACAAAAGTGGACGCCAAAACTTTTGTGGGAAAAAATATAATCCACGTGGCGGTTTTCAAAAAGAAGGACAAGCGCACTATTTACAATATGATTTACCGCGATGGTGCCCGCGGCGCAAATTATGTGAAGCGCTTTGCCGTAACTTCCATCACCCGCGACAAGGAATACGATATGACCAACGGAACCAAAGGTTCCAAAGTGCTTTATTTTACGGCCAATCCGAACGGAGAAGCGGAAGTTGTAACCATTTATCTGCGCCAAAGCGGAAGTATTAAAAAGCTGAAATTCGACCTCGATTTTGCAGATCAGCTGGTGAAGGGAAGAAATTCCAAAGGAAATATTGTTACCAAATATTCTATCAAAAAAATTGAGTTGAAAGAGAAAGGCCTTTCAACGCTAAAGCCGCGTAAAATATGGTTTGACGATTCGGTGCAGCGATTGAATGTTGACGAACGCGGGGAACTTTTGGGCGAGTTCAGAAAAGAGGATAGGTTACTGATCGTGAAACAAAGCGGTGTTGTAAAAACAGTGGTTCCCGATCTTCAGCTTCGATTTGATGACGATATGATAATTCTTGAAAAATGGGATCCAAAAAAACCGTTAAGCGCCATTTATTGGGAAGGCGAAAAAGAATTATTTTATGTGAAGCGTTTCTTGATAGAAAACCCTGATAAGGAAGAAACCATTATTACCGATCATCCAAACTCGTATTTAGAAAAAATATTTACCGATTACCGTCCGATGGCCGAAGTGGTCTTTGCAAAAAAAAGAGGACAGGAGCGCGAGGAAAATATGGAATTAAATCTGGAGGAATTCATTTCAATAAAAGGAATCGGCGCAATGGGCAACCAGCTTACAAAGGAAAAAGTTTTGGAAATCAACACGATGGAACCTTTGCCTTACGAGCCGCCAGCAACTATAGAGCCCGAGGAAATTGATGTTGTGGATGAGGAGGACATGGCTTCAAATGATGATTCCGATAAGCTGACGGAAGAAGATCCAAATGGTTCCAAAACCGATGAAGGCGGGCAGGGGCTATTATTTTAAATATTAATTATTATTGATAATGATAGTTGTTAAATTAGTTATTGGAATATTACTAATTATAATTGGCTTTAGTTTAATCAATTATTATAACAGCTTAAGAAAGCGTAAAAAGGAAGGTGGTTTATCCTTCAAATTGCAAACCGCTGGAATTGGAGCAATTATTATAGGATTAGGAATAATTCTTACTGCTTTTATAAGATATTGAATATTTGTACTTTAGATATGTGGATATATGGAAAATGAATTCGCCACGATGGATTATACTTTATTTTATCATTTTATAAGAAATATTTAAATTCTAAAAATTTAATCTACTTTTTGAAATTTCAATAATTCATTTCCGTCAGCATCATAAAAATATAATTGTAAACCCTCAAGTTTATAGGTTTTGGTTTTTCCTAGTGCGGCAGTATATTCTGAGGAAAGGGCCATATTTGGGCAGGCCATTTTGGTGCCGCCCATCGCTCCGAAGTTTATGTTTTGATCGTCCAATTCCTGAATTGCGCCAAACATAGTGTTGCAGCCGTCGTTTCCGAAGATTTTCATTTCGTTTAAATGAATTTCCAAAACTGGTTGTTTTTGGAAATTATCACTGTCAATAGCCTCGCCATTCATTGCCTTTAGCGCCCAAATATCGTGGAGGCGCATTTTTTCATCTAAGTTTTTTTCTATCACTTTTACCAAGGAATATTTCAAAGTTGAAGCATCGGTAGGCACGGTAGCTGGGTCCAGCATTTCCTTTTTCACGGAGAGTTTATAAATATAGCCGGGCTCATATTCAAAACCTTCAATGTTTCCGTAGAAATTTTTCCAATCGTTTAGTTTTAAGGTTTCAGATTCCTGTATTTGCAGACATTGCATTTTGCCAACGCCCGTACATTCCACTTTGGAACTGTTTACATACAGGATTGTTTCCGCATTTTTTTCTGAAGATTTATTTTCGCAAGTGCTCAATGCTAGGGCTGAAAGAAAGATGGTAAGTAGAAATTTCATAAGTAGTTTTGTTTCAATTTGAATAAACAAAGTTAAATAGATGAGTATCAGTCAAAATAAATTTATGAAAACTTTAAAGAACAATTTATTTAAAGTTTTGAAAATCAAAAGAGAAATAGTATTTTTGCGCCCCTCTTAGCGACGAGTCAAGAATAAGAGGAATTGAAACAAAACAAAACAAACCCTTCTGTGGGATAGTCGCAGTAAAATCTTGTAACAGCGCAGAATACAAAGCATTGGTTTTTTCATTTTCGCGAAGGCGGAAATCCCAAAAATCAATTTTACAAACAAATGGCTGATAAAGCAAACAAAGAAGAAATGCAGGTAGAAGATACTGCCGTGGCACAAACCGAGGAAACTACAAAACCTCAAAGGGAAGTTTCCCTAAAGGAAAGCAATCCTGAAAAATTTCTAAAGGAATTCAACTGGCACAACTACGAAGAGGGAATTGACCCAATCGACGATGGTAAGCTTGAGGAATTCGAAAAACTGGTAGCAGAGAATTTCGTTGACACCCTTGACGACGAGGTTGTGGAAGGAAAAGTGGTTTACATCACAGACCGTGACGCAATCATCGACATTAACGCGAAGAGTGAAGGCGTTGTTTCGTTGAACGAATTCCGTTACAATCCAGATTTAAAAGTTGGTGACAAGGTAGAAGTATTGATCGACGTTCGTGAGGACAGCACAGGTCAGTTAATTCTTAGCCACCGTAAAGCTAGAACCATTAAGGCTTGGGACCGTGTAAACGCCGCCCACGACGAAGGTACTATCGTAAATGGATACGTAAAATGCCGCACAAAAGGTGGTATGATCGTAGATGTTTTTGGTATCGAGGCTTTCTTGCCAGGTTCGCAAATTGACGTTAAACCAATCCGTGACTACGACGTTTACGTTGGTAAAACAATGGAGTTCAAAGTGGTTAAGATCAATCACGAATTCAAAAACGTTGTTGTTTCGCACAAAGCGCTTATTGAAGCGGATATTGAAGAGCAGAAAAAAGAAATCATCGGCCAACTTGAAAAAGGTCAAGTACTTGAAGGTGTTGTTAAAAATATCACTTCTTACGGAGTATTTGTTGACCTTGGTGGTGTTGATGGACTTGTTCACATTACAGACCTTTCTTGGTCACGTATCAACCACCCGAACGAGATCGTTGAACTTGATCAGAAATTGAACGTTGTAATTCTTGATTTTGATGAAGATAAAACACGTATCCAATTAGGTCTTAAGCAATTGAATCCTCACCCATGGGAAGCGCTTGGAGAAGAGTTGAAGGTTGGTGACAAAGTAAAAGGTAAAGTAGTTGTTATTGCAGACTACGGTGCGTTTATCGAGGTTGCTGAAGGTGTTGAAGGTCTTATCCACGTTAGCGAAATGTCTTGGAGCACGCACTTGCGCAGCGCTCAGGATTTCGTAAATGTTGGTGACGAGGTGGAAGCGGTAATCCTTACAATGGATAAGGAAGAGCGCAAAATGAGCCTTGGTATCAAGCAAATGACGCCAGATCCATGGACCGATATTACTAAAAAATACCCAGTTGGTTCACGCCACAAAGGTATTGTTCGCAACTTTACCAATTTCGGTGTTTTTGTTGAACTTGAAGAAGGTATTGACGGTCTTATCTACATTAGCGATCTTTCTTGGACCAAGAAAATCAAGCACCCAAGTGAATTCACTAACATTGGTGATGAACTAGAAGTGGTTGTATTGGAATTGGACGTTGAAGGCCGTAAACTTAGTTTAGGTCACAAACAGACTGAAGAGAATCCTTGGGATAAATACGAAGACGAATTTGCCGTTGGAACCAAGCACACTGCCACTATTGACGAGGTAGTTGACAAAGGCGCCACCGTAAAATTCAACGATGATATCGTAGCTTTCGTACCCAGCCGTCACCTTGAAAAAGAAGATGGTTCTATGTTGAAGAAAGGTGATGAGGCCGAATTCCAAATTATTGAGTTCAACAAGGAATTCAAGAAAGTGGTTGCTTCACATATGGTAATCCACAAAGAGGAAGAAGCGAAGATTGTAAAAGCCGCAGCAAAAAAGCAAGCTCAGGAATCTGAGGAAGCAAAACCAACCCTTGGTGATGCCAATGCAAAATTGCAAGAGCTTAAAGACAAAATGGACGGTAAAAAATAATCGTTGCATTTATAAATAATGAAGGAAGCCGTCTCAAAACCTGGGGCGGCTTTTTCTATTAAAAAGCTTGCTTAAAAATTGGTTATTTTTTATCTTTAAGTACTGACAATCAAAGATATGAATACCAATTTTCAATCCTACAACCAACA
>NZ_JAQQTG010000043.1 GCF_028561335.1 Aequorivita todarodis | reverse complement strand
GGGATGGTTAGAATACCTGATGATAGAAATAGATTTGCCTATATCTTTAAATAGGCTGTAGCAATATTAACAATCGACTGTTGTCGGTTCCCGTTTTAAACGGATTATAATATTGGTCTGGTAGTTCAGTTGGTTAGAATACCTGCCTGTCACGCAGGGGGTCGCGAGTTCGAGTCTCGTCCAGACCGCAACTAAAATGTTGTGTTGAAGTATTAAATTTAGTTTAATACTTTGTGGTTTGATCCCGATAGCTATCGGGAAGACCGATGAGAAGCTTATCCATTAGGATGGGCTTTTTTTGTTTTTGGGTGTTACCACTCCTTTTACCTTAAATTTTTTGAAATTAAAAGGAGTCTTTTTAGGAGACTTTTCTTGTTTCTCAAAATTTTGGATAGCAATACATCGTTTTTAAAGTTCCCACATTCAGCTGAAATTGTTTTTTTTCAAAAAGGGTTTTACTATCTTCACGAGCCAAATTAAAAATATGATCTCAGAAATTATAAAGAACCGCCGCGCGGTTTTTCCTGCACAATACAACAATCAACCCATTTCCAAAGAAGAAGTTTTGGCCATACTTGAAAGCGCAAATTGGGCACCGACCCATAAACGCACAGAGCCTTGGCGCTTCAAGGTTTTTCACGGTCTTTCGCAAATTGGCCTTGGAAAATTTTTGGCTGAAACCTATAAAAATACTTCAGAAAAATTCTCGGAGAACACCTATAACAAGTTTATCGAAAATCCGGTTAAAGCCAAATGTGTAATAGTTATTTGCTTTCAAAGAGATCCAAAGGAAAGCTTGCCGGAATGGGAAGAGATCGCCTCAACCGCAATGGCAGTCCAAAATATGTGGCTCGCCGCTTCCGAAATGAAAATAGGGGGGTACTGGAGCTCACCGGGAATTATAAAATATATGGATAAGTTTGTCCAAATGGAAGAAGGAGAACGATGCCTAGGGTTTTTCTACTTGGGAAAATACGACGGCGAACTGCCCGAGGGAACCCGTAAAACCTCCATTGAAGAAAAAACTGTTTGGATGTAAGATTCAAAGTTCTGGATTTAGGATCCAAAGCACATACGTAAGACCTCACAGGTTTCAAAAACCTGTGGGGTCTTTTTTATTTAAAAATTTAACAACTAAAAAATTAGTTTGAACTAATTTTTTAGTTACATTTGAACACTGAACACTGAACACTGAACACTGAACACTGAACACTGAACACTGAACACTGAACACTGAACACTGAACACTGAACACTGAACACTGAACACTGAAACATGAAACAACTAACAAAAGCGGAAGAAGACATTATGCAGATCCTTTGGGATTTGGAGGAGGCCAATGTTGCTTCAATTATAGAGAAATTACCGGAGCCAAAACCGGCATATAATACCGTTTCTACGATCGTCCGGATTTTGGAGAGCAAGGATTTTGTAGATTACAGAAAGGAAGGGCGCGGCCACGTTTATTTCCCGAAAGTGAAGAAAACCGAATACAGCAATCAATCCTTAAACAAACTGATGGACGGCTATTTTCAAGGCTCCTTTAAAAGCATGGTTTCCTTTTTTATGAAGAAAAACGACATCAGCATCCAGGAAATGGAAGCTATTATGAAGGAAATTAATTCTGAAAAGACTGAAAAATGATACATGCCATTATACAAATACTCGTTTTTCAATTGCTGTTTTTGGCGGTATATGACCTCTTTCTGAAAAAGGAAACATTTTTCAATTTGAACAGGATTTATCTTTTATCGACCCCAATTTTGGCTTGCATTCTACCCTTCATTAGTATCGGTTTTTTTCAACAAAACATTCCACAGGAATATATATTTCAACTTCCCGCGATAATCCTTGGCGGCGAAACTTCGGATACAATTGCCAGTGGAAACACATTGTGGCAACCCAATTTGATGGGCGTTTGGATTTTCGGAATGGGTATCAGCGCGTTGGTTTTTTGTTGGAAATTGTACAAAATAAGTAGGCTGAAATTTATGGGAAACATGGAGAAATTTGCTAACTATAAATTGATTATCCTTCCCAAAACCGACACCGCTTTTTCCTTTTTCAACATCATATTTTTGGGCGAAAACATTTCCGAAGAAAGCAAGGCCAGCATCATTGCACACGAAAAAATACACATCCAACAAAGACATTCACTGGATCTGCTGTTTTTTGAAATGCTCCGCATCATCTTTTGGTTCAATCCTATGGTTTATTTGTTTCAAAATAGAATTGCCACACTTCACGAATTTATTGCGGATGCAAAAGTGACAATTCAAAAAGACAAAAAACAATACTATCAAAATTTACTTTCCGAAGTCTTCCAGACCGAAAAAATATCATTCATCAATACATTTTTCAATCAGTCATTAATCAAAAAACGAATCGTTATGTTACAAAAATCAAAATCTCAAAAAACCGCGCAGCTGAAGTATTTACTGTTAGTTCCGGCAATCTGCGGCATGTTAATTTACACCGCTTGCAGCAATGACCCAAAAGCAGAGGAAGCGCAAACTTCCCAACAGTCGGATTCCGAAGTGATGAACAAAATCAACGAACTGGCCGAAGCCATTATGAAAAAGGGCGAAATGACCCCCGAGGAGGAAAAGGCACTGAAATTGCTCACTACCGAAGCTCGGCCCGGCGATAAGGTTTACACCTCGGTGCAGGAATATTTGGATGAAACCACAGATGGAGGCGATTTACCCGTTCCGTTTGCCGCTATTGAAAAAGTGCCCGTTTTTCCCGGCTGCTCCGGATCCGATAACGAGGAGATGAAAAAATGCATGTCGCAAAAAATCGCCGAATTTGTAAATTCAAACTTCAACATCGGTTTGGGGAAAGAACTGGACTTAGAGGGCAGACAGCGCATCGCCGTCCAATTTAAAATTGACAAAACAGGAAGAATAACAGATGTGCGTGCCCGCGCCCCAAAACCGGAACTGGAGGCCGAAGCCGTTCGCGTAGTAAAATTGCTCCCACAAATGCAGCCGGGCGAGCAGAAAGGCGAAAAAGTGGGCGTGCTGTATTCCCTGCCCATTGTTTTTGACGTGGTGGAATGAAGAAATTAGTATTATTCTGTATTCTAATGTTTTCATTGCAGGCCGAAGCACAAAATACTTCGGCTTATGCCATTCCGCAAAAAGTGGATAGCCTTTACAAATTAGCCAAAGTATATGAGGCAAACGGCAATATTTCCAAAGCGCTCTATTGTTATGAAAGGGCAATTTCAGAAGAAAATGAAAATACGCAGTTGCAATTCGATTATGCAAAGCTATTGGCACAATCATCAAAATTTCGAATGGCAGACAGCATTTTTGAAAAGTTAACGGAAACTTTCCCGAACAATCCAAATTTTATATATCAACGCGCACTTATAAAAGAAGCCCAAAATGATTCCACGGCAATTGAGGAATACAAAAAAGTATATTTTTTGGATACAAACCATATCAATTCAGCCTATAAAATTGCCCGTAACTATATTGAAAACAGAAAATTTAAAGAATCCGAATCTTTTGTAAATAAAGGATTGTCTGCGGATAGCAACAGCGTTCGGTTCCTAAATCTGCTTGCTTTGAAACAGTTCTACACCAAAGATTGCCACGATGCCATTTCCACATATATTAAATTGATTGGTTTTGGGGAGAGCAATGTCCAGATTCACGAAAATTTGGCGTCCTGTTATTCCTATACAAATCAATTTGAAAAGGCATTGGCCCAGTATAAAATATTATTCGAAAAATTTGATGATAAAAACCCTAAGTGGCATATTGAAGTAGCCTCGTTATATAGAAGTTTAAAGGATTATAAGAAAGCTGAAAATCATTTAAATATTGCCATAGGACTTCAGGAAATCCCGCTATCGGAAAGTTATATGGAATTGGCAAAAAATTATAAGCGGCAAGGGAATTATAAAGATGAAATGAAGGCGTTAAAAAAGGCATTAATCAATAATCCAAAAAACGAATTAGCCTTGTATTTGCTGGCTGTATCGGCGGATAATTATTTCGCAGATAAAAAAGTAGTGCTGGATTTTTATGAAGATTATTTAAAGCATTATTCCGAAAATGGACGCATGTGGGAACTGGCAAAACAACGTGTAAGCGATTTAAAAAAGGAACTTCACTTTTCGGGACATTAACTTTTATACCAGACCTCCAAAGACCTATCAGGTTTTTTAAAACCCCAGAACCCGAAGGGTTCAAATATTTATAGCAACAAAACCCACAAATATATTCGACCCCATCGGGGTCGTACCCCAGACGGATTGTCTCTTTCTATACATATTTCATCCCTGCGGGATGATATTGTGCCAAACCGAGACTCCAAAGGTTTTCACTTATCCGCCGGAGGAGGAAAACCTTTGGGGTCTTTTTTAATAAACAACAACTTAGCTTTTCAAAGAATTAAGTTTCAGTAAATTTGTACCTTTCCCAGTAGAACATTTTTCTGAAATGAAGCACTTCTTTCTTTTTGTCGCATTCCTGCTGCTGGCAACTTCCTGCCAGTTTTTTGAGACCGAAAAAGTTTCTTCGGAAGAAATTTACAACCAAGAAATTAAAACCATCGATTGGAAAGATGTGGACCGCTACCCCTCTTTTTCGAACTGCGATAGCATTTTGGAAAAGCCCGAACAGAAAGATTGTTTTATAAATACCATCAGTTCACAACTCTATAAATCCATTAACCACGAAGGGATGGTTGCAACGCGCGAGGTTTACGATACCGTAAAAGTAAATTTTGAAGTGAGCAGCAAAGGCGAACTCGCTATTTTGGAAATAAAAATGGACACGGCTTTACAGCAAGAATTTCCAAATTTGGAAACGTGGCTTTTGCAGAGTATCGATTCGCTAAAGCCCGTGGCACCGGCCTATAAACGCGGAATTCCGGTAAAGACCCAATTCACGCTTCCCGTAATAATCAAAACCAATTGATTACAGATTGAATTTATAGCCAAGCGTAAAATCTACGGGAAACTCGTCGTTGCTTTCCACGTTTAAACCCACGATGTCGTTGTAACTAAAGGTTATGTAACCATTACCGACTTTGTAATCCGCCCCAATTCCGAAGGTTACGGGGGCATTGAAATCACTGCCTGATTCTTTATAAACCTGTGCCGGTCCGCCAAAGGGAATAACGGTATATTCCCTACTTGAAAAGGTGAGGGCCGCAAATTTTGCATTTACAAAAGCATCAAACTTTGGTGTTTTCACAAATTTAAACCGATAGTTCAAAGAAAACTGCGAAGCGGAATATTTATAGTCACTACTTTCAAAAGTCTGCTTAAAGCGCAATACCATGGCGTGTCTTTTCAGCTTTACGGCATCCACTAATTCTAAATCTATTCCAGCTACTGGCTGCAAGGCATTGGTAGGATTTTCGGTATAAATACTGTTGCTCATCCCTGCAAAGGCGCCAAGCCGAAAATCAAGTTGGACGGATTTTTTCTCCTCAACAAAATTGGGGTCTTTCTTTTTGTTGTACTCCACAAAAAAAGCGCTTAAACTGGGCAGGGTTAGTTTCACATTTTCTGTTGAAACTACGGCATCACTGGTTTGCTGCTTCAGCGTTTCCTTGTATTCCTCTTGGTAATCGCCGTTCTGTTTTGTGTTTTTCAATTCTTGAATGTCGTTTCCTTTTTTTGAAAAATAGCGGTATTCGCCGTCCACGGTATTCCAAAGCAACGTCAATGTGCCTTCCACTTCGGTATGCAAAGTATAGGTTTGGCCATCAACGGTGTATTGTTGCTGCGCCTGCAGCGTTCCTGCGGAAAGTAAAAGAAACAAAACGAAAAGGGAAAGGAGCGATTTCATAAGGGCACAATTTAAAGTAGGGCTAAGGTAAAAAATTAAATCAATTTATCATTGTTTTTCGAAGGTTCGCCCTTTCCAGGAATAGTTTCCTCGAAAACTTCCCAAGGTAACAATCAAAACAATGAGGGCATACATATAAGTTTGTAGCAAAAATTTCCAAAAGAAGAGCTTGTTGCCAAAAAGGGAAGCGGTTTGTTGAATCACTACGTAATCCACAATGATTTTTATGGCAATTAGCAGCAAATAAAAGCCAAGATTACCGGTATCGAAAATCATAAAAAAGGGAAATGCCAAAACGGAAAGATTCACTAAAAAAACAAGGATTCCCAAAAACATGGAAACCGGATTGTTCTGTTTTGTAGTTTTGGAAGCCCAACGGATCCGCTGGTTTATAACGGTTTTCCAAGTTTGTTGCGGTTTTGTGAAAACGATGGCCTCTTCTGACTTTAAAAATCGCACCCGTTTCGGAAATGCTTTTTTCAACTTTTCAAACAGAAAAATATCATCGCCGCTGGCAAGGTGGTCATTGCCCGAAAAACCGTTCACTTTTAGAAAAGCCTCCTTTTTATAGGCCAGATTGGCACCGTTGCAGAGCAGCGGATTGTTCAGTCCAAAACTGCCAATGGTCACCGCCTGCAGGCTCAAACCGTCCAATTGCTGGAAATTTTCGATAAAACTTCCGTTGGACTTATAAATAACGGGCCCGCAGACCATTACGGGATTACTTTTTTGAATAAAACCATCCAAAGTTTTCAACAAGTTTTTCGGAAGCTCACAATCTGCGTCGGTAGTTACAATCCATTCATAGTCTGAGTTTTTGATTGCTTTGGAAATGGCATCCTTTTTTGGGGAATTGGAGATGCGTTCGTTTTGGATCAGTTTTATTGAAAACCTGCTCTTTTCCATCGCTTCGGAAATAATTGCTTCGGAAATATCTTCGGAAGCATCGTTCACAAAAATAAGCTCAAACATTTCCGAAGGATATTTCAATCCATGTATGGTTTTCAAAAGATTTGGAAGATTCTCTGCTTCATTTCTAAAAGGAATTACAACACTGAAACGGGTTGCGGGTCTTATTTCTTTGGGCTTGTCCGCCATTTCGGAGGAAGAAAAAAAGCGAACATTTCTATAGCCCAAAACTATAAAAACCATACTGTAAAAGTATATGGCGAAAAGAATAAAAAAGCCCAGGATCATCGGGTGGTAGGTTGATAGGTGAGCACATAAAAACTTCCCAAAAGCGCCGGAAGCACAAAGTTGAAAATCCAAATTGTGAGTACGGTTGCCAAAACGGCAAATTCAGAAACGTTTACAAATGAAAACAGCCAAACGGCAACGCCTCCGCGGATTACAACGTCAAAAATGAAAAACGTTGGGACTATTGAAACGAGAAAATACATGGTGAAAATGAGGAGCATGGCGTCAAAAAAAGCGATTTCGGCACCAAAAAATTGCAACAATCCATAAAACATGCCGCTGAAAATTATGTAGCGAAACATGGAAAACAGCAGCACGTTTCGTTTTATTCGAAAAGGAATCTGTTTGAAAAATTGGAATACTTTTGAAAAGGAAAATCCCTTCATCAGCAATTCCTTTTCTTTAAAATAATAACCGATTGCGAAAAGCAAAATCACTCCAATCCCAAAATAACAGAGCGTTTTCACGGAATAGGCCACGTTGAAATTTCGAAGAAAGTACAGCAGCCCAAGTATTCCAAAAAGTGTTGTGACAAGCATTTGTGACCCGCTGGAAAAGAAATTGAGCAACAAAACCTTTTTCCGTTTTGAATTTTCAAAAAATAGGGCCTTCGCGCCATATTCGCCAATCCGGTTGGGCGTTGCCAATGAAACCGTTAGTGATGCAAGGCTTTGCTTCATTGCCGTTTGGAAATTCATTTTTTGGATTACGGAAACCAAACTTTGCCATTTCAGGATTTCAAAGTACCAATTTGCAGCGGCCAAAACCAAAAAGAGCAAAAGTAAATACCCCGAAACGCTGGCCTGAGCGGCGATTGTAGCTTTAAACTCTGAGAAACCCAACGATTTAGTATAGCTGATTTTATAAAAAATATACCCAAAAGTCAACCCAATAATCAAAACCTTGGCGGTGACGAGCAGATATTGTTTAGTTTTGTGGGAGATGGCAATCATGTTGCTAAAATACTAATTCCCCCGAAAGCGGGAATCCCATGAGTATGAAAACCGAAACAGAAAAAATAATTTTAGGAATTGACCCCGGAACCACCATTATGGGTTTCGGCCTTATAAAAGTGGTGGGCAAACAGATGCAGTTTATGCAACTGAACGAGCTGCAACTAAAAAAATATGATGACCATTACCTAAAACTGAAATTAATTTTTGAGCGTACCGTGGAGCTAATTGATACCCACAATCCCGACGAAATTGCCATTGAGGCACCCTTCTTCGGAAAGAATGTTCAATCCATGTTAAAACTCGGTAGAGCACAGGGCGTAGCAATGGCAGCGGGACTTTCGCGGCAAATTCCCATAACCGAATATTCCCCAAAAAAAATAAAAATGGCCATTACGGGCAACGGAAACGCCAGTAAGGAACAGGTTGCGAAAATGTTGCAGGGCCTTTTACAGTTGAAAGAATTGCCAAAAAACCTCGACAGTACCGACGGTTTGGCGGCTGCCGTTTGCCATTTTTACAATTCCGGAAAAATTGAGACCGGGAAAAGCTACACGGGTTGGGCAGCTTTTGTGAAACAGAATAGCCCCCCAACCCCCAAAGGGGGAGTGCTGAACGTGGATTTACGCAAAAAGAAATAGTTTTTTAAATTCCATAAAGCGTTGATTTTTAAACAAAAGCCTATTGCCGAAACCGATAAAAGCTCCCCCTTTGGGGGCGGGGGCGGCTTGTATATCCATATCCCTTTTTGCAAACAGGCGTGCCATTATTGCGATTTTCATTTTTCCACTTCCTTGAAGAAAAAAAGTGAATTGGTGAATGCGCTTTGCAAGGAATTGGTACTTCGGAAGGAGGAAATGGGGAGCGAAGTTGAAACCATCTACTTTGGAGGCGGCACGCCCAGTTTGCTTTCTTCCGAAGAATTGCAACAGATTTTTGAAACTATTTATTCAAATTTTAAGGTTTCAGAAAATGCAGAAATCACCCTCGAAGCCAACCCGGATGATTTAACCGCGACCCGAATTAACGAATTAACGAATTCACGCCTGCCCGCCGGGGCGGGGATTAACCGTCTATCCATCGGCATCCAATCCTTTTTTGAAGAAGATTTAAAGCTGATGAACCGTGCCCACAACGCTTCCGAAGCTTTGGAGTGTATAAAGGAAGCAAAGCAATATTTTGAAAACATCAGTATCGATTTAATTTACGGCATTCCCGGAATGGGCAACGAGCGGTGGAAAAAGAATCTTGAAATTGCCTTAAGTCTTGATGTGCCGCATCTTTCGTGTTATGCCTTGACGGTAGAGCCGAAAACCGCCTTAAAAAAATTCATCGAAAAAGGAATCGTGCCGCCCGTGGATGAGGAAGTAGCTAAACAGCATTACGAAATTTTACTTTCCGAAACCGAAAAAGCCGGGTTGGAGAACTATGAGTTTTCAAATTTTGGAAAACCCGGTTTCCATTCGCGAAACAATACCGCCTATTGGGAAGGCAAGCCGTATTTGGGCATCGGGCCGTCAGCGCACAGTTATGACGGAAAAAGTAGAAGCTGGAATGTGGCAAACAACACAAAATATATAAAAAGTATTGAAGACGGAATTCTTCCTTCCGAAATTGAAATTCTTTCAAAAGAGGACAAATACAATGAATATATAATGACGGGATTGCGTACCAAAAAAGGTGTTTCCTTGGAAAAGGTTGAAAGGGATTTCGGAAAAAATTATTTGGAATACCTGTTGAAACAAGCCGAAAACCCTATAAAAAACAACCTTTTAATCCTCGAAAACGGTACGCTGAAAATTTCAAAAAAAGGAAAATTTTTGAGCGATGGGATCGCGGCAGATTTGTTTTTCGTTTGAGACCTAACAGGTCTTAAAGACCTGTTAGGTCTGGGAATGTCGTATCTTTATTTTTTCAAAATTTGCGAATGAAAACTACAATTGAACATAAAGGAAAATCAATTAACATCGATCTTTCCAAACCGCTGGATATTTCAATTCCTCTTCAGGCTTCGGAAGAAAATCCGTTGGCGTGGTATCAAAACCAACCGATAATTGAGCCCGTAAAAATGGGCGATTGGACGGGTAAGGTTTCGGAAGGTGCTTCGGTAAATTTCAACAATGTGTTTTTCAATCCGCACGCCCACGGTACACATACGGAGTGTTTTGGACATATTTCAAAAGAATTTCATTCGGTAAACGAAGCCTTAAAAACCTTTTTCTTTTTGGCAGAAGTAATTTCAATAAAACCCAAAGCTCCCGCTCCTATGGAGAGGGCGGGGGGTGCGGACGAAATTATTTCCGAAGAAAGCATTTCCAAAGCCTTAAAAGGAAAAACGCCCGAAGCGATTGTAATTAGAACTCTTCCAAATTCTTCAATCAAAAGATCAAAGCACTGGTCCGATACCAATTGGCCATTTCTTCACGAAAAAGCGGCGTTGTTTTTACGGGAAATCGGCGTGAAACATTTGTTGATCGATCTTCCTTCCGTTGATAAAGAAAAGGACGAAGGTAAACTTTTGGCACACAAGGCTTTTTGGAATTTTCCACAAAACCCACGAGCGGATTGCACGATTACCGAGTTGATTTACGTTCCCGATTCCGTTGAAGACGGCAGCTATCTGCTCAATTTACAGATGGCTTCCTTTGAAAACGATGCCGCGCCCAGCAAACCGGTTCTCTATAAAATTTTATAAAATGAAGACAACTTTAAAAATTGAGGAATTGGCCCAATTTATCCTCGGAATTTTTCTCTTTTCACAATTAGACTATGCTTGGTGGTGGTTCCCCGCATTGTTGCTTACCCCAGATATTGGAATGATCGGATATTTGGTCAATTCAAAAATTGGCGCCTTCACGTACAATGTTTTTCATCACAAAGCAGTCGCGATTGCCATAGGTTTAACAGGATTTTATCTGAACAATTCTCTGTTAATTTTAATAGGCGTAATTTTGTTCTCACACGCTTCCTTCGACAGAATTTTTGGCTACGGATTGAAATATCCGGACAGTTTTAAAAACACACATTTGGGAAGCATCGGAAAATAATATTATGGAATATCTATTTATAGGTTTGGCCGTGGGCGCCATTGTGGCTTATTTCCTTTTCGCGCGTTTTGGCGGCGGAAAAAAAGAAAAGGTAAATACACAGTCCGTTATTTTGATGGAAAAAATCCGCAGCGTGTGTAAATTCATTACCGTGGAAGGCGATTTTTCTGAAATCTTCCATTATGAAAGTGTAAAGGACAAGTGGCTGAACTTGATTTTGGGGAAAAAGAAAGCCTTGATTCTGATTGAGGCCAAGGCACATATTGGTTTCGACCTTACAAAAGTGAAAATGCACGCGGACACCAAAACCAAGACTATTATTTTAACCAATTTCCCGCAACCCGAACTGCTCACCATTGAAACCGATTTTAAATATTACGACAAACGCGAGGGTTGGGCAAACCCCTTCACGGCAACAGATCTTACCGAAATAAACCAAGAAGCCAAAAAGCACATCGTTGACAAGATTCCCGAAAGCGGCCTTTTTGACGAAGCCTCCAAACAAGCCTTGGAAACCATCCAGCTAATGGAAAAGCTGGTGGAAACCATTAATTGGAAACTGGATTACACCTCGCTGCTGGTGCAGGAAACCCCAAAAAAGATAGCCTCAAAAAAATGAAATTCTTACCGCTCCAATTTTTTTTAGGTTTCTTTAAAAAATCTCCCCTTGAGGGGGGCAAGAGGGTATTTCCGTTCCTTTTTATAATATTGATTGGCACAAAAATTTTTGCCCAAGATTATGAACGGGCGGACGCCATAATTTCAATGTATCCGAACACTTTTGAAAATCCGGAGAAACTTTCAAAATTCATCGCCCGCGATTTTGCTTCGGAAAAGGATAAAGTGAGGGCAATCTACACGTGGATCATCCAAAACATTGCATACGATCCCGACGAGTACAAACGGTTTGATTACACCTTTACAAACTATCGCGAACGAAACGAAAAGGACGAAAAGCTTCGAGCAAAGATCATTCAGCGAACCCTCCAAAATGGCGTCGCCGTTTGTGAAGGCTATGCCATGCTTTTTGAAAAACTGTGCGAGCTGCAGGGAATAAAAAACTACTTGGTACGCGGCGATATAAAATCCAATTTTCCAGATATTGGAAGGCCTTTTAAACGAATCCATATGTGGAATGTAGCCACGATTGACGGTAAGTCCTATCTTTTTGATGCCACTTGGGGCGCTGGAAAATACAATGGCAAATTTATTGCGGAACCGAGCTATTTTTATTTTGAAACACCTCCCGAGCTTTTTATTAAAACGCATTATCCCGATATGTTTGAGGATGCCTTTTTGGATGAAAAGCTGAGCAAAAGCCAATTTTCGGAACTGCCGTTGATTATTGAGAAAAATCTGTTGCCAAAGGATATTGAATTCCCGACAAAGGGCGTTCTTTTTGAAGATGAATATTTTGACGCCATTCTGTTCTCCGTCAAAAACACAAACCCTGAAAAAATTGCATATTCTTATGGAACCGAGATAATTTCCGTGGAAGAAATTGAACGGGAAACGAACGGCATAAAATTTAACGTGCCTTTGACCATCGGGGCAAAAACCTTGCTCGTCTATTTTGACGGAAAGCCTGCCTTGGGGTATAGGATAAACTGAAACTTGCTGCAGGGCCCAAAGACCTTGTAGGCATAAATAGGAAAAATGAACATTGAGGAATTTCGAAATTATTGCATTTCAAAAAAAGGGGTTACCGAATCCTTCCCTTTTGGGGAAGAAACCCTCGTTTTTAAGGTAATGGGCAAAATGTTTGCCCTCACAGGCTTGGAAACACATCCCGCAACCGCAAACTTAAAGTGTGATCCCGAACGGGCCATCGAGCTTCGCGAAACGTATGACGGATTGATACTTCCCGGGTATCACATGAGCAAAGTCCACTGGAATACCGTACAATTGGAAAGGAATTTACCGCCCGAACTGGTTTTGGAATTGATAGACCACTCCTATGAATTGGTGGTAAAAAGTCTTACCAAAAAACTACAAGCAGAACTGAAAAAATCCTAAAGAGCCAAAAACCTCGCAGGTCTCAAAGACCTGCGAGGGTTATCATAAAGGTTTAACTTAAAACTATGCCCAACCCTTTCGATTTTTACAAATTACAGATTGAAATCCATTCCGAGGAACTTCAAAAAATAAAGCAAAAACTCGTGATTTCGAGCACTATTAGGCTTGTAGTGTTTTTGCTGGCCTGTATTGGGGTTTACTTTTTCCTGCCTGCCAGTGGCTATAGCTTCGGAAATGTGAAAATTTTGGTCGTTATTATCTTGGCGGCAATTGTGGCATTTGTTTATTTGGTTTCAAAACACAATGGTTTGCAATATGAACGGGATTTGAAAAGGAAGTTGATTGAACAAAATGAAACTGAGCTAGACGTCCTGAACCGTGTTTTCCATCATTTGCCTTCCGGCGAAAAATATAAGGATCCGCTCCATTTTTACAGTCAGGATATCGATCTTTTCGGGCGTGGTTCCTTTTTTCAATATGTGAACAGAACTGCCTTGGAAAGCGGAGCCAATCTTTTGGCGAAGATTTTCACTGAAAATGCAATCCACGCGATTCCAAAAAAACAAGAAGCCGTTAATGAGTTGGCGCTGATGCCCAAATGGCGACAACAGTTTTCAGCAATTGCTTCCTTGGTTAAAACAGAAGTATCCACAACCGAAG
Source organism: Aequorivita todarodis (assembly GCF_028561335.1). Classification (GTDB taxonomy): domain Bacteria; phylum Bacteroidota; class Bacteroidia; order Flavobacteriales; family Flavobacteriaceae; genus Aequorivita; species Aequorivita todarodis. Next base: position 36,225 of record NZ_JAQQTG010000043.1, on the reverse strand, counting down.
TAACCACGTGGCTAAAAAATTATAAAACCTTTGTCCCGAAATGGATCAAACCGGTTTCATTCGTATTTTCGGTTATTTCCGTTGGATTGATTGTCTTGAACTACCTTGATTTGGTTTCGGGCTACGCCACTGCGGGCTGGTTCTTTTTGGGGCTGGCAATCTCTGGAAAATATTTAAAAAAGGTAAACGATCTTTCTTCGCATACGTCAAAAATTCAAAGCACTTTTGAGCAGTTTCACAAATTGATCCTGGAGATTGAAAAGCAGGATTTTTCTTCAGAATTGCTTTCGGAAAAAAGGAATTCAGTGGTTAATGCTGAAATAAAAGCTTCGGCTATTTTGAAGAATTTTGCCAAGCATTTGGACGCTTTGGACCAACGCAGCAATATGCTCATTGGTATTATTGCCAATGGTTTTATGCTTCGCGATCTTCGGCAAAGCCACAACATTGAAGCTTGGATTGAAACGCATAAAGAAAGCGTTGCCGTGTGGTTTGACGTGATTACTTTTTTTGACTCATACAACAGTTTGGGAAATTTCAGCTTTAATCATCCCAACTATGTGTTTCCAAAGATAAATGATGATATTCCCGTCCTTAAAGTGAAAGGTGCCGGGCATCCATTGTTGAAAGAAGCAACGATGGTGCGGAATGATTTCCAGATAAATTCCGAAGAATTCTTTATCGTTACGGGAGCGAATATGGCGGGGAAAAGTACTTTTTTAAGAACCGTTTCCCTTCAGATTGTCATGGGAAATATTGGCTTACCCGTTTGTGCCGAAAAGGCGGAATACAACCCCATAAAACTCATTACAAGCATGAGAAGTACCGATAGCTTGACAGATGACGAATCCTACTTTTTCAGCGAATTGAAACGTCTGAAATTTATTGTTGACGAAATAAAAACAGACCGTTATTTTATCATTCTCGATGAAATTCTGAAAGGTACAAACAGCACCGACAAGGCTATCGGCTCCCGAAAATTTGTGGAAAAACTCGTTGCCAGCAATTCCACGGGAATCATCGCCACCCACGATTTAAGTCTGTGCGCTGCCGCGGAAGAACTTCCCGAAGTAAAAAATTATTTCTTCGATGCGCGAATAGAAAACGACGAACTCTTTTTCGACTACACCTTCAAACCCGGAATTTGCCAAAATATGAACGCCTCTTTTCTGCTGAAAAAAATGCAAATTGTAGATTGATTTTATAATTATCAGAAAAACAGTCATTTATAATTATTTTTTCTTTACTTTTAAAAAAGCTTTATTCCTTATGGATTCTTCACTTTAGCTTTTTTACTATCCTCACTTTGTCCCAAAGATTAAAACAGTAATCAATTTTAACATTTATACTAATTTAATTTTATGGAATTATGAAATGCCCAAGAACCAATTATTAATCAACGGAAGATGTACAGTAGGGCATTCCCTGCCAGTGCGGCAGGCTGGCTCTTCCTATTTAACAAATATTATATACAGATGAAAACAACCACCAACCTTAAGTTTATTGCAATGGCATCAATTATGTTTCTGTTGAATTTTAGTGTGTTCGCCCAGAATGAGGCGGAACGGCCTAAATACCTGTCAGTTACTACAATGCACTGGAACATGGATAAAGACGATTTCAGCATGGATGCTTGGAAGGCTATAGAAAAGGAATATTTGCAAAAAGTGGTCAGCAAGAACCAATACATTATTTCGGCGTCCTATTACACCCACCTTTTTTCTCCGGACAATTCCGAAGTGCTTTACGTACAGACCTATCCATCCTGGGAAGCTATGGAAAAAGCTGCCGAACGCGCCGAAGAGCTTGCCAAACAGGCTTGGCCCGACGAAACGGCCAGAGGGAAATTTTTTAAAAATCGCGACAGTTATATGGCAATATACCACTCCGACGAAATTTATGCTCCCATTGATGGCGCCAAGTTAATACCGCAGGATAACACAAAAGATTTAGTGCTTTACGTTCGCAAGACCCATTTTACCTTTCCAGAGGATGGTTCCCAAAAGGAATTTAACGAAATGCGGGCCGAAAATTTCGCAAAAGTCCTTTCAAAAAACGAATACATAAAAGGCTACTATCCCAATGTTCACGCTTGGGGAAGCGACAAAACCGAATTTATTGAAGCATTTTTCGTAGATTCTATGTGCGACATGGAAAAGATGTTTGATAAAAACAGTGAATTGATTGACCAAGCCTGGCCGGGAGATACCGGAAAACAGCGTGGGAAAAAATGGGGCAAATATTTTACGGGAATTCACGGTGATGCTGCCTATACTTTAGTGGCGGAACTTTCAAAATAAAACTTCACAAATTATACTTTTTTAGAAAAGGATGTTTTAAAAAAAGCATCCTTTTTTTATATTGAAGAAGGGTGTATTTTCGCGGCTTGGCTATTGTAAATATTAGCTTTTAATGGATTCAGTAACACAAATAGTTTTGGGTGCTGCCGTGGGCGAAGCGGTCTTGGGCAAAAAGATCGGTAACAAAGCCATGGCCTTGGGCGCGATTGCTGGAACAATTCCAGATTTGGACGTGCTTTCAAGCCATTTCACCGATACTGTTACCGCTTTGGAAATCCATCGTGGGTTTACGCATTCCATTGTTTTTGCAGTGGTTTTCGGTCTGCTTTTTGGATGGCTGCTTTCCCTTTGGGATAAACGGGCGAGTTTAAAGGAATGGTCGTGGTTTTGGTTTCTGTGTTTCGTTACACATCCGTTGCTCGACGCGCATACTACTTGGGGCACGCAACTTTTTTGGCCGTTGGATATTCGCTTGGCGTATAAGAATATTTTTGTAATCGATCCGCTTTATACGCTGCCGTTTTTGGTGTTTCTGATATTGGCGATGCTTCAAAAAAGGGGAAGCATCAAAAGAAGGAAATTCAATAATCTGGGATTGATCGTGAGCAGTGCCTATATGTTGCTTACGATAGTTCTGAAGGGAATCACCTATTCAAAATTTGAATCCGCTCTGAAAAAGCAAAAGATTGCCTATTCCGCTTTGGAAACAAAACCCAGCCCGCTGAACACGATTTTATGGACCGCAAATGTGGAAACCGACGATGCTTTTTTGATAGGCGATTATTCTTTTTTTGATACAAAACCCATTCGGTTTTATCCGCATCCGAAGAATCACGAAGCCCTTGGCGATTTAGCGGAATACGACAAAGTGCAACGCCTTATAAAAATCACCCAGGGTTGGTACACGGTTTCTGAAAAGGAAGAGGGAATTTATTTAAACGATTTGCGTTTCGGGATGATGAGCGTTGATCCGCAAGCGGAAAAGTATGCCTTCAGCTTTCTAATCGAAAAAACCGGAAACGAGGTAACCGTTACCGAAGAGGAAAAAGATACCCGCGATGCCAAAAAATTATTGGGCGATCTTTGGACGCGCATTAAAGGAAATTAACAACTCAAATCTGCAATAATCTTCCATTCGCCTTCAATCTTCCTAAAAATAATAAGGAAGACTCCGTTCGCATTTCCCGCAGCGCGAACCAAATGGAATTGGCCCATTACGTAATACGAATTGGCTTCAATTTTGGTGATTGCCTCAATTGTAAAACTCAACGTCCCGGTATATTCCTTTGAAGGATAGCCTTTTTTGTAATTTTCCAGCGTTTTTTGCCAGCCGCTTGTAACTCCTTTGCTGCCGTAGAATTTCAGGGAATCGCTTTTCCAATAACCTTGCATAAAACCTTCGAGGTCGTTGTTGTTCCAAGCGTTTTCCTGTGTTTTCAATACGGATAGGATTGCTTCTTTATCGGCGGCTTCGGTTTGGGAAATTACATTTAGTGTTGTAAGAAAACATAAAATTATAAGTAGTTTTTTCATAATAGATGGTTTTTGCTTTGCGTCCTCTGCGCCTCTGCGGTGGAAATTTTACCACAAAGGCGCAGAGAGCACGGAGTTTCTTTAAAATTTCAACATAAAATCTTCCCCAAAAACAATTTTCAGTCTAAAGAGAAGCTCTTCCGCATGCTCTTTGCTGAAAACCATTGGGGGTTTTATTTTTAGAACGTTGTGGTCGGGGCCGTCAATGCTCATCAAAATACCGAGTTGTTTCATTCTATTTGCCAGATAGGAAGCGTGTTCGGGCAGTGGATTTTTATTGGAATCATTCAATTCAAACCCCAAAAACAACCCCTCACCGCGTACGTCGCCAATAATTGGGAATTGCTTTTGAAGTGTTTTCAATTCGGCAATTAAAAAGCCCCCAACTTCCAAAGCATTTTGCTGCAGGTTTTCTTCTTCAATAACCTCCAAAACCGTCCTTCCAATGGCGCAGGAAACGGGATTCCCGCCAAAGGTGTTGAAATACTCCATTCCCGTGTTGAATTTTTCGGCAATTTCTTTGGTGCAAGCAACTACGGCAAGCGGATGCCCGTTTCCAGCAGGTTTGCCCATCGTTACAATATCCGGCTGTACGTCGTAAAGTTCGAACGCCCAAAAGGTTTTCCCCATGCGGCCAAAACCAGTTTGTACTTCATCGGCAATGCAGATACCGCCCGCTTCGCGAACCTGCTTGTAAACTTCCTTGAAATAGTTTTTCGGGGGAACAATTTGTCCGCCACAACTAATCATAGTTTCACCGATAAACCCTGCGATTTCTTTTCCTTCAGATTTTAAATTTTGAATGATTTCCGCGGCGTGATTGGCATAATCAATCCCACAATTTTCTCCGGAATATTTTCCTCGGAAGGAATCCGGCAACGGCAAAATGTGCGTTGTCCCAGGTTTTGGGAAACCGCCTTTGCCTTCAAATTTATAGGAGCTCACGTCCATTACCGCGTTTGTGTTCCCGTGGTAGCCTACTTCAATCGCCAGAATATCCTTGTTGCCCGTTACGGTTTTTGCCATTCGCAGCGCAAGTTCGTTGGCCTCGCTGCCCGAATTTACAATGTGAATAACCGATAAATGCGGCGGTAGTTTTTTCAGCAATGCTTCGGCATAGGCGATAATTTCTTCGTGCAGATAGCGCGTATTCGTATTCAAAACCGCCATTTGCCGTTGTCCTGCGGCAACCACTTTTGGGTGCTGATGGCCCACGTGGTTTACGTTGTTTACGGTATCCAGATATTTTCGGCCTTCAATATCAATTAAATAAACACCTTCGCCGCGCACGATGTGCAACGGTTTTTCATAGGAAAGACTCAAGCCTTTCCCGAGGTGTTCTTTTCTGAAACGAATCATTTTTTCTTCCGAATTCTTTGTTTCGGCGGTTTCCAATTCCTCTTCAAAAATAAAATTTGGGTTTGGGCAAATGCTTTTCCAAATTTCAACTTTTGAAGGCAATGCAACTCCGTTGAAATTTTCGTTATTGCCCAACAGATCCAAAACCAATTGAAAGTGAAGATGCGGTGCCCAATTGCCATTTTCAGATGGTTTGCCGATGTAAGCGATGCGGTCGCCCTGTTTTACCTTTTGCCCCACTTTTAAAATTTCCAACGACATTAGCGACAAATGGCCGTAGAGCGAGTAGAATTTTCCGCCTTTAAAAGTGTGCTCCAGGATGAGCATCGGGCCGTAATCCTTATCGTAATTGTTGTGATGGATTATTCTCACTTTTCCATCAAAGGGTGCGTGGACGGGGGTTTTGGCCGGTATCCAAAAATCGGTTCCCAAGTGGACGGTTCGGTATTGCGGGCCGTTGTTGCCTTCGCTTTTAAAAGCTTCGGTGGTGTAAAAAGGACGTGTTTCCAAATAACCGTTCAGCAGTAGGGTTTTGGGATGGTGTTTTCGGAATTGTTTCAGTTTGAATTCTGAAACCTCCGTATCGTTATATTCAGAAGGATTTCCGAGCAAAGTACTGCCAACGCTCATATCGAGATTTGTTATTTTTTTTGAAGCGAGGCTTGGGAACATCGTTTTTAACGGAACCCGATTGTTTTTTGCCCAGTTTTCGAACTTCTTTTGCAGGGGATGTGCGGAATATCCACAAGCGTTTCGGAAGGAATAATAGGCAAAATTTTCGTTCACGTTGAACCATTTCTCCAGCAATTCCCAAGCAGGTTTTTCGCTGATTACGAAATATTCCTCGTTTGGAAATTCCTCTTTTTTAAGGGAGGCGCTCGTAACGGTTGTAACGAGGCGCATTCCGACCAAAGTATATAAACATTGCAGTTCGTTTTCCGATAGTTTGTAGTGTTTGTTATACCCTTTTACAACTTCCAAAGCTGCTGTAAGCGGGTCGGGAAGGTTCATGGCGGCATACGCCAAAACTATGGCGAGGTCGTTGACGGTCTGGGTAAAAACCGCATCGCCAAAGTCAATCAGCGCCGTTACTTTCGGGTTTCGCAGATCGTCGGAGACCAAAATGTTATAATCGTTCACATCGGCGTGGACGATGCTTTTGGGAAGGGTTCTGTATTCCTTTTGAATTTCCACAAAACGATTTTGGAAATGCTGTACGATTTCCTTTTGCCTTCCAGAAAATCGATTGCTGTGTTCTGAGGTCCATGCTGTATTTGCCAGATCCCAATCCAGCTTTCTTTGGGCGGCGGGATGGTTAAAATCCTGCAATGCGTTTGTCAAACTTCCGACGGCCTCGCCCAAACTATTTCGCAAAGATTCGGTTTTTGGGTTTACCGTTGCCCAAAGCCTGCCGGGTAGCCAGGTTAATACGCTGGCGGTTTTGTTGTTTGGAAGTTCTGTAAGCAGGTTTCCTTCTTTATTTGGAATAACTTTGGAAAGGGAAGTATCTAAACTTTTTGTTGAAAGATGCTTTAGTATCGCTACTTGAAAATTTAGTTGCTCGCCATTTTCTTCGGAAGAAATTTTCAGAAGGAATTTTTCATCTGAAACTGTTTTTAAAAGAAAATTTTCGTCAACGTAGCCGTCAAGATTTGAGGCTTCGGCTGAAATATTATAATGGTCTTTGGCGATTTTTGATGCTTGGTCTGGGGTGGTTTTGGACATAGTTTACCGGAAAAATATTATTTCAAAATTACTGAATGTTGGGCTAAAGCCCTTCCCAAAATCCCATATTAATTGTTCCCCCAGATAAATCTGGCGGCAATTAAGGATAATTGTAGGACAATTAAGAAAATGGTAAATTGAGAAGGGGTTTAAACTTGTACCCCCTCCGTCATTTCATTTTGCTTTTTGGCAAAATGAAATGCCACCTCCCCCTATCAGGGGAGGAGCCATTAAATTATTTAAAATAACACAGTTTTGAGCCTAAAGAAAAGTTCCCCCTTCGGGGGTTAGGGGGCTTTACAGCACGCTTTTCTGTTTTTTGTAAAAGGCATCGGCCTGCATCTGCATCAGCTCTCTTGCCTTTTTTCGCTTGTAATCGTAAAGTTCCTGCTCCTCGGCGATGTCTGCATACACCCTGTTGTTGATGTCGCGGTCTGTGGTTACTACTATGTCGCGTTGTGTTTTCTGTTGGACAACCCAGGACTTTAATGCGCTTTCCTGTTCTTCCAACTTTAAGTCATACGCGCCTTTTGGGGACAAAAGTTTTGCGAAAATAGGAGAAGTTTCTATTGCGAGGAACAGCAAAAAGATAAACAACGAAGGCAACAGTGGAAGTTTATTCAACGCATTTACACGTGCCATTAACCCATCAAAACCGTCAATTACGGGTTGGGTTTCTGCCACTTTTGTTTGGTATTCGGTGGCTAAGGTTGCTATTTGGGCTTCGGCTGCAGCAATCTTTTCGGCGTTTGTTTTCTTTAGCTCTGCCAATGCAGCGAGCTCTGCATCGTGTTTTTCGCGCTTTTCTTTGTAAACGGGTCCTTTGCCTATTAGTTCCGTGCCTTTGCGGCCTTCGGCTTCGGCAATGTAGGTTTCGTAAAGGGCGTTTACTTCGGCTTCTTTTGTGGTTATCTCGTTTTTTAAACCTTCAATTTCGGTTTCCAAGGCTTTTACGGAAGGGGTGTATTGCAATGCCAACTGGTCTTTGTTGGCGAGGGTCATTTCATTCTTCTCGGTGAGCAAAACTTGGTTGATTTCCTTTTCGAAAATCTTCATTTCCAAGGGTTTTGAGATCACGATGGCGATGATTATTGCCAAGGCAATTCGCGGGGAGGCCTGTATCAATTCATCAAAGAAGTTGTTGCGTTTTTTGATGGTGGAAACGATGAACCTGTCGAGGTTGAAGATGAGCAATCCCCAAATAATTCCGAAGAAAATAGCGGAAAAGTAATTGTCGAAAACCGTGTAAAGCGCATAGGCGGCGGCAATAGTGGCCATAACGGCGGTAAAGAATACGGTGGCGCCAATACCGGCGTATTTGGTGCGTTCGCCGGGTGAACATTCGTCAAGGATGGCGGTATCCGCGCCGGAGCAGAAGATGAAAAAGCGTTGTAGCATAAGGTTTTTTTAGACCTACCTTCTGGCAGGCAGGTTGATGAATCTATATAACGCTATTTCTTTCAGATTGTTACAGGGTTTTTGGGGTTTAATGCATAATTTATAGTGGATAGTTGGGGTTGTAAAATATGCGGATGGAAAAAATTGCTTACTTAAAAGTAGGGGATTTCTTTTGTGGACACACGTTGCAAACGTGCGCTAGCTGGGGAGAGGCCATCGGAGATCCAAAAAATAGGAATCACATCTTTATAGCAAGTGGCCAGGTTTATTATAACTTATAATCATATCCCGATAGCTATCGGGACTGCTGGCCGCGCTGGACAATGGACCACATATAGGATGCGGAGCAAGTTATATGGTATTGAAATACTGATAATCCTTCGGAATTATCAACATTCCAACACCCCAAAATAATCATTATGAGATAATTAAAATAAAAATATTATTTTTGAAGAACGGGATTAGTGCTTTTCATAGGAGCCATTGTTGTGCAACGTTTTTTATTCTTTAATTGAGAAGTCTAATATTCTAATTTCAAGTTTTTCTCCACTTTTTCTTTTGCTTACTCTTTCTCTTCCGATTGAACTTCCAAAACCTGCCTCAATATATTTTGCGAGAAATGGTTTTATGTAATCGCCATAACTTATATATGGACTATATTCAAAAGCATCAATTGGTTGACCTTGTGCATTTCTTAAAATAAACAGCAATGTTACTTTAGTTATTTCATAAGGCAAGTTGTTTTTGATAGAAAAGCCCTCTAATTCTCTTTCTTTCGAGCGATATTCTGCCGGAATTGAGTAGTCAATTGCATTCCATTCTATGTTTATAATCTCCAGTCCTTCCTTAATTCCTTTTCCCAAATTACTCTCACTATCTTTTTTCGGAACAGACTTAATATTTAATTGGGTTAATTGGGTTTTGGTTTGTTGAATTAATTTTGTAACATATTTTGTAGGAATTGCGAAATTCAAATTCTGTCCAGCATCTAAAGTTCCAACCGAAACTCCAATTAATTGACCATTATTATTTATTACTGGTCCGCCACTACTTCCAGGCGAAATAGGTGCTGTTATTTGGATAAGTTCTTCATTGTCAAAAGTTCTAATTCCGCTTATAATTCCTTCTGATATTGTTCCTGACAAACCTTTTGGATTACCAATGGCATAAATCTTCTCTCCAATTTCTGGATTATTATCGTTTATTTCAATTGAATTACCTATTAAGGTTGGAACTGATAATAATGCTAAATCATTAGTTTTATCAATAGCTAAATATCCCTCAATATTATGCTTTTTTGATTCTCCATTAATAGTTACGTAACCATATTTTGCATTTTCTATTACGTGTAGGTTGGTGATTACTTTACCATTATCAACAATAAATCCAGAGCCTAAAGATAAAGGTTGTTTAAAGTTGTCTTCCATAACAAGTGAAACTGTGGAAGCCATACACATTTTTGCAATTTCTTTAGCATTTTGAGAAAACATTAAAGTTGGAACTAATAGTATTATTATAAAGTATTTTTTCATTCCTATTTTATTCTAATTTGTAAACTATTGATGAGTAATAATCTACTTTTAAAATACATTCAGTTGAGTAACCAGCATATCCAAAGTAGCCATTAAATTTTATAAAAATATTTGTGTCTTTTACCTCGTATAAATCTCCATCTCCATCAGTCAAGTCAATTTTATAGTCGCCCTTCTCTAATTCCGTTTTCACATAAATATATTCAATTTCGTCTCCATCTTCATCAAGTGTTCCTCTGTCAAGTTCTACTTTTTTATAAAATTCGTCAACTGTATAGCTATCTAAATCTTCAAGGTTTTGACCAAATGAAAGACTGATAAGGAATAAGAATATCATTAAGGTAAAAGTTTGTTTCATATTTTTTTCAAATGTTGCACAACACGCATATAAAAACCATCTGGTGTTTATTCGCCTAATATGGTGTAATAAAGTTAACTTCAAATATAAAGCAAACACTTTATTTCCAAAGCATTTTTATTAGAAGGAATCTTCCTTAAAAATAAAACCCCAACCCATTGGGCTATAACAACGAAGTGGAGTTTTGGAGTGTGTGTTAATTCCCCTTTACGGCCGCAAGCATGGCCAATTGCCTGGCTTGATCGTCATTGCGCTCCCTTTTTTCAATTTCCTCAATTTGGCGGAAGATTACGGCGTTGTGCGCATTCACTTTGCTGGACATGGTAAAAAGGTCTATTAACCACCAAATGCCCAGTCCGCCGAAGGTGAACCAAAAGAGAAATTGCAGCCCCCATTTGCCAAGATAGGCGTAGTGGGTTGCAAAGAGAAAGAAGAACAGCAGGTAAGCTGTGCCTGTTGATTTAAGCTGCGATTGAAGGTAGTGTTTATTCATAGTCTTGGTTGTTTTGTTTTTTTAATGGGTTGAATTTATCATTTCCCAAACTTCTGAAATTTAATGGAATTTGTATTACGGTTTTCCGTAATTGAAGGATTTTCTTTATAAAAACTTCGGGGAATAGGAGTTGGTTAAAAAGGAAACCCATCCTACTATCCTTAGGGATGGCACAATGGGTTTTAACAATTAATAGGATAGTTTTATATAGGTTTCATCACTTCAAATTTCAGCCCGCTGTCCGTATCGGTAAAAAAAGTTTTGTCGCCGCTTTTGGAAATTTGAAGCGTCATTTTTGAACGGGTAGTGCTGATGGTCTGGGTGCTTGGGTTGAAACTCCAGGTTGCATTTTTATTCGTGGAGGTTGTATATGAATACGCAGTGCCGTTTGCCTGTCTTTCCTTTATTTCAAAACTGTTATCGGCATAAAGGTTAATCACCGCGTTGGCCATTGCCGCTGCCATTTTTGGGTTGCTGTTGCTGTTTTCAACGTTCGTAACCAGCCAAGTGCCGGTAACGTCTTTTTGGGTAAGGGATTGGCTTTGCACAGTGGCTGCGAGAAGAACGAAGACGAAAAGAGCGATTAAATTTTTCATAGGTATATTTTTTTATGAATTGATTTTAGGTTTCAAACTTTTGTGAAAGATAGGAATTTTTATGCTTTTTGATGTAGGATTGAAAGGGAAACACGAAAAGAGACTGAAGGGAGGCAGAAGTAAAGGAAACAGGATTAACGGGGTGTTATTGATGAAAGAAGCTCCTTTTTAGGGGAGCTTCCATCTTATTAACTAATTGAAATGAAAAAAATTACTGTTTTGTTATTTTTAGGGTAGCTTGTTTTCCTTCGGAAGTTTTTACGGTCGCGAGATAGATTCCTGCAGTGCCGTTTATTTCCACGTCTAATTTTTGTGCGTTTTTATAGGTTGAAGTTGAAACCACTTGCCCAAGCATATTGCTGATGGTTACATTTATTTCTGAAAAACTTTCGCCCAGATTTATCGTAAATCTGCCATTGGTCGGGTTTGGGTAGGCGCTTATGGCTGGGCCAAAAGTATTTTTTGAAATCCCGAGGATTGTTGGGGTGGTCTTAAAAACCCAATAATCATCAAGGCCTCTGCTGTTTTCGCTTTTATCGCCAGAGATATTGCTGTCTGAGGAGCAGAACATGGCGAAATTGCCATCTGCAGTGGGAAGGATGTAGGAACCGCTTTCATCGGCAGCCCCGCCAATGGAGTTTTGGGATATGATATTTCCAGCGGTATTGAGCCTTAGCAGCCAATAATCATAACCTCCGTTGGAATTCTCTGTTTTGTCGCCGCTGATGTTGCTGTTGCTCCAGCAGGCTACCATATAGGTGCCATCGGCAAGCTGTTTTACATCGCGCGGATAGTCTATGCCGCTACCGCCAATGGTGTTTTGCCAGTCCAAATTGCCGCTGCTATCCAGCTTTAGGATCCAGGCATCGTAATCGCCCTGTGAGTTTTCGGTCTTGTCTCCAGAAATATTTGATTTTGAATATCCGCCCACAAAGTAGCTGCCATTTGCCAGTTGTATCATATCGCGAAGCACGTCACTGTCATTTCCTCCATAGGTGCGGTCCCATTGTACCGCCCCGTTTTCATCCAGTTTTACAATCCAGTAATCGTTGCCGCCGCGTGTGTTTTCAGTTTTGTCGCCCGAGCTTGGGGAATTTGAAAATCCGCCGATTATAAAGCCTCCGTCAGTGGTTTGAAAGGCTGCTTGTGGACGGTCAACCAAACTGCCTCCTATGCTGTTTTGCCAAACAATGTTTCCGTTGCTGTCCAGCTTTAGGGCCCAGTAGTCGCGTTGCCCGTTGGTGGGGTCTGTTTTGTCACCGTTTACGTCGCTATCGGAATAACCGCCCACAAAATAGCCACCATCTGTGGTTTCTACGATATAGGTATCAAACTCCGGTTGGTTGCCTCCATAGGTTTTTTGCCAGAGAATATTGCCCGAGGCATCCAGTTTTATGATCCAATAATCCAAACCGCCACGGGAATTTTCGGTCTTGTCGCCAGAAATGTTTGAGTCTGAACCGGCACCGAGAATATAACCGCCGTCTGAGGTTTGTTGAAGCGAAATAAGATAATCGTCGCCACTGCCCCCGATGGTGTTTTGCCATTGTATGTTGCCGGAGCCGTCAATTTTTACGATCCAGATGTCGATGGCCCCGTTGCTATTTTCGGTTTTTTCGCCAGAAATGTTGCTGGTGGAATACCCGCCCAAAATGTAGCCGCCATCGGTGGTGGCTTCAAAATTGGTCGAGAAATCGGTGTCGCTACCGCCAATGGTTTTTTGCCAAATAATGGCGGGGTCTTGGGCTTGGGCCGTAAATAGGCCCAGCAATAATGCGAAAATTGTAATAGATGCTTTCATAATTTGGTTTTTTAAGGATTATATAGGTATATCGGGAAAGTTGGGAAAAGTCATCAAAAAAATGTTGGGTGTTGGGTGTTGGGTGGGGGGTGCTGGGTGCTGGGTGCTGGGTGAGGGATGAGGTTTGAGGTATGAGGCATGAGGGATGTTGGGTGACGAGGTGATTCAATTTCAATTTCAATTTTGGTTTCGATTTCAAAAAAATGCCTCCATATTTCAGAAGGCATTCCGGTTGGTTTCAACCTCACAAGCTATTGAACGATCATTGTTTTATAATCCTTAATGTGTTCGATCCTTCTTTGGCCGTACTTACTTTTACGAAATAAATTCCCGCGGAAGCATTTATTTGTTGCGTTATTGTTTTTACGGAACTGTATTTTTCAGAAGAAATAATTTGCCCCATCATATTTGAGATTTCAACAGTCGCGTTTTGAAATTCTTTGCCCAGATCGACGGTAAAGCTGCCCTTTGACGGATTTGGATATAGGGAAATGGGCAACAGGTTGTTTTTGGTAATTCCCAGCGGATCGCCATTGAGTTTTAGCATAAAACAGTTATCCCCTCCTGTAGAAATTAAATTGTAAACGCCACCGCTGGGATCAAAATCGGTTGTGTTTTGAAAAGAACCTGTAAGAAAAACAGTTCCGTTGCCCTGTGCATGTACCGAGTGGCCAATAGTATCGCCATTGGGGGCGCTGCCAAAGGTGTTTGCGTATTCAAAATTGCCATCGGTATCAAGTTTTAGGAGGAACATATCAATATGGCCAATGGGCGTCATCAAAAATTCCTCGGTCCCCGGGGCAAAATCTGCGGTTCCCTTATAATGGCCGGTTACATATAGATAGCCTTGGCCGTCCAGTTCAATGGATTTTGAAGTGTCCAGCCCATCTTCCCCGCCAAAACCTGTGGCCCACACAAAGTCGCCCGCGGCGTTCAGTTTTAAAATAAAAATATCAATATAGCCGCCGCTGCTCGAAAGGTTGTAAACGCCCGCGCCCGGGTCAAAGTCGCATGTACCCAAATAACCGCCGGTAATGTAGGTGTTGTTATCGGCATCGATCTTTAGGGAAGTGACCGTTAAAATACTGCCGCTCCCTGTGGTTTGTTTTGACCAGACCAAATTGCCCGAAGCATCCAATTTTATATAGAAATTACCATTGCCCGTTAAATTATATGCGGGAACATTTCCATAGAATTTCCCGCCAAAAGTGATGTTTCCCGAATCGTCAACAGCTACTGCATTTACTTGGTCATTCCATGGACTATCTCCCCCAATGGTGATGGCCCATAAAAAATTGCCGTTGGCATCCAATTTGGATAGGTAGGCATCTTCATAGGAAGCCACGGATACGGTAAATGTTCCGGCTCCGGGATCAAGGTCGTTGGTCCCAAAGAAGCCGCCGCCTATAATGATATTGTCCGCCCCGTCCAAAACCACTGTATATACGTTATTTTGCGCCAAGTAGTCATTTCCGCCCCAATGTGTGGCCCATAGCAGATTGCCATTGGTGTCCAATTTCACTAAAAAGGCTTCTTTGCCTTCCGTGGTTACCATGTGTTCGCCCACGCCCGGATCCAAATCAATTGTGCCTTGGAAGGAACCTGCAACCACTATATTGCCGTTGGAATCAAAAGCAATATTTCCGGGGATGTCGTTATAGTATTGCGCCCCAAGCTGTAGCGCCCAGATGAAATTTCCGATTGCATCAAATTTGGTAATAAAAATATCCCCTTCTCCGTTTGAAGTCATGTTATAGGTATTTACAGATGGGTCAAAATCTGCGGTATAGCGAAATGTTCCCAAGGTATAAACATTACCAGCGGCATCTATTGCCATAGTGTGGCCACTGGAAGTACCTGCAATTTGTTTTGCCCATTGCAGGCTTTGTGCGTTCAGCGAAAAGACCATGAGGCCCAATGCCAAGAGTATCATTTGTTTCATAATTTCTGGGTTTTAAAAGTTATAATTCAAAGGTGCCCAGTAAATATTGGTAAATCAATGGGGCAGTTGCCGTATTTAAGAGGGTAGTGGGTAGTGTTTCGGTAAATCCTTTTTTGGGTTGAAGATTTTTCGCTTTTCTAATATTTCAATTTCAATTTCAATTTCAATTTCAATTTCAACTTCAATTTCGCTTTCGCTTTCGCGGCAATTCCTTCATTTTATTGGGAATAAAAAATGCCTCCATATTTCAGAAGGCATTCCGGTTGGTTTCAACCTCACAGGCTATTGAAAAATCTATTGTTTTATAATCCTTAAAGTTTTCGATCCTTCTTTAGCTGTACTCACTTTTACAAAATATATTCCCGCGGGAGCATTTATCTCCTTTTCAACAGATCTTGCTGAAGCGTATTTTGAAGAGGAAATAACCTGCCCGAGCATATTTATAACCTGAACGGTTACATCTGTATATTCCCTGCCCAAGTTTATGGTGAAACGACCGTTGGATGGGTTTGGGTACATGGAAATATTGCTCAATGTATTTTCTTCGGTTCCCAAAACGATGTTGGTTATTTTTAGCGTAACATTTGTTGGGTTGCAGATTACATCGAACGTATAATTATTACCGTCATGATGGGCGGTAACTGTTGCGGGGAGGTTGCAGCTGGTAATGTTGTTTGCTGTAAGGATTACGAATTCATCTCCAATATTGGCTTCAAAGGCCAAGTAAACCGGGATGTCGCCATCCATTATTGCGTTGCCCTGAATAGCAAGCAGGTCGTATTCTGTTCCTTGGTTGTAACCGTAAATTTCTATTTGTAGATCAGAATTTGATGTGGATTTATAATCGCCAATAACGGTCAATGTTCCTGGATAACCGCCTGGGGAGAAGATGCCGTCATTTGTAAAGTTTGCGGAAACAGGTACATCTATTGTGCCGATGCCCATTACTTTGCCATTTACTGTATTGGTAAAGTTATTTCCATCTACGAATGTCATGGTTCCAGACTGTATGTCGATTGTTCCAGAATTAGTAACCGGAAGATAAAAATAGGCAATGCCCGTGCCCGTTGTTTTCTTTAATACACCTGCATTGTTGATGCTTCCATTTTCAGAAGTAGCAACAGATGCGTCTGCTTTAAAATCGATAACTCCTGAGGCGGTGTTATTGATGTTGGAATCATCGCCAACAAACAAAGTGGAAGGTACCGTAAAGTTGATAATGCCTTGATTTTCCAGTATGGTTGTTCCGTACATATATTTATTTACAGGGGTGGGAAAGTTGAAGACGCTTTTGTTGGTTAAAACGCCATCTCCCTGTAAGTAACCGGCAGTCCAACTGAAACCATTGCCATCAAAGTCTAAAGTTGCGGCATTTGCTACCGTTACATAATTTGTCCAGTTCATTTCGCCGTCCAGTTGCCCAGTTAATGTACCCTCCAGATTAATATTGTTTCCTCCCAAACTCATTACGCTTCCTGCATTCACATTATAGACACCTCCATTAAAAGTCTTGTCCTCGCCGTACAGGTTTAATTGTCCCGCTTCCACACTGATAGTGCCTGTATTTACCAATTTGGCATCTAGGAATGAAGTAGTTCCAACAGTCTTTTTAATCAATCCCGAATTAATGAGGATATGACTTCCGTTCCCACCATAGGTGATATTGCCATCCGATTTAAAATCAATTACCCCTGAAGCCGTATTGTCAAGAACGGAGTCATCATTAACAAACAAATAGCAGCCAATTTCAAAATTTATAATTCCTAAATTTTCAAGCGTGGTAGCATTTTCTATATATTTATTTACCGTTGAAGGAAAGGTTAGCGTACCGTTGTTGGTTAAAACACCATCTCCCTTTAAGTATCCGGATGTCCAGTTGAAACCATTGCCATCAAAATCCAATATTGCGGTATTTGCTACAGTGACATAATTTGTCCAGTTCATTTCGCCATCCAATTGTCCGGTTAGGGTACCCTCAAAATTGATATTATCCCCTCCCAATCGCATGACACTTCCGGCATTCACATTATAAACACCTCCGTTAAATGTTTTTTCCTCGCCATATAAGTTCATCTCTCCGGTTTCTAAGCTGATAATGCCTGTATTGTTCAAAGCAACCTCAATTGTTGACACGCCTATGCCCCCAGATTTTTTGATCAATCCCGCATTGTTTAAGATATGGCCTGCAGTTCCGTCATAGACAATATTAGCATCCGATTGAAAATCAATGACACCTGCTGCTAAATTGTTAATAATTGAGCCATCACCCAGAAATAAATAAAAGCCCACAGGAAAATTTATGGTTCCTGCATTGTTTATAATGGTTGTGTCTTCAATGTATTTATTTATGTTCTCAATAATAGTAAAGCTACCGTTATTATTTAAAGTTCCCGTGCCTTGTAAATACCCAAATTGCCAAGTAAAGGAAGCATTTGCCGCAATAGAGGAGGTATTTGTAAAATAGAGCGTATTTCTCATAGTAACGTGGGAATTACCCTGAACGGCAATGGATTTTATATTTGCCTCAATATCTATAATCATATCGCTCCCCGTGGGGACAATCACATCATTGTTTTGGTTTGGTACACCCGCAGGACTCCAATTGGAGGATACACTATAGGAACCTCCCGAAGGCCCAACCCAAGTTTTTGTCTGTGCTGAAATAGTCAAGCAAAAAATGCTCAATACTGAAAATAATAATAGTCGTTTCATAAAATCTGGTTTAGTGTTAGTTAAATGGGTTTTGAAACTTGGTGCAGCATAACTGTAGTGAGTTTCTATTCTTTTAACGGCACTATTTAAAAAGGTCATCACTTTTTTTGGAGGGATGAGGTTTGAGGGATGTGGTGTGAGGAGGTAGTGGGTAGTAGGTCGTGGGTAGTGGGTGGAAAATAGGGTTTGGATTATGCTTTTTTGGCCCGTTTACTTTTCAGAAGAAAAAAGATTAAAATTCCTGCCAAAAACAATCCTATTGCCCACCACCAAAGCGGGTTGATGCCTTGTTGCAGCGGGATGGGAGTGGTGTCGCCTATCAAAACCAAGCCTGCCCAGTACTGTGGCGAGGCGGCGCGGCCCTCTGCGGTGGTGAGGTATTTCAGTTTTGCCTTTTTTAGCGCTTCGTCCTTTGGGAATCCTTCGGAAAGGAAATCATAAAAATACCCGACTATCTGGGAGCTGGAAATTTCATCTACTTCCCAAAGCGTGGTCAGGATGCTTTCGCTGCCCGCATA
This sequence comes from Aequorivita todarodis, assembly GCF_028561335.1. Lineage (GTDB taxonomy): Bacteria > Bacteroidota > Bacteroidia > Flavobacteriales > Flavobacteriaceae > Aequorivita > Aequorivita todarodis. The sequence goes on along the minus strand of NZ_JAQQTG010000043.1, from coordinate 17,958 downwards.
GTTAAAGGCGTGGGCGAGCGAAATCATTCCCTCGCCGGGCTGGTAGGTTGGTTTTCCGGTTTCGCAGGCGGTAAGTATCGCCAGATTGGAGGAGAGGTTGGTGTTGTAAATTTCGTATGTGTAAAGCGAATTTTCATCATAATTTTTGTCGTCCGCCATGTTTTTTGCGAAAATGAGCCGCGAGAATTCGGGGCTTATGTTGTTGCTTTCGCCATGGGTGCCAATGTGGATTATTTTGTGTTCGCCGGCCTTATCCCTAAAAATTCTTTTGGACGCGTTCTCATTCAAAAACGAAGTGCCGTCAAATATTTTCGAATATTTTTTGGCAAGTTCCACGCTGCTCGGTTGTGATAAAAGATGGAGGTAGGTTGCGTCCTTGTTAAGCGAATCGCTGATGCTGATTTTATATTCCTGCTTCATTTCCTTTGTAAAACCGGGCGCGAAGGCCACAAAGTTTTCCGGGAACATTTTCGGCTTTTTTTCTCCGTGCAAAAGCAACAGGCTAAAGTTGTACGAAATGGTATATTTCGCCAAAAGACTATTGGTGGCGAGCTCCCCGTAACTTTTTATTTTGGAAGGGGTAAGGGTTTCAAAACTCAAGTTGAAAAGCGGCCCATCGGGGAGAATGATTATTTTTTCGGTATGTATTTGGTTTTCGAAAGGCTTCCAAAGGTTTTCATACAGTTCGTGCAGCAGCGTGGCCTCCGCTTCAAAAGTGAGGGATGGGTCGATTAGCGATTCGATATGGTTTTTAATGGGGCCGTATTCCAGTTTTATGAGATTTCGGTTTTTTTGGTCCAAAACCATGGCGTACAACGCTCCGTCTATAAACAGATAGCGGATTACGGTGGTGTTTTCGGGAATGTATTTTTGAAGATTTTGTAGCGAAACATCCAACGAGGCATACTTCATTTTGTAATATTTCGGGAAGGCCGTTTTCAGCGAATCCAAAAATGAATCGTAAACTTCGCTTGCTTTGAGATAATCCTGAAAAGTTTCGGTTGAATCTTCGGAGTAGGCAAATTCCGTGGCGGCTTTTTTCAGCTTGTTTTCCCTTTTTATGACTTCCTGTGGCACATCGGCAAAACCAATTTCATCGCGCAGCATCAACTTGGAACGGATGCTGTAATAGATGCTGTTTTCGTGGGTCTCTATAAGTTTGGTAAGGTATTTTTTATTCTTTGTTAGCGCGAATAAATCGTAATAAAGTCGTTTTTTGAAACCGTACAGCCCCAAAAAATTTGAATACAGCACGTTTACGTTATCGTCTTTTGAAATCAGATTTTTTTGTTCCTCAAGGATTTTAAAGGCATCGTCCATATTTTTCAAAAGACTTTTAAGAAAAATTGAATCTTCGGTGGTGTGCTGCTTGTACTCCGCTTTCGATTTTGTTAAAAGCAGCAAAGGTTTTCTGTAGGTTAGCTTTAAGGCGTCGAGTTCTGTTGCTTGGTTTTGGGAGAGCGTGTCAATATAATGCAATCCGTTTTCGCTCCATTCCGCAGCTTTTTGGTATTCGCCGGTAATGTAATACACCTCTGCCAGGTTTAAGATTCGCGCAATAAGGTCGATATTGTGATTGCCGCCGTTCTTCTTTAAATAATTATAGGCATACAGTGAAGTTTCAATTGCTGCTTCTTTCTTATTGTTGTTTGCCAAGAATAGCGCTTTGTCGTTGGCAAATTCAAGATAGGTATCGTCCAGGTTGTTGCCGAGCGCGGCCTTGTATAGTTTTTCGGCATCGTTATAGGTTTTTTCGGCCAAGGCAATTTTGCCCTTTAACTCGTACGCATTTGCCAAATTTGCGGTAGCGATGGCCTGCCAAAACAAGTCGGGGCTCGAATCAGCCTCATACATTTTTAGTGCCTTTTCAAAAGAGGCTATGGCTTTGTCGGTTTCCTTTAGGCCCATCTGCGCCTGTCCCATCAAAACGACTGATCTTTGTATTTCAGGGTCGCCGGGCAAGTACAGTTCACTCCGGTTGTTGTAAACGTAGGCAGTGAGCTCGTAGGCGCGGTTTACGTTGCCAATATTGTGGTATAGGGAGCCGAGGTTGGTGATCCCGGACCATTTTAGGCGTTTGCAGCGCTCTACCATTCGTTGCTCCTGTGATTCATTTACTACATAGGTGCAGGCTTGGATAAGTTTCTCCAAGGTCTCTATGGATTCTGAAATATTTCCCTCCGCTTCCATTACCAGGGCTAAATTCAGTTTTATGCCAGCAGCGGAATATACCTTATAAAGCGAATCTCCTTCTATATTATTTAAAATTTTTATGGCGTTTTTAAAAAAATATTGTGCGCTGTCCAGTTTTTGGGAACGCCACATCATAACGCCAAAAAAATTGTTTACGTCCGATAATTTCTTGTAATTTTTTTCTTTGGATTTTTTTAGATTCGCGAGTGCTTTTTTTGCCTGTATGTTGGCATCTACGTATTTTCCAGAGATATAATAACTATAGGTGAGCGCGTATTGGGCCTCTGCAATTTCATTATATGTGGCATCCTTTACTTGTAGAATCGTATTCAAGGATTCCTGGGCGGCATTAAAGGATTTTTCTATGTAGCCCAAATCTTCATAAAGTTTGGAAAGACCATACAGGGCAATATGTTGCGCGCGTTTGGACGCACCGAGGGTTTTTAGTTCCTTAAAAAAATCCTCCGCTTTTTTGGCCGCCTGCTGTGGATTGCTTTTCAAAAAGGCGACCTTTCCCACATACACGGCGTATTGGGCAAGGGAATCTATCTGGTTGGTCTGTTTGAAATTTTCAATTTGCGATTGTAGGGCGGAATCTGCTTGTTTCGTTTGCTCTTTTATCAGGTAGAAATCCAATAATTTGGTTCCCGAAAGTTTTTCCTTTTGTGCAAAGGATTTTGAGGCGGACAAAAAAAATAGGGCGGCAATCAAAAAAATAAAGCGGTAGAATTGCCCCATATTGGTATTTTTTTTTGAAATATACCAATATTTTCAGTTTACCAAAAAATGTAAAGGTTTTTTTGGAGATCAAATCGAGGAAGTGTAAAAATGGAAAGATTAACGGCGCAACGGATAATTTTTTCTAAAGAAATTTATAGGTCTTCGAGCTGTCTTAACAAATTTGTATTTCGCTCCGAAGGATTTTCTTGGAGCAATGCCTTGGCTTCTTCAAATTTCCCTTCCTTTATCTTAGCGAGGGCTGCGTAATATGCGGCATCTTCCTTAAAAATACCGTGCTGGAAAACTTCCTGATTTTGAAAATATTGCAACGCTTTTTTTGCATCATCCCGCGCTAAATTTGCGACCCCCAAAAAGTAATTTAAGGTATCGTTTTGCGGATTATCTTTCCATAAAACTTGCCATTGGTCAATGGCCTTTTGGTATTCTCCCTGTTTGTAGTCCACCATCCCTTCATAAAACTCCAGGTTGTTTGTGGTGCCCATTTTTAGGGGAAGACCTATGTCTGGTTTAAAATTTTCTGCAAATATTTTTTCCGAAGAAGGTCTGTGCTGCATCATCCAAAGAATCCCGAATGCAACCACCAGCACGGCAGCAATGCTATACCAAATTATTCTCGGATTCGATTTGCCGGCAGGTAGCATTTTTACATTTCCACCGTTTTCATCAACCGAAACTTGCACGTGAAATTCCTTTATTTTCGATTGGCGGATGCTGTCCTCAATTTCTTCCCTTATTTTTGCGATGTGCGCAATTTTTTCTTCCACATTTGGGATTGTAACCAGTTTTTCACGCCAAAAGGTCTCCCTTTCCGAAGCGTTCTCCTGCTCCAGATAGGTTTCAATCACATCCCATTCTACGGGGCTTATCTCAATTTTGTTTTTCATTTTTTCATAACTTTTAACTCCTAAGGGTTAAGGGTTAAGGGTTAAGGGTTAAGGGTTAAGGGTTAAGGGTTAAGGGTTATGCGTTAAGCGTTAAACTCCTAACTCCCCCTACCTAATTCCTACTACCTAATACCCACAACCCACTACCTACTACCCACTGAATTCGCCAACTCCTTCAACTTCTGGATACATCTGTATTTTTTGTTCTTCGCCGAGGCTTCTTCCATATTTAATCTTTCGGCAATTTCCCGTAAGGAATTTTTATGGAAATAAAACTGCGTGAGCAGCTCCTTGCAGGCTTGGCCCAGATTTTCAAAAGCGGCCAGGGTTATGCTTAGGCGTTCTTCCTTTTCTGCCACTTCACTTGTGTCGTTTGTATCGTCTGCCTTTAATTGGTACATCTTTTCATCTATTGAAATGGTTTTCTTTTTTGAAACAAGCCGCGTTTGGTCAGTCCATTTATTTTTAGCGATCGTAAAAAGATACGCCTCAATTTCAGCCTTGTTTTTCGGCTTGAATTTTCCCGTGCTCAACTTTTTCCAACAGGCAAAATACGCTTCCTGAAAAACATCGTTGGCATTGTCAATAGTACCTCCATTCTTTAGGACGTAATATTTTGTTTTGGGATATTCGGCAATATAAAATTCCCTTACAGGCGCTTCCTTATTATTTAAAAAAGCGTCCAGGAGGGTAAAGTGATTTTGGGTGAGCGTATCTTCCATAAAATTAGATATGGAAATATACAATTTTTTCACTCAGAATGGAACTTCAATTTTTAACGTTTCTGAATATTTTTTTAAAACAAACCCGAAATTTACCCTTGTTTATCTGGATAACGGAAGATTGGAAGAAGGTCATCAAAAAAAAACGTTAGACGTTAAACGTTAGAGAGAAAAAGAGTTGGAATTTTGATTTTGCCGACGGCATCCCTTCGGGACGACTTTGCTGAGATTGCTACGCTTCGCTGAGATTCCTTCGCTTCGCTCGGAATGAAAAATGCCCCATATTTCAGGGGCATTTCCGGTTGATGTACAACCTCACAAGCTATTGAAGAGTCCATTGTTTTATAATCCTTAAATTACTAGATTCTTCTTTAGCAGATATATTTACATCGAAACCTTTTTAAATTGTCATCGGAATAACTAAAAAGAATTTTACTTTTGCCATCTATCCCATAATAATCTATGCCACAGCACAAATTCATTGTTTGCAATTACCACCATTCCCTTACTTCAGGAACAGTTAGCTGGCAAGCGCCCAGTAACATTGCCTTGGTGAAATATTGGGGGAAATATGGCGAACAGATGCCCATGAACCCTTCCATCAGCTTTACTTTGGAAAATTGCCATACCCAAACAACCCTTTCCTTTGAAAGAAAACAAAATGAGGGGTTTGACTTTGAAGTGTACCTGAACGGAAAGCGGGAGACGGGCTTCGAACCGAAAATCAGGACCTTTTTTGAAAGGATAGTTGTTTACGTTCCATTTTTGGAGGATTTTAGGTTTACCATTGAAACCGTCAACAGTTTTCCACACAGCAGCGGGATAGCCTCATCGGCCAGTGGGATGGGAGCCTTGGCACTTTGCCTGATGGATATGGAGCGGCAAATGTTGCAACAAATGGGATTTGAACTGGATGAAACAGGACGGCTTTACTTTGCAGAAAAAGCTTCCTTTCTTGCGCGCTTGGGCTCGGGCAGCGCGTGCCGAAGTATAAAAGGCCCGCTGATTGTCTGGGGCGAGCATCCCGAAATTGAGGGAAGCAGTAACCTTTTTGGCACCAAATATCCTTCCGATATTCATGAAATTTTTCAAAATTATCAGGACACCATTCTCTTGGTGGACAAAGGTGAAAAGCAGGTAAGCAGCACACTTGGCCACGATTTGATGCTGGACCATCCTTTTGCGGCATCCCGCTTCAGGCAGGCAAAGGACAATCTTTCAAAGTTGATACCCGTTTTTAAAAATGGCGACCTTCTTGAATTCATTAAAATTGTTGAAAGCGAAGCACTGTCCCTGCACGCCATGATGATGACCTCCATGCCCTATTTCATATTGATGAAACCGAACACTTTGGAAATAATCAACCGTATCTGGGAATTTAGGGAAACCACGGGAAGCCATGCATGCTTTACCTTGGACGCCGGTGCCAATGTGCATCTGCTCTATCCTGAAAGTGAAAAGGAAAATGTGTTGCAATTCATTAAAAATGAGTTAGTGCCTTTTTGTAAAAACGGAGAGTTTATTGAGGACCGTGTTGGTCTGGGAGGCCAAAAATTAACTGATTAGGAAATTTTCCTGTTTTTGACGATTGCCAATAGCAATAATGCGGCCACGATTCCTGCCAAAACATACCACCACCAGGCTACATCGTTATTTAAATCTATGGGAGCAGTGTCGCCAATGAGCACAAGTCCTGCCCAATATTGAGGGGCGATCGTACGGCCCTCGGCAGTGGCTATGTAGCTTAATTTTGCTTTTCGCAAAGCTTCATCCTTTGGCATTCCTCGGGAAAGATTGTCGTAAAAAAGTTTTACGATTTTTGCGCTCGATTCCTCATCAATTTCCCAAAGGCTGGTCAAGATGCTTTCGCTGCCGGCATAGTTGAAGGCGTGTGCCAACGATATCATCCCCTCACCGGCCTGATAGGTGGGCTTGCCCGTTTCGCAGGCAGTGAGTATGGCGAGGTTGGACGAAAGGTCTATGTTGTAGATTTCATAGGAGTACAACGAATTTTCATCATAGGCTTCAGTGCCATCGGTCCTTTTGGCAAAAATAAGTCGGCTCAGTTCTGGACTTATATTGTTGCTTTCGGCGTGGGTACCTATGTGGATTATTTTGTGCTCTTTTGCCCGGTTTATGAAAAGCTCCTTGCTGGCGTTTTCATTTATAAAATAATTCCCGTTAAAAATTTTGGCATATTGTTTTACCAAATCTTCACTGAACGGTTGTGGCAATAATGTTAAATAGGTTCTATCTAGTTCCACGGAATCTTTAAGGGCCAGTTTGTATTCATCCTTCATCTTTGTGTTAAAACCAGGGGCAAAGGCAATAAATTCTGAGGAATAATCGGCTACCTTGCCTTTGTCCTTATAAAGCAACAGGCTGAAATTATAGGAAATGTCATAATTTGATAATAGGCTATTGGTGGCAAACTCATTAAAGGATTTTAAGGGCCTTTGCGGGAGCATCTCAAAACTGAGATTAAAGAGTTCCCGGTCTGGGACGATTACCACCTTTTTAGTATGCACGTATTTTTCCAGGGGAAACCAAAGTGCCCGGTAGAGTTCGTATAATTTGGGTCGTAGTTTATCCAATGAAAAATCGTTGTTTTTGTTGATTTCTGAAATATGGCCTTTAACTGGTGCATAATTCAGTTGTATCATTTTTTTTAATGAAGGCGAGACCAGAAAAGCATAGAGTTCGTCTTCAATAAAAATATATCGGATCACAGTAGTGTTTTCAGGAATTTTTTGTTGAAGGTCGTATATGGGTTCTTCCAAAGTTGCATAACGCATTTTGTAATATCTTGGATAATTTTGTTTCAACGAATCCAGAAATTGTTCCCAGTTTTCAGATGCTTCAAAGAAGGGCGCTATGCTGCTGTTCTCTGAATCGTTGAGGGAAGAAACCATTTTTGCCTTTAAATCGTTCTCCCGCGAAACCACTTCTTTTGGAACATGCTGAAATGCCACATTGTCCCGAAGGTTCAACCTAGAACGGATACGGTTGTAGATGCTGGATTCGTGGAGGGCTATCATCTTGTCCAGATATACTTCGTCTTTGGTCATTTGGAAAAGTTCGAGCCGAAGTTTTTCAGCAAAATTTAAGATCTCTTCGTTTTCAGTTATCAGTAGCGTAATGTCTTCATAATTGCTGACCACTTTTTTTCGCTGGTCCAAAATGGCAATTCCCTTTTCTACTTGCTGCAAAAGATCTTTCAGGAAAAAAGGGTTTTTGTTTTCCGTGGAATAGTATTTTGATTTTGCGTTGATAAGCAAGGCTTGTGGTTTTCGGTATTGGCTAAGTATGGAATCTGAGGAGCTGATTTTTTCATTTTTTTCTAAAATATTGAAACGCAAGGCTTCATCGCTGTATTTTTCTGCTTCGGCATAGTCTTTAAGCAGATAATGTACTTGTGCCAAATTGACGGTGTGATAAAATTCCTGAAGCGTGTTTTTGAAATCTCCCGTGTGCGTAAAATTGTAGGTTTCTTTGGCAAGGGAAAGGGCTTTCTCCCTTTTTTGGTTTTTTGCGGCGAAAAGGGAATATTCCAGAATATTATCCAGAAAGTCTTTTGTGTAAATAGTTCCCATAGACCTGCGGTAGGTTGTTTGGGCCCTTTCATAATACATTGCGGCATTTTCAACATCGTCCATAAATTCATAAATGGTGGCACGGGTGGAGAGGGCTGCGGCTTCCCAATAAAGATCGGCTCCCGGACTGGTCTTCAAAAGATTTAGTGCTTCGTCTGCATTCTTTGCGGCGCCTTCAAAATCGCGGCTTGCCGTTTTGGCCTCTGCAAGAATGATGTTTGAAATAATGATATTGATGTCGTTCTTTTCAAAAAGCTTTTTTTTCTGTTCAAAGGAATATTCAATGAGCTCCTGCGAACGGGAATATTCGCCCAAAGTGTTATAAAACGTTGCCATATTATCAATCACAACACATTGATGGCTTTTTGCCTTATAGGTTCGGGCCTCATCTGTGGAGCGATTGATATATTCCTGAAATCCTGCAATGGATTCTTCGGAAATGGCAATGGCTTTTTGGTTTTTTCCAAGAGCATTCCACAAAACGGCAAGGTTCATTTTTACCAGTGCAGGACGATAGTACCTATTCATAATATCAGTCTCATCCGTTTTTTCCAATACATTGACCGCTTCCTGAAAATAGAACTTTGCGCTGTCCAGTTTTGCTTCCTGCCACATCATTCCGCCCAACGCGTTATAGACTTGGTTGTAAAAAACATAATCTTCCTTTCCCGTTTTTTTCAAGAGCCGCAAGGCTTTTTCGTAGTGTTTTTTTGACAATGGGAAATTGCCCAATTTTGAGGCGTAATAACCCTGTCCGTATTCCACCCCAGCAAGGTCGGTATTGTTGGGTTCGGTGTTTTTGAGAGCTATGGGAATGGCCGTTGCCAGAAGATTGTATGCTTTTTGGTGTTGCCCGGCATCATCGTAAATCCAGCCAAGCTCGGTAATTGCCTCAACAATAAAATGAGGCGAGGCATTGTTCTTTATTTCTTGTGTAAGTGCTTCAGCCTTTTTTATGGCCAGTTTTTTGTCGCCGTTGTTTAGCTTAAAACTGCCTTCAAACTGTATGTAGTTGTATAGGCTGTCGTATATCTTTTTGGTGCGATAATAAGTAAGGTTTTTTGATACTTCCGTACGGGCCTTTGCGAGGGAATCCTGTTCAATCAAGGTTTGGATTTCTTTTACGGCCGTAACTTTTTCTTGCGGATACATTGTAAACACAGAAAGAAAAATGGTAATATGTAGCAAGGAAAAAAATATCCCACAAATGAATTTCATAGATGAAGGAACTCAAAAATAAGTGAATGTTTCAGGGGATATTTTGAAGAAAGATACGAATTATTTTTGATTGGCAAATTTCAGATAAACACTTTTGCGCTATGAAAACGTTCCAATTTTGTTCCTCATATCCTGTCATCAATACTATATAGAATACTTTAATTCAACTCTTTAATTTCGGTTTTTCTGGACTTCTGAATGAAATTTTCTGAAACTATAATTCCTAAAAACTGTATCTTTGCACTTTAAAACAGTATCTTATCGTTTAAAACGGTATTTTTAACACAGCAAATTTAAATATATGCACGGCCCCCTCTTTTACTCAAAAATTCTGCTTTTTGGCGAATATGGAATCATCAAGGATTCCAAAGGATTGTCCATTCCGTACAATTTTTATAACGGTGCATTGAAAATTGATAAACACCACACCATTTCCACGCACAAATCAAACGCCAGTCTTAAAAGATTTGCGGCGTATTTGGAGACGCTTCAAACAGAAAATCCAAAAATGGTTTCTTTTGATCTAAAAGCGCTTAAAAAAGATGTTGAAAGCGGACTGTATTTTGACAGCAGCATTCCGCAGGGGTACGGGGTAGGCAGTAGCGGTGCGTTGGTAGCAGCCATTTACGATAAATACGCAAAAGATAAAATTACGGTCCTTGAAAATCTTACCCGTGAAAAATTGCTAACACTGAAAGCTATTTTTGCTGAAATGGAGTCTTTTTTCCACGGAAAATCCTCGGGGCTAGACCCGTTGAACAGTTATTTGAGCCTTCCCATTTTAATCAATTCCAAAGATAATATTGAACCGGCCGGAATCCCTTCACAAACCGAAAACGGCAAAGGCGCCGTGTTTTTACTGGACAGCGGCAGTACGGGCGAAACCGCGCCGATGGTCCAGATTTTTATGGAGAATATGAAGCAGGAAGGTTTCCGGAATATGCTGAAGGATCAATTTACGAAACATACCGATGCCTGTGTGGAGGATTTTCTGCAAGGCGATATAAAATCGCTTTTCGGGAACATCAAACAGCTTTCAAAAGTGGTTCTCGACAATTTTAAACCGATGATTCCCGCACAGTTCCACAAACTTTGGAAGAAGGGAATTGACAGCAATGCATACTACCTAAAACTTTGCGGCTCCGGCGGCGGGGGCTATATGCTCGGCTTTACCGAAGATATTGACAAAGCCCGCAAAGCGCTGAAGGATTATAAACTGGAAGTGGTTTATAGTTTTTAGAATCGCTTTTTCTTAAGGCATTTCTACAATAATTATTAGATTGCAGTTAATTAAAGATGCTTCATGCTTTTCAACTCCATTGATTTTGCAATCTTTCTGCCTATTGTCTTTCTGCTTTATTGGTTTGTAGCCAATAAAAACCTAAAACTTCAAAATTTTCTTTTACTGGTCGCCAGCTATGTTTTTTATGCGTGGTGGGATTGGCGTTTCCTCTCGTTGATTGTTTTTAGTTCTGCGGTAGATTATTTGGTGGGAATTGGCCTTTCAAAAACCGAAAAGAAGCAAAGCCGAAAAGCCCTTTTGCTGCTGAGTATTTTTGTAAACCTCGGTTTTTTGGGCTTTTTTAAATATTTCAATTTTTTTTCCGAAAGCTTTGCAGAAGCATTTACGCTACTTGGCCACCCCTTTGAAGCATCCCGGTTAAATATTATTTTGCCAGTGGGAATCAGCTTCTATACCTTTCAGACAATGAGCTATTCCATAGACGTCTATAGGCGTAAAATGGAGCCAACCAAAGATGTTGTTGCCTTCTTTTCATTCGTCAGTTTTTTTCCGCAATTGGTTGCGGGGCCTATTGAGAGGGCAACCAATCTTTTGCCGCAGTTTTTCAGAAAAAGAAAGTTCGAATATGCGGTGGCAATGGATGGCCTTCGGCAAATACTTTGGGGGCTGTTCAAAAAAATGGTAATTGCGGATAACTGTGCGCAGTTTGTGAATTTGGCTTTCAATAACCCACAGGATTATACCGCCAGTTCGTTGGCTATTGGGGTGGTATTTTTTGCCTTTCAGATTTACGGCGACTTTTCTGGGTATTCGGATATTGCCATCGGAACGGCCAAGCTTTTTGGTTTCAATTTGATGAAGAATTTTTCATACCCGTACTTTTCAAGGGATATTGCCGAGTTTTGGCGGCGTTGGCATATTTCGCTTTCCACTTGGTTTCGCGACTATGTTTATATTCCTTTGGGCGGAAGCCGCGGGAGCAATTGGTTAAAAGTCCGCAATATTTTCATCATCTTTATTGTAAGTGGTTTTTGGCACGGCGCCAATTGGACTTTTATTTTTTGGGGCGCGTTGAATGCGCTGTATTTTCTTCCGCTTTTACTTTTGAAACGAAACAGACAGCATATTGAAGTGGTTGCAAAGGATAGACTTTTGCCCAGTATTGCAGATTTCTTCAAAATACTTTTAACTTTCACGATCACTTGTTTTGCTTGGATTTTCTTTAGAGCGAATTCACTAAGCAGTGCTTTTGAGTATATTTCATTGCTTTTTTCCGAATCGATTTTTGATGCCCCCAATTTTTTGGCACTAAATAAGGTGTATGTTTTGTCCTTTTTGATTGTAGGGTTTTTGATGTTGGAGTGGAAAGGAAGGGAAACGAATTACGCCCTTGAAAGCTTTGGCGAGTCTTGGCCAAAGCCAGCAAAATATGCTTTTTATTACAGTTTGGCAATGCTCATCTTTTTCTTTGGCGGAAAGGAACAGGCGTTTATATATTTTCAATTTTAAGAAGGATGAAAAAATTTCTGATAGAATCTTCTTTGTTTGCCGTTGCAATTATTGCTTCGGTTTACTTTGTTTTTCTACAAGCCGACGGCAAGAGCGATCCTTTTTATTCCCGGACCACAACGCCAAAACAGTCCTCGCTGATACTTGGAACCTCAAAAGCCGCACAGGGATTGATGCCGGAAGTGCTGAAGCCCTATTTGCGAAAAGACAGCTATAACTTCTCTTTTACCGTGGCGCACAGTCCGTTTGGCCCTGCGTATTTAAGTGCTATTGAAAAGAAACTGGAGCCACAATCAAAGGATGGCGTTTTTATTATTACGGTAGATCCGTGGAGCATTTCCAGTGACGGGGCAGACCCGAACAACGAATCGCAGTTTGGCGAATCAAAATCGTTTATGGGCACCCTGCCTTCCTTCAGTTCAAAGCCAAATATTTCGTATTTATTGAACAATTATGGCGATAATTATATAAAAATCCTGTGGAATTTTTCCTTGATGCAAGTGCATACTGATGGTTGGCTTGAAGTATTTCCGCCGATGGATTCCGCTTCGGTAAAAAACAGAACTGCTGAAAATATTCTGGAACAAAAACTGAAATTAAAAAGCTATAAATTTTCAGAAACACGTTTTGAATACCTAAAAAAGACCATTAAGTTATTAAAAAACCATGGAAAGGTATATTTAGTGAGGCTTCCCGTAGATCATAGAATTGCGGAAATTGAGACCGAACTGCTTCCTGATTTTGATGAAAAAATTGAAGAATTGGCAAAAACGACATCCGTTCCTTATTTAAGTTTAATGAATTCCGATACAAAGTTTACCTTTACGGATGGTATCCATCTTTATAGGGACTCGGCAAAAGAAGTGTCTGCTGAAGTGGGAGAGTGGATTTCCAAACAGTAAAAACTAAATACTTGTCTGTAAAAAATGCTCAATAGAAAACAAAAACTCTTTCTTCTAAAGTTTTTCAGCCTGTTTTCTGTGGTCCGCGGCTACAACATACTTATCATTGTAATCGCCCAATACCTTACCAGCATTTACATTTTAGCCCCAGATTTGCCCGTACGGCAGGTTTTGTTTGATGTGAATCTATTGATGCTCGTTTTGGCATCATCTTCCGCCATCGCGGGCGGTTACATTATAAACAGTTTCTACGACAGCGAAAAGGATCTGATAAACCGTCCGCGAAAAACGATGCTCGATAAGTTGGTGAGCCAACGCACCAAGCTTTCTGCCTATTTTGTGCTCAACTTTTTGTCGGTCATTTTTGCGAGCTATGTTTCTTTTCGGGCGGTGCTGTTTTTCTCTATTTATATTTTTTTCCTGTGGTTCTATTCGCATAAATTGAAGAAATATCCTTTCATAGGAAACATTACGGCGGCTATTCTCGCGGTGGTTCCGTTCTTCGCGATCTTCGTGCATTACAAAAATTTCGATGTCGTGATTTTTGTACACGCCACTTTCCTGTTTTTGCTAATCTCAATGCGCGAATTGGTAAAGGACCTCGAAAACCTAAAAGGCGATTTGGTGCACGGTTACAATACCATTCCAGTGGTCTATGGCGAAAAAACCTCCAAAAGAATGTTGACGGTTTTAAGCATATTGACTTTGGTGCCAATCATCTTGCTCATCACAAAATTCAAGGAAGAAATAGGCTATATGGATTATTATTTTTACGCAAGCATTGCCGGTTTGGCCGTGTTTCTAGCGGTTTTGTGGTATTCAAAAAACAAAATTCACTATATGGTGCTGCATAATATTTTGAAGTTCGCCATCGTCATCGGCGTTTTTAGCATCGTTTTAATCCACGTAGATTTATTGCTAAACAGATTTTTTTGATTTTCTCTACCCTCTACCAACTGCGCCAAGCTTCACAAAAAGATCCCACACCACAACGCCCACGCTTACCGAAATATTCAAGGAGTGCTTCGTTCCAAACTGCGGAATCTCAATAACAGCATCGCTGGCGGAAACAACTTTTTGCTGTACGCCCTTCACTTCGTTCCCGAAAATCACTGCGTAAGTCAATTCTTTTTGAACAGAAAAATCGTTGAGGTTTACGGCGAGTTCCGCTTGCTCGATGGATGCTACAAAAACGCCTTCGCTTTGCAGTTTGGCAACCACTTCCATAATATTTTCGGCATATTCCCAATCCACGCTTTCGGTCGCGCCGAGAGCGGTCTTTTGGATGTCTTTATGTGGCGGTTTTGCGGTAATGCCGCAGAGGTAGATTTTCTTCACCAAAAAAGCATCGGCCGTACGGAAAACGGAGCCGATGTTGTTCAAACTTCGAATATTATCGAGAATAATGATCAGCGGCGTTTTTTCCGAAGCTTTGTATTCTTCGGGATTGATGCGGTCCAGCTCGCTGTTTTTTAGTTTGCGATTTTTCATAGGGGGCAAAGTTAACTGTTAAAAGTTAATTGGAAAAAGCTCTTTGCGTCTTTGCGGCTTTGCGAGAGAATTTTACATGTAAATGCGCAAAGTTGGATGGAAATTGTTGATAAAACCCAATAATTCACAACCCCTTCATTTCAAAGAAAAAAGCAATTTCGTTACATTTATAGCTTCAATAAACAATAGCTATAAATAATAAACAATAGTAATAAACAATAAAAAATGCCCAAGAAGGAAACCCCGTTGATGAAGCAGTACAACACGATCAAGACCAAGTATCCCGATGCTTTGCTGCTGTTTCGCGTGGGCGATTTTTACGAAACTTTTGGGGAAGATGCCGTGCGCGCGGCGGGAATTCTAAACATTACGCTCACCCATCGCAACAACGGTGGCGATCGGACTGAGCTCGCGGGATTTCCGCACCACTCGCTAAATACATATTTGTCCAAATTGGTTATGGCGGGCTGCCGCGTGGCAATCTGCGACCAACTGGAAGATCCGAAAATGACCAAAACCATCGTAAAGCGTGGCGTTACAGAATTGGTTACTCCCGGCGTTGCTTTTAACGATGATATTTTACAATCAAAATCAAACAACTTTTTGGCGGCCATTCATTTCGGCACCAAAAATCTCGGGGTTTCGTTTTTGGATGTTTCCACGGGCGAATTCTTGGTTTCGGAAGGTTCTGCGGAATATGTGGATAAATTACTGCAGAATTTCAACCCTTCGGAAGTGCTTTTTTCAAAACAGAAACGAAAGCTCTTTTCTGAAACTTTCGGCGATAATTATCACGTTTTCCATTTGGAGGATTGGATTTTTCAGACCGATTATTCCTTTGAAACGCTCACGAAACACTTCGATGTAAAAAATTTAAAAGGTTTTGGCGTGGATCATTTGGAAGAGGGCATAATTGCTGCCGGTGCGGCACTCCATTATTTAAGCGAAACGCGACACACGAAGCTTCAACATATTTCAAAATTGTCGCGAATTGCTGAAGATGAATACGTTTGGATGGACCGTTTTACCATTCGAAATTTAGAATTGTACCATTCCAACCAGCAAAACGCGGTTACGCTTTTGGATGTGATTGATAAGACCATCTCGCCAATGGGCGGAAGGCTTTTGAAGCGCTGGATGGCGCTTCCGCTTAAAAATGCTGAAAAGATAAACCGCAGACACGAAGTTGTAAGTTTTCTATTGGACAATCCGGTTACTTTAGAAAAGATACAACAATACACCAAGCGCATCAGCGATTTGGAGCGGTTGATTTCAAAAGTGGCAACCGGAAAAGTGAACCCGCGCGAGGTTATCCAACTTAAAAATTCTTTAGAAGCAGTCGTTCCCATAAAAGCGTTGGCACTGAATTCCAAAAACGAATCGCTAAAAATTATCGGCGAACAACTGCACGACTGCGAATTGCTTCGGAACAAAATAAAGGAAACACTTTTTGAGGAAGCGCCCGTAAATATTCTAAAGGGAAATAGCATCGCCGAAGGTTTTTCGGAAACGCTTGATGAATTGCGAAATATTTCTGCCAACGGAAAGGAATATTTGGACGAAATGCTGGAGCGCGAAACTAAGCGCACGGGTATTTCTTCGCTGAAAATAGCTTCCAACAACGTTTTTGGCTATTATATTGAAGTCCGAAATACCCATAAAGACAAGGTTCCGCCGGAATGGATCCGCAAGCAGACACTGGTCAGTGCGGAACGTTATATTACCGAAGAATTAAAGGAATACGAAACCAAAATACTTGGCGCGGAGGAAAAAATTCTTGCGTTAGAGCAGGAGATTTTTGCAAAACTGGTAGATTGGATGCTTCAGTTTATCGGTTCGGTGCAGCAAAATGCGGCCTTGATTGCGCAATTGGATTGCTTGTGTTCGTTTGCAACCCAAGCCAAAGAGGCAAATTACACACGACCATTATTGGATGATACGTTTGATTTGGACATAAAGGAAGGCCGCCATCCAGTAATCGAAAAACAACTTCCGCCCGATGCGCCCTATATTGCAAACGATGTTTTCCTCGACAGGGAAAACCAGCAAATCATTATGATTACGGGGCCCAATATGAGCGGTAAATCGGCCATTCTTCGGCAAACGGCTTTGATTGTGCTTTTGGCACAAATGGGCAGTTTTGTTCCGGCCTCGGCGGTACGAATGGGATGTGTGGATAAGATTTTTACAAGAGTAGGAGCGAGCGACAATATTTCGATGGGCGAATCTACCTTTATGGTCGAAATGAACGAAACGGCCAGTATTCTGAACAATCTTTCAGAGCGGAGTTTGATTCTTTTGGATGAAATTGGCCGCGGCACCAGTACTTATGATGGAATTTCCATTGCGTGGGCGATAAGTGAATACCTTCACGAGCATTCTTCGCGTGGAAAAACACTTTTTGCAACCCACTATCACGAGTTGAATGAAATGACCGAGACTTTCGCGCGCATCAAAAACTACAATGTCTCGGTGAAGGAATTGAAGGATAACGTGCTTTTTCTTCGGAAATTGGTGCCCGGCGGTAGTCACCACAGCTTCGGAATACACGTGGCAAAGATGGCCGGAATGCCGCAAGCAGTGCTCCAACGGGCCAATAAAATCCTGAAAAGGCTTGAAAAGAGCCACGCTTCCGAAGAATTGACCGAGGAAATGAAGGCTGTTTCCAAAGAAGAGATGCAGTTGAGCTTTTTTAAACTGGACGATCCATTGCTGGAAGAACTTCGTGAGGAAATCTTAGATATTGATATTGACACACTTACGCCGGTAGAAGCGTTGATGAAGCTGAATGAAATCCGCAGAATGCTGCAGCGCAATGCTTCGGTTAAAATGAAAAAGTAAATTTCAGCAATAATTTATCAAAAAACACTTTGCTTTTGAAGTAAAATTTTTAAATTTGCTCCCGCTTTGCTTAGGAAGCGACGTTCATTAAATATTCTGCGAAAATAGCTCTCCCGATAGCTATCGGGGTGGTTAGCGCCACAGAATAATATTTCTGCGAAAATAGCTCAGTTGGTAGAGCGCCACCTTGCCAAGGTGGAGGTCGCGGGTTCGAATCCCGTTTTTCGCTCAACCTTGAATGCCGATGCAATTCGGCATTTTTTGTTAAGTCCAGATTGTAATAGACAATCTATCCGAGGCTTTTGCAGGCTGAAATTAAACCTGCAAGGAGCGCAGTCGAAATGCTCGAGTGGTGGAATTGGTAGACACGCCGGACTTAAAATCCTGTGACCATTTGGTCGTGCGGGTTCAAGTCCCGCCTCGAGTACGGAATCCCCTTTGTTAATAGACATTGGGGATTTTTTATTTTTAGTGTATGGCAACGGTTTACATCTTATATTCCAAATCGGTCGATGGCTATTATACTGGCAGCTGTTTAGATTTCACGGAACGTTTTCAAAGGCATTTGGACAAAACCTATTTCGATTCCTATACAAGAAAGGCCTCGGACTGGACTTTATA
>NZ_JAQQTG010000042.1 GCF_028561335.1 Aequorivita todarodis | reverse complement strand
GGGTAAAATACCGCCAGTAAAATATGCGGAATTTAATTCTCTTGGGGCTAGCCCCAAGAGAATTAAAAATAATAAGTTTGTAGAAATATTAGAAGAATGAACAGTTCTAATTAGGGGAAGCTTACACTTTAATTTTGCAAGAAGCCAAAGACAGCAATGAAATTGAAAATATTGTAACAACGGACGACGAAATGTACAAAGCAAGTGTAGATGAAATTGCCACTACCAGAACTGCAAAAGAGGCACAAAATTACGCAACGGCATTAAAATTTGGCTTTAAAATAATTCAGGAAAAAAAATTACTTACCATAAATGACATCATAAAAATACAGCAAATAATTGCTCCAAATCACCCAATTAGAAAAGTGCCGGGAACAGTTCTTAAGAATCCCGGCTCAGGAGAAGTAGTTTTTACACCACCCCAAGATTATAATGAAATTCAAAATTTACTTCAAAACCTTGAAAAATATATTAATGACCCGGATTTTCATAAAATTGACAGTTTATTGAAAATGCCAATAATCCATTATCAATTTGAAAGTATCCAACCTTTTTATGACGGCAATGGAAGGACTGGCCGCATCATAAATATGCTATATTTAGTACAACAAAATTTGCTGGATATTCCGGTATTATACCTAAGCAGTTATATTATAAGAAACAAAGCTGATTATTATCGACTGCTTCAAAAGGTAAGAATCGAAAATGATTGGGAATCTTGGATAATCTGGATGCTAAAGGGAATAGAAATTACGGCTAAGGAAACGATCGTGACCGTAAATACTATCAAAATCTTGATGGATACTTATAAAATGAAAATCCGTTCTAATTTCACTTTTTATAGTCACGATTTAATCAATACACTTTTTAAACATCCATATACAAAAATAGATTTTTTGGCAAGAGAATTGGGCGTGCATAGAAATACCGCCAGTTCTTACCTTAATGCCCTTGCAGAGCACGGATTGTTGGTTAAACAAAAAATTGGGAAAAGTAATTATTATATCAATCAACCACTTCTTGACACACTTAGTAAACGATGAAAAGACTAGTGCGCTTTTTAAAACGTTTTTTTATTTTGGTCGTAATTCTCGTAATCGGACTTTACGTTACGGGCTACGGCTATATACTGAAAGGCGTTTGGGTAGTCTATCTGCACGGGCACACCACGGCCTATATTGACGATTTTAAATTTTTTGAAACGGAAAAAATCCCTGCGAGCACCCATCCGCAACCTTGGCCAATCCATAAAGATTACAACAGCGCTGAGGCGACCAAAGCCCTTTCTGAAATGAACGACACCTTGGGAACGGTTGCTTTTTTGATCATAAAAAACGACAGCATTTGGTTTGAAAAATATTTTGACGGCTTCACGAAACACTCGCAGACCAATTCGTTTTCCATGGCGAAGAGTGTTACTTCTGCGTTGCTCGGAAAAGCGATTGACGATGGTTTTATAAAAAGTTTGGAGCAGCCCGTCGGCGATTTTTATCCGCAGTATGCCGGAACCGGAATGACGGTTGGCGATCTTTCCTCTATGGCTTCCGGGCTAAATTGGGACGAATCGTATTTCAATCCGTTTGGGATGACGGCCCGTGCCTACTACGATGCCGATTTGGCCAAAACTATCTTAAAATTGAAAGTAGTAGATACGCCCGGCGTTCGCTTTAAGTATTTAAGCGGAAATACGGAGCTTCTGGCAATGGTTATCCAAAAAGCAACAAATAAAAAGTTGGCGGATTATTTACACGAAAGTTTTTGGCAACCGCTGGGTTTTGAAAATCCTGCGGTTTGGCAAATAGATGACGAGGAAAACAGATTGGTAAAAGCCTATTGCTGTATTGGCAGCAACGCAAGGGATTTTGCACGCTTCGGAAAACTGTATAAGGATTTCGGAAAGTGGAACGGCCGGCAAATTTTGGATTCAAATTTTGTGGCAAAATCCATCACGCCACGTTTTGCAGACAGTCCGGAATACGGTTATGGCTTTTGGCTGAGCAATTATTTGGAAAAGAAAATTTTTGTAATGCGCGCTATTCTTGGACAATACGTAATCGTGATTCCCGAAGATGATTTAATTATCGTGCGCTTGGGGCACAAACGCGGCAATAAAACCGATTTGCCTTTTAGCAGTGATTTTTATGTTTATGTTGAAGAGGTTTATAAGATGTTTGGTCAAAATCAATAATTTTCCGTAGCTTTAAGCATCTCCCCAGTTTGAAAATTTCAGAATTATGATCAAGCGTATAAACTTGGAGCATATCCTATTCTTGGATATCGAGACGGTTCCACAGTACGAAAATTTTGACGAACTGGACGATACCTCAAAAACACTTTGGGAGCTGAAAAGCCAATACCAAAGGAAGGATGAAATTTCCGCGGAAGAGTTTTACGAACGCGCCGGCATTTGGGCGGAGTTTGGAAAAATTGTCTGCATCTCCGTAGGCTATTTTGTGCTGAAAGGCGACGTCCGCAATTTTCGCGTAACCAGTTTTCACGGCGATGAAGTGAAAATTCTGAAAGATTTCAAAAGGCTTTTGGAAACCCATTTCAACAAACCCCAACATTTGCTCTGTGCGCACAACGGCAAGGAATTCGACTTTCCCTACATTGCCCGACGCATGATTATCAACAGTATCGATATTCCTTTTAAATTGGACCTTTTCGGAAAAAAACCTTGGGAAGTTCCGCATTTGGACACTTTGGAATTATGGAAATTTGGCGATTACAAGACTTTCACCTCCCTCAAATTGATGGCGCACGTTCTCGGGATTCCTTCCCCAAAGGACGATATTGATGGCAGTCAAGTGCGCAGCGTTTTTTATGAAGAAAAGGATATCGATAGAATCATTATTTATTGCGAAAAGGATACGGTAACTGTCGCCCAAATCCTATTACGGCTTCGCAATGAAGAGATTTTGAGCGAAGACGAAATACTTTCAGTATAACTGCTTTACTCAGGAAGGATTTCCCACTTGTGGTTTTCTCTTTAAATTTTGGTAGCTTTGTCGGTCATAATTAAATAACTACTGCTATGACAATTCCACGATTCAATCCAAAATCATTTTTAATAGTCTTACTTGCCGCGGCGCCATTTTTTATTTCCTGCAAGGATAAAGAAACACCTACTGATACTACAAACACTGTGCAAGAAGCAACCCTTGAACAGAAAAAGCAAGCCCTTCAAAATGTGGCTCCTGCAACTACTACCACAACAACTACTGCTAACAGCGGCAATCAAGCCATAAATCCGGCCCACGGCCAGCCGGGCCATGACTGTGCTATTCCAGTAGGAGCACCTTTAAATGGGGGCGGAACTTCATCTAAAACCATACAGATGAATACTGACAACGCCAACCCTATAAAAGCTTTTAGTGGTTCAGGTTTAAATCCGGCCCACGGCCAGCCAGGGCATAGATGTGATATTAAAGTGGGCGATCCGTTATAATTTACCACCATAAAAAAAAGAAGAGGCCAGTTTCCATTTGAAAACTGGCCTCTTTGGTTATCAATATTAAAAAATTATTCTTTTACAAAACGTTTCATGATTTTGCTGGTATCGGTGTTTACTTCAAGCATATACACCCCGCTTTGCAATGCGGAAACATCCAAGCTTTCGGCATAATCACCTTTGCCTACAACCTGACCCATAATATTATAGAGTACGTAATCTTTGCCGGTTGCATCGGTCAATCCAATATTTAAGATGTGTTTGGCAGGATTTGGATAAAGAACCATTTCAGAAGAGGCAAGACTGCTGCCTTCGGTAAAGGCTTGAGGTGCAGCATTGTTTCCAACAATTACCGTATAATCTTCCACTTCGCCATAACTGAAGGTTTCACAGGGAGATTGGGAAGTATTGTATTTCATGGAAACGCGCATCCTTGTTGGCCCAGCAAGTGCAGAAGTAGGAACGGTGAAAGTTGCGCTTAACGTTGCGCTGCTGCGCGACGAACCGCTTACCATCAATTCGTTGGAATCAAAAGTGCCGTTTTGGTTAAAATCGACCCAGATTCTCCAATATTCGCGATAGCTGCTGCCCGAAAAGCCGGCGCTTATCTGGATAGTATTTGAACCATACGGCAAGTTGGCAGAAAGATTGGTATTGTCCTTATAGCCACCATCGTTGCCCGAAGGGTTGTTCAAATTGTTCAGTTTCACAAGGTCAATCCACTCATAGCTTGAATTGTTCCCTTTGGAAGTACAATAGGTAACCGAGTTTGAAAGTGTGGTAACATTTACCGTATTACTGAAACCGGAATTGTTGCCCGCGGCATCGTGTGCGCGAACTTTGAAGGAATATGCAGTAGCTGGCGACAAGCCAGTAATATTTGCCGAAGTTCCGGTAACACTACCCAAGTTTGTACTGCCTTGGAAAACGTCATAACCCGTTACGCCCACATTATCTGTGGAAGCATTCCACGAAAGTGAAAGAGTTGTCTGTGCCACGTTTGAAGCCACTAAATTTGAAGGAGCTGTCGGCGGCTGTGTATCAGGCCCTGCCCCGCCAAGATTGATGGTATAATCTTCCACTTCACCATAACTGAAGGTTTCACAAGAAGTTGGTATTCCATTGTATTTCATGGAAACCCGCATTCTGGTTTCTCCGCCTATGGTTCCAGTAGGTACCGTAAATGTGCCACTGTTTGGAGTGTTTTTTGACGCAGCTTTGGACCAAACCAATTCGCCAGCATCGCCAAAATCCTTATCGCCGTTATAGTCAATCCATACTGCATAGCCTTCATTATAAACAGTTCCGGTCCAAGTGGGAGTAACTGTAATGGTGTAAGTTGAACCTTCACTCAAAGAGGTAGAAATGCTTGTAAAATCTGAATAAAGCTGTGCTCCGGAAGCATTGTCAATAGTGTTCAACTGTACGCGGCTTATGTATTCGTCATTCACGTTGTTTCCTTGTGAAGCACAATACTCGCTTCCGCCACCGCCACCGTAAGGCGCGCCAACACCAACAGCATACCAAGCGTTTGTGGTTGCAATTTCCTCAGCGCTTCCGGCACCGTATAAGTCTATTGCAGCTTGTATTGCACCATTTCGGGCATCGCTGTATTGTGAGTTCGAGTTCAAATAAACGGTTAGGTTTCTATAGGCTATTGCAGCTGCTTTGTCCATCCCGATTCCGGTAACATTATAGCTGTCGCCTTTATCGTTGGTGCCGCTTTTCCCTACACTCAACACGTAAAACCAAAAGTTTTGCACCCCGGAATTTGTATGCACACCTCCCGAATCGCCCGAGCCAGTGTACCAATACGTTCCTTGGTAGGTATCAGGATCACCGTATGCATTTGGATTGCTCATAGAGCGAAGTGCGCCACCGCTTCCGCCAGCGCCAATATCGTCGCCCATCAACCAATCGTTGGTTCCGGAGGCGAATTTCTCAATGGATTCCCCAAAAATATCTGAAAAGGATTCATTCAAAGCCCCAGATTGGTAGCTGTAAACAAGGTTTGCGGAATATTCCGTAACGCCGTGCGTAATTTCGTGGCCGCAAATATCCAATGAAACCAAAGGGCCATAATTGGTGCCGTCGCCATCGCCGTAGGTCATCCGGCTTCCATCCCAAAAGGCATTCACATAATTGGTGGAATAACTCACATACGACTTGATAACGGCGCCCGAGCCGTTGTAGGAATTACGTCCGTGTTTTTGGCTGTAATATTTGTGCGTACGTTCCGCGCCAAAATGGGCCTGGACCCCGGTGGGGTTCGAGGTAAAATTGGTTGAGTTGCTGGTAATGTCCACCGCATTGTTATAATTGGTGCTGTTGTTCAGATCAAACGTTTGGATGCCATTGCCATCAGCGGTTTGGCGCAAACGGTATGGCCCCGAGGCATTGTCCGCAGTAAAGGAAACATTGCCGTTATAAAGACTTGTTCCCGTTGCGGGCACATTGGCATCGTGGATTCTTTTGTTTTCCATAATAAACTGCCCCGTTTTGGCATCAATATATACATCGGCCCTGTAAAGTGGGGCTGTGGCATAAATGTCGAATTTATAGGCAAGACGGGTTTCTTCCGTAATATTTTTAATAATGGGAAGAATAACCAATTCGCCAGTAGGTTTTTTGTAATTGTCGGCCAGCGCTGCTTCCGCAGGATTTTGCCACATATATTTTGAAGCGCCCACATGTGCAACGGCACGGTTCAAAGCCTGCGAATTGCTTATGGATGGCGTTACACTGAAATCTTCCGCAATGGGGGAATAGGAAGAATTTAAAGTTTGTACCGTTCCATTTTTACTGCTCAGGGTTGCGGTTGCAAATTCTACTTTTACACCGTTAAAATACTGCTGCATTTTTTGGTGGGTAAACCCCAACGGGTCCTGTTCTTGTTTTAGCGTTACGAAAGAAGTCTGTGGGGAAGGATTAAAAACTTCTTTAAAAATTTGGGTGGAATTTTGAAGCGAATACGATTGTGAGGCATCAAAAACCAATAGACTTGGGGGTTGCTTTACGTTTTTCTTTTCATCGTTTTTGTTTTGTGCAGAAACTACTGCCGAAAAACCAAAAATTGACAATGAAAGCAGAAAAACGAACATGTTAACTTTTTTCATAATAATTAAGATTTAGTGAATAAATAGGGTTGTTGTTTTATAAAAAACACATAAAAGAACAACAATAATTGCGGAAATAAAATTTTATTCGATGAACTACCGTTAAAAAATATCCTCTTGTTTTATCCTATCTTTGAAGTGATGAAAGAAGAATCCTTAGTATCGGTTAAAGAACTCGTGGTTTCCTTTGGGAACAGAAAAAGCAGCACCGAGGTTTTGCACTCCATTTCCTTTGAGGTTTTTGAAAACGAAATCCTGGGAATCGTGGGCGAATCCGGTTCGGGGAAATCGGTTACCTCCCTTTCCATCATGGGCCTGTTGCCGAAAAAGCAAACAACACTATCGGGAACGATTCATTTTGAAGAAAAAAATCTGCTAAAAACGGAGGAAAAGGAATTTCGAAAAATCCGCGGAAGCGAAATAGCCATGATTTTTCAGGAGCCGATGAGCGCGCTGAACCCTTCGTTAAAGTGTGGCTTTCAGGTTGCCGAGATACTTCGGCTTCACTTAAAGATGAACGCTTCCGAAGCGAAAAAGGAAACCATTTCATTGTTCGAAAAAGTGAAATTGCCGCGTCCCAAAGATATTTTCAACAGTTATCCGCACCAAATAAGCGGCGGACAGATGCAGCGGGTGATGATCGCGATGGCCATTGCCTGTAAGCCAAAACTGCTCATTGCGGACGAACCCACCACGGCGCTGGACGTAACCGTCCAAAAGGAAATCATTTCGCTTTTGAAAACCATCCAAAAAGAAACGAAGATGGCGATGCTTTTTATATCGCACGATTTAAGTTTGGTTTCTGAAATTGCCGATAGGGTCGTGGTTATGTACAAAGGTGCTATTGTTGAAACTGCGACTACTGAGGAACTATTTAAACACCCAAAAGCGGAATATACCAAAGCGCTTTTGGCATCGCGACCGTCGCTGGCTGTCCGTTTGGCAAAATTGCCCACTATTGCCTCCATTGCCGATAAAAGTTTTGTGCCGCGGGAAGTGAAAGCTACCGAACGCGCCAAGAAACACAAACGGATTTATACCCAAAACCCGATTTTGGAAATTTCCAATTTGGAAAAATACTACTTCAGCAATGTTGGAATCTTTGCAAAACCGGAAATAGTTAAAGCCGTTGATAACGTTAGTTTTTCAGTTTTTGAAGGCGAGACCTTGGGACTCGTAGGCGAATCGGGCTGCGGAAAATCTACCTTGGGAAAAACGATTCTTCAGCTTGAAAAGGCAACTTCCGGGAGCATAAAATATAGAGGGAAGGAGCTTACAAGGCTTTCAAAAAGTGAAATCAGAAATCTTCGGAAGGAAATACAGATTATCTTCCAAGACCCCTATTCATCGCTGAACCCGCGTTTAATGATTGGCCAGGCATTGATGGAACCTATGGAAGTGCACGGGTTGGGCAAGACTAAAAAAGAAAGAAAGAAACGGGTGCTATCCTTGCTTGAAAGAGTTGGATTGGATGAAAGTTATTTCTACCGCTACCCACACGAACTCTCGGGCGGGCAACGGCAGCGGGTAGGCATTGCGCGCACGATTGTGGTGGAGCCCAAACTTGTAATTTGCGACGAATCGGTTTCAGCCTTGGATATTTCGGTACAGGCGCAGGTTTTGAACTTGCTGAATGAATTAAAGAATGATTTCGGCTTTACCTATATATTTATTTCACACGATTTGGCGGTGGTAAAATATATGTCGGACCAGCTTTTGGTGATGAACAAAGGAAAAATAGAGGAGTTGGGCGATGCCGATGAAATCTACGAAAATCCGCAAACGGAGTATTCAAAAAAACTTATCGAGGCAATTCCGAAAGGAATTTAAAACCACTTAAAAATAAGCAATAAAAAAAACCCGTTCCAACCTCACGAAGAACGGGTTTAATAATTTATCTGTGTTTATGACAGATTTGGGGCATAAACAACCATAAAAAAAGCTTAGACCAATAAAAACACTTTCTTAAAAATGAAAAGCACGTTTAGTAACAATTCTCTGGTGCTTTTAAATGATCTAATTACTTTTTCCATATGAGGTTAAGTTGGTAAGATTTGGGACTGCTAATATGAAAACATTTTTTCAATGGGGCGATAAAAAGCATTTAAATTCGATGAAAAGCATTAAATTTTAACATTTCATCTCTTTTTGACGGTATTTTAACATAAAAAAACCATGAAATCATGGTTTTGCAAAGTTCTAAGACTATTCTTTTTTTAAAATTCCATCTCAATAATGTCTCCTTTTGCAACCAAATCTCCTTCGGTAGCTTTTTGAATTTCGGCAACAGAAACTCCCGGAGCGCGCTCAAGAAGGTGGAATTTCCCATCGATAATTTCAAGAACGGCAAGATTCGTAACTATTTTTTTAACGCACTTCACACCTGTTAATGGCAAACTACATTCTTTGAGAAGTTTGGATTCGCCTTCGCGGTTGGTGTGCATCATTGCCACGATTATATTTTCTGCGGAAGCCACCAAATCCATGGCGCCGCCCATTCCCTTTACCATTTTTCCGGGAATTTTCCAGTTGGCAATATCTCCGTTTTGCGAAACTTCCATCGCCCCGAGAATGGTTAGATCTACGTGCTGGCCGCGGATCATCCCAAAACTCATGGCCGAATCGAAGAAGGATGCGCCGGGCAAAGCGGTTATTGTTTGTTTGCCGGCATTGATCAAATCTGGGTCTTCCTCGCCTTCATACGGAAAAGGGCCCATGCCGAGGATTCCGTTCTCGCTTTGGAATTCCACGCTTATGTCGTCGCGCACAAAGTTGGCCACCAAAGTTGGGATGCCGATCCCTAAATTTACGTAGTATCCGTCCTTTACTTCTTTTGCTATTCTTTGTGCTATTTGTTCTTTAGTTAAGGCCATTAGTTTCTTTTTCTAACTGTTAGTTGCTCAATTCTCTTTTCATATTTTTCCCCTTGGAATATCCGTTGGACAAAAATTCCCGGGATATGGATTTGGTTGGGGTCCAATTCCCCAGCGGGCACCAATTCTTCCACTTCCGCAACCGTAATCTTTCCGGCGCCGCACATGGCTGGGTTGAAATTTCTGGCCGTTCCCTTAAAGATGAGGTTGCCGGCCTCATCGCCCTTCCAAGCTTTTACGAAGGAGAAATCTGCTTCAAAAGCCTTTTCCATCACATACATTTTTCCGTGGAATTCGCGGGTTTCCTTGCCTTCGGCCACTTCGGTTCCGTAGCCTGCTGGGGTAAAAAATGCCGGAATGCCGCTGCGTGCAGCTTCGCAGCGCTGTGCCAATGTTCCTTGAGGTACGAGTTCAACCTCCATTTCGCCACTGAGCATTTGCCGCTCAAACTCGGCATTTTCGCCTACATAGGAAGAAACCATTTTCTTAATCTGATGCTTTTTCAGCAAGAGGCCAAGCCCGAAGTCATCAACGCCGGCATTGTTTGAAATACAGGTAACGTTTTGGATATTTCTTCTTACCAATTCTGAAATTATATTTTCCGGAATGCCGCAAAGGCCGAAGCCGCCCAGCATAAAGGTCATTCCGTCTTCAATGCCCTCACAGGCCTCGCGAACGTTTGCTACTGTCTTTTTTATCATTTTTTAATTTTTCTGAAAATTACGAAATTTCAACCTATAAAAAAACCTCATAGGTTAGATTGCTTCGTTTCTCGCAATGGCCCTATGAGGTTTTTCCCCCTCCCTTTGGGAGGGGTTAGGGGTGGGATTAAATTCCAAACTCATCGGGTATTTTCTCTACATCGGGATTGCCTTCGCGCCATTTTGAACAATCGGTTTCAATGGAAAGATTTGCGGGCCGTTTGAAGTTCCCTGTTGAAACATCCAGATCTTTATCGGCATAGCAGCTTTTCATATATATTCCCCAAATGGGCAGTGCCATGGTAGCACCCTGGCCATAAGCAGTGGAGCCAAAATGGATTGCTCTGTCATCTCCACCCACCCAAACGCCGGTAACAAGGTTTGGCACCATCCCCATAAACCAGCCATCGCTGTTGTTTTGGGTGGTCCCGGTTTTACCGGCTATGGGGTTTTTAAAATCATACGGATATCCGGTAACCGCATTTTTATAGATTGGAGAATTTACCGCCCAAGTTCCCCTCAATCGGGCCCCCGATCCGGACTGTGTTACGCCTTCCATTAAGCTGACGGTTACGTAGGCAGTCTCGTTGCTTATAACGTCTTTTGTTTTGGGTACGTTTTGATAAAGTACCGTGCCGTTTTTGTCCTCGATTCTTTGAATCATTATGGGTTCCACATAAACGCCTTCATTTGCGAAAGTGCTATATGCGCCAACCATTTCATAGACTGAAACGTCCGGGGTTCCAAGGGCAATGGAGGGTACAGCAGGCATGTTTTCGGTATCAACGCCCATTTTTTTAACCAAGTCAATTACCGGTTCAGGCCCTACGCGGTCTATCAATCGGGCGGTAATGGTATTTATTGAATTTGCGAGTGCATATTTTAAGTTGACCATTCCGCCATAACTGCCGCCAGAATTTTTTGGGGTCCAAGGTTGTTGAAGACCGTATTTGCCGGCCGGTATTGTATAAATGGTATTCGGCAAAGTATCGCAGGGCGACATATGCATTTGGTCTATGGCCGTGGCATATACAAAAGGCTTAAAGGTTGAGCCTATTTGACGCCTTCCTTTTTTAACCATATCATATTTATAGTGTTTGTAATCGATTCCTCCCACCCAAGCTTTTACCTCACCAGTTTGTGGAGTCATGGACATCATCGCGGCCTGTAAAAATGATTTGTGGTACCGAATGGAATCCATCGGGGTCATTACGGTATCAATATCGCCTTTCCACGAAAAAACGCGCATCGGCACTTTCTTTTTGAAGCTTTTTATGATTTCTGCTTCGTCTTTGCCCTCTTTCTTCATTTCGCGCCAACGGTCGCTTTTCCGCATAGCGGAATTCAGGATACTTGCGGTTTCTTCTTCAGAAATATCGCGGAAAGGGGCGGTTTTATTTTTTTTGTTTTGTTCATCAAAGGCTTCCTGCAGGTGGGCCATATGTTTTTTTACAGCGGCTTCGGCATATTCCTGCATCTTGCTGTCTATGGTTACATAAACCTTTAGGCCGTCTTGATAAATATTGTATTCACTGCCATCGGGTTTTGGATGTTCCTTTATCCAATCTTCCATAAAATTACGGGCGTATTCGCGGAAATAGGTTGCGCTTCCTTCATCATGGCCCTGTGGCGTAAATTTTATGCCCAACGGGAGGGCCTGCAATGAATCCATTACTTTTTCTGAGATGTAATCGTACTTCTCCATTTGCGACAAAACCACGTTTCTTCTTTCCCGGACCATTTCCGGTCTTCGGTTTGGGTTAAAAAGGGAGGAATTTTTAAACATACCCACCAGCATTGCAGCTTCTGCAGTGGTCAATTGCGCAGGAGGCTTGTCAAAATAAATATGTGCTGCACTTTCAATACCTACGGCCTGGTTTAAAAAGTCGTACTCGTTGAAGTACATCGTGATAATTTCCTCTTTGGTATAGCGCCGTTCCAAACGGGTGGCAATTATCCACTCCTTTACTTTTTGCACAACTCTTTCCAGCTTGTTTGATGCTCTTTGATCTGTAAAAAACAACTTGGCCAATTGTTGGGTAATGGTACTTGCGCCCCCACGGGTTCCCAAAAATGCAACAGCGCGGATGGTTCCTCTGCCGTCAATCCCGGAATGGTCATAAAAGCGAGCATCTTCGGTTGCTATTAACGCATTTACCAAATGATCTGGCAAAGAATCAAAAGGAACTGGCGTCCTGTTTTCTTTATAAAATTTCCCGATGGTCTTTCCGTCAGAGGAAATAATTTCGGTAGCCAGGTTTTTCTCGGGGTTTTCAAGGCTGGTTTCATCGGGAAGACTGCCAAAAACCCCCCACGAGGCAAATAGGAAAAACAGGATAATCAGGAGTATAAACCCTGCGAAAATTTTCCAAAAGGTTTTGATATGACGGCTGACATCATTCTGATTTTTCTTTTTGGGAGCTGCTTTTTTTGTTGCCATATTATTGTTTACTGTTTGGTAGCCTCTTCAATGCTGAAGCCAACATCTGTAATGCCTTCAAGTTTTGTAACGCCTTCCACCTCGCCATTATTGCGCATTGCGTGGGCTATGTCTAACGTGTAAGTGCCTTCTTCAAAAAACTGTACGTTTTCTTTGTACCACAGTTTGTTTTCCTTTATATCGCCAATTCCTTGCCCCATCCACGAGCCGTCAGGATAGGCCATTCGGTATTCAAGGGTATCGGTAACGGTTTTTCCGTGCGGAAAATTCATTGAAACGATCAAAAATATATTATTGAACTTGTATTCGTTTGTGTTTCTAATATTTAAAAAGAGATTATACTTTTTGAGTGAATCCAACTGAGGCAATTTAAACTCCACCACCTCGTCCGCTCCCCAATGACCGTCCATGGCGCGATTTTCACTAAAAACCGTGTTGGACTCGCAGGAAACGAGAAAGAGCGCAGTCAAAAAAAGTGCCAATAATTTATTCATTTTTTGGTGGCTTGGGGTTTCTGTTTTGATTTCCCGATCCTTTTCTCGGCTTATTTCCCGATTTCTTCGAAGGCTTATTTCTTGGATTGTTTTTAGGGGCATTTCCGGTAGTGGCCTCCGCTTTTCCACGGTTTTTGTTTCTGCTTTTATTTCGGCGTTTTTTCCCTTTTTGTTTGGGCCGGTCAAAACGCGTTAAACTATCCTGCCCCACTACGTTGCTGAACGGTTCTTTTTCTGCCTTGGGCGCTTCAATTATGAATTCCTCAAGGGCCAACGGCTTTTTCCCCTTTTTGTTCAGGGCTATAATTTCATTGGCTTTTTCGGCGGTAAGCTCATGCCAATTTGCAAATTCCTTTTCATATGCATACCAAAGCAAGCCTTTAAAAATATCTATTTTTTGGCAGGTTGCGGTTCCTTTTTCAGTTTGAAGTTTGGTTTCTGTATTTGGAAATGATTCCAAAGCTTCCAAATAGGTATCCAGTTCATAATTCAAACAGCATTTCAACTTGCCGCATTGCCCCGCAAGTTTTTGCGGATTCAAAGAAAGTTGTTGATAGCGCGCTGCGGAAGTATTCACCGAGCGGAAATCCGTCAACCAGGTAGAACAGCAAAGTTCGCGGCCGCAACTGCCAATGCCTCCCAAGCGAGCCGCTTCCTGCCGGAAACCGACCTGTTTCATCTCGATGCGGGTATTGAAGGTGCGGGCAAATTCCTTTATCAATTCGCGGAAATCGACCCGTTCTTCGGCGGTGTAATAAAAAATAACTTTGGAAGCATCGCCCTGAAATTCCACATCGCTGATTTTCATCTGCAGCCCGTGGCGGATGGCAATTTCGCGCGAACGCTTTTGTACATCGGCTTCTTTGTCGCGAACGCCTTGCCAAATGTCTATGTCTTTTTGCGAAGCTTTGCGGTAAATTTTTGGCAAGGCTTCAATTTTTATGGGAACTTTTTTCTTCTTCATTTGAACCCGAACGAGTTCCCCCGTTAGCGTAACCATGCCAATATCGTGGCCCGGCGAAGCTTCGGTAGCAACCGTGTCGCCAATGCTTAACGTAAGATTTTCGGGATTTTGGAAGAATTCCTTTCTTCCGTTTTTAAAGCGTACTTCCACCGCATTGAAGGGTTCCATATTCGCAGGAAGTTGCATATTTGAAAGCCAGTCGAACACCGTCAGTTTATTGCAGCCATCGGTTCCGCAAGTACCATTGTTCTTGCATCCCTTTGGCTGACCGTTGGCGCCCGTGGCACAGCTGGTACAGCCCATATTTTTTATATATAAAGCCCTTTTTCTAAGTGAAGAGGGACGAAAATTAAACAAATAAATGAATCAGTAAAGATACCAATAATTAATTATGAATTCAGAATTATGAATTTGGAATTTTTGCTGTTGGAACCAAGACCCAAGACTGAAGGGAAACAGGACGGTTTGACCAAAGCCCCTTGAACTTTATAAAGAGCGCCTATAGTTGAAAGTGCCTAAAGTGCGCTAATGTTAAAATTCTTCCCCAAACCGAAGCCATAAACTTGCTAATTCCCCCTTTGGGGGCTAGGGGGCCTTTTAAACTTCAACTTCTCCGACCTTCCCTTCTTAAAAATCTTGTTGCTGTTCGGGATGCCCTGGCGTAGGCGTTTCTGCTCTTCGTACGGCAAGTGGATTATCTCGATACATTCTTCGGAACAACAGTTTTCCATTGCCACGGCGCATTTGTCACATTGAATAAACAGCAAATGGCAGGCCTCGTTAGCGCAATTGGTGTGTGTGTCGCAAGCTTCGCCGCATTGGTGGCAGTTTGAAATTACATCCTCTGTAATGCGTTCGCCACGGCGATGGTCAAAAACGAAATTTTTCCCGATGAATTTATTTTCCAAGCCTTGATTTTCCACTTGGCGCGCGTATTCAATAATACCGCCTTCCAGTTGGAACACATTTTTAAAACCTTTGTGTTTGTAGTAGGCGCTGGCCTTTTCGCAACGGATGCCACCCGTGCAGTACATCACCAGTTTTTTGTCTTCTTTGTGGTCTTTTAAATCTGCCTCAATTATATCCAATGAATCGCGAAACGTATCAACATCGGGCGTTACGGCATTTTTGAAATGACCGATTTCGCTTTCGTAATGGTTTCGCATATCTACCAAAACCACATCGGGATCTTCAATCAGTTCGTTGAATTTTTGCGCATCTACGTGGATTCCTTTGTTGGTAACGTCGAAGGTTTCGTCATTCAAGCCATCGGCAACAATCTTATCGCGCACTTTCACTTTCAGTTTTAGAAATGACTTCAAATCCTGCTCAATGGCAATGTTCAAACGCACGTCTTTCAGAAAATAGATTCCGTCCAGAAATTCCTTAAATTCCTTAAAACGTATTGCGGGCACGGAAAGCTGGGCATTGATGCCTTCGTGGGCTACGTAAATTCGGCCAAGCACATCCTGCTCGTGCCAGGTTACAAAAAGATGGTTACGGAAAAGATGCGGATTGCCAATCCTGGCATATTGATAAAAAGAAAGGGTAAGCCGTTCCTCGCCGGCTTGCTCCAAAAGGGTTTCCCTTTCTTTTGCACTTAATTTATTGTACAGTTGCATGCTATACTTTTTTTAGGTGAAAAGAATTGATTTTAATAGATTCGGCAAAAATAATCATTATATTTATTGTTAACAAAAATCGTTTCTCCCCTACATTTTACTTTTGCCCCAAGCACAAAGAAATAGTATCTTAGCATACTATAATTTCCATCATAAAAAACACTGAAAATGAGCACTGAAAAAGACGCAAAACTAAAAGCACTAAAGCTTACTCTCGATAAACTTGACAAAACCTACGGCAAGGGAACCGTAATGAAAATGGGCGATAGCGCCGTGGAGGATGTGGATGTAATCCCAACAGGTTCACTTGGTTTGGATGTGGCCCTCGGCGTAGGGGGTTATCCGCGTGGAAGGGTAATAGAAATCTACGGCCCCGAATCCTCCGGTAAAACAACCTTGACGCTCCACGCAATGGCAGAGGCACAGAAAAAAGGCGGGATTGCCGCGTTTATTGATGCAGAGCACGCCTTCGACCGCGGTTATGCCGAAAAGCTCGGCGTAGATATTGAAAACCTAATCATTTCGCAACCCGATAACGGCGAGCAGGCTTTGGAAATCGCAGACAACCTAATCCGGAGCGGGGCCATAGACATCGTGGTTATTGACTCCGTAGCCGCCTTGACGCCAAAAAGCGAAATAGAAGGCGAAATGGGTGACAGCAAAATGGGGCTCCATGCCCGATTGATGAGCCAAGCTTTGCGAAAACTTACGGGCTCCATCAGCAAGACAAAATGTACCGTAATCTTCATTAACCAATTGCGCGAAAAAATAGGCGTAATGTTTGGAAACCCAGAAACTACAACAGGTGGAAACGCACTAAAATTTTATGCTTCCGTGCGTTTGGATATTCGCCGTTCCACACAGATTAAGGATACAGACAGCAACGCCACGGGGAACAAAACCCGCGTAAAAGTGGTAAAAAACAAAGTAGCGCCACCCTTCAAACAAGCAGAGTTTGACATTATGTATGGCGAAGGAATCTCCAAAGTAGGTGAAATAATTGACCTCGGCGTTGATTTCGAAATCATCAAAAAGGCGGGCTCTTGGTTCAGCTATGACGATACCAAACTTGGGCAAGGGCGCGATGCCGTTAAAAATCTACTTCTGGACAATCCAGAACTGATGGACGAGCTTGAAAAGAAAATCAAAGATGCCATTGCGGCCATAAGCCAATAAAATTTCAGCAAAGCACGCAACCCTTTTGATACACTGGTATCTACACAATGTAGGAACCTTGATTAGTACGGTTGCCCTCTAAAGAAAGAGGTATTTACAACGGAACGATAACTCACGGTACCGCATTTGACATTAGACGAGCTCATAATACAATGCAAAAAGCAGAATGCAACGGCGCAGGGCGAATTGTACAAGCAGTACAACAGAATCCTTTTTGCCATCTGTCTTCGCTATTCGCCTAACTATACCGAGGCTGAAGACAATTTGCAGGATGCTTTTATCACCATTTTTAAAAAAATTGAGCAGTATAACGCCAAAGGGTCTTTTGAAGGCTGGATGAAACGGGTAACCGTAAACACCGTGCTTCAAAAATACCGAAAGCAGCGAACCTTTGAAATTGTTGACGAAGGCCAGATTGAGGATGAAGCTGAGGTAGAAATTGAAAGCGAGGAAATCCCCTTGGACTTCCTGCTGAAAATAGTACAGGAACTGCCCGATAGGTACCGATTGGTTTTCAGTATGTACGTGATGGACGGCTATCAGCATAAAGAGATAGCGGAAATGTTAGGAATCAGCGATGGCACGTCTAAATCAAACCTGGCACGCGCCAGAATGATATTGAAAAATAAAATTGAAGCATATAATGCCAATAAACTATAACACTTAAGGCATTGTATGAATTGTTTAGATTGAAAATGTAATCCCCCGCTCTTGGGTGGGGGTTTTACAAAAAAAGATTGCCGCCAGAGTTTATCTTGAGCGGAACCAATAATGAAAGAAAAGAAAAACATAGACAACATTTTTAACGAAGGTTTCAAAAACTTTGAGGCCACTCCTTCGCCGCGCGTTTGGGAAAACATCCAAGCCGAGCTCAAAAAGGAGAAGAAGGAGCGCAAGGTTATCCCACTGTGGGTTAAACTTGGCGGTGTTGCCGCGTTGCTCGCGCTTTTGTTGACCGTTGGTAATTCGCTTTTCAATTCTTCGGAAATAGCAACGCCTGCGATTACGGAGGAAAAGGTGATTAAGACCGAAAAGGAACTACAGCAAAATGCTTCTGAAATAGAAAAAGAAGCAAACAAAACACAAGTAGCTTCTGAGGAAAATACACTTCAAAATGAATCATTGGAAAGCGAGAAGGCTTCCCATAAAAATGCTTCGGAAACTAAATCCCAAACAAAGGCTTCAAATAAAATTTTCAAAAATGCTTCTGATAAAAACGGGGAAACCGTAGTCGCTGCAAGCAATTCTGAAAAAAGAAATTCAAAAACGGTTCAAGATTCCAAAGAAAACCTGGCAGAGAAGCAGATTTCTAAAAATGATTTAAATGAAGGGATAGCCGTTTCAAAAAATAGTTCTGAAAAAACAAATGCGAAAAATAAAGAAATAACTACCGAAAAGAGTATCAAAAAAGATGAGGCTATTTTCAACAACAAAAAAGAAGGCGTTGCGGTAAACGAAAATTCCGAAGCGAAAAATCCGGAAAAAAGCGTTGTAAAAACCGAGGAGGAAATGGCGGAAGCCTCCAAAAACAAAAAATCCATTTTTGACGCTATTGCCGAAAAAGATGAAGAAATAGTTCCCGAAAAGAAAAAGAAAGAAAAGCCGGAACAGCGCTGGAGCGTTGCCCCAAACGTCGCTCCCGTGTATTATAGCAGTCTTGGCAACGGGTCTTCCATAGATCCAAGTTTTGCTGACAATCCGCAACAGGGTGATGTAAACATGAGTTACGGAGTGCAGGTGAGTTATGCGCTTAACAATCGTTTGAGTGTGCGCACAGGGGTAAATAATGTAGATTTAAGTTACAGCACTTCAGGCATTGAAGTAGGTACTGGGCCAGTGGCGGTTGCATTGCGTTCAGTGGATTATGGCGGAAAGGAAATTGTTGTAACGGCTGCCGACAAGGGTTCTTTTACCAACGCCGCTCCATCTAATGGCTTTGGCGACATTATGCCAAAATCGACGCAAGGCGATGCCAGATTGATACAGAATATAAATTATTACGAAGTGCCCGTAGAGCTTAAATATGCTGTAATTAACAGTAGATTTGGCGTAAATGTAATTGGCGGCTTGAGCACTTTGTTTTTAGGAAACAACGAAATATCAGTGAAAGCAGATAATTTTAATAGTGTGTTGGGAGAAGCCAATAATCTCTCCACCGTAAGTTTTTCAACTAACGTCGGGCTGGGGTTGGACTATAAACTGTCCAAAAAATTTACGTTTAATATTGAGCCTATGTTTAAATACCAGCTCAACCCTTATACCGATTCATCTGTAAACTTTAAGCCATATTATTTAGGTGTTTACAGCGGATTGAGTTTCAAGTTTTAGGTTAGTTTTTAGTTGAATGTGTTTGATATACTTCAAACAAAATGATTGCAAAAAACCGTCCTCCGCCATAGGACGGTTTTTTTATTCCTTCTTAATTTTGGATAAAGAATCTAAAAGGATAAAATGGAAAAGGGGATTTCTTGACAAAAAAACAACCACTAAAATTGAATCAAGAATAATCTTCAAACCGTCGGCTCCAATAATTCCCCCAAAATAACCTCCCGCGTTTTCTTTTTCAACTCCTTTCTATTTTCCAAAGTCAAGTTTTCCGTGGGGATAAGTTTGTGAACTTTTACCCGCATCTTGCCTGGCCCGCCTTTAAAAAAGGAATATGGAAACCGTTTTTTATTGTCGTGAAAGGTCATCGGCGCAATGGGAATTTGGTGCTCAATGGAAAGCCGAAAGGCGCCATCCTTAAATTCATCCAACAAAAGCGAAAGGTCTTCCGGCACGCCGCCTTCGGGAAAAATACAGACGCTTAAACCCTCGTTCAATCTAATTTCCGCCCTTCGAAATGCTTCCACGCGACTTTTGTTGTTGCCGCGATCCACCAAAATACAGGTGCGTTTATAGATGTATCCAAAAAGTGGAATCTTAGCCAATTCTTTTTTCCCAACAAACACAAACGGATTTTTTGTGGCGTAAAACATCAGCATAATATCGGTCATTGAAGTGTGGTTCGCCACAAACATATAGCTTTTGCCTTTTTTATAATTTACCTCCCTTTTGATGACGGGATAGCAGCCAATGCCATAAATTATAAATGCGGACCAAGTGCGGGCTACTTTAAAGAAAAAGGGATAGCAGGAATTTTTCAGAATGCTTATGACCAAGAATGGAAAGAGCAGGATAGTGGCCAGAGCGACTATCAAATAAAACCAAACGCGGTAAAGCGCCGCAAAAATTTGTTGAATTAGCTTCATGGAGTTCCAAAAGTACTAATTTGAACGATGCGAATAAATCAAAAAAAGTACCTTTGCTGAAATTTTTTAAGTTTAATTAAAAGGATTCCCGCCTGCGCGGGAAATGATATGTCAAGAATACTTACAGGAATACAAAGCACCGGCACGCCACACCTCGGAAATCTCTTGGGCGCAATCGTTCCGGCCATTGAAATGGCAAACGACCCGAAGAACGACTCCTTTCTCTTTATTGCGGATATGCACTCGCTTACGCAAATTAAAAACCCAGAAACACTTCGGGCAAATACTTATAGTGTAGCCGCAACTTGGCTGGCGTTCGGGTTGGATATAGATCGCGTGGTGTTTTACCGCCAGAGCGATGTGCCACAGACCGCAGAACTTACGTGGTATTTAAGCTGCTTTTTTCCTTTCCAGAGATTGACGTTGGCACATTCCTTTAAGGACAAGGCTGACCGTTTGGAAGATGTAAATGCCGGACTTTTCACCTACCCCATGCTTATGGCGGCAGATATTCTTTTGTACGATGCCGAAATAGTTCCCGTGGGGAAAGACCAAATGCAGCATATTGAAATAACGCGCGATGTAGCGTCACGTTTTCATGCGCAGATGGGCGAGACTTTTGTGATGCCCGTTGGCAAGGTTCAGGAAGAAACAATGTATATTCCGGGCACGGATGGTACTAAGATGAGCAAATCCAAAGGAAATTATATCAACATATTTTTGGATGATAAAAAACTTCGGAAGCAGATAATGGGTATTGAAACCGACAGTACGCCGATGGAAGCGCCGAAAAATCCTGATACCTGTAATGTTTTTGCACTTTATAAAATTCTCGGCACAAAAGAAGAAGTTGTACAAATGCGAAAAAACTACGAAGCGGGCAATTACGGCTATGGCCACGCAAAACAGGCTTTGTTTGAACTGATAACCGAAAAATTTTCTGAAGAACGAACGCGTTATCATTATTTTATGGAGAATCTCGCCGAGATTGATGCCGCCTTGGCTACCGGTGCCGAAAAGGCTCGGAAAGTTGCCGATACGGTTTTAAAAAGGGTTCGCGAGAAAGTGGGGTATTAACTTCCGGGTCGTCTAACTATCGATAATAGTATAAGTTTTAAACTAACTGAAACAACTTCCCCGGCAAGGGGCGTACCACGCCCTTAATTTCCATATTCATCAACACACTTGCGGCTTTGTAGGCCGGGAGGTTGCACTCCAGGGCAATGATGTCCAATAGCTCTTTTTCCTTTTCCTTGAGAAAACGAAAGACTACTTTTTCATCTTCGTCCAATTCCACAAAAAGTTGGGTCTGTTTGGGTTTTTGGTTTTTTTCCAGTTCCCAGCCCAGCATATAGATTATATCGGCAGCACTAGTGAGCAAATGGGCTTTTTGCTGTTTTATCAAATTATTGCAACCGCGGCTTTGGTTATCGTTGGCCCTTCCGGGAACGGCAAAAACTTCCCTGTCGTATGAATTTGCGATATCCGCAGTTACCAAGCTGCCGCCTTTTTCAGCAGATTCTATTACAATGGTTGCTTCGGAAAGGCCAGCGATTATTCGGTTTCGCTTTAAAAAGTTGTTTCGGTCAAAAGTATCGCTGCTCCAAAACTCAGTGATTAATCCGCCATTTTCTTCAATCTGTTGCACGTATTTTTTGTGGGTTTTTGGATATATCTGATTGAGCCCATGGGCCAAACACGCAATATTCTGCAACTTGTTATCGATAGCGGCTTTGTGCGCACAGATGTCCACACCATAGGCCAAACCCGAAACGATTACCGGATTCAACGGCGCTATTTCCTCAATTAAATTTTCACAAAATGAATTGCCGTAGCTCGTTATTTTTCGGGTACCGACGATGCTGATGATTTTCTTTCCCACCAAATCTATATTGCCCCGATGGAAAATAAGTATAGGGCCATCCAAACAGTGCTTTAACTTTTCGGGATAGGTTTTATCTTGAAAATAGCTGCACTCGATATTGTTTTCCTCAATAAATTTCAATTCGTCATCGGCCTGTTCCAACTGCTGTTTCAGATTGATTTCCTTTAAACGCACAAGACCGATGCCGTCAATTTTGGCCAGATTGCTCTTTTTCTCCTTGAAAATCGCTTCCGCGGAACCCATTTTCCGCAATAGTTTTTTTGCTGAAATATCACCCAGATTTGGAATTCGCTGCAAGGCAAGCGTATAGCGCAGTTCGGTTTTTGAAAGCATATTTTTGAGAATTACAATCGGGGGAGTTTCTAAAAATACGAAAATTTTGAGTTGTTGATAAATTACCAAAACAAAAATTGGATTGCCTCCAAAAAACGCTAATTTTGTTAATATGCAACTTACAACCTACATAGCCGACCTGCTCTACCGATACGAATGTGTGATTATTCCTGGTTTTGGGGCGTTTTTGACGCGATACAAATCTGCGCATATTGACGATACTTCCAACACCTTTCATCCACCCTCTAAAATTGTTTCGTTCAACAAACAGTTGCAGGCCAACGATGGTCTGTTCGCAAACTACGTGGCTTCGGTGGAAAAATGCAGTTATGAAACGGCGTTGCAACAAATACGAAATTTTACGGCCCAAATTTCAAAAGAGCTTTCAGAGGGAAAAACAGTTACATTTAATAATATAGGTGCGTTTTCACTGAACGAGGAAAAATCGCTTCAGTTTGAACCTTTACAGCAACAGAATTTCAGTACTTCGGCCTTTGGACTTTCTTCGTTTGTTTCCCCAAAAATAAGCCGCGAGGTTTATAAGGAAACTGTTGAGGCTTTGGAGGAAAAGGCACCGATACATTTTACGCCGGAAAGAAGGGAAGCCAAGCCGTATCTAAAATATGCCGCAATTGCAGTTATTGCACTTTCCGCGATAGGCTTTGGAAGTTTAAAGCTTTATGAAAATCAAGTTCAAAAGTTTAATTTGGCGGAAAGGCAGAAAGCGAATTCCTTGGTTGAAAACCAAATACAGGAAGCTACTTTTGTAATTGAAAACCCATTGCCAGTACTCAGGTTACAACTTCCAAAACACGCTGGAATGTACCATATAGTTGCGGGGGCGTACAGAGAAGAGGACAACGCAACAAAAAGATTGGAACAGTTACGCGAAAAAGGCTATGCGCCGTTAAAAATGGAACCTACCCGCTATGGCCTTTATCAGGTTTTATATGCCAGTTTTGAGGATAGAATGGAGGCTTTGAGGAAACTTCACGAAATACAAAGAACCGAAAATGCCGATGCTTGGCTGTTGGTGCAGGAAATTCAGTAAGTTTCAGTCTCAGTCTCAGTCTCAGTCGCAGGGTTCATTAGGTTCTCGACAGATTTTTTAATATTTCTTGATGCGTTGGGCTAAGAGAACTTTTTTTCCTCTTTTTTCTTTTGTCCATTTTAGCTCCTCTTTTTTCCCAGTTAGGTATCTTTGCAAAAAAAATTCTGATGCAAGCCAAAACCCCGAAAGAATCCCTTACTGTTTATACCGATATGGTGCTGCCCAGCGAAACCAACCCCATTGGGAATATGTTTGGGGGCGAGTTACTGGCGCGGATGGATCGTGCCGCGAGCATCGCCGCGCGCCGCCACAGTAGAAGAATAGTGGTTACAGCTTCCGTAAACCACGTGGCGTTCAACAAAATGATTCCTTTGGGAAGCGTTGTTACGGTAGAGGCGAAGGTTTCGCGGGCGTTCAGCAGTTCTATGGAAGTGTTTATGGATGTTTTTATTGAAGATCGCGAAAGTGGGGAAAGAAGCCTTTCCAACGAAGCTATTTATACTTTTGTAGCTGTTGATGAAATGGGCAACCCTGTTCGTGTGCCAGAGCTTATTCCGGAGACTGAAATTGAAAAATCACGATTTATCGCGGCGCTTCGCCGTAAACAATTGAGTCTGGTTCTTGCCGGAAAAATGAAGCCCAAAGATGCAACGGAGCTGAAGGCC
This sequence comes from Aequorivita todarodis, assembly GCF_028561335.1. Taxonomy (GTDB): domain Bacteria; phylum Bacteroidota; class Bacteroidia; order Flavobacteriales; family Flavobacteriaceae; genus Aequorivita; species Aequorivita todarodis. Next base: position 25,169 of record NZ_JAQQTG010000042.1, on the reverse strand, counting down.
TTGTTTCAATAAAACCGCTTATTATTTCTTTATAAATTATTGATTCTCTGTTTTTTCCCTAAGAAGGAAACTGTGTTAAATTTCTGGATTTTTGATTCGGAATACATTATTTATGGATTCAAATAAATATATTTGAGAAAAGATAGCGGTTTTTTTAAGCCGCTTTTTTTAATCACAATCAAATTAAATATTTCAGTTATGCCAAAAATTACTTTCCCGAAAATCAAAAACGCTGCGTTGTTGGTGATGATGTTGGTTTCTTCATTAGCATTTTCCCAAAATTCAAACGACATAGTCTTTCAAGGCGAAACCTATGAAATGCCTGAAAACATTTCGACCTTTCAATGGAGTCAAATGCCCGAATCCGCTAGATTGGACAATGGGTATGTGGGCTGGGTCCAGTTTTATGAAACTCCTTCACAACAGGTCCAGGATTTATTCAAACAGAACCATTTAGAATTGTTGGAATATATTCCGCATCGGACTTATCTTTTTTATTTTCCAGAAAACACCGCTGTCAATTTCTTGAAAAATAATGGTGTGCGCACCATTGTGCCCGTTGATGGCAATGCAAAGCTTTCGGCAAAATTGAAAAGTGGCGATTATGATTATTGGGCGATGGATGGCGATAATATTTTGGTGACACTTCAATTTCACAAAAATGTTACGGATACTTATGCCATAAATGAGTTAGGGCGGCAACAAATAGAGGTGAAGCAAAATTATAAGGAACAACATATGTTGGACCTTTCCATACCGAACAATTGCTTGGAAACGCTTTCAAACCTTTCTTTTGTTAAATGGGTTGATCTTGTGGTAGCACCCGCAGTTCCTGATGATACTAGAGGGAGAAGCCTTCACAGAGCAAACAGTTTAGACACACAGACCGGGGCTGGCAGAAACTACACAGGCGAAGGTATCGGCGTTATGGTACGCGATGATGGCCGCGTGGGCCCGCATATAGATTTTCAAGGACGATTGACCAATTTGACCAATGTTTCCAACCAATCACACGGCGATGGCGTGGCAGGAATTATGGCAGGTGCAGGTAATTTGGTTCCATCAAATAGGGGAATGGCAGCCGGATCTGATGTTTATGTCGTAAATTATGTAAGTAATTTTTTAGACAGTCCAACAGTAAATCTAATTAACGATGGGAGTGTTCAAATAACAAATTCATCCTACAGCAATGGCTGTAATGATGGCTATACCAGTATTACCCAAACTGTGGACCAACAAACGTTGGACACTCCCAGCCTGCTTCATGTTTTTTCTGCTGGAAATTCCAACGGAAACAATTGTGGTTATGGCGCCGGAAGCCAATGGGGAAATATTACCGGAGGCCATAAACAAGGGAAAAATGTGATTGCTACGGCGAATGTAGATTATAAGGGAGAACTTAGAAATTCAAGTAGCCGCGGCCCGGCACACGACGGAAGGATAAAACCAGACATTACTGCTAATGGGCATAATCAAATTTCCACAAATGAAAACAACACCTATCAAACCTTTAGTGGTACCTCAGGGGCTGCGCCGGGCATTGCGGGCATTTCTGCACAGCTTTACCAAGCCTATGGCGATTTGAACGGAGGCGATCTTCCTCCTTCCGCATTGATAAAGGCTACTTTGCTGAATACTGCAAATGAAGCTGGGAATATAGGCCCTGATTATAAATTTGGCTGGGGAATTGTAAACGCGTTACAGGCAGTAAAGCTTATTGAAGATGGCCGCTACCTTTCCGATGAAGTTACGCAAGGAAACACAAAGACACATACTATAAATGTACCGGCCGGAACCACCCAAGTGCGTTTTATGGTTTATTGGAGTGATGTTGCTGCAAGTGCGGGGGCAAATCCAGCGTTGGTGAACGATCTGGACATGCTTGTTACGGATCCCTCAAGCAACGTCTTGGAACCGTGGATTCTTGACCCAACGCCCGATCCCATTACCCTCAATAATCCCGCAACCACGGGCCCAGATCATTTGAACAATCTGGAGCAGGTATTGATTAACGATCCCGCCGCAGGCGATTATGATATTGATATTTCCGGTTTCAATGTGCCCATAGGGCCACAGGAATATTATATTGTTTACGAACTGATCTCAGACCACGTGGTGATGACGTATCCCAACGGAGGCGAACACTTTCAGCCAAATTCAACTGAAACACTACATTGGGATGAAACGAATACTACGGATGATTTTGTTTTGGAATATTCTACAGATAACGGAAGTACTTGGAACAACATAGCTACCGTGCCAAACGACACCCATTTTTACGATTGGAATGTTGCAGATGAGGTTGGCGGAAATACGCTAATCAGGGTTACCAGTGGCGCATTTCAGGATGTAAGTGATGATACTTTCAATATAGCAAGGTCCCCACTTACCGTGAATGTTAGGGAAGTTTGTGAAACCACGGCCTATTTTGAATGGAACGCAATCGCGGGTGCCGAATCTTACGATTTTTACCTTTTGGGCGAAAAATACATGGAAGTGGTTGCAAGCTCAAACACCAATTCCATAACGATTCCCATTGCCGATCCAAATGATGAAATGTGGTTTGCCGTAAGCGCCAAAAATGATACCGAAGGATGGGAAAGCGAAAGAAGCCGTGCTAAATTTTACGGTGGCGGAATCTTGGATTGTACCATTGGCATTTCAGAAAATACCTTGGAGAGTGCCTTGTCATTATATCCAAATCCAGCCACCAATGAGTTTTATATTAGCCTTTCAGACAAAACCTTCAGTAATTTTGATGTCACTATTGCAAACGGTTTGGGTCAAATTTTAGAACGCAAAACAAATGTGGACAATACCTCCAGAGCTGCGATAAACGTTTCAAATTATTCCTCTGGAATCTATTTTGTAACAATAAAAGCAGGTGAAAATATTTCCACCAAAAAATTGGTGGTCCAGTAATGCTGAAATGATGACAAAAAAGGGGGCTAAAACAGCTCCCTTTTTTTATTTCTTTAAAAAGCGTTTTCGTTATTTCCTTTCCTTTCTATCCTTTTTTCAGTAAACCTTTGACTTATTGATTGTTCCTTGGCCGTTAATATGTTAAAAGGCACGTATTTTCTTTAAATGATAATTGCTTTATTGTTGTTATTAAATATATTTGGAATCCTTTCGAAAAAAGCAAGCATTTTTTTCTGAAGAAATTTTTACAAACTTTTCAAAACTTTAAAGCAATGAAACAAAAATCTACTTTCCCAAATTTACGAAGTATTGTTTTTATGGCGATGACCCTTGTGTTTTCGTTTTCTTATGGACAAAATTCTTCCGACATTAATTTTCAGGGCGAAACTTTTAACATGCCCGAAAACATTGCCACATTTCAATGGAGCCAAATGCCAGAATCCTCAAAAATGGATAACGGGTACGTTGCCTGGGTACAATTTTATGAAACTCCTGCCCAGAACGTCCAAGATCTTCTTAAACAGAACAAGGTAGAATTGCTGGAGTACATTCCCCATAAAACCTATTTGGCTTATTTTCCAAAAAACACCAACGTCGGTCTGTTGCGAAACAATGGGGTGCGAAGCATTATAGCCGTACCGGGAAATGCAAAGATTTCAAATTCCTTAAAAAACCCGCCTTACGATTACTATGCGATGGATGGCAGCAATATTTTGGTGACACTCCAATTTCACAAGAATGTTTCACCGGATTATGTGATTCAGCAATTGGCAGAAAAACAGATAGCAGTAAAGCAGCAATATAAAGGTTCTAACAATATAGATCTTTCCATCCCCAACAACTGTTTGGAAGACCTTGCGAACCAGCCTTTTGTGAAGTGGGTTGAGCTTATTGTAGCTCCTTCCACTCCAGACGATACTCGGGGGCGAAGCTTGCATCGTTCAAGCAATTTGGACACCCAAACTTCTGCTGGAAGAAATTATACAGGCCTGAACATTGGGGTATTATGTCGTGATGATGGCATTGTAGGCCCTCATATAGATTTTCAGGGAAGGATAGACAATTCACTCGCCAGCGGTACAGGGCAAACCCATGGTGATGGCGTGTCAGGGATTATGGCAGGTGCCGGAAACCTGAACCCTTCCAATAGAGGGATGGCAGCCGGCGCTATGCTTCATGTGGTAAACTATGAGGCAAACTTTTTGGATTCGCCCACTGTTTCGCTTATTACGAGCGGCGATGTGCTAATAACAAATTCATCTTATAGTAACGGCTGCAACGACGGCTATACCACCATTACCCAAACCGTGGACACACAGGTGCATGATATTCCAAATTTACAACATACCTTTTCGGCTGGAAATTCCAATGGAAATAATTGCGGTTACGGAGCCGGAAGCCAGTGGGGCAATATTACCGGAGGCCACAAACAGGGCAAGAACGTAATTGCGACCGCAAATGTGTTTTTTGATGGTTCACTGGTAAATTCCAGCAGCCGCGGGCCAGCCCATGACGGTAGAATAAAACCGGATATTGCGGCCAATGGCCAAAACCAAATTTCAACTTCTGAAAACAATACCTATCAAAGTTTCGGGGGAACTTCGGGCGCCTCTCCTGGAATTGCAGGGGTTTCCGCACAGTTGTACCAAGCATATTCAGAAGCCAATGGAAATGTTCTTCCGCCTTCGGCATTAATAAAAGCAACCTTGCTGAACACGGCAAACGATGCCGGAAACGTGGGCCCAGACTATAAATTTGGCTGGGGAATCGTTAACGGGCTACGTGCCGCAAAACTTATTGAGGACAATCGTTTTCTGTCAAGCAGCATTTCACAGAATGGCTCCAATGACCATTCCATCAATGTTCCCGCGGGAACCAAACAAGTACGATTTATGGTTTATTGGAGCGATAGCCCTGCTTCACCGGGAGCCAATCCCGCATTGGTGAACGATTTGGACCTTTTGGTTACCGATCCCTCCAGTAATGTTTTGGAGCCTTATATTTTGGACCCAACTCCAAACCCTGTTACCTTGGACCTTCCGGCCACCAACGGCCCCGACCATTTGAACAATATGGAGCAAGTACTCATAAACAATCCAGCTGCGGGCAATTATAATATTAACATTAAAGGTTTCAATGTTCCAATGGGGCCGCAGGAATACTTTGTTGTTTATGAAATTATTTCAGATAATATAACGGTTACTTACCCAAATGCAGGCGAAAGCTTCGTTCCGGGTGAAACGGAATCCATCCACTGGGATGCCGTACCGGTGAACAATACGTCAAATTTTGTACTTGAATATTCCGTGGATAACGGAAGTAGCTGGAATGCCATTGCATCTGTTTCAAATACTACCACCAACTATGGCTGGAGTGTGCCAAATTCAGTAACTGGGGAAGCATTGATACGGGTAAGCAACGGTTCAAACCAAGATGTTAGCGATGAAACTTTTTCCATTGCGCCTTTGGTTACCAATGTGCAGGCAACCCAAGTTTGCCCCACAGAGGCAACGTTTTCTTGGAATGCGGTAAGTGGCGCAGAATCCTATGACCTCTATATTTTAGGGGATAAATATATGGAAGTAGCTGGCACTTCAACAACCAACAATATTACCGTATCCATTTCAAATTCTTCTGACCCTATGTGGTACGCCGCTGTTGCAAAGAATGCTACCGATGGATGGGAAGGCAGAAGAAGTATTGCCGTTTATTATGCCGGTGGTTTGCTAAATTGCTCCCTTACCAATGATTTATCCATAGAAAGCAACAATGAGCCAAGTGATTTTAATTTAATATGTAATCCTGGCCCTGCAACGGTCTCTGCAACAATTAGGAATTTTGGTAGCGGTCCGGAAAGTAATTTTGAAGTAAGCTATCAATTGGACAGTGAGCCTGCAGTTAGCGAAACCTTTACCGGAACTATTGCACCTGGCGGACAAACTGTGTTTGATTTTACAACTCCTTTAAATATTACGGCATCGGGCAATTATACCCTTACCGTTTCAGTAAACTTGAGCGGAGACGAAAACCCAAACAATGACGATGATGCCTTAAACTTTTATGCTGCCACCGAAGCCGAACCACTTGATTTTGAAGAACCGTTCGATGTAAACGGAGTGCCCCCTCCAGGCTGGAACATCCTCAATTCGGATAATGAGGATACTTGGGTAGAAAGATCGAATATTACGGGTAGCGATGGTTCCCCAACAGTAGCCGCATATATCGACAACTTTTCATACAATGCTTCCGGGGAAGAGGATATTTTGGAAACTCTATTTATTGATTTAACTACTGCTACTTCGGCCGCCTTGGATTTCGATTTGGCAAAAGCACAATATTCCTCAGGCTTTTCGGATGCATTTAGAGTAGATGTATCCATAGATTGCGGAGCTACCTTTACCCAAATCTATTATAAGGACGGGATGAACCTTTCTACTGTTTCAGGATTTCAAACCAGCAAATGGACTCCAAGTTCTGCTGCTGATTGGCGTACTGAAACTATAGACCTTGCAGCCTATTTGGGTGAAAATGTACAATTCCACTTTGTAAATATCAATGGCTATGGAAACAGTACTTTTGTTGACAACATCAATGTTAGCGGTGTTCTGGGGATTGCCAAAGAAGATCTTTCCAATGTAACAATGTATCCTAACCCAGCTTCAAGTGAAGTATTTGTTAATTTGAAAAATGTAGGGCAAAGCGATATATCCATTACCTTGTTCAACAGTTTGGGCCAGCGTTTGCAGGTTATTTCTGAAGCCGACATGGCCGGAAAAACACAGGGAATCCTTAACGTTTCAAATTGCGAGACGGGGATTTACTTTGTGAAAATTAAGTCTGGAAAAAACACTACTACCAAGAAATTGATAGTTCAATAAAATTTCAAAAAGTCGAATTCCAAATACCGAAAAAAGAGGGCCATTGGCTCTCTTTTTTTTACATCCTATAAATCCAATCCGCCGGATTTATCTTTGTCTTGTTCTGATAAATGTAGAATTTTAAAACGGTTTTCCCTTCCGTAGGGCTCTTTGCAACAGTACCTATTTTTTGTTTGGTAGAAACCTTGTCGCCTTTTTTCACTGAAACCGTGGCTAAATTACTGTACACCGAAATATAATCTCCGTGTTGAATAAAGACTACTTTGTTGGCCCCTTTTATAATCTGGATTGCCATAACCTGTCCTTCAAAAATGGAGCGTACATCGGCGTTATCGCTAGTTGCAATTTCCACGCCGCTGCTGTTGGTGGTAACGTTTGGAAATTGCGGATGCTGGTGTGTTCCGAAGCTTTTCACCACCATTCCTTTTTCCACGGGCCACGGAAGTTTTCCCTTGTTGTTCGTAAAACTGGCAGCCAGGGCTTTGTCTTCGGCAGTTAGCGCGAACTCATCGGTTTTTGCGGGTTTGGTAATAACGTTCTTTGTGGAAGGCGTAGTTGAGGTGCTGTTCGCCTTGGCTTCAGCTTCAGCCTTTGCCCTTGCTATTCTGTTTGCTTCCTCAATTGCGGCCTTAATCAACGCTTCTATTTGACGGTCTATTTCGTCCGCTTCTTTTTGTTTGGTCCTTATTTGTGAAGTAAACTTGCTTTCGTCCTTTTTTAAAGTAGCCACTAATTCTTGCTGGTCTTTGCGTTCTTCCGTTAGTTTATTTTTTGCAAGTTCATTTTCAGCAATCAGCTTTTGTTTTGTTTTTTTCTGGCTTATTAAATCTGAATTGAGCTTTTGCAGTTCTTCCGTTTTCGCTTTAATGCCCTCGCCTTGTTTTTTTCTGAACTTGGCATACTGTTTCATATATTGAACGCGCTTGTACGCCTGCAAAAAGTTTTCCGAGGAAAGCAAAAACATAATCCGGCTCTGCTGGTTCTTGCTTTTGTAGGATTTTCGGATCATTTCGGCATAATCCGCTTTCATCACTTTCAGCTCTTCGCGCAAGGAACTTATTTTGTTGATGTTCTCGTTTATGTTTCGGGTAAGCAAATTGGCTTGCTGATTGGTAACACGAATCAAATTTTCGGAAGCCGCAATGCGCTGGTTGAGGTCTTGAACCTGCGAAAGCACAGATTTTTCCTCCTTTTTTGTTTTGAAAAGAAGCGAATTTATCTGCTTTATTTCTTCCAGAATGGCCTGTCGTTTTTCCTCCAGTTCCTTTTGTTTGTCCACTTGTGCAGAAACTGTTGAAACCGTAATTATACAGATGAATAAAAAAAGATATGTGCGCAAAAGATTCATTTAATTAAGTTGGATTTCTTCGTAACCTGCCGGAACATCAAACGGAAAACTCACGTCCACGTTCAAATCTATTTTTTTGAAATTCATTTCAATCTTCGTTACCGAACCTTTTTCGGAAGTATTTATCAAAATGGTTGAAGGATAAAACTGTCCGTCAAGTTTTTGGTAATCGCCGTAACGAATGCTCAACAATCTATCAGAATTGGGCTGGGCCAGCGTTTCCATGGCAATCTTGAAATTTTCTGGATTCAAAAACAGCGAATGTATGAAATTTTGGGGCTGCTGCTTAGGCTGAATTTTGAATTTATTCTGAAAAACCTCCGATTTGTACTCTGAGGGATTTAAGGTGAAAATGGACTGTCCAAGAAGCATATTCTGTGCTTGTTGAAAATTTATAGGCGTTCCAATCCATTCGCCAAGCAATGCGAAATCGCCTTCAAAATAGGTCTTTCCAATGGTTTCGTAATAACTCACGCGTGTTGGGGTTATCAAGACCTTTGCAATGGTAATTCCCAAAACCGAAGCTTTTATCCAAATATTTTTATCCTTTTCCATCCGAAGGCTCACGGTAATACTTTGAAGTTTTTCATCAGTTTCATAGACGAGCTGTACGCGGCCTGCCAGGGTTTTAAATTCGGGTGCTGCAGCTTTGTGGGCGGAAATTACTTCTTTGGCCGAAGCACTTTCAACAGATGTAATACTTTTGGAACCGCCGCAGGAAGCAAGTACCAGTGCCAAAAGAAGGTAAAAAGATTTCAGTTTCATATTTTTTTAGTTCGGCATTTTGGTTGCTGCGGCTTTCTCTGAATACATTTTAGCTTTTTGCGCGTTGCCTTTTGTAGTGTATGCAAAGCTGAGTTGTTCGTAAAAATCACGCTCCATTTTTGGGTCTTCCAATATAAAATCCAAGCCGGTCTCCAAACTTTCAATAGCCGTATCGCTTTTTTCGAGGCCGTTGTTTGCAACGCCGTTCAACAAATACAAAAGTGCCTGTGCGGGAAAAATCTCAAGTCCTTCGGAGCTCAGTTTTGCGGCGGCTTCATATTTTTTGAATTCAATCTGAAACAGAATTGTATTCTTCAGCAGGTTGTAATTGTCCGGGTCTTGGGCTATTCCTTTTTCATAGGCATTGAGCGCGTCTTCCTTTCTATTTTTAGCGGCGTAATAATCTCCGAGTTTTTCATAAACGCGGCCATTCTCCACAGAAAATTGATTGACGATTTCTGCTAAATCTGTTTCGTACTGCGGGTTTTCATTCACAAATTGAATAAAATCACCCAGCACTTTATATTTTGTTTCCTTATCAACTTCTTCCGAAGCAAAGACGATTTTCATGGATTTTATTGCTTCCGAAGCATTGCCTTCATCGAGATAAAACTTGTAAAGCGCCAAATGCACCAATTCTGATTTTGGATTGTTTTTCAAAAGGTTTTTTGCGGCTTCGAAGGCCTTTTCCTTGTTGCCCTGATCGCTGTAAAGAAAGATGAGGTTTAAATATTCCTTTTCGTTTTTTGGGTTGCTGTCTATTTTTTGTTCCAGGTTTTCAATGGCGCCTTCCGTATTGCCGGTAGCGCGGTAAATTTGGGCGCGCAAGGCATTGCGGATGTCGCTCTCGCCCCAAACTTGGTCGAGTTCGTCCAATTGCTCCAAAGCTTTGTCATATTGCTTTGTAAGTGTATAAAGGTTGGCCAGATCTTCTTTGTAATCCTCGTCAAAAAGAATCAGTTTTTGGACAAGCGGAATGGATTTTTCATACTCCTTTTGCCGGTAATAGAGTTCGTAGAATTGTTCCAAAACATCCAAGCGGTCGCCCTGACTTTTTAATACTTTATTGAAATCTGCCTCAGCTTCGGCATATTGTTTTAGATAGGTGTGGTTTTTGCCCATTTCAAAATAGACCACCGCTTTGTTTTCCTCGGTTTTTGCGGCTTATTCGGCTTTGTTCAGGGCGGCGAGGGCCAGTTCATAGTTTTCTATGCCCTTTTGTTTCAGCGCTTCAAAAAAGCTCTCCTGAAACGCATCGGTAACATTCTCCGGTTCGCCACTTGCGGGAGCTTCGGTTTCTTGGGCACAGAGTTGCTTCGGAATTAAAAGGATCCCAAGAAAAAAGTTTATGAATAGAAAAAATTTAAATGTCATTTTATAACTGATGTTGCTTTTTTCAGTAACCAATTGAAAGGACTTTGGATAACCCATCTTTAATTCTTTCAAGTGTTTCCGAGTCAATTTTTCCAAGTTTGTTGATAATTCGTTTTTCCGAAAGCGAACGTAACTGAAAACAATCTGCGGAAGAAACTTTCTTTAATTTGTTGCTGTTGTTCGGCAAAATTTGAACCATCCAGGGCGCAATTTCGTAATGGTCTTTCCAGTCAGTAATGGGAACGATGACTTTAAGGGGAAGTTTTCCAATGGAATTATCATTCACAATGATTGCTGGCCTTGTCTTTTTAAGTTCTGCGCCTATTGTTGGATCGAGATTTATGAGCCAGATTTCACCTTGTTTCATAGAAATTTTCATAATCCAATTCGGTAAAAACGGTTAATTCCCGATCTGCTTCATAATCTGGACCAAGTTTTTCAGCAGCCATCAACATGCTTTTTTCAAAATTGCTTTTGCGAATGGACTTCAGCGTTTTTTCAATCAACCGCATTCTTTGGTCCACTGGCAAACGCTTAATTTCTTTAAATAACTCTTCTGTTCCCATAATTTAAAGTTACAAAATTTTAAACAGGCTGTTAGTAGCGTTTATTGTTTCAATTCAGAATAATCTCCAATACTTACACTCGTAAACTTGCCATCAAAAGTAGCGTAATTGCCAATCATTGCGTTGTCTAAATTGGCATTCTTTATTGTTGAATTGGTTTGAATAATGCTGTTTTTTACCGTACTGTCCTCAATTACCGTGCCCTCCCCGACCGAAGCAAAGGGGCCTATTGTACTGTTTTTCAAGACAACGCCATTGCCGATAAAGCAAGGTTCAATTATTTTTGAGTTTTCTTTTGAAATATTAACGGAGATAAGCGGTTCATTTGCTTCAGAAAGGAACCCCAACATTTTTTGATTGGTTTCCACGGTAACTTCTTTGTTGCCACAGTCCATCCACTCATCAACAGTCCCGGTTTTGAAAACTTTTCCGGAAGCCATCATTCTTTTAATTCCGTCGTTTATTTGGTATTCGCCACCGTTGATGATGTTGTTGTCCAAAACATATTGCAGTTCATTTTTCAATTGTGAAACATCCTTAAAATAGTAAATACCTATAACGGCTTGGTCGCTTACATATTCTTTCGGCTTTTCAACCAGTTCTATTATTTCATTCTTTTCGTTTAGATTTACAACGCCGTAGGCTTCCGGATTTTTAACTTTTTTTGTCCAGATTACGGCGTCCGCTTCTTTGTCCAAATCAAAATCAGCACGTATCAAAGTATCTGCGTAAGCAATCACCGCAGGGCCCGAAAGCGAATCTTTGGCGCACATAATGGCGTGGCCCGTGCCTTTGGGATCGAGCTGGCGGTAAATGGTAGGTTTGGCGCCTAAACTTGTGGCGAGTGCTTTTAAGCTGTCAACCACATCATCGCCAAAAAAAGCGGGGTCGCCGAGGATGAAGGCAATTTCGTCAATATCTTCGTTAAGCACACCCACGATATCTTCCACCAAACGGTGAACTATTGGTTTTCCTGCAACCGGAATCAATGGTTTTGGAACGGTAAGTGTATGTGGGCGAAGACGTGAACCTCTTCCGGCCATTGGGACTATAATCTTCATATTTGCGATTGTCGATTAACGATTTTAGATTTTTTTGAATTGCTATTTTTATTTTGTGCCTGTTGAACCAAAACCCCCGACTCCGCGAGAAGTATCGGTCAGTTCTTCCACTTCTTCCCAAACGGCGCGTTCGTGTTTTGCGATTACCAATTGGGCGATGCGTTCGCCATGCTCGATAGTGAAATCTTCATTGGAAAGGTTTACCAAAATCACTCCAATCTCACCGCGGTAATCGGCATCGATGGTTCCGGGCGAATTGAGAACGGTGATTCCTTTTTTGGCAGCCAAACCACTGCGTGGGCGCACTTGGGCTTCGTAGCCTATGGGCAATTCAATAAAAAGTCCCGTTTTTACGATGGCGCGCTGTAACGGTTTCAACGTTGAAGGGCCATCAACGCAGGCGCGTAAATCCATTCCGGCGGAAGCTATGGTTTCGTAGGAAGGCAGCGGGTGGTTTGATTTGTTGATTATTTTCACACCCACGAAGGTGGGTGTCTCTTCATTTTTGTTCATATTCCAATTTTAAAATCCGTTTTCGAAAGCGCTTCGACAGGCTCAGCGTGACAGGCTTCTTCTACATTTACTTTTTTATAATTTTTAAAAATTCCTTCTTTTCAGAATAGAACATAATTACGGCAAACACTACTAACAACGCAGTCCCCAGCCAAATATTTCCGTTGAAAGCGTAAAAGGAAATTGCCGAAAACCCGATGGCCAGCAGCAGGTATCCGCTTATTTTTTTCACTTCGTATGGCACATCGTAATACTTGCGGCCGTAAAGATACGAAAGCACCATCATACTGCCATAGGCGGCAAGCGTTGCGATTGCGGAGCCCATATAACCGATAATTGGAATCAAAACATAGTTCAAAACTAAAGTTACAATGGCTGCGAAAACCGAAATGTAGGCCCCAAACTTAGTACGGTCCGTAACTTTGTACCATACCGAAAGGTTGTGGTAAATTCCCAAGAAAAGATTCGCCAAAAGAATGAGCGGCACAATTTTCAACGCCTCCCAATATTGACTGTTTGGGATTAGGATTCTTTTGAAAACGTCAATATACACAACTACTACCAAAAGAATGAGACAGCCGAAAAGCGTGAAATATTTGGTAATGGTAGCGTAGGTGTTTTTCGCATTTTCATGGCCGGAATGGTTGAAGAAAAACGGTTCAATCCCCAAACGGAACGCCATTACGAAAAGCGTCATAAACATTCCCAGTTTATAACAGGCTGAGTAAAGCCCCACTTGGGTTTCGGCTATATTTTCGGGGAGTAGATATTTCAGAAGAATTCTATCAAAAGCTTCGTTTACGCTGAAAGCAATTCCTGCAATCAACACGGGAATGGCGTATTTCATCATCTGTTTCCAAATGGTTTTATTGAAGCCGAAGCCTATTTTCACATAAAGTGGCAGCAATACCAAAAGCGTTACCGCACTCGCAATTAAATTTGCGATGAAAACATAAGCCACTTTATTTTCCGGAAACCAAAGGGAGTTCCAAAAACTACTATTTTCGGCAAGTTTCGGAAGCAACAAAAGGAAAAATAAGTTGAAAGCGAGATTTATTACTACGTTAAAAATTTTTATCACGGCATAACGCATCGGTCTTTCATTGACGCGGAACCAAGCAAAGGGCAAGACAACCAGCGCGTCTAAAGCTAAAATTAGCAAGCCGTAGGTGATATATTCAGGCTGGAATTCAGAAACTGTGGCAATTTGGTTTGTGAATAGAAGCGTAATTCCCAAAAAAAGAAAGGTAGAAACGGTGATTGAGGTAAGGGTGGTGGACTGTACAATTTTCTGTTGCTTACTGTCTTTGGTGATAAATCTGAAAAACGCCGTTTCCATGCCGTAACTCAATAAAACGTTTCCCAGAATAAGGTACGCCATCAAGGTGGCATAAACCCCGTATTCCTCTGGAAGCATAACGGTAGTGTAAAGCGGCACGAGAATAACCGCTAAAACGCGCGGCAGCACGGTAGCCAATCCGTAAATAAAAGTTTGTTTGAAAAGTTTTTTGAAAACGCTCAAGGCGGTGCAATTTTATAGCGCAAAAGTATTGAAAATAATAGTTTTGAAGCCTATTTGCCTGGCTTCATATTTAAAGAAAAAGATTAGATATTTCCTCCGTGATTTTCGTGGGGCGAAATGTCTTGGCATCCAAAAAACACCAAAGCGTGGTTGCCTCCACGATTGTTTTCCCGTCAGCGGGACGGATTATTTTGTAATGTCGTTCGCTTTTTACGCCTTCGTAGCTTTCAATCCAGGTTTGCGTTTCAAGTTCTTCACCTAAAAATGAAGGATTTTTATAGGAAATGAAATGGTTCAGCACCACCCAAACGTATTGCTCGCGCTGTGCTTCGGTAGTTTTTGAAATCCAATGTGCTTCCGCGGCATCAAGACACCACTGCAAGTAAATTACATTATTTACGTGATTCAAACCATCGATGGCTGAAGCGGGAACGGTGAAGCGCTGTTTGAAAATGTCCGATTTCAAAAGCCAAGGATTAATTTCGCAATAAGAAAATAGGTAAGTATCCCGAAGATATCATTGCTGGTTGTGATGAAAGGGCCGGTTGCGACCGCAGGGTCAATTCCCCTTTTGTCCAACAGAATAGGGATAAAAGTGCCAATTAAGGCGGCAAGAATGATAACCGTAATAATGGCAATCCCGATGCTGATGGATTCGAGATAGGAAGTAAAAAACACGAAATGGCTTATTACCAAAACTACCAAAGCGATGGCAATTCCGTTAACGAGGGCAAGTAGCGATTCCTTTAATAATCGGGCCACCATATTTCCCTTTAGGGTGTCGTTCGCCAAACCTTGCACTACAATGGCACTGGACTGTACGCCCACATTTCCTGCGGTTGCTTGAATAAGCGGCACAAAAATGATGATTTTAGGAAAAGTGGACATCATGGATTGAAAGCCCGTAATGATGCTGGCCGCGCCCAAACCGCCCAACATGCCAATTAGCAGCCAAGGCAAGCGTGCTCTTGTAAGTTTAAAAATACTATCGTCGGCCTCTACGTCTTGGGAAATACCCGCCGCCATTTGGTAATCTTTTTCGGCCTCTTCCTTTATGAAATCCACAATATCGTCAATGGTAATTCTTCCCACCAAAATGCCTTCGTCATCAACAACCGGAATGGCTTCCAAGTCGTATTTCTGCATAATTCGGGCAACATCCTCAGCTTCGGTATGCACGTTAACATAATCTACTTTTGGGATGTAGATATCGCTGATATGCGCACGTTCCGGGGCCGTAAGTAAATCTTTTAGGGAAAGCCTTCCCTTTAGTTTTCCGTGTTTGTCGGTAACGTAAATGGAATGTACCCGGGTAACGTTTTCTGCCTGACGGCGCATTTCGCGAACGCAGCCTGCCACGGTCCAGGTTTCCTTTACGCGTACCAATTCCTTCGCCATCAACCCCCCTGCGGTATCTTCGTCATAACGCAACAGATCCACAATGTCTGCCGCGTGTTCTTCGTCCTCTATATGATCGATTACCTGCTTTTGAATATGGTCATCGAGCTCGGCGATTATATCTGCCGCATCGTCGGTGTCCATTTCGTCCAGCTTGTCGGCAATTTCCGAAGGCGAAAGATTATCGAGAATGCGCTCCCTAAAATCATCATCCAGCTCCATCAGGGCTTCACTGGTAATTTCGCTGTCGAGAAGTTTTACCAAATAAGTGGCTTCTTCGTGATTTAATTCCTGAAGAAGCTCGGCAACGTCGGCAAAGTGGAAATCGTGCAACAGCCCCTTCAGCGCATCGCCATCATTATTGGCGATGTACTGCTCAATCTGCTCGATAAACTCTTCGGTTAGTTCAAATTGCATCGTTTTCCAGTTTTTGGGTAAGGGCTATAAATTGCGGAACGGAAAGTTGTTCCGGGCGTTGGCCAAAGATAGCATCTTCTTTTATTTTATCGGAAAGATTGAAGGATTTTAAACTGTTGCGGAGCGTTTTTCTGCGCTGCTGAAAAGCGGTCTTTACCACTTTATAAAGCATTTTTTCATCACACGGAAGCGAAATATTTTCCTTTCTGCGAAGCCGAAGCACGCCGCTTTCCACCTTTGGCGGCGGATTGAAAACAGAAGGCGGGACCGTAAAAAGATATTCCGCATCATAAAATGCCTGCGCCAAAACCGAAAGGATGCCATAGGCTTTGCTGCCTTCCCTTTCACAGATGCGCTGCGCCACTTCTTTTTGGAACATGCCCGTAAATTCGGGAATCTGTTCTTTCCATTCCAGCATTTTGAAGACGATTTGTGTTGAAATATTATACGGAAAATTCCCCGTAATGGCGAATTGTTCGGCTCCGAAAAGTTGCGAAAGGTCGAATTTTAAGAAATCTGCTTCAACTATTTTGAGGTTTTTGTCGGGATAGTTCGCTTCCAAATAGGCGATAGATTCCGTGTCGAGGTCCATCGCGATTACTTCTATGTCCTTTTGAATTAAATATTTTGTGAGCACGCCCATGCCGGGGCCTATTTCCAAAACGTTTTTATAGCCTTCAAGCGTCAAGGTATCGCCAATTTTTTCGGCAATGGCTTCGTCTTTTAGAAAATGCTGGCCTAAGTGTTTTTTGGCGCGAACTCCACCCGTTTCCATATTTCCTTTTGACTTATTTGGGTTTTCTCTTTTCATTTAAAAAAACTGCAATTTTGTTTAACCGCAAAGTACACAAAGGTTTTCACAGAGGACGCAGAGCGATTTAGCTTTTTTTGAAAAGTTGGTTATGGGCTTCACCAACAATTTCAAGTTCGGTGCGGAAGGCTACGAATTTTCCCTCAAAGGGTTTGCTCTGCGCTCGGAGCTCTGCGGCGTTTTCGGCATAGTATTTTTGTAGTGTTTCCTTGCTGTCGGTTGTATATTGGACCGAATAGGTAATCCCGCCCATTTCTTCAGTAATCACAATCCGGGTCATCAAAGCCTTGCTGAATTTTCCGGTGGCGAGCATGGCGGGAATGTGTTCGGTTTTCATCCAATCAAGCCAACGGTCGTGGATGGTTTCTTCTATGTTTATGGTTACGTTGTAGATGTACATGTTTTTTAAAATTCCAAGAATGGATTCAGTTACTGGCAAGGTATTAATTTTTAAATTTTTTATTATATTTTAATAATAAGATTTTTAAAATCAATTCATATATTTGTTGTATAACCTTGTATAATGTTGTTTGTAGTTTTTTATGGAAAAATTTATTAAAGTTGGTGAAGCAGCTAAGCGAATTGGGGTAAGTACCGAAACCTTGAGACGGTGGGATAATTCAGGTAAATTTGAAAGTGTGCGACACCCAATAAATAATTATAGGGTATATAATGAATCCAGTGTTAATCTATTAATGGAAGAATTACAACTTGAGCTTGAATATAATAAAAGAGATGCTATTTCATTAAGTATCGAACCAATTTTTAAAACAGAATATGGAAAATTGTATAAGTATGATGCCATTGAATATTTAAAATCGCTTGAAAATGAATCCATAGATCTAATATTCGCAGATCCTCCGTATAACATAAAAAAGGCTGAATGGGATACATTTTCATCCCAGAAAGCGTATGTGGAATGGAGCATGGTGTGGATAAAAGAAGCACAACGCGTCTTGAAAAAAAATGGATCTCTCTATATATGCGGTTTTTCAGAAATTTTGGCAGATATTAAATGGGCGGCTTCCAGTATTTTTCAAGGGTGTAAATGGTTGGTTTGGTTCTATAGAAATAAAGGTAATCTAGGAAATGATTGGGGTCGATCGCATGAAAGCATTTTACATTTTAGAAAAAGTAAAGACTTTATTTTTAATATAGATGAGGTTAGAATACCTTATAATGAGCATACATTGAAATATCCGGAAAGAAAGCAAGCTGAATCTTCGCAATTTTCAAACGGTAAAAAGAAAGATTATAGCTGGACTCCAAATCCATTGGGCGCAAAACCAAAAGATGTTTTGGAAATACCCACAATATCAAATGGCTCTTGGGAGAAGACTTTACACAAAACTCAAAAACCTGTTGAACTACTTCGCAAAATTATTCTCTCGTCTTCAAACCAAGACAGTCTTATTTTAGATCCCTTCGGAGGATCTGGAACCACCTATGCCGTTGCAGAAGCTCTTGGGCGTAAATGGTTGGGAACAGAACTGGAAGATGAATTTTGCCAAATTATAAGAAACAGGATTTCAGATAAAAATCATTTGGAAAGAATAATATCTGGAAAGGACGAAATAAATTCCCAAAAGAGAAGATCAAAATTAAGGGGAGAGTAATTCCCAAATATCTTTTGTTATAAGTTCTGAAAAAGTATTCATATACTTATTGTATGGTTCAATTGACGCATTTGGGGGAGGGTCTAAATAATAAATCCCTTCTAGTTCAGTAAGAAAATTTGAGTAAACCATAAATAAACCTGAAACCAAGGTATGACTAATATTGTCAGTCTCTTTTCTTTGTACATCATTCAGAAAAATTCCGATTACTTTTTGGGGATGATTTACAAAACGCTCCAATAGAATTTTATCGATGAACATTTTTCCCATTCTGTCCTTGGAAGTTGTTTTTACAGAAACAACTATTTCATTTTCATCAAGATGCTTATTTGTGGATTTTACTTTTGAATAGGGAGAAAGTATTATATCATTTTCACATCTGTAGTCTTTTTGACCTTTCTCTGTTTCATATGGAATTTTAAGAACTGTACTCTTGTTTGAAATACCTATTTCACTAAAAATACATCTTATTAATTCTTCAAATCGGTTTCCAACATGTTTTCTGGCACTATTTGGGTTAACCAATAAATCGAATCCGGCACCGATAGATTGCTGAATAGTATATAAAACGCTATCTATCAATTCTCTTTCATTTTCACTCCAATAATTATTACGTGTTTTTAGTTTTCCTAAAATTAATTCAAAATCTGAAAATTTGCTTTCAAATTCTAGCGCACTATAAATAAATAATCGTTGGTTTATTGGTCTTAAATATTTAGTTGTACCAGCAATAAGAGATGAGTGAATTTTGTACCCACTTTTTTCATTAAAGTGCGTGAGAACATTTGGAAGATATTGAAGCACCCTTAAAGTAATTAATTCAAATTCTTTAATTGATTTTTTCTTCTCTCTTAAATCTTTATCTAAAGGAAGCATAATTGATTAAAAATTTAATTTATCGCATCCCCCCTTAACGCCCGATATTTCTTCCGAGCCTCCACAAAGTAAATGCTATCCGCAAAGTTGAAAATTATGGCCTCATATTGCGTCTTTGCCTTATCGGGCTGGTTTAATTTTTCTTCGTAAATCTTCGCCAAGCGGTAATGGGCGTCGTCCGCTAAAATATCGTCGTTGTAAAACTCGATTATTTTAAGGTAGTTGGTTTCGGCTTTTGCATATTCTCCGATCTTTTCATAAATCTCGCCTTGCTTTAAAAGTGCCTCGTCCTCTATTTTTTCGCCTTTGTTATTCGTTAAAATATCTTCTAAAACAGCTATTGCTTCCGCATCTTTATCCTGAAATTCCAGCAAATCTGCCCGCGCATATTTCTTTAAAGCTGTTTGGGTTGAATCTTCCAAAGAATTGTCGCGTATCAACAAACTGAGCTGCATGGCGTCGTTCGCCATTAATTGTGAAGTAGATTTTTTCAACACGTCCAGTTGCACCTGCGCCCATTCAAAATCGCCCTTAAAATAGCTGGTGCGGGCCACCTTGAAACGGGCTTCCTGCGCCAGCACGTCGTTCTGCACTTTTTTCTGGATTTGGGAATAATAAATCAGCGCTTCGTTAAATTTTTCGTCGAAGACCAAAATATCGGCAAGCTCCATTTTAACCCGTGCTTCTTGGTAGGAAGTCAGTTGCTCTTTTGCCAAAGCTTTCAGATTGTCAATGGCCAGTTCCTTTTTGTTGTTTTGGAAGGCCAAAAAGTGATTGTAATCAATCTGAAGCAAATAGGTCTCCCGGTTTCGGCCAAATTCATCCAACAGGTTTTCAAACTTTTTTTCAACTTGTGCATATTCTTTGGGGGTAGCGGTCTTCACCTCCATTTTCATCAAAATTTGATTGCCCTGCAGCTTGTTTTGGGGTGTGAAGGAATTGTCAATAATGAAGTTTACTATTTCCCTTCCGGTTTCATAATCTTCATCGGTAATGGCAATATAGGCCAAATCCGTAATGCCGCTGAGATCTTCGCCTATGCGTTTGTAGATTGCTTTTTCCTGTGTAAATGCTTTTTTGTATTCCTTTTGTTGAATGAATAACCAGCTCAGCAAATCGTTGTAAAGTATATTGGGATTTTGCTGCGAGCGCTGCAGCAGTATTTTTTTAAGAATAACATTTGCTTCATTAGTAGGGTCTTCTGTGGTGTAAAGACTAAAATAACGCTGTGCCGAGGCTTTAAAACTCAAATTTTTCTCGATGAGATTTAAATAGCTATCAAACATTTTCTCAAGCTTTCCCTGCTCGCCATAAATTTGTGCCAGTTGTGCATTAAAATCCATTTTATCGCTAAGGGCCATTGCTTTTTCATAGGCTGAAACGGCTTCGTCAAGCAAGCTGTATTTTTGAAAAGTGGCTCCAATATTATATGCAAAGTTTGGGTTTTGGTCCAACGCTTCAATTGCTTTGTTGAAATATTCCGAGGCGAGCTCCGGTTTGTTTTGAAGCGAATAATTATAGCCCAGTTCTACATAGAGCTGTGGAAAATTACGGCCGTCCCCCAGCTTTTCTTTCAACAATTTTTCGGCTTCAGAGAAATTTTCGAGTTGCTGATTGGCGGCCACCATTGCCATAAAATAATCCAAGCGATAGGGGTTTTGCTTGCTCAGCTTTTCATAGATGGTCAATGCTTTTTGAAATTGGCCTTGTTCGTAATAATTATTGGCCAAGGCATCGCTTTGCGAAAAGCCCGCCGAAACTGTAAAAAGGAATAAAATGAAACAAAGTTTGCGCATGCCGTAAATATAAGGAAATGCCCCGATAGCTATTGGATTCTGAAAATATTTATCAAAAATAAAGCCGTGATTCGTGCTTTTTAAATAGAAACATATAAATAGAAAAGGGCCGCCGTAAAGCGAACCCTTCTTTTCAACATCAAACAATCTCCTCTTATTGTTTAATGATTTTGTATGTGGCGTAATTGCCGTCAATCATTGCCTTCATAAGGTAAACCCCCGGGGTAATGGATGCAATGTTGATTGAAGTTTCATTTTGGCCAACGGAAGTTTCAAAAACTTTTTGCCCTAATAAGGAAAATATCGAAACACTTTCAATGGTATTCTTTGCCGAAAGGTTCAAAACTTCTTGTGCGGGGTTTGGATAGAATTTGAAACCTTCAAAACTATTTTCCTCAACTCCAGCTATAAAATTCTGTGCGTCAAAATAGAGGCCAAAGCCAAAACTTCCGCCGCCGCTTGTCCCCGCAAACGCCATGCATGGGTGATTGTCCGGTGTTTCGGCAACCGCGGAATAGAACCCATCAAACACATCGAAGCCTGAATCTCCTACGGGTTCAAAAGGTCCGAAGCCATTTCCGTCATATTGAAAGGAGCGGTTTTGGTCATCCGAAGAATTGTCAATATCATCGCGAACGTATGAAGTTTCCAGTATTTCAGTGGGTCCGGTTTTGCTCATCCAGGTATCAATATGGGCTATATTTGCCAGTGTGCCCGCGCTAATATAATTTATGGGGGCATAGGCTGCTCCATTCTCTCTTCTATACGCTTGCCCGATATAGGAGTCTGAAGTTCCTGCGGCACGCGAAGAGGCAATTATTAAAACCTCGTCGCTGGCAAAACTCTTGCGCGTTGCCCGGATGGTCGGGTTAAGGGATTCTGTAGTTCCTCCGTCTGCAACTGTTTCATTAGTGCCCCAAGATGCGGGATCGTTATAGTTATCATTGGCATTGGCCCGCAAACTTCTGGAATTAAAGCCAATGAAGGCTGTATAACACCCACCATTAAGTCCGTAAGAGAACTCAATTTGCTCAGAGACTATACCGAGTGCTGTTTCATCTACCCAATCAAAACCATAACTACCGGCGGTGCTTCTTGCGGAATAGGTGGATTGGTTAGATTTGTTGTAGGTGGCAAAGCTTCTTTGTGACGCTGCTCCCGGATAGTTGGTGTCCACCCCAAAATCAATTACATCAGTTGCAATAACCTGTGCGTCAAACGTTCCGGTATGTGTATCCCACCGCCAAGCTTGGAAATTTTTACTTTCTGTCACTAAATTGGCAACAAGGTAAGAATCGTCATAAGTTACGAGTTGCATTTTGCGCATGGGGGCGGTTACTGCCACTTTTTTCCATTCGTCGAAGGTAAGGCCTCCATCTTGCGAACGATATATAAAAATGGAGTCATAAGTTCCGCCAAAATCAATGATGTTTTCATACATGCCGATATAGATAATGTCGGAGATCCTATCTATATCCATATCTACGGCGTCCACATAGTCATTGCGCAACAATTTGTCGGTTCCCCATTCTGGGATAAAACCTTCGCCGTCACGCTCTTTGATTACTTCGGGTGTATATATGCCGTTTATGGGAAGGTTTTCCACGGTTTCCGGCAATCTATTGGTAACGATGGGCTTGTAAAGTGCCGCCACGTTTGGGTCGATGTCCTGCCATGCGTTTTTTATGGCGAGCCTGTTGGCGTTGATCTCGGCCGCCGTGCCGTTCTGTTCAAGCGCTTTTGCTTGTTGGTACAAAGCTTCGAGCTCTGGGGTTCTTTCTGGGATAACCATTTGGTTCCCGGTCAAATCTGACTGTGCTATCCCTGTGATGATACAAAGTGAGCACATTAAAAAGGTAATTGCATTTTTCATGATTACGTGTTTTTAATTAATACTTATTTATTTCACTTTATAATTGGGAATATGTTAATGCGTGATTTAGAATCTTGGACAAATCTATGGGAAGAATCAATGAGGCATTGTAACTATTGTAACAAATTTTATAACATATGTAACAAGTATAAAAAAGCCTGAAAAAACTATGGTTCTCGGCTTTTTTTTACTGGTTAAATGTATTGTTTCACCGAGCTTTTCCAAGTTTATTTCGTCAATTGGGTTCTAAGTTTCACCGTGGCTCATATTGTTTTTACCGGTCTGGGGAAAGGAACACGTATTTCCTAAAATTTAATTTTGCCGTAAGTGATGCGCCCATAGTATTTATAAATGGTTTGTATGTGGATTTTCAATAAAAAAAGGGCCCGCCGTAAAGCGAACCCTTCTTTTCAACATCAAACAATCTCCTCTTATTGTTTAATGATTTTGTACGTGGCGGAATTGCCATCAATCATTGCCTTCATAAGGTAAACCCCCGGGGTAAGGGATGCAATGTCGATTGAAGTTTCATTGTCGTTCACTGAAGTTTCAAAAACTTTTTGTCCTATTAAGGAAAATATCGAGACATTTTCAATAGTGTTGTTTGCTGAAAGGTTCAGAACTTCTTGTGCAGGGTTTGGATAGAATTTGAAACCTTCGAAACTGTTTTCGTCAATTCCTGCGGTAACCCCATTCTTGGCATCAAAGTATAATCCATACCCATAAGTACCACTGATACTAGTGCCTGCGAAAGCCATGCAGGGAAGTCCATCATTGGTCTCTGCAATAGCTGACGGGAATCCGTCAAATACATTCCGCCCGGTGTCCCCAACTCCCTCATAGGGGCCAAAGGTATTACCATCATACTGGTTTGAGCGGTTAACATCGTCTTGTGTATCGTCTATTCTGTCCCGTACATAAGAGCTTTCTATTACTTCAACGGGCCCAGCTGTGCTCATCCAGGTATCGATATGTACAATATCGTAGCCAGAGGATGTGGTTACGTAAGATACAGGCACATAAGCTGCTCCACTTTCCCTTCGGTATGCTTGGCCATCAAAAGGGTTGCTGCTTCCTGCGGCACGGGATGAGGCAATTATTAAAACCTCATCGGACGCAAAAGCCTTGCGCGTGGCCCGGATGGTTGGGTTAAGTGATTCTGTAGATGCCCCAGCGGCAACAGTTTCATTAGTGCCCCAAGATGCGGGATCGTTATAATTATCATTGGCATTGGCCCGCAAACTTCTGGAATTAAAGCCTATAAAAGCTGTATAACACCCACCATTAAGTCCGTAAGAGAATTCAATTTGCTCCGTAAATATACCGAGTGACGTTTCGTCCACCCAGTCAAACCCATAGCTACCAGCGGTGCTTCGTGCAGAATAGGTGCTATTGTCTGATTTGTTATAGGTTGCAAAAACACGTTGGGATGCAGTAGTTCCCGGAAAATTGGTGTCCACACCAAAATCAATAACATCATCGAAAGTTATACTTTGAAAATCAAAAGCGCCAGAGGCCATATTCCATCTAAGGGCTTGAAAAACCCCATTCTGGAACATTGAATAAACGAGCAAATAATCATCGCCAGTTCCGTCAATAGTGATTGTTTGTATTTTTGCGAAAAGAGAACTAATAACGGGTAGATTTTGCCATAATACAAAAGTATTGCCCCCATCTGTAGAGCGATATATATATAGGTTTGAATCTGAACCACTTCCGGTAAAGTTTTCAAAGGCAGCAACATAAATATCTCCATCAGTGGTAACATCCATATCCAGCCCATCAATATAGCCGTCCCGCAACAATTTATCCGTCGCCCAATCTTCGGGAGCTCTTGTTTGCTCAGGGCGCTCAGGTATTGTGTTGGGGCGATAGCTGCCGTCTCCTCCAAGGGGATAATTGGTTGCTGCAATTGGCTTGTAAAGTGCCGCAACTTCTGGATCAATTTCCTGCCAAGCGTTTTTTATGGCAAGCCTGTTAGCGTTAATCTCGGCCGCCGTGCCGTTTTGTTCAAGTGCTTTTGCTTCTTGGTACAAAGCTTCAAGCGCGGGTGTTTTTTCGGGAATTACTATTTGGTTCCCGGTCAAATCTGATTGCGCTATCCCTGTGATGATACAAAGTGAGCACATTAAAAAGGTAATTACATTTTTCATGAGTACATGTTTTTTAATTAATACTTGTTTATTTCACTTTATAATTGAGGAGTAATGCCATTGAGTGATTTAATCTGAAACAAAGCTATGGCAAGTATTAAGCGAAGGGTATGAATATTGTAACAAAAGCTATAACAAATGTAACATCCATGAAAAAAGAAGCCGTCTCAATAATCTAATTGGGACGGTTTTTTATTTTTTGGTTGATGGCGATGATTTTTTGGTAATTTTAAATTTAGACGCAAAGTTGGCCTTTCTTAGGCACTTTTCTTTCTTAAAT
>NZ_JAQQTG010000041.1 GCF_028561335.1 Aequorivita todarodis | reverse complement strand
GGATTCAAAACAAGGATAATCTCAAAGATAACGGCACTTACAGCTATTCAATATATCAACAAGTTTATCTTTGGCAGAAACATCAACAATATTAAAATCAGCATTATTTAAAATGCACAACGGGTTAAGAGTACTATTATTTGCTGGATGTGTAAAAATTAACCACAAAGATCACAAAGATTTTATACAAAGTTCCCGGAGCATCCTTTGTGAACTTTGTGTCTTTGCTTGGTGTACTTTGTGGTAAAAAAGAAAATATGAAAATACTTTTGGTGGGCGAATACAGCAGGTTGCACAATTCCTTAAAAGAGGGATTGCAAGCGCTTGGCCACGAAGTAACGCTGGTTTCAACGGGGGATGAATTTAAAAACTTTCCGTCGGACGTACTTTTAAAGCGAAAATACAATTCGGGAATTGCCCAAAACCTAAAGGTTGGACTGTATAATCTTTTTGGTTTGGATATTTCTTCCCTTTCCTTAAAAAATCAGTTTTTTAAGCAGAAAGAAAAATTCAACGGTTTTGATGTTGTTCAATTGATAAACGAAAGCCCGCTTGGTCTTTTGCCGAAATATGAAAAGGAAATCATTTCCTTTTTAAGGAAAAACAACGCAAAACTCTTTCTGCTTTCCTGCGGCACGGATTATACGAGCGTGAAATACGCTTATGAAAAAAAGTTCCGGCACTCCATTTTCAATCCGCTTTTTGAGGGGAAAATTTCAGAAAAAGCGTTTTTCCCCGCGTTGAAATATTTAAAACCTGAATACAAAGATCTGCACGATTTTGTTTTTGAAAAAGTGGACGGTGTAATTGCTTCCGATTTGGATTATGACATACCGCTCCTCGGAAATAAGAAATATTTGGGACTCATTCCAAACCCCGTAAATACTGAAAAGTTGAAGTTTGAACCTTTGGTTTCGGCAGAAAAAGTTATCATTTTTCATGGAATCAATCGGGCGAATTATTTCAAAAAGGGAAACGATTATTTTGAAGCGGCACTAAAAAAACTTCAGCAGCAATTTCCCACAAAAGTGGAAGTGATTACCGTGGAAAATATTCCGTATTCCGAATATATCGAGAAGTACAATTTGGCACACATACTCTTGGACCAAGTGTTTGCATACGATCAAGGTTACAACGCCTTGGAGGCGATGGCAAAGGGAAAAGTTGTTTTTACCGGCGCTGAAACGGAGTTTTTGGAGCATTATAATTTAAAGGAAGATGAAGTGTGCATCAACGCCCTTCCCGATGTGGATTATGTATTCCAAAAAATGGAAGACTTGGTTTTGAATCCCGAAAAACTGCAGGCCATTTCAAAAAATGCACGGGCGTTTATTGAGCGGGAACACCATTATATTTCAATCGCCAAGAAATATTTGGAGGTTTGGGATACTAATTAAAATGGCAAATCGATTGCTTCCGGTTTTATAAAATCCTTCGAATACGGGTTTTCCAAAAAACTGAGTGGGGGTTTTTGAAATCGCAGAATATCTTCCCGCTCAATCCCATACACGCTCCAATAATTGGCGAGCAGCTGGGCAAAAATATCCTCGTCCCAAAACCCGAAAATAGGCTTGCTTCCCTTTTTTTCAACAGGAATTGCTTCTATGGTAATTGCATTTTCCTTCCTTTCAATTTTATATTCAGGTTTATACTGCAAAATATAATCGGAATAATGGAACCGGGCGTACAGTTCCTCAAACTGGATGGGGTGAAGCACGTGGCCTTTCATTTTATCGAGCAGGTCTTTTTGCTTTTCGGCAATTATACCATTGTCCTGTAAGCACGCAACAAAGCCAAAACCGTTCACCCCAAACGAAAATAGCAGGTTGATGGCATCATCGCGATAGCTGAAAATATCGGCCGAATATTTCAGGGGAAACACCACTATGCTCCACGGCCTTTTTCCAACGAAAGAAACCGGTTCAACAATGGATTGGAGCATCAAATGGAAATTCCCGAACCGTTGCTTCAACTGTGGCGAAAGGGCAAACTCCTCCCCTTGCCGCAGCAATCGGTCGCGTTCGTACCGCATTTCATAATAAAGCAGGCCGTACAGCATCCTGCCCGTCCATTGAAAGAGAAGCAGTTCGTCCAGCGCGGCCATTCCCTCGTAGCCTTTTTTGTAGGCGGCCTGAATTTTTTCATCCAGTGCGTCGAAGGCATTTTTTACCTCTGGGGAACAGGGCAGTTGCAAATCGGCATATACGTAGGTTTTCTGCTTGTCCATCATTTCGATGCGCTCGTCGCCAAACTTAAATTTGTCCATCAACCATTGCGGAAAAACGGGCATTTTCTCGGTTGTGAGCGCCCCGGAAAGAAAGCAGAAATGTTCATCAAAAATTAAATCTTCAAAGGGATTGTATAGGGAAAGTGGCATAACTATAAAAGAAAAAGACGCTGTGATTTTTTTGCAAAGATAGCCATAAACTATCGTTTGCCCTGCCCAATTTCACAACAGATCGCTGCGGAAATCCAATAGATGAAACCATTTGAAAAGCTGATTGCTTTAAGCAATTATTCACCTGTTTTGCGCTGCTTTCTAAAATAGCGGAACACGAGGTAAAAAACGACGAAAAAGTAAACCACATATCTTAAAAAATGGGCCATTACCACGCCTTCCACGCCGTAGATTCCGGCGAAATAATAGGAGAAACCGTAAAAAAGCACAAGCGACAACACCTCTGAAAAGATAAAATTGCGAACCATTTTTTTAGCTAAAAACTGGTATCCCAAAACAATGGCCGCCAAGCGCACAAAATCGCCCATAAGCTGCCATTTAAACAATGGTTCCATCCCGTGAAAATCTGGATAAATTATTAGGATTACGTATTCCCTAAAAAAATAAATAAGCAACATCCCCACTCCAAAAAGCGGCAATAAGGTTTTGTAAATATTGAATAGTTCTGCTTTAAAATCAGTTTTATTGTGTATTCCAGCAAACTTTGGAAGCACGTACAAAGTAAAAATGGCACTGGAAAAAACCATATAGTTTTTGGAAATATTGGTCATCGCCGTCCAAATTCCGGCATCGGCCATGGTAATTCGGTTTTGGATCATTACACGAACATCAATTTCAACATAATTCAACAACACAGTAGAGAAAAAGGACATAAGTGAAAAAGCCAAAAGTCCGTTGGCCATAGGCATTTTGAAGGTGAGTTTTGAAAACTGTACATACTCCCGAAGTACTTTTATAAAGATAAATAGGAGCACAAAAAATTGCAGGGCGGGAGTTATTGCAATTGCCACAAGTGCCCCGTCAATATTATTTGTGAGCAGCAGAACCACGGTAAGGATTGCACTCAAAATGTAACTGAAGAGGTCAATCCCCGCCAGTTTTTTGTAAAGTGAAAGCCCATTGACAATACCGTTAAACACACGGTACATGCTTATAAACGGCACTATTACCGCCAATAATTTTATAAGGTAAATATAATCGGGAGCGTCAAAAATAGTCGTGCTTAAGTAACCCGCACCAAAAAATAAGACCAAGGAAACAGCAATGCTTCCAAAAACCGTAAATACCAAAGTGGTGGAGAACAGTTTTTGTAGCTGCTCCTTATCATCCTTGTATTCCGCCACATATTTTACAACCCCACTGAAAATACCTACGGAAGCAAAAGAGCTGAGCATTTCCAATAGGTTGCGTAATGAACCGATTTTTGCAATACCTGCTTCCCCAACAATCTCAGCTAACAATCGCTGAATAAATAAGGAAATAACCAGCCGAACGCCAATAACGCCAGCATTTAAGGAAGTCATCTTCAGCAATAAATTTTCTTTTATGAATTGGGGAACTTTCAATTAATAGCTGTTTAATGTTGAAATAACTTCACTCACCTCTTCTTCAGTCATTTTAGGACTCATTGGAATACTTATAACTTCGTTGTGTATTTTTTCAGTATTTGGAAAACTTAAATGCGAAAATTCTGAAAGTGCTTGCTGCTTGTGCGGCGGAATGGGGTAATGTATCAAATGGCCAATTCCGTTTCGGTCTAAATGGTCGATAAACGTATTTCTATTTTTTACGCGGACCACAAAAAGGTGGAACACGTGATTTTCACTGCCGTCATAAGCGGGAAGAGTTATTTTATCATTTTTAATTTCCGAAATATACTTTTGGGCAATTGCTCTCCGAATTTCATTATCGGCATCCAAAGATGGCAGTTTTACATTTAAAAATGCCGCTTGCAGTTCGTCGAGCCTTGAATTGAATCCCAAAAGCTCGTTTACATATTTTGTGGAAGTTCCGTAATTTCGAAGTTTTCCAATTACTTCCGCTAAGGCATCATCACTTGTGGTAACCGCTCCCCCATCGCCTAAAGCTCCTAAATTTTTTGTGGGATAAAAACTGAAACCTGCCGCCTGGCCAAGATTTCCGGCGTGCTTTCCATCTTTTGTTTTTGCGCCGTGGGCTTGGGCTGCATCTTCAATAACGAGTAGATTGTTTTCTTTTGAAATCTTTAAAATTTCTTCCATTGGTGAAAGCTGCCCGTAGAGATGGACCGGCATTATTGCTTTTGTTCTTGCGGAAATGGCGTTTTTAAGCGATTCGAGGTCGAAGTTATAACTTTTTAAATCGGCCTCCACCAAAACAGGTTTTAAATCAGCTTGTTTTATAGCCAAAATCGTGGCGATATACGTATTTGAAGCCACCAAAACTTCATCGTTTTCTTTCAGTTTTCCGAGTATTTTGTAGCCTTCCAATATCAGTCGAAGGGCATCAAGGCCATTGCCTACGCCAATGCAATGGGTTGTGCCGCAATACTTGGCAAAATTTGCCTCGAACAATTTTACTTGATTTCCCAAAATGTAATAGCCCGAATCCAAAAACTGCCGGAAGCCGTTTTTAAATTCCGCTTCAAAACGCTGGTTGATGGCTTTAAGATCTAAAAACGGAATCATATAAAAATATCGTTTAAAAAGTGGTGGTTCTCGGTTTTGATTTCATAAAAATCATGCGCGATACTTCTACCGCCAAAGGTTTCTTTCCAATGAAGAAGCCCTTTGTTTACCTTCATTCCCTGGGCTTCGTTGCTTATTCCAAAATCGAAATATTTTTTATGTGAAAAATGCTGCAACAAATAATGGAACAGAAAATCCAAACCGCCACTCTGCCGGCCTTCTTCGTTTGCCGAAATATATTGGGCGTGCGCTACCATAGCAGCTTCAAAAATTGTTGCTCCAGCTACTATTTGGCCGTTTTTATAAACATTGAATTGTTTGATGTTTTTGGGAAAACGGGATTGCAAGAGTTCAATTTCTTCCAAGGAATGAACAGGTTTTTGATTGTGGACTTGTTTTAAATTGGGTTCCAAGACCCCGTTCCAAAACAATTTGAAGTTTGTTTCTTCCTTTATTTGCAATTCGTTTTTGTTGCCTTTTTTAATTCCGCGTAAGCGATTTGAAGAAGTTATCCTTAAAGCGTTTTCATTCAAAACACAGCTTGTAATATCCCTTCGGATTAATGAGGCTTTTACGAGAAACAGCAAATAATCAATCGCATCACTTGGCAAGTGATGGTATATTTTGGGGAGCAGTTTCAATTTTAAAACCTCAATCCCCTCGGTTTTCAAAAAGAGCAGCAGGTTTTTAAAAATATGGAATGTTTCTTCGAAAGTAGCTTTCTTTCGCAAAACCAAACCGCCGTAGCTAAGGCCTTGATGGGAATGCAATTCAGTATTTGAAATATTCGCAGGAAGTACCGCAACCAACTTTTCATCTTTATAAATTAAAAGTGAATGGTCCGTGAACCTATGGGAATGGTAGTCCATAAAATCGCGGTGAAACAAAAACGTAGCATTTTTTGCATCTTTTACAAAGCTGTCCCACAAAGATTTTTGTGATGATTGGTATTTTTTTATTTCGTAATTGTCCTCCAATACTTTTTAGTTTCAGTTTAGTTTGATATTACTTTCCCCCTGTCATCAACAACAGCGCGCACCGATTTTGAAAAAGTGCCGTTCTGCAGATTATAACTCGAATCGTCCTCCAAATATTTCAAGTATTCGGGATTTTCGCTTAAAACGGAAAACAGAACGCGGAAAATATTCACGTTACTTTTCAGCTCAGCATCCATTCCTTCCTTTAAATTACCGTTCCATTTTATCGCTGCCAAGGTAGAGTAAATGGAGCGGATTTGCTGCGGATTTTTGGTTGAAAACATTTCGGGGTAACTTCCCAGGCCAACCCAACCACCGTGATCAGCTAGAATGATTACAATTGCGTTCGGATCCTTTTCAGAAATGTAATTTACTGTATTTTTCAACCAGCCATTTACTTCTTTAATCTTTTCAATGTAGGTATCTCGCTCCTCTTCTTTGGAAGCAGCAAAATGTATGTGATGTGGCAGCAATTTTTCAACAAAATAAAATCGTGGACCATTTACAGTAACCGTATCCATAGCCGCTTTTAGGTCCTCAAAAACTACTTTTTTCACATTATTATCATTACTGAAATATGGGATTTCATCAGGATCCAAATTGTAATAATCATATTGCTGTTGTGGTCGGTTCTGTTGAAAATATTCATCCTGAACGATAAAGAAATTTTTGTAGCCATTGTTTCTCAAAGTTGTAATAGCGGCATTGTTTCCCGCAATTATATCACGTGCATTCGGCATATCAATTGAAGGAAAAAGTACCTTTCCAAACCGATGCTGTTTCATTGAAAACATGGAAGAATTAGAGGTCAAGCTCGCTGGATAATTGCTTCGAAAATTGTCGTAAACTTTAAATCCGTTTGTTTCCAACCACCCATACAAAGGGTTGTTGAAACGGTACAGGTCGCTTTCCATCATATCCTTCCCCACATAGCCGTCAGGCTGTATCATATAAATGTTTGGGGTGGTTTTGAACTTGGCATTTTCTATTGAATCCGGAAGCGTGGTCCATTCCATTTTCTGTTCGTGTTCCACGATTTTTATGACGCAATTCACCGTTGGAAGGATACTCATCAAAAGGATAATAATAAGTAGTTTTTTAAAATGGGCATGCAATTTCCAAGCTGCCAAAACCGAAATGATGAGTAAGCCCAATAGCATTTTCTTCTTAATTGTGAGATACATGGCCTGAGACATCAGCGTTGCCACGGTCATAATTATCAATACGAAAAGAATATGTGGTTTGTATTTTGAAAGCGGTTCAGAATATTTAAAAGCTAAAGAAGCAAGACTAAAAACTGCGATTGGAATTCCGATAAAAAACAACAAGAAAAATCCTAAATGCTCCCAGGAGTTGATCGCTGAAAAGTTGTTTGAAAAATAAAAAACTAAAGGATAGAACCCAACAATCAAGCCCGTTAGCAACGGATTTAAACTTTCTTTAAAATATTTTGTGAAGAAATTACTCATTCAATTTTTAAGAAATTACATTTTTTTGAAGACAATATTTCCATCATCGTCAATGTATTCATAAACGCCCGGTTCGGCCCCTTCTTTTATAATAAGATAGCTGCCATCCGCTTCCAAATGTTGCAAATATTTATTGTCTTCTCCCAAATAGGAAAACAAAATTCTGAAAACATTTATGCAACTCTTCAAATTTGAATCTATTTCAGGAGCTTCGCCGTTTGGCCAACGTATAGACAGCATTGCTCCAAAAGTAGTATAAATAATCTCGGGATCTGAGGTTTTGGTGTAAACTTGGCGTGTATAATCCAACCCAACGAAACCTCCATGATCGGCCATTATAATAATCAAGGCCCCGGGATCCTTCTTAATAATTAGATTGACCATTTTTTCAATCTTTGCATTTGCAATCTCCAATTTTTTGAGCCACTGCTCCCGTTCTGCTACCTTTCCTTTTGAAGCTTCCTTGGTCGTAGAAATATGGCTAGGTTCAAAAATTTCAATGAAAAAGAAATTTCCATCATCATTTTTAGAAGTAATTGCGTTTTCCAAATCTAAATACGTATCCCGTTCTACATTAAAGCCAGTTGTTATAAAAGGAATCTCGCTATATTTAAAATTGGTATAATCAAAGCCTATCTTGGGTCTGTTGACCATTAAATATGGATGCTCGGTGATGAAGTGCGTTTTATAACCATTGGTTTTGAAAATGGAAAGGACTGGATTATCAGAAATTATATTCTTCCTTGCATTTAACATTTCAGAATAATCCTTTCCATTATTGTAATAATGGTGCTTCATCATAAACGTTGCGCTGTTGGAAGTGATGGTCGTGATGTAATTACTTCGGAAATCTGGGTAATTTTTAAAATTTCTTTCGGCCAAAAAAGTATCAAAATCTGAATTATCAACTTTGTAAAAATCACTTTTCAGTTCTGAAAAACTTGGGTAACCATCTGGCTGGATGTAGTAAATGTTAGGTTTTTTCTGAAATACAACTTCTTCAATATTGTCTGGTTGCTGCATCCAATCTGAAGAATAATTCAAATATTTCATCAGCATTGGGACCAAACCTATAAACCCAATAACAGCTAAAATGAGCTGCAACGCAATCCATTTTTTGAAATGTTTATATAAGAAATAAGCTATCAGCGCGGAAACAATAAAAATTCCCAGAATAATTTTTCGCTGAATATCTGCGTATAAAATGATTTTGATGTAAAACAAAAACATAAAAACGCTGAAAAAAGGAAGTAAATATTTTCCCCATTTTGAAGCGAATGATTGCGTTGAAATCCATTTCAACAATGAAAAGAATAAAATGGGAAGCGCTATAAATAACAATAAAAAATACCTAAATTGTTCCCAAGAATTTATCATTCCAAAATTGCGGGAATAATAGAAAACCAAGGGATAAAGCCCTACGCCAAGCGCAATAATCAGCGGATTTTCGGAGACACTTCCGAAGAACTTTTTAAATCCTCTTTTTGGTTGTTTAGGCTTCATTAAAATTTCTTAAAAACCACATCCCCCTGGTCATTTATATATTCATAAACCCCCTGCGGAGCATCAAAATTGATGATTATATAACTTTCATCGGGCTGTAAATTTGCAAGATACGAATCATCTTCGCTTAAATAAGAAGTCAAAATACGGAACAAATTTACAGAAGTTTTCAGCTTATTGTCAAATGCCGGGGCTTCCCCGTTGGGCCAATGAATGGCAAGAATGGTGCTGAAAATGGAGTTTACAAAATCTGGATCCGTATTTTTTGTGTAAGATTCACTCGTGTTGGTCATCCCCACAAATCCTCCGTGGTCTGCCATTAGTATTATTAAGGCTTCGGGATCGTTTGCCAGAATGGTCTTGGTGAGCTCGGTAAGTTTTTTGTTGGCTTCCCTTAAACTTTCAATATAGTGTTCCCGCTCGCCTTCCACGCCTTTTGAATCGGCCATTTTATTGGTAATATGGCCAGGGTTGAAAATTTCCACAAAAAAGAAATTGGGCCCCTCGGGATAGGTTTCCAAATAATTTTTAAAGGGCGCAATTACATCTTTCGGATCTCCAATCCCCGTAGTTACAAAACTGATTTCCTCAGTTGAGAAATTGCAGAAATCATACCCCATTTTGGGTTTGTTTGTCATAAAATACGGCTGTTCCGTGAGGAAAAATGTGCGATAGCCATTGTTTTTCAAAATGCGGAGCACGCTGTTGTCGGAAACAATTACGTTGCGCGCATCAATGGTTTCGGTAAAATCTGACCCGTTGTTGTAATAATGATGCTTCATCATAAACACTGCGCTATTGGTGGGCAATGTTGCTGCGTAATTGCTTCGGAAATTGGGATAGTCCTTAAAATTGTTTTCTTTTAAAAAATTTTCAAATTCCGCATTTTCAATGTTGTAATTTCCTTTTTTCAGTTCCGAGAAATTTACATAACCATCGGGCTGGATGTAATAGATGTTTGGTTTCTTTTTAAAAGTGGCGGCCTCAATATTGTCCGGCTGCTCCATCCATTCCTTGGAATAATTGAGCTGTTTTATAACTACGGGCACTAAAGTGAAAACACCGATCACCGCCAAAATCAACTGAAAAACAATTATTTTTTTGAAAAACTTACGAAGCAAAACCGTTAGCAAAACCGCTATTCCGAAAACAACGAGCGTCCGCATCCAGCTAAATCCGGCATAGAGCGCTACATTCAAATAAGAAAAGAAAAAGAAAAAGTTCAAAAACGGAAGTACGAAAGGTTGCAATTTTTTAAGAAAGCTAACTCCCGAAATTTTATGGGCTACAAAAAATACAACAAGGGGCAGCAACAAAAATATGGATACAAAATACCCGAGATGGCCCCAGGAATTTATCATTTTGTAATTGTTCGTGTAATAAAACAGCAGCGGATAAAGACCCGCCGCAACAGCCGTAAGCAAAGGATAGGCTTTCCCGTTGTTCAAAAAAACCGAGAAAAAACCCCGCTTTTTTTTAGGCTCCATTGTTTTTGTTTTTCAGGAGGTATAAAATGCGTTTAGTGCCTTTTACAACCTCCTTTTTTTCAAGGGTAAAATATTGTAGATACCCTTTTTCAAATTCCGTTTCGTTATAAAAATCGAAATGGTTTATGAATTCGCGCTTGCGGACCAATAGCGACTGCGCCCAGGAATCCTCACGGGTGGGAAATTCTATGATAAGGTTTTTTGAAAAAGAAGCGAAAAACGAAGCCGATTTTTCAAAAGGAACATTTCCCGAAAGGGTAATATGGTGAATTAAAGCCAAGGCCATCGTAACATCCGGCGCATACTCCGCCAAACGCTCAATTAGAGAGTTTCGTTCTGTGTTGTTAAAACCGATGCCCGGCGCAGGCTGCAGTACATCACACACAAAGGGAAGCATATTGGTTTCCTTGTTTTGCTGGAGTTGTTTGTAGTTATAATCAACCGCATTGCTGTCAATATCCGTAACGATGATGTGCGGCACTGAATCTATCACCGTTCGTGCGAAGGTACCATCGTTACCGCCCACGTCAATCAATTTTTGTGGAGCCAATGGTTTTATCCATTCCTTTATCAGGTTTTTTTTGGCTTCAAAAGCGGCTTCGTCATAATTGGTTTTATCGTAATAATTGCCCCACTCGCTGGCTTCTTTTAGCGTCAAATCTTTTATATAATCAAAAAGACTTTCCAAAATGTTTTCCTGTGCTTTTTTTGAAAGGGTCGCAATTTTGGTTTCGGCTTTGTAATCTTCACTGTGCTTGCTTTCCATTTTGGCGAGCAAGTGAATGTTTGGATAAATTACTGAACTAAGTTTGGTACGCGTTGGCAACAAAGAGGAAATCAATTTCACGGGTATGCCATCAATGTGCGTTTGCATCATTTTGAAAACTTCGGTGCCGTGATATTTCGCCAAAACCAAAGGCCCAAAAAAGTGCGTAATGAATTGTTTGTAGGCGCGCCACGGCGTTCCTTCTTCGTAAAAATCGAAAGAAAGCGTGTCTATAAAAATTGGTTTCCCTTTGTGAAATGTTACGTTGTAAGCAGAGGCATCCTTCAAAATAAATCCTTTTGAAAGAGCATATTTTTGGATTTTCAACGTGTGGAGCGCGGCGTGTTTGTACTGCTCAAAGCTCCATTCATACGGATTTGTGATGAAGGGAATTTCTTCCGGGGTAATGATTATTTCTTCCGAAGCAACCGAAGTTTCCTCGTGCGGAATAAGCAACCCATTTGAAATGAGATTTTTGAAAAACCCGCTTTCCTTCAGTTCGTTGTATTGCGGAAAATAGATAGGTTTAATGGCCCTTCGCAGGATTTTTCCATCATAGAAAATATAACCCGAAGGGTCGCGGAACGAGGCTTGGTGTGCGTCAATTTTTTTTGTCATCTGTATGGGTGTCTTCCTCTTCAACGTCAATTGAATCGTAAGTATCTTCCTCTTCTTTTACCAATCCGAAAAAAGATTTCACCTTATACATAACGTTTTTTGAAAAAAGCAAAATGCCAGCCGCCGCCGCCACTACCGCCTGTACTATCATAGCTCCCAGCCCTGGATCGAAATAAAGAAAATGCATACCTATTGTTTTATACTATGTTTGCCTTTCGGCGACAACAAATTAACTAAAAATCGCCGAGTTTATTGAGTTGAACACGGATTATATTTTAAAAATCGACTTAGGACTTAAGGCTATTCTATTTTAGTGAATTCGTCACAACACCTAACACTTAACCCTTAACCCTTAACTCTTAACTCTTAACTCTTAACTCTTAACGCTTAACGCTTAACGCCTTATATCTTATTCCGCTTTCGGTCCACTTCCTTCAAATATATTTTTCGAAGTCTTAAGTGGTTTGGTGTAACCTCAACATATTCATCCTTTTGGATGTATTCCAAGGCTTCTTCCAACGAAAATTTGATAGCTGGAATAATACGTGCCTTATCGTCAGCGCCCGAAGAACGTACATTTGAAAGTTTTTTGGTCTTTGTGATGTTAACAACCATATCATCCTGACGTGTGTTTTCTCCAATAACCTGTCCTTCGTATATTTCTTCATTCGGATTAACGAAAAAGCGGCCACGATCCTGTAATTTATCGATAGAATAAGGAATTGCCGTACCGGTTTCCATAGAGACCAAACTTCCGTTCTGTCTTTCCGGGATGCCGCCTTTCAAGGGTTGGTATTCCAAGAAACGATGTGTCATAATGGCCTCTCCGGCAGTTGCGGTAAGCAGTTGGTTACGCAGCCCAATAATTCCACGGGAAGGAATGATGAATTTACAGACCATTCGCTCACCCTTGCCTTCCATACTTATCATTTCGCCTTTACGGATGGTAACCATATTGATGGCGGTTCCGCTTACATCTTCTGGCAAATCAATTGTCATTTCTTCAACCGGCTCACATTTCACGCCGTCAATTTCTTTGATGATAACCTGTGGTTGCCCAATTTGAAGTTCATAGCCTTCACGGCGCATGGTTTCAATTAAAACCGAAAGGTGCAAAACCCCGCGGCCGAAGACCATAAATTTATCGGCACTGTCCGTTGGTTGCATGCGCAATGCAAGGTTTTTTTCAAGTTCCTTTTCCAGGCGCTCCTTAATATGGCGCGAAGTAACAAATTTCCCGTCTTTTCCAAAGAAAGGTGAATCGTTAATTGTGAAAAGCATACTCATGGTAGGCTCATCAATTGCGATGGTTTTAAGAGCTTCCGGGTTTTCAACATCGGCAACGGTGTCGCCAATTTCAAAGCCTTCCAAGCCAACCAAGGCACAAATATCACCTGCCTGTACCTCAGCAACTTTTTTACGGCCCAAGCCTTCAAAAGTGTGAAGTTCCTTTATTTTAGATTTTACTATGGTTCCGTCGCGTTTAACCAGCGCAATTTGCATTCCTTCTTTTAACACACCTCTTTGCAAACGCCCAATGGCGATACGGCCTGTAAATGATGAAAAATCCAAGGAAGTAATCAACATCTGTACATTTCCTTCCTCAATTTTTGGGGACGGAATATGCTCCAAAACCATATCGAGCAAAGGCTCAATATTCTCGGTTTGGTTTTTCCAATCGTCGCTCATCCAGTTGTGCTTCGCAGAACCGTAAACGGTGGGAAAATCGAGCTGCCATTCTTCGGCGCCCAACTCAAACATCAAATCAAATACAGATTCGTGTACATCGTCCGGCGTACAGTTTTCCTTATCCACCTTATTGATAACAACGCAAGGTTTCAATCCAAGATTGATTGCTTTTTGAAGTACGAAACGCGTTTGTGGCATCGGTCCCTCAAAAGCATCTACCAATAGCAAAACCCCATCAGCCATGTTCAGTACGCGCTCTACTTCTCCACCAAAATCGGCGTGACCGGGCGTATCGATGATGTTTATTTTTGTGTCTTTATAGATAACCGAAACGTTTTTTGAAGTAATTGTAATACCGCGCTCGCGCTCCAAGTCGTTATTATCCAGGATAAGTTCCCCGGTATTTTCATTTTCACGAAAAATACTACAGTGGTGCATAATTTTATCAACCAGCGTGGTCTTTCCGTGGTCAACGTGGGCAATAATAGCGATGTTTTTGACTTTCATAATTTATGCCCGCGAAGGCGGGTATCTTTTAAATTTAAGCTCCCAAACTTTATTAAAATATAATGTTTTTATAGATTTCCGCTTAAGAGGGTGCAAAAGTAGTGTTTCTAAGTGGATTAGAAATAAAAGTTGTGATTTTATTTTGTCAGAAAAAAATCGGCGTACGAATCCAAAAAACAGGTATATTTACATTAAACCTACCAGCATGAAGACAAAACTACTAATCACATTATCAATCCTCTGCACTGTTTCAGTCTTTGCCCAATTTGGGTCCCAGCAGATTATTTCGACAGTTACGGAAAAGCCCTATTTATCCATTCCTTTTGATATTGACAATGATGGATTTATTGATGTTCTAACGGCAGGATTAGAAACCCATAAAATGAGTTGGTACCGAAATCTCGACGGTTTGGGAAATTTTGGTCCAGAAATCATTATTAACGAAACTCCAGTTTATTATCTGTCAATTGACTTTGTTGACTTGGATAATGACGGCGACAAAGATATTCTATATCTCAGCAATAACGCAAGATATATTGCTTGGTTAGAAAATCTTGATGGAGCGGGGAGTTTTGGACCACAACAAATTTTAGTAGTACAGGATTTTATAACCTCAGTTATTCCTATGGACATGGATAATGATGGTGATCAAGATTTGGTTGCTGCTGTGAGCAATACTTTTAGTGGTTGGATTGTGTGGTATGAAAATTTGGACGGACAGGGAACTCTTGGTGAAGAAAACTTATTAATTCAAAATGTCGATACATACTCACAAATGTCTTTGATAGATATTGATAACGATAGTAAGTTGGATATTGTGGCTATTGATGAGGTTTATAGTCAAGGCAAGATTTTTTGGTATAAAAATTTAGGCAATGCAACATTTGGTCCAATGCAGATTATATACCAATTTGTCTGGGTACAGTCTGGCGGAACGAACATTGTTGAATTTCAATATGCAGATGTGAATACCGATGGGAAAAAGGATATGGTTATAACTTCTGTAGATGATAATTCATTTACAGCAAGCTATTGGCTTGAAAACTTAGACAATCAGGGAAACTTTGGAGACCTACAGAATATAACGAATACTAATGATCAATACTTTTTCTATGATTTTGACAATGATAGCGACAATGATATGTTATTATGGAATAGATATTCAGATAAGATTTCTTGGAAACAAAATGAAGGTGATGAAGGTAATTTTGGACTGCCAATTATAATAACCACAGCAGTTGATTTTCCCACTGACGCCAAAGCCGCAGATTTTGATGGCGATGGATTGCTGGATGTTATTTCAGCATCTATTGGTGACAACAAATTAGCTTGGTATAAAAACAATACCTTGAGCATTTCAGAAAATGAAATTGCCAACTATAAGATGTATCCAAACCCAACCAGTGGAGTTCTTCATATAGAATCAACGCTTCCTATTTCTCAACTTTCTGTTTTTAATCTTTTGGGGCAAAGCATTGCAACAAAGCAAAACATCAATCAAATTGACCTTTCTAAAGCCGAAGCTGGAGTCTATCTTTTAAAGATTGAAGATGCAAACGGTAATTTAAAAACCCATAAAATTGTGAAAGAATAACTTTGAAGGAAACGTCCCCTGCATTTTCAAAGCTGATGGAAAGAAGCTTTTAACTACCTTTGCTTTAAAATAAGCTTTTACGATGCAACTGAACAAAATCCCAAAAATAAAACACACTACTTCCAACAATTTTTTCCTACTCGCAGGGCCTTGCGCCATTGAAGGCGAGGAAATGGCGATGCAGATTGCTGAAAAGATTGTGAAAATTACCGACAACCTAAAGATACCTTATATATTCAAAGGAAGTTTCAAAAAAGCAAACCGAAGCCGAATAGATAGTTTCACCGGCATTGGTGATGAAAAGGCATTGAAAATTCTCCGCAAAGTTTCCGAAACTTTTGACGTTCCCACCGTTACCGATATTCACGAAGTAAGCGATGCCACAATGGCCGCCGAATATGTAGATGTGCTGCAAATCCCGGCATTCTTGGTGCGACAAACCGATTTGGTAGTAGCGGCCGCTGAAACGGGAAAGGTGGTAAACCTGAAAAAAGGCCAATTTATGAGCCCCGAAAGCATGAAGCACGCCGTGACCAAGGTAACCGATTGCAACAACGAACAAGTACTGATTACAGATCGTGGAACCATGTTCGGTTATCAGGATATGATTGTGGATTTTCGGGGAATTCCTACAATGAAGCAATATGCCCCCGTGGTTTTGGACGTAACCCACAGTTTGCAACAGCCCAACCAAAGCGCTGGCGTTACGGGCGGTAGGCCCGAAATGATTTCAACAATTGCGAGGGCGGGAATAGCTACCGGCGCCGATGGAATTTTTATAGAAACCCATTTTGACCCTGCAAACGCAAAAAGCGATGGCGCCAATATGCTGAATTTAAACCTGCTCGAAAAATTGTTGACGGATCTTGTGGCAATTCGAAAAACCATTAATCATCTATAATACTTTCTATCCCTTATAGTGTAGGCTTCCAAAAGAACCTCCTGTAATATTTGCTGATTTATTTCTTCAAGTGTTTTGTAGCGAAGCGACTTCATATGCTTTCTTCCTTCAGAAACCAAAACTTCCGTATGTTTGGTTAAATGGGCACCGTGCCAAAATACAATATCTACGTAGTTTTTAGAAAAATTGAGATAACAAAACGGATTGTTTTCAATATAAAAGAAGGGCAGCTTCCATTTAAACATCAACGCTGTTTCAGGAATCACAGTTTCCACAGTAGCCTGTAGATGGAGGAGCATGGACCTGTATGGCTCTGGTTTCCCCAAGATATATAACGCCGCTGGATTCATAAATGTGAAGATACTAAAAAAATAAAGCGCCCTGCCATCAGTTGTTGGCAGGGCGCTTTGGCTAAAAACAAAATTTATAAAAATATGAACTGCTAACTTTCAATAAAAAAAGCTGCTCCTTTTTAGGGAGCAGCCATTAACCTCTCTACTTATAAAACTCCCCAATCAAATAAGTATTCAAATATCGGGCAAAAACCCAATACCAATCAAGAGGGAAATCCCCCAATTTTTTACAGGGTTTTTCCTGTTTTTCAATAGATTGCAAAAGAAAAAAGCCGTTCCAAAATGGAACAGCTTTTATCAATTATGGCACGATTAACTCCCCAATTAATTTGCTGTTGTAAAGATGCGAAGAACTATAAAGCCAGTCAAGAGGAAAAACCCTGTTTTTCATGGGGGATTTCCCCCTTTTTTTGTTTTTTGGTAAAAAACCTGAAATTGTTCCCTAAAATGAAAAAGGTTGCCCGTTATGGACAACCTTCCCAAATCACTATTTATTAACTCCCCAATTAATGTATAGTGGTACAAAGATGCGGCATAAAACAATACGGGTCAAGAGGGGAATCCCCCATTTTTTTACAGGGTTTTTCCTGTTTTCCAGTGTTTGTTGGTTCTAACGATTCAAAATTATTTGAATAATTAATTTGCAGGATAACTATTTTTATATTTACTTTGTTTTTCAAAGTACTTTATTATGAGTGAAAAAGATTATTTAAAAGACATCAGCGAGATAAGGAATTTAATGGACCGCTCCTCCCGGTTTATCTCGCTCAGCGGGTTATCAGGTATTTTTGCGGGAATTTATGCCATAGTTGGAGCTACG
Organism: Aequorivita todarodis; assembly: GCF_028561335.1. Lineage (GTDB taxonomy): Bacteria > Bacteroidota > Bacteroidia > Flavobacteriales > Flavobacteriaceae > Aequorivita > Aequorivita todarodis. The sequence goes on along the minus strand of NZ_JAQQTG010000041.1, from coordinate 21,911 downwards.
ATTGCGTATGTATATCTCTTTCCAAAACCCGGAGAATATCTTACACTCCACAGTTGGAATTTCAAATTGTTACTAATCCTCTTGGCCTCTGTATTGGTGCTCAGTATAATTACCGCCTACCTTCTGACTACCCGACGGGCGAAAAGAAACAACGAAAAAATTTGGGACACCACCACCCGCCGTTTGCTGGTCAACTTTTTGATTCCCTTGGTTACCGGTGGAATTTACATCATCATAAAATTAAATAGCCAGCATTACGGGCTCACAGCTTCCCTGATGTTAATCTTTTACGGGCTTGCACTCGTAAACGCTTCAAAATATACCATTGGCAACGTAAAATATTTAGGCTACGCCGAAATAACCATTGGGCTCATCTGCGCCGCACTGCCCGGTTACGGCCTGTGGTTTTGGCTCTTGGGCTTTGGGCTTTTCCACGTTATTTACGGAAGCATTATGTACCTAAAAGAGCAAAAAAACTAAGCGTGGGGATAATTGACAACATAAACAAACTGTTCGATCACCGCATCCGGCTAGGAATTATGAGCATACTCGTGGTAAACGAGGATGCGGACTTCAACCGCCTTAAGGAATTGCTGGACGTTACCGATGGCAATCTGGCCAGCCACATAAAGGCGCTGGAACAGGCCGAATACATTTTGGTGGAAAAGAGTTTCATAGGAAGGAAACCAAATACCAGTTACAGCGCCACAAAGCTGGGTCGCACAGAATTCAAAAAACATATTGAAGCACTTGAAAACCTTATTCAAAAACCACCCATCCCCTAACCCCCCAACCCTCTAACCCCCTAAAGGGGGGGGGACAAGGCGAATAAAAGAATATTTTTTTATCAATTCACTTTGAAAAACAAAGTACTTTAAAAAACACTTAACTATTAACCTTTAACTCAAACAAAAATGGAACAGAAAAGAAGTAGATTCAGCAATTGGATGCGCAACTCAATCACGGCAAGGATGCTCGTCGTCGGGTTTTTATTATTGGTATTATTGATCCCTTTGGAATTTGTAAAATCACTGATCAACGAAAGAGCGTACAGGCAAAAGGAAGTGGTTCGGGAAATAAATGAAAAGTGGGGAAATGAAGTCCTGCTCTCCGGCCCTATCGTAAAAATTCCGTATAAGGTTATTTCCGAAGAAAAAATCTTTAATGAAAAGAGCAATTCCTATTATACCAAAACAAAGGAAAGTATTGAAAACGCTTACTTCTTTCCCGACAAACTCAACATTATATCGCAGGTTGACACAAAACCCCTAAACCGAAGTATTTACGAATCGGTGGTCTATTCCGCGGCCATTGACGTAAAAGGAAACTTCCCCATAATTGACTTTTCTGATACCGATATTGCCGACGAAAACATCCTTTGGGAAAAGGCAACCGTTCTTCTAAAAACCTCAAATCTAAAGGGAATAAAAACCACGCCGGTCGTAAATTTAGCTTCGGAAGCTCTTTCAATGACGCCACAGTATTCCACGGAATATCTGAACACCATCCAAAGCAATTACATTGCCAATGCCAAGGAAATATTTGCGGCACCGCTTCCGTTTTCCTTCGACTTAAAAATAAACGGCAGCGAAAGCCTGAAGTTTCTGCCCATAGGTAAAGAAACCGATGCCACAATGCAGTCGAACTGGCACTCCCCCAGTTTTGACGGCAACTTCCTGCCCGAGGACACCAACAAGGAAATCAGCAAAGACGGTTTTACTGCCAGTTGGCGAATTTTGCAGATAAACCGACAGTTCGAGCAATCGTTTTTTGGGCATTTGCCAGACCTTTCCGCTTCGGCATTTGGCACCAAGCTCATCATTCCCGTGGACGAATACCAAAAAAGCGAACGCACCGCCAAATACGGGTTTATGGTCGTCGGGCTAACGCTACTGGTATTTTTGTTGATACAGTTGGTAAGCAAAATCTATATCCATCCGTTTCAATATGTAATGATCGGATTGGCCTTGGTAATGTTTTATACATTGCTCATCTCCATTTCCGAACACAGCAATTTTTTCAAGGCGTACGCGATTGCAGCTATTTCGGTACTCGTATTGATAACGGTCTATTCCCGCGCCATTTTAAAAGGTTTCAAGTTTCCGTTGCTTATCTGTGCTTCGTTGGCTTCGCTATATGGTTTCATTTATGTAATCATCCAATTGGAAAATTACGCACTTTTGGTAGGAAGTATTGGCCTGTTCCTGATTTTGGCGATTGTTATGTTCGCATCGCGGCGGATTGATTGGAACAATGAGAGCTAGTTATAAACTTAATAAACCTCACAGGTTTTTGAAACCTGTGAGGTTTTAACCGTTAGTTATGGAACATTTAAAATGGAGCTATTTCAGTGCATTCCTAATCCTTCTTTTAATGGAATTTACCATCGCCTATTTCCACTTCAATCCTTTTATAAGAGGGTTTTTGGGCGACGTGCTGGTCATCTTACTATTGTATTTGTTTCTAAAAATTTTTATTAAAAACAATGTGTTCAACATTGCAATTTCGGTTTTGGGGTTTGCATTTTTGGTTGAATTGCTTCAGTTTTTAAAGCTCTCAGAAATCCTGAAAATCAAATCAAAAATACTATTGACCGTTCTCGGTTCGGTGTTTGATGTTTGGGATCTTGTGGCATACGGTATTGGATTTCTGCTTATTTTATTGTCTGAAAGAATTTTTCATAAAAATACTACTCCGTATTTTTTTAAATTTTGATATTTATTCTATTTTGCGGCAGATAAAGTCTCAGTTCCAAAATATGCTTTCCAAAAACCTCGCATTCCTATTTTTAGTATTTACATCCTTCCTATCCCATTCGCAATCTGGGCGGATTGATGAATTTGGCAAGCCAACACAGGAGGAATTAGCACTGAAAAGTTATGAAGCCGAACCAGAGGCCGCTGGGGTAGTTTTATATGAAACGGGTAATTATTATGCCGTTTCTATCATTAAAAAAACCGCCTTTAGAATGGTTTTGGAAATACACCGAAAAATAAAAGTCTTTGACGTGAAGAAATTCGGGAATTCTACCATAGAAATCCCTTATTATGTGGGAAACAAATTCTTTCCAGAAGAAGTAATAGACTATAAGGCCATAACCCATAATGGAATCTTACAGGATGCCGTCCCTAAGGAATCTTTTTATAAAGTCGAGAAATCGAAAGGAAGAGAGGCTTTGACGTTTACATTCCCAAACGTGCAGAACGGAAGTATTTTAGAATATAAATACACCTTCGTTACCCCCTATCTTTTTGACATAAAGGGCTGGGAGTTTCAGAATAACCTACCCACAATCTATAGCTTCTTCCAAACGGTTTTGCCCGTGAATATGAAATTCAATCGGGTCCTGTATGGTCCCAAAAAACTGGACCAACACAGCAACTACATTAAGAAGGATGACTTCTTGATACCTTCAAACAATGCGCATCTAGATTCTGAAGTGAATATTTATGTTATGAAGAATATTCCATCCTTTGAAGAGGAAAAGTTTATGTTATCGCGAAGTAATTATGTGTCCAGAATAGCGTATGAACCCATATCCTATAAACCCTTTCACGGGGAAGAAAAAGTGTACTCCCGTTCTTGGAAGGATGTCGATTACCGCTTTGAGAGCCGCAGCGATTTTGGGGACCAATTGAACAAAAACAGTTATTTCAGAAGAAAATTACCGAAAGAAATCCTCAATATAGAAGACGATATGGAGCGTGCAAAGGCGGTGTACGGATTCATTCAAAACAATTATACGTGGAATGGAAGTTATTTCAACTATGGAAATGAAATAAAAGATTCATTTAAGGAAAAATTGGGTAGTGTATCAGACATTAATCTTTCGCTAGTTAATGCGTTAGAGGCGGCAAATCTACACTCAAAGTCGGTTATTCTTTCTACCCGCGATAATGGTTTGCCCACAGAACTCTATCCAGTGCTGTCCCATTTTAATTACGTATTGGCGGTTTTAATGATAAACAACGAAAGAATATTACTGGATGCCACAGACAAACAAGCTCCCTTCGGCATCATTCCTTTTAGGGCGCTTAATGTGCAAGGCCGGGTTATGAATTTTAAAAACGGAAGTTACTGGATGCCCATTGAGCCTTTTGAACAAAATATACATTTCGCAAATGCACAAATAACAGCCGCTGCCGATGGAGTTTTTTCCGGGAAAGTCAGTCAGGCAAGTTATGGCTATATTGGGTTGGGAAAGAGAAATAGCATTGAAGAGGAAACCCTGCAGGAATACATAAAAACACAAGAGAAGGACGATGCAGGCATTGAGATTGAGGCATACCAAATAGAAGACCTCAACGCAATTGAGAAACCCCTCAAAGAAAATTACAGCGTGACCATTGAACCAGAAATTGTTGGCGACAAGGTGATTCTACATCCGTTTTTTAACAAAACATACATCTCCGAAAACCCCTTTAAAATGAAAGAGCGCAGCTACCCGATGGATTTTGGCTACCCTTTCACAAACACCTATTTAGTATCCATAGACCTGGGCAATACCTACCAAGTGGAGCAGCTGCCATCCAGCCGAAGTATAAAATTGCCCAATGATGACGGAGAATGCTCCGTAACCTATGTGGCAGACGGCGGCAAGATAAACATCCGCTTCAATATGAAATTGAATGCCTACCGTTTCCCCTCAGATGCATACCAATCGCTTAAAGAGTTTTTCGGCACTATGATAACCATGCTGAAGGAAGAATCAATCGTTTTAAAAAGAATATAGAATGTCCATTCAATCAATCCTCCTCTCCTGTTTTTTCCTATCCATAACTTTTTGTCACGCACAGCAACAACCGCCTCACACCTTTGGCGAGCCTTTGAAAGAGGAATTTGCGATGACCAGCTATTCGTTGGATCCCGAAGCCAGTGGCGTTGTGCTTTACGAAAGGGGAAATTACACCGTAGATGCCGCAGATGGCTACATCAGGCTTATAAAGCAGGTACACCGGAAAATCAAGGTATTTGATGCCAAAAATTTTGATTACGCCTCCTTTGAAATTCCTTATTATCGGGAGAACGAGGTGCAGGAAAACATTAAGGATTTTAAGGCTGTTACCCATAACGGCAAGTCCAAGGTGTTTGTTGGCGACAACGCAATTTTTGATATAAAGGAAGGGCAGCATTGGTCCCGAAAAAGATTCACTTTTGCAAATGTGCAGGACGGCAGTATTCTGGAATATACCTATAGCATAGAAACCCCCTATTTTTTCAATTTTGGAGGCTGGGCCTTTATGAACGATCTGCCCACCATCTATTCCGAACTGCACACGGAAATCCCAGGAAACTACAGGTACAACAGGACACTTTACGGCAACAGGAAGTTGGATGTGAACCACGCCGAAATAAAACTGAGCTGCTTCCACCTACCCGGTTTTAAGCTTGCGGCCGACTGCGAATCGGCAACCTATGCCATGAAAGCTGTGCCGGCATACAAAGAAGAAAGCCACATGCTTTCCAAAAGCAATTACATTCCCGCTATGAAATTTGAACTCCGCGATATGGTCCACTTAGATGAAAGCAAATCGGCATTTTCCCGATCCTGGGATGATGTGGACCACGAGTTTCAATATGACAAGGATTTGGGACGCCAGTTGAAATACAACAGTTATTTTAAGGACCAAATTCCTACTTCCATAACTTCAATTCCAAATGAACTGGAACGCGCCAAGGCTGTTTACTATTTTATTCAGGAAAAAATGGCTTGGAACAAGGAAACCCGCATTCTTCAGGACATTCGCGTAAAGGAAGCTTTTGAAAAGAAAACGGGAAACAGTTCAGAAATTAATCTGGGGTTGATAAACGCACTGGAGGCTGCAGGGCTCGACGCAAAAATAATGCTCATCGCCACCCGCGATAATGCCCTGCCCACAAAGCAGTATCCGGTACTTACGGATTTCAACTACGCCATTGTATTTTTGACCATCAACAACGAAAAATACCTGCTTGACGCAACTGACAAATACACACCTTTCGGGGTGTTGCCCTTTCGCGATCTGAATGTGGAAGGACGCGTTCTCGATTTCAAAAAAGGGAGCTATTGGGAACCCATTGCGCCCATTGCCAAAAACATGCACTACGCAAACATGCAACTGGCCGCCGATGCCTCCGGTTTGTTTTCAGGAAGAGTGAACGAAGTTTCAACAGGCTATATTTCCGTTTACAAACGCAAGGAATACAACGATTTCAGAAAAGATGAAATCTTAAAAAAGAAACAGAGCAGAAACGAATCCTTGGATGTTACAAACCTTACTATTGAAAACGAAAAGGATCTGGAACAACCCTATAAGGAAAGTTATGATATTTCCCTGCACGAACAGCCCGTTGGCGATAAACTCTTTCTTTATCCTTTTTTGATGCAGACCTATTTTTCTGAAAATCCCTTTACCCAAAAGACCCGGTTGTACCCCATAGACTTCGGCTTTCCCGTTATGAACAACTATTTGGTTTCCATAGCCGTGAATGACCAATATGAAATTGTGAAAGTTCCTGCGAACAAACTTTTGAAATTACCGGAGAACGATGGCGAGCTATCCGTTGTGTACGATGTTTCCGGAGGCAGGGTAAACATTCGGTTAAACGTAAAGCTGAACAATCCAAGTTTTGCTCCCGAAGCCTATAAATCGTTACAGGAGTTTTTTACTGAACTCATAAAAATACAGTCGGAAGAACCCATTGAGCTAAAAAGAATTTAAGCTGACTGGCCCTTAAGAATCCCTATTCTTTTCTTGAATCTTTCTTATAATAGCAGTAGCAGTGCGCCTTGGAACAAAGCGCGGCAACTTGGAAAGAAATTTATTGAAGTTTCCGGGAACGGCAACAACCTTCCCTTTTTGCATTGCTTCATAGCCATATTCGGCAACTTGCTTTGGGCAGGCAATATTAAACTTAATTTTGTTCTCCGAAACTTTCGCTCCATTGGAAACCACTTCCTGAAAACAAGTCTTGGTCTGGCCGGGACATAAACAGGTAACCGTAACTCCCGTCCCTTTCAATTCATTTGCAATTGCTTCGGAAAAAGAGAGGATATAGGCTTTTGAAGCGTAATACAACGACATCAACGGCCCAGGCTGAAAGGCGGCAAGCGAAGACATATTCAATATTTTTCCGCTGCCACGGGCAACCATTCCTTTTAATACAAGTTTTGTTAAATGCGTTGTGGTCATTACGTGCAGATTGAGCATGTCCATTTCGCGCTGCCAATCGGTATCGTTAAAGCTTCCAAATATTCCAAAACCAGCATTGTTAATCAGCACGTCTATGGGCTTGCCCTCTATAGCATGGAATATTTGCTCTGCCACATTGCTCCTACTTAAATCCTTAATGATCAATTGAATTTCCGAAGCATATTGGGCTGCAATTGTTTCTTTCGTCTTTTGTAGTTTTTCGGCATCTACATCTGCCAAAATTAGGTCGTATCCATCTTTGGCCAAAAGTAAGGCCAGTTCAAACCCAAGTCCCGAAGCGGCACCGGTTACCAGACCGGTTCCTCTTTTCTGTTCCTTATTTTTCAATCGCTCAATCGTTAACGAAAAGTTAAAACTTTAGTCGGCAATTTCCACATAATCCTTTAAATATGCAAATCTTGGCGTAAGTTTTCCATCTTCCGTAGTGATTCTGGCACGTTGTAAAATACCATCGCTATCGCCATTGAAGAATGCAGGAATCACGTTTTCCAAAAACATATCACCGAAACCTTCACTGGCGTCCTTGGGCAGCTCGCATGGCAAATTATCCACTGCCATTACAGTAATTGCCCCGGGGGCATCAAAAGCGGTTTCCGTTTCCGTCTTTGGGTTGTAGCCGTAAAAAGGATCGGCAATCGTGGAAGCCCTAATCGTGCAGGCAACAGGACCATCAACATCGCAGGAAATATCAGCCACAAAATTTATTTTGAAGTCTGGGCGTTTGGCATCTTCTTTTGTAAAAAGATAAGGCGCGTCATTGCCATAGAAATGTCCCGTAATAAACATGTCGCTAACCTTGGCGTATTTCATAAAATCGCTTTCGTAATCTTTAGGGTCTTCATAGAATTCTTGCTTGTTAAAAGCACCGCCGTCTTTGCGTTTGTTGTATTCTGAAACGTCTATCAAACAATACACTGGTTCATTATAGACTTTGGAAAGATATTCCGCATCGGTTACTTCGCGTATTTCCAAATGATCCAATATTTCCTTAGCGCCTCTAGCCACTTTGCCAGTTCCTGAAAGGATAATTTTTAGGTTTGGAAGCGAAATTTTATCCAGTTCGGCCTTTACAGCTTCCAAGTCTGGAAGGTTTTCAACTTTAGGAAGCGCGAACAATTTGTCGCGCAAGCCCAAACCTCTATAGCCATTGTAAGCGCCCACCAGACCTGCGTAATAGCCAAAGCCAATAAGCCTGTGCTTGTCTGCATTCACGATGGTTTCGTGGTCGAACATTTCAATGTTTTTATTGAGCATTGCCTTTAGCAGTCTGCGGTTGTAGGGTTGCTTTTTGATGGTATGGCTAAAAAAGAAATATTTCTTATTTGGAATTAACGCATCTATGGGCACTTCCTTTACGCCCAGCATCACGTCTGCCTCTGAAACATCATCCGTCACTTCAAAACCTGCCTCGCGGTAGGCATCATCTGGAAAGATGCGAACGTCTGAAGCTTCCACGATGATCTTGGCATCTGGAAATTTTTTTATGACTTCTTGGCACTTTTCCGGTGAAAAAACCACCCGACGGTCCGGCGGGTTTTTGCGCTCTTTGATGATGGCGAAAGTTATAGGCATTTTTGGTATGTTTATTGAGTAAATTAAAGCGGTCGCAAAGATAGGGTTTTTCATGTATCTTTGCCCTCTTTTAGATGATGAGACTTTATGACAATTGACGCCATACTGCCAACTGTTACTGTACACTGAACACTAAAAGAAAAGGGGCCGACTGGTTTTGACAGCGGGTCTAATTGTATTGTAAGCATGCCGAGCGCTGGGACACAGCTCGTAAATCTCAGGTTTCACACTTTTTAAACGGCGAGAATAACTACGCCCTAGCTGCATAATCCGAATCATAGTAGGATGTGCCTCGGCCCACAAGGTGGGCAAGCAGGAAGTCGCTCGAAGGCCTTGGTTTACGGCGTTCGATATAGCGGCTTCGTAAAAGTAAACCTAGCGATGCTAGTGCTTTGATGGCATCGTGAATGCCGATACCTATCGGCGCAAGTAAAGATAAGGAGTGCGTTGGTAGTTTTCGACCGGCAATCTCTCGAAAACCTAAATGAAAACTAAGCATGTAGAAAGCATTATAATTGCGCGTTTGGACGAGGGTTCGAATCCCTCCGGCTCCACTTTCGCCCTCCGAAGCTTTGCGCTTTTCAGCAAAGCGTAGGAGGGCTTTTACTTATAAAAAAACCCATAGAAAAAATCTACGGGCTTTTTGGCTAATTGATTTACATCAATCTATGGCTCCAGCGCAAACGCTACTGTTCTGCTATAATCTCTGGCAACGCGTGATATTCCGTCCGTGGCCGTTGAAATTATGTGCAGTGTTTCGGCAAAGGCTGCTTTTCCAGCGCCGTTTTCGTAACATTCACCCAATAAATCTGACGGTGCGAACTCCTTGCTATATATTTCAAAGAAAGGATGCAACGCATCAAATCCCAAGGTATATCCCGAGGCACTGTCTATCACCATTCCTCGTGCATTGGCTATGGATACGCCCCCGCAACTGCCTTTAACGACGTTAAACCTAAATTCGGCAAAGTTTGTGGGATGGGCTGCCCTAAATGACAACTCAAGCACTTTTTCTATACCATCAGGTCTGTACTTCACAAAACCACAGCAGTTGGATGATGCAGGCACGCCATCTACATTTACTGTGTATATATCGCCTACACATTGGCCATTGTCAATCCTTATAAGCATCTTGAAGGCATCAGCGTTCGAAGCTGTAGGATTTTCCAAAAGGATGTTGGGCGCATTCTCGCTATACCTCGCATCGTCGTGCCTTGGGGTTTTAAAGTTCGCTTTTGGAATGTTTTGCAATAGGTTTCCAGCTTGGTCAAACAGTTCCAATTTCAGCTCGTACAGACCATTCTCGAAATCCTCTACAACCGTAGTATCAAACTGGATGGTATCCATATAATAGGTCTGCTGGTGCCAATGTGGATGGGAGTCCGCAGGCACATTAAATGGCGCCATTGTAGGCTCTTCTGGCGGAATAATGTACAAGTTATCATTGGGACCTACGGTAAATGGACCGAGTTTCTTACTTTCCGGTGCCCATTGCCAGTCACCATTGGTATCCTTATAACGATATTGATATCCCTTTCTTACTTCCCCATTTTTGGGAGGCAACGGTTTATACGAATCACCTACATAAACCAAATCGGCATTGGCGCGCTGCCTGTAACTCCAGCGATAGTAATATACATTTGAGTTTGGCAGGGCTGGCCCAAAGCCCATTCTTAATATGGGACTTCCCCCAAACGGTCTTTTGTAGTCATCTACTGTTGTAACCAGGAAGCTGTCCCCGGCCGCGCCTGCGTCAGTAAGGCCGATACGGTCATACAATTTGCCCTGGTCGGGAGGTGCTAACAATTGATGCCCTTGTTTTATATGGGAAACGCTGGCATGGCCTACAGTGCGTATCCATACATCCTCGCCAATAAGCTCGCAATCGCAACAACAATCGCCAGCAACCTTAGGATGGGTCAAGTGGATATTGATATCGGTACCGCAGACGTAGTTCCAATGGGTATTGCATGGTTTGGGCGGTTTGTACACCGTAGTCCACACCCCATCTATCATATATTCAACCCAAATATAGATATCGGGCTTATCGCCAAAGCAATTGTAGTAAACATTCTTTTCAAACCTGCCGGCGGCATTGGTTTCTACTACCGCCAATTCCTGGCAACGGTAAAAATAGGGCCACCACCAAGGCCAAAAGCAGAACCACGGATGTAACAGGGTATAGTTTTTCACTAGGGTATCCCGGATAACATTTAAGTTGCGAGAGGCAAGTTGTTGTTTAATTTCAGGACCCAATTCAGGTAATGCGGAAAGTGTTTCCTTTTGTATTTCTGGAAGGGATTGTGTCTTGAAAATATTCTCTTGATTTTGCTCCGCCATCATTGAAAACCGCTCAATCCGTTGTAACGGCCCGGGATCTGGAATGGGAATGGGCACTTTGAACGTAGGATTTAATACGGCATCGGGCACCTTGGCAATAATGTGATCCGGTATTTTACTGATCCAATATATTATCGGGTCTATTTCACAAATATGCACCCGCGCCCGGCATACGGGAAGGTCCTCCCAGCCATTGCCAAAGTTGAACCATTTTGACACTTTTCCACTTACACGGCATTTACACTTAATCCAAAAAATGGACAGCCTTTCGGGAATAGGCAAGATGTCCAGTACATTGTTGTCGTTCAGCCTTAAAATAGGCTCATATGCCTTATAGCTTTGCAACTCTTGCGTAGTTTTAACGTGAAGGATTTTTTTATCGGAAGCTGGAGCAATAAATAGCCTTAGCTGTTCAGGATCTATTTTCCGATGTCTGTTCCCCGGAGGTAATTTGTCAAGATTAAACTCTAGAACATTGTTTTTCACATATTGCCATTGCAGCAATATTCCCCTGCAATTAAAGAGAAAGCCAACAAGCGGCAACTCTATTTCGGGTGGTCGTTCAAAATCTACATAGATCTTGAATTTTCTGTTGAAGTCTTCAGGATTTTTTGCCATGATTACTATTTTTTAAGTTTAATGCCTACTCTTTTACATTTGGATTTTGGGCTTACTCCATTTTAGTGTACTTATATTCTATGGAATGGAGAGGAGCATAAACTTCAGTTTCGGAAGATTGAAGTGTTATGGGGTCTATTTATCGAGCTGAAAAAGAATGCTTTCTTTTACAACTTATTGCAATACGATTTGATCGCAAATACTATTATTTGGACCAAATGCCTTCGTAGCGTGCTTTGTTGCCGTCCTCATAACCCGCTACGCAACGGGTGAGGTAGCCATTTGAAAGCATATTGGTATATTCGGCCTGATATTGCGAACCAGAGAGATGGTGCTTTTCCCACCACGCGTTATAATCGGGCGCATTTTTGTACCAAATCCCGCTCAAATAAGGTTTGCCTCCTTTCACATAGGCATCCAAATAAACCAGCTTGAACTTTTTGGTATCGGTATATTCCTTAAAGTAGTTCTTAAAAGCTTGCAGATCCATAGCTGGGCGCAGGTAAAAACCACCTGTTTTCTTCTTCTCCCAAAGGGCGGCAACATAGGTTTTTGACCCTTTGTGTACGCAAGAAACGTTTGCGGGCACCCATCCGGCCTTGTGGTGCTTTTCAAAATTGGCCTCATGCCACGACAAGGAACGTCCGTGATAGGCCATCCATTTTACCGAGCTGTCCTTTTTCCAGACCGCGGCGTACCGTAGCTTGCCGCCCAATAAATAGGAATTTATATTGATAAGCCTATACCCGGCCTTGACCCATTTATTAAATTCAGCTTGATACTTTGTGCCGTCCATATTATGGCGGGCTACCCAGGCCACATTTTTTGAAGGACGGAAAATAACGTTGAAATAGGTTTTTCCGTTCACATCGAAGCCATCTACCCAAACGGGGTAATAGCCGCAGGTCCATATCTTGTCAAATTCAGCTTGATAGCTATTATTTCTTACCCCATGTTTTGCAACCTCGCCCCAATTGGTCGGATATTCGCAATAGGGATGTTCCATAGCCACAAAACAGGCCTTGCTTTTCTTTCCGGGAATGCCCTGATTATTGAGTTTGGACCAATTTATATTGGACTTTGGGGTTTTGTAATTACCCTTTCCTATGGTATAACCCGTATTAAACAGTAAGGGCCGGAAAGCACCTTTGTCCGGTTCCGCATCGCTTTTATACTTTTTTATATGGATATGGAGGTGGGGACCCGAGGAGTTACCGGAATTTCCAGCCTTCCCCAGAACTGCGCCTTTCTTTACAGTCGCCCCTTTTTTCAGCAAGGCCTTGGTCAAGGAACCTTTCTGCATATGGGCATATAGGGCCACCACGTTGCCGTGCCGGATGTAAAAATGGTTTCCGCCTCCGCCAAGATCAAAAGAGCCCCAAAGTTCGGCCTTCTGTTTTGCCATCCCTGCTTCGGAACCGTCGGGCTTCCAGTTGTTGGGAATGTTGTTTTCAAAATGGAGCACTGTTCCGTCTGCCATCGCCCTAACGGGCTTGCCCCAGATGCGGAAATGTTCGTTCTTGCTACCGTCCTTATTGGGCAACAAAGCACGCCAAGCTTTGTCCTTATAGGCTTCCACTCCCAAATCGTAAGCAAAGACCTGGCTTCCGCCGCCGTGCATGGAGTAGCCCGTTACAAATTCGTCATCGCCAAAATCTGTTTTGCTAAAAGGAAAGGCAAGCCCATGCGAATAAGGTTTCAGGTTTTTGGTAACGCTGAGGGCACCACTGTAATTTTTAAAATAAAAACTCAGTTTTATTTTATTAGGAAATGGGCTGTCCAGAAAAACCACATCGCCGTTTTCGTGATAATCGCGGCTGTTCTGCCAACTGGCCCAATGATATGGTTCAATAACGAGTTTGTCGGCAGGAAGAAATACATCCTTTTTAACGGTCGTATTCCCCTTTTTGTATTCCAGCACCACCTTGTCCAGATCCACGGTTTCGGTCCCTTTATTGTATATTTTGGTCCAAACGGAAAGTTGTGCCAAGGGAGCTTCTTGGCTGGTAAAACCCGGCGTGGGGTGATACAGCACATAATCGCCCTCTGTGGGTTCCAACGCAAATTCAATATTTGCCGGGGCATTTGCGCCCTTCTTGAAAATCTGGGAGTCAATTTTCTTGGGATCGAAGCGAACAGGTTTGTCCTCGGTAAATTTAAAGTGTCTGATTTGGGCAATACTTCCCACGTTTTTTAAAGTGGTGGCTGAAACTCTTGATGACTTTAACTTTGGGGTTCGCCCCACAGCTGTCTTGAAAACAGGTTTGGTCGTTCTTTTTGCTACCGTCTTTTTGGTAGTTGCAGCCTTTTTAGGGGTCGCCTTTTTGAGCGGAAGCCCCACTTTGATGATTTTTTTTGCGGTCATCTTAATAGATTTTGAGGTTGAACAAAATGTAAGAAACCAATCGGGAAGTAATTGCCGAATTAAAAGCAGGTATGCTTAAAAAGAGGAGAGTTTCAGCCAGCAGCTATAAAATAGATGGCTGACTGGTGTAAATTTAGCAAATTATTGAATATCAAACGCTTTTAAAAGTATTTTATTTTATTTCAACAAAGAAATATAGGTTTTTAACAACCTTTTTATCATTAAAGGATACCAATATCAAATTGAAAAACTGTGTCCAATTGCTTATTTAGGACACAGTTTTTTTGTAAGTAGATATTGTAATTAAATACCTTTCAAACGAGCTTAGGCTCACAACACTGTTGGCGCTTCATTTCATAAATAAAACCCACCAACAGCTATTTGGTATTGGCGGGTTTATCTGCTTAGAAAGATAAGGCGAAATCAATACTCAAAGCTCCAGAATTTTCTCTATAAACATCACTTGAATATCCTCCATAATAATAATAATCATAAAATTCCATGCTCTGCAGCTCATAACTCAAGCCAACGTTCAAGGCTACGCTTTCAGATACATTAAAAGTAACTCCTGTTGCTGGGCTCACCAACAACCCTACCGTCTCGAAATCATTGGAAGCATTAAAGGTGTAACCAACGGACAAAGCAAAATAGGGGGATACTTTTTTATCCAAGACATTGGCCCTTGCATGCACAAAGACCGGGATGAGCGCAGCCTCGGCATCAAAATAATAACGCAGCCCCGTTCCCCCTCCAATAAAGAAGTAAGGGCTAATCTGTCCTCCATTGATGAGATTGATTTTTAAACGATCCATTCCGTAAGTGCCAAGGCCAAATTGGTAACCAAATTCTGCAATTCCTCTGTAGCCGCTTTGCAATCCTTCCCCTTCACTGGTAGAAGCAGGGCTTTCAACCCTTGCTATGGGTTTTTCCTCTTTGGTGATTTTTTGAATTTCATCCATTTGATATACGAAGATGCTTTTGTCAGCAGTTTCAATCTTAATGGATTCGTTAGGCACTTGTTCAATTACTACACCGCGAATGATGCTTCCATTTTTTAAATAAACAACATCTTGGTAGTGGTTTTGAGCGATTGTAAAGGTGCTGATTAAAATAAATAAAATAAGGGTGGTAACTTTTTTCATGTGTATTATATTTTGATTAATAATTATTGTTTTATGTGCTGAATTCTCAATATTTAAAAGATTTGAAGCATGAATCAGGATGAATCATATTTTAATTTATCTTTTTTGGAATGTAATTGGAAACAGGAAGAAAGAAAGAGAAGTAACTTTTTTGTCATTGGGCTGGAGTTTATCTATCTATATATTTTTTCAAATATAAAATAATAAAAAAGCATCCTTTTACGGGAAACCGCATTGGCATCAAATTTTCTGTGAGAAGACCAAATATATCAAATTCGCAAAACACTGCGCTAGTAATAATAGGATTGCCGATAAAAGGAGCGACGAGCGAAAAAGTAAGAGGTCTCGACTGCACTCGATCTGATATTTTAGACCGGAAGGGTGAGCGACGAGATGAAAACGAATGGCCGTCCACAAATTATGCGTCGTTAGTTCCCCAAACTTCAGAACTTCACAACACTTCTAATTTCTATTTTCTATTTTCTAAAACTTCCTTTCATTTATTTATCTTTACCTTCAGAAACATACGCAGGTATTGTTTTTTAATTCTTAAAACGTTTATTATGGGTGTAGGAAATCTATTTATCGCCACAGTTATCTTGTTCTTGGTATTGTTTATAATCAGCTATATTCAGGGGCCGGAATAGCAGACGAGGAAAAAACGACGAGGGACAAAGTGCCGAGGATAAATTAGAAAACGATAGGTCTCGATATAAATTTGAACGCTGCTCAACCTCTCTTTTCTGGTTTCCGAAGTTAAATTTGTCCAACTTATTTAGACAAGGCTCCACCGCTTTCGTCGCCGAATTTGAAATGGGAGCTTAACGTTTCAACCAATAGTTTCTTAAACTACTGAAATGTGTTATTTTAGCTTTTAACTTCCCGATTGCTGTTTATGAATGAACGTCCTACTGCTATTGCTGCACTGCTTAGTTGTTTTTTAGGGGTACTATGTTTTTTAATATTGCTTTACGCAAGTAATGATGCCACGGATATATTGATCATATTATTCGTAGTTTTCATTTTTTTAACAATCGTTCTCAGCGGAATTAGTCTTTTTATAAAACGAAATACAATAGCTTGGATAGCCTTTTTTATTGGGGCCATTTTTAGTGTTCTTTTTTTGGTGACGCTACTGTTATTAAGGAATATGTGCGTGATTTGCTGATACTTTAACGGGATTGATCCTGCGCAGTACAGCAGGACTCAATACCTGCGGTTTAAGTTTGGGGATTATTTTTAAAACGCGCCTTTCTTTCCGCCGATTTTGTGTGCTTAGCTATGAGATTTGCAGCCACCTACCATCTCCACTAAAGTTGCTGCGACATACTGATAGTGTAGTTTGCTAGCGAAGACACAAGCTATTTCAGCACAAGTGGAGACAACCCTCCCTAAAAATAAGTACCTTTAATTTCAAAAAATCATCATGAGCCGAGGTTTTGTAAAAGAAGGGGACCAAGAGGAAACGCCCATCATCCCGCCACGCGCCGCACTACCTGTTGGCGCAATCAATTATGTTACCCCTTTGGGAATGGAATTGTTGCAAGCCGAAAGGGAGAAACTGGAGGATGAACGCACCAATCTACCCACTACAGACGAACAGCAACGCCGCATAGAGCTGGCGGTGCTCAACGGCAAATTGGACATGCTTAACGAGCGCATTGCTTCCGCCAGGGTTCTGGATCCAGCAACACAGCCTAAGGAAGAAATTCGCTTTGGCGCTACGGTTACCTATAAAATCGCCACATCCCCTTCGCCCCAAACCTTTCAGATAGTGGGTGTGGACGAAGCCGATATTGCCAAACGAAAAATAGCCTTCGTCGCGCCCATTGCGGTAGCACTCACAGGCCATAAGGCTGGCGAAGTAGTAAAATTCAAATTGGGTGGGGAAATCAGAAAGGTAGAAATTTTGAATATCCGTTACAATTAATAACCGATCGAACCAACATCCAAATAATACAACACAGTAAAAAATAAGCCAGGAAGAATACAAATCTTAATTCCCAAAATTCCCCCTATATGCTTATCTTGCACGCTATCATTAGAAAAACCATTATTATGAAATTAGTACGCCTGCTCTTTATTTTTTTGTCCCTACCCTTATTCGCCCAGCAAGGTGGCATGTGGATCCCTTCGCTTTTGGAGGGAATGAACGAGTCTGAAATGACCAACCTCGGCATGAAAATGACCGCCAAGGATATTTATGACGTTAACAATGCCAGCCTTAAGGATGCCGTACCCCACTTTAACGGCGGATGTACTTCCGAGGTTATCAGCAACCAAGGGCTTTTGCTTACCAACCACCACTGCGGGTATTCGCAGATACAGAGCCATTCCTCTTTGGAAAATGATTATCTGGAAAATGGATTTTGGGCAATGAGCCTTAAGGAAGAACTTCCCAATCCTGGCGTTACGGCAACCTTTATCGTAAAAATAGAAGACGTCACGGCTCAAGTAATGAACGGCATTACCCAAGCAATGACCGAAGCCGATAAGCAGAAAAAAATTGAAGAAAACATTGCCTACGTTGCACAGACTTCTCCCAAAGAGGCTTGGCAGGAAAATCGAGTGCGTACCTTTTACGAAGGCAACCAATATATGCTATTTGTTGTTGAAACCTATAAAGATGTTCGTTTGGTGGGAGCGCCGCCTTCCTCCATCGGGAAGTTTGGTAGCGATACCGACAACTGGATATGGCCACGACATACGGGCGACTTTTCCCTTTTCAGAATTTATGCCGATAAAAACAACCGTCCCGCTGAATATTCCGAAGACAACGTACCCTACACCCCGAAACATTTTTTGCCAATCTCCCTGGACGGCGTAGCTGAAAATGATTTCACGTTAGTCTTTGGCTACCCCGGAACTACCGATGAATATTTGCCTTCCATAGCCATTGAGCAGGTCATCAACACGATCAATCCGGCGCGTATTGCCATTCGCGATGCTGCCTTGGCCATTCAGGATAAATACATGCGTGCCGATCCGCAGATCAAGATTCAATATGCTTCCAAGTTTGCCCGCATTGCCAATTACTGGAAAAAATGGAAAGGAGAAACGCTCGGTTTGACAAAAAGTAACGCAGTAGGCATCAAAAAACAGCAGGAAAGCGCGCTGATTTCCCAAATAAATAAAAAGGGAAAACAGCAGGAATACGGCCAACTATTGCCACAATTCGAAAAATATTACACCGCTATTGAGCCTTATGCCTTGGCCCGTGAATATTTCTTGGAAACCGTATTGCGAAACGTTGAACTGCTTCAGATGGCCTACCAAGCCTACCAATTGAAACAGGTTTATGAAAATCGTGGATCCCAATCTTTTGAGGATAGAAGAAACAACCTCATTCAAAGAGCGCAGGGCCATTATAAAGATTACAATAAGCAAGTGGACGAAGAAGTATTTGAGGCCTTGATCGCGCTCTACGCAAAGAACGTTCCGGCACAGTTTTTACCAGATTCCTTCAAAAACTTAAATGCGGAATCACTTACCAATACTATTTATAAAAACTCTGCTTTTGTGGATTATGCTTCCTTAAAAAATCTTTTGGAAGGCGATGCGGAGACAGTTATTGCGAAGTTAAACAACGATGCAGGATTTAAAGTGGTAACCGAAATGGCCGATGCCTATTTTGAAAAAGTAGCCCCAAAATACGAAGAATTGGAACTGAACATCTCCGGCCTTCAGCGCGATTATATGAAAGCCCTACTGGAATTGAGCCCGAAGGAAGCGCGCATTTTCCCCAATGCCAACAGAACCCTGCGTGTAACCTATGGAAAAGTGGCCGGCTACTCCCCTGCCGATGCCATTTATTACGAGCCCGTTACCCATCTTGAGGGCGTTATGCAGAAATACATTCCGGGCGATTATGAATTTGATGTGCCCCAAAAATTGATTGACCTTTACAAAACAAAAGATTATGGCCCCTATGGCGAAAACGGCAAAATGCCCGTTAACTTCATCGGAACCAATCATACCACGGGTGGAAATTCTGGAAGCCCCGCCATTGATGCCTACGGAAACCTAATAGGCCTAAATTTCGACCGTGTGTGGGAAGGCACCATGAGCGATTATTACTACGATCCTGCCCTATCGCGCAATATTATGGTGGATATTCGCTATGTGCTTTTTATAATGGATAAATACGCCGGAGCAAAGAATTTGATTGATGAATTGAAACTTGTACATCCTAAGAAGGATAAGAAAAATTCTAAAAAGAAAAAGTAACAAAAAGCTTGCTATATTAACTGCGAATGCACGAATAATTATACAGAACTATTCGTGCATTCATAGTTATTATTTTTTACTTCAACCCTCTCGCTTTTAGCATAGGCTCAATCTTCGGATCGCTTCCACGCCAGTCTTTGTACATTTTTTCAAGATTTAGCGTGTTTCCTCTGGAAAGTATCATATCGCGGAAACGCTGGCCATTTTCACGGGTCAAGCCTCCATGGGTTTCAAACCAGTTGTAGGCATCGTGGTCCAGCATCTCAGTCCAGGAATAGGAATAATAGCCTGCGGCATATCCTCCCGCAAAAATATGGGAGAAATAGGTAGAGCGGTATCTGGGGGGTACGGCATGCACTACATCCAGTTTCGTTTTGTGCAGCGCTTCCTTTTCAAAAGCATTTACATCCTCAATTTTTCTATCGGCCGTAATGGTGTGCCACTGCATATCTAAGTTTGAGGCTGCCAAATTTTCGGTTAGGCTATACCCCTGGTTAAAAGTGCTTGAATTTTTTATTTTATCAATTAGTTCCTGCGGAATCTGTTCCCCAGTCTTATAGTGAATTGCATAGTTTTTCAACACCTCTGGATACAACGCCCAGTTTTCATTGAATTGTGAAGGAAATTCAACAAAATCGCGCGCAACGGAAGTTCCGGAAAGCGAAGGATATTGTTGGTCCGCAAAAAAGCCATGGAGGGCATGGCCAAATTCGTGGAACACGGTCGTAACTTCATCATAAGTAAGCAATGCCGGCTTATTACCCGATGGTTTGGGAAAATTGCACACGTTGTATATTACGGGCTTCTTATTGTACAATTTAGATTGGGTTACAAAATTATCCATCCAGGCACCACCGCTTTTGCTGGGGCGCGCAAAATAATCTGTATAAAAAAGTCCGAGCTGGTCGCCATTTTCCTCGAAGAGTTCATACACTTTTACGTCTTCCTGATAAACTGGGATATCAGTTCTTTCTTTGTAAGTAATACCGTATAATTTGTTGGCCGCATAAAAAACGCCTTTCTCCAAAACATTATTCAGTTCAAAATAGGGCTTTATTTGGTTCTCGTCTAGGTCGTATTTTTCCTTTCGGACCATTTCAGCGTAATAGTTCCAATCCCAAGGTTCCAGGGTAAAATCCTGTCCTTTTGCTTTGATCATTTTCTGGATTTCATCAGCTTCCACTTGTGCCTTGGCAGTGGCAGCAGGAATGAGTCCGCTGAAAAATTTATTCACATTTTCAGGGGTTTTGGCCATGGTTTTTTGAAGGCTCCATTCGGCATAATTGTTAAAGCCTAAAAGCTTTGCCTTTTGGGCGCGCACTTCCACGAGTTCCTTAATAATTTCACTGGTATCATTTGCTCCATGATCTGCCCTGTGCCAAGCCGCTTGAAACAGTTTTTCACGACTTGCCCTATTCTCCATAGATTGCAACAAAGGTTGTTGGGTAGTGTTTTGCAGTGGAATAGTCCAGCCCTTGCCGTCCTTGTTTTCTTTAGATTTCAGAAAATCCCCATCCACACCAGCTAAGTCTTCCTTATTTGTAAAAGTTACGGCACCGGCATTGTTGGCATCCAAAAGAGTCTTGCCAAATTTCGTGGTAAGGGTCGCTATTTTTTCATTGTATTCCTTTAGTTTTTCTTTGTCCGCTGCAGAAAGGTTGGCTCCCGCTATTTCAAAATCTTCGTAATAATTTTCAAGCAATTTTAAGGA
Source organism: Aequorivita todarodis (assembly GCF_028561335.1). GTDB lineage: Bacteria > Bacteroidota > Bacteroidia > Flavobacteriales > Flavobacteriaceae > Aequorivita > Aequorivita todarodis. Next base: position 743 of record NZ_JAQQTG010000041.1, on the reverse strand, counting down.
TTCGGCATCCAGATTCAGGGTTTCTTTCTTATCGTGAAGGGTTTTAAAACGCTGAAACAATTTTTCATTCAAATAGATCATATCGTTTTGGGCTGCGAATTTGGGCGCCATTTCCTCTTCTACAGCCTGAAGGGTCTCATTGGTATTTGAACCAGCCAGCGCATAAAATACCTGTGACGTTCTATTTAGCAGTTCCCCACTTTTTTCTAAGGCGAGCACGGTGTTATCAAATGTGGGTGCTTCTTCAGAATTGGCAATTGCCGCTACGGCTTTCTTCTGTTCTTCAATTCCTTTGAGCATTGCAGGCTTAAAGTCTTCGTCTTTTATTTTTGAAAAATCCGGCGCGCCATAGGGCAAGGTACTTTCAGAAAGCAGCGGGTTTTCGGTATTGTTCATGTCTTCTTTACTTTGGTTTGATTTTTCTTTGGAATTGTTGCAAGCCACAACAAGAAGGGCAAGCGCTAAAAAGGGAATTGCTTTTTTCATTTTTTGTTGATTTTTTAATGGAAATGTAAAGATATAGAATTAAAGAACACAACCATCTGAACCTTATAAAATCAAAAACCCCCTCAGCAAAAGCTGAAGGGGTTTCCTCATTTTGGTTGGTTATTTGGTGATTACTCTTTAATCAAGCGTTTCACAGTGCTTGCGCTGTCACCAATAATCTGTACCATATAAACTCCAGAAGCAAGCGATGAAACATCTACTGTCTTCACGCCCTGCATTGCGCGAAGGTCTGTCTG
>NZ_JAQQTG010000040.1 GCF_028561335.1 Aequorivita todarodis | reverse complement strand
GTTGTCGAATTCTTTTAAAATCTTTGCAATTTGTTGCGGTGAAAATTTACTTCGTCTCATAATACTGTTTAAAATTAAGATAATTATTCTACTTTTAAACAGTTCGGTTTTAAGGGAAGCTTACAAATGAAACTAACTATACACGTTTAATAATTAAGTTAACTAATTCGGATGCATCAGATATACCTGAAGATTTTTATTTATTCAGTGCTAAACTTGATGGTTCATTAATAAAATACGAAGCAAATTTGCGTGATCTTTTCGGGGAATCTGATTTCTATGTTATTCCTGACGAATATTCATTAAAATTGACTAACAATGAATTTTATGCAAGCAACACTTCCGATAGTATTAATATTGATTTAGGAAAAATAAAATTAAATTCTGGAGAAATAAGAGAAATAATTATTCAGGTTAATACATTAAGATTTCACGAAACCTATATAATTAATGAAAAAGTTTTAAGAAGTGAATTGTCTAAAAATAAGAAGGGGAATTAAAAAAATGTATATAAAATTAATTTCTCAAATTATTTTTATAAACATAAAAAATCCACCCAAAAAAGGTGGATTTTTCAATATATAAATATTCAGTTTTTAAATCTATTCTCCCATAGCCGCCGCAACAGCTGCAGAAAGACGTTTGTAAGTTCCATTCTCCAAGCGCTCGCGGATAGATGAAAATGCTTCCAAAGTCTCTTCAATATCTTGCATGGTATGTGAAGCCGTCGGAATCATTCTTAAAAGAATCAATCCTTTCGGAATTACCGGATACACAACGATTGAGCAGAAAATTCCGTGGTTTTCGCGAAGGTCTTTTACCAAGGCCATCGCTTCCGGGATGCTTCCCTTTAAATAAACCGGGGTCACGCAGCTTTGTGTGGTTCCAATATCAAAGCCGCGTTTTTTTAATCCATTTTGAAGTGCGTTTACGTTTTCCCAAAGTTTTTCTTTCAGTTCGGGCATGGTGCGGAGCATATCCAAACGCTTCAAGGCACCTTCCACCAAAACCATCTGTAATGATTTTGCGAACATTTGTGAACGCAGGTTGTATTTTAGGTAGTTCATTATTTCTTCATCACCGGCAATAAAAGCGCCGGTGCTTGCCATAGATTTTGCAAAAGTTGCAAAATAAACGTCAATTCCATCCTGCACACCTTGCTCCTCGCCCGCTCCGGCACCTGTTTTACCAAGCGTTCCGAAACCGTGGGCATCATCCACAAAAAAGCGGAAGTTGTATTTTTTCTTAAGTGCTATAATTTCCTTCAATTTTCCTTGTTCGCCGCGCATTCCGAAAACACCTTCAGAAATAAGCAGAATTCCGCCGCCCGTTTTTTCGGCAACTTTTGTGGCGCGCTGCAGGTTTTTTTCGATACTTTCCATATCGTTATGCTTATAAGTGAAGCGTTGCCCCAAGTGAAGACGAACGCCATCAATAATACAAGCATGGGCATCAACATCGTAAACAATCACATCGTCTTTTGAAACGAGGGCGTCAATGGTTGAAACCATTCCTTGGTATCCAAAATTCAGCAAATAAGCTGCTTCTTTATGTACAAATGCTGCGAGTTCTCTTTGAAGTTGTTCGTGAAGATCGGTATGGCCGCTCATCATCCGTGCGCCCATCGGGTAGGCAGAGCCCCATTTTTTGGCGGCTTCGGCATCTACTTTTCGAACTTCCGGGTGGTTTGCAAGTCCTAAATAATCATTGATGCTCCAAGTGATTACCTCTTTGCCCTTAAATTTCATTCTATTGGAAATTGGTCCTTCCAGTTTTGGGAAAACAAAGTAGCCTTCCGCCTGTTCGGCCCATTTTCCCAACGGACCTTTATCTTTGTAGATTTTATCGAATAAATCTTTCATTAAATCTTTAGTTAAAAATGTGCGACAAAATTAATTAAATTATTTGTGAGATATTAGATTTTAGACGTGAGATTTTAGACAACCCAAATCAAAATACGTAGGCGCGCGATTAATCGCGCGCCTACCCATGAAAATCATATAAATAAAAACCGATTGAAAATAACAATCGGTTTTTAAATCGTATATCTAAAATCGTAAACCTACCCGCCGTCAGGCAAGTCTAAAATTACTTTACGTATTCAATTTGATGGATTGCAGCGGTTTCCGAATCAAAGAAACCTTGCTGGTTCATCCACTCATCGTTGTAAATCTTGCTCATATATCGGGAACCGTGGTCCGGAAAAATAACAACAATGTTGCTGTTTTCATCAAATTCGCCTTCTTCTTCCAACTGTTTCAAACCCTGCATTGCAGCGCCGCTGGTGTAGCCTACAAACAGCCCTTCGGTTTTTGCAAGCTCACGGGCCGTGTGTGCGCTACTCTCGTCCGTTACTTTTTCAAATTTGTCAATAATATCGAAATCGGTTGCGGTTGGAATCAAGTTTTTACCCAAACCTTCAATTCGATAGGGATAGATTTCGTTGGCGTCAAACTCCTTGGTTTGGTGGTATTTCTGAAGCACCGAGCCATAAGCGTCGATTCCTATAACTTTTATATTCGGGTTTTGCTCTTTTAAGAAACGAGCCGTACCTGAAATAGTTCCTCCGGTTCCACTGCAGGCCACTAAATGCGTGATTTTTCCAGCAGTCTGCTCCCAAATTTCGGGGCCGGTGGTTTGGTAATGCGCATCAATATTCAACTCGTTAAAATATTGATTGATGTAAACCGAACCTTTTATTTCGTTATGAAGTCTTTTCGCCACTTCATAATACGAACGTGGATCGTCCGCACTCACGTGGGCCGGGCACACATAAACCTTGGCGCCCATGGTTTTCAGCATATCAATCTTATCTGCCGAGGATTTTGAACTTACTGCCAAAATACATTCGTACCCCTTAATGATGCTAACCATCGCAATACTGAAACCCGTGTTGCCACTGGTGGTTTCAATAATGGTATCGCCAGGTTTTAGAATGCCTTTTCTTTCGGCTTCTTCAATAATGTAAAGTGCAATGCGGTCTTTGGTAGAATGCCCCGGGTTGAATGCTTCAACCTTTGCGAAATAATTACCCTTCATCTTTTGGGTAATCTTGTTAAGCTTAATCAACGGTGTGTTGCCTATAAGTTCCAACACATTATTGTGGGCTTTTATTTCTTCTTTCATAAAGAGGGAGTTCGTTATAAAAAAGACTCAGTCCGAAAACTGAATCCCGCCTGCCATCCTAAATAATCAGTCGGGCAAATTTTCAACCCGACAAAGGTAAGGAATTATTTTTATTACTCCTTAATTCCTTCCAAATCCAATAGAAAAGCGTAATCCATCGCCACTTCCTTCAAGGCTTCAAAACGTCCGGAAGCCCCGCCGTGGCCAGCATCCATATTGGTTTGCAATAACAGTATATTTTTGTCGGTTTTTAAATCCCTAAGTTTCGCGACCCATTTAGCGGGCTCCCAATATTGCACTTGGCTATCGTGCAGCCCGGTGGTTACGAGCATATTTGGATAGGCTTTTGCCGCTACATTGTCATAAGGTGAATAGCTTTTTATATAATTATAGTATTCCACATCGTTTGGGTTTCCCCATTCGTCATATTCCCCGGTCGTCAACGGAATGGAATCGTCCAGCATTGTAGTAACCACATCCACAAATGGGACTGAAGCGATAATGCCATTGTATAATTCAGGAGCCATGTTTGCAATAGCGCCCATTAAAAGTCCGCCCGCGGATCCGCCGGAAGCATATAGATGTTCCGGGGAAGTGTAGCCCTGCTCAACCAAGTATTTTGAAGCGTCAATAAAATCGGTAAAGGTGTTTTTCTTTTTCAACAGTTTTCCGTCCTCGTACCATTGTCTGCCCATATATTCGCCGCCGCGAACGTGGGCGATCGCAAAAATAAACCCACGGTCCAAAAGACTTAATCGCACGGACGAAAAGTAGGGGTCTATCGTGGCGCCATAGGAGCCATACCCATAAACCAGCGTTGGGTTTTTACCATCTTTTTTAATACCCTTTCTATAAATAACCGACATTGGGATTTTTGTGCCATCGGCAGCCGTTGCCCATAAACGCTCGGTTTCATAATTATTTTTGTCGAACTTTCCGCCTAAAACCTCCGTTTCTTTCATAACCGTTTTCTCCTTGGTTTCCATATTGAAATCAATAACCGAAGCGGGCGTATTCAAGGAATTGTAGCCATAGCGCAATATTTTAGTGTCAAACTCTGGGTTTTGCGTGGAATAGGCCGTATAGGTTTCGTTGTCAAAAGGAAGGTAATAATCTTCTTTGCCGTCCCACTTTTTGATCCGGATTTGTGTAAGCCCGTTATTCCGTTCGCTCACTACCAAATAATCCTTGAAAATATCGATGTCTTCCAAAAGCACATCATCGCGGTGCGGAATCATATCTTCCCAATTTTCCTTGGAAGTTTTATCTTCCGAAGTTTTCATGAGTTTGAAATTGAGCGCTTTGTCCTTGTTGGTCAAAACGTACCAATTGTTGCCGTAGTGCGAAATACTGTACTCCAACCCTCTTTCGCGCGGTTGGAAGATTTTGAATTTGCCCATTGGGTTATTGGCTTCCAAAACACGATATTCTGAAGTTAGCGTACTGTAGCTGCCAATGACAATAAATTTTTTCGATTTTGTTTTGTAAACGTAAGTGTTGAAGGTATCGTCATCTTCCGTAAAAACAAGTTCATCCGCAATGGGGTCCGTGCCCAAGGTGTGACGATAAATTCGATCGGCACGCAGGGTTTTTTCATCCTTTCGGGTGTAAAAAAGCGTTTTGTTATCGCTGCCCCAGGTTGCGCTTCCTGTTGTCAAAGGAATTCGTTCGGGATAGATTTCACCGGTTTTTAGGTTTTTTATGAAGATGTCGTATTTCCGCCTGCTCAAAGTATCTACGCCGAAGGAAACAAGATTGTTGTCCTCGGAAACATTTAAGCCCGCAAGGTTGTAAAAGGAATGGCCTTTTGCCATTTCGTTTACATCAAAAAGAATTTCCTCTTCGGCATCCAAACTGCCTTTTTTTCGGGTATAGATTGGGTAATCCTTTCCGGTTTCGTAGCGGGTTATGTAAAAATAACCGTTCAATTTATAGGGAACCGATTCGTCATCCTCCTTAATGCGCGCCTTCATTTCCTGAAAAAGATCTTCCTTGAATTTTTTGGTGTGCGCGGTCATTGCTTCGTAATAGTCGTTCTCTGCCTTCAAATAATCAATTACCTTTTCATCTTCGGGATTGTTGAGCCAATAATAATTGTCTATGCGAACATCGCCATGGGCCTTTAATTCCTTGGCTATTTTTTCGGCTTTCGGGGGAGTGATTTTCATATCTTTTTCTGAAGTATCTTGATTTTTGCAAGCAACGGCAAAAGTAAGGCAAGCAATTGAAACAATTAAACTATTTTTCATCATTGTAAGGTTGTTGAATAGCCACGCAAAGTAGTAAATTTGCAACAAACTTAAACGCAAAAATATATGTTTGGAGATTTAATGGGAATGATGGGGAAATTAAAAGAGACCCAAGAAAAGGTAGAGGCGACGAAGAAACGTCTGGACACCGTAATGATTGATGAGAGCAGCAGCGACGGCCTTCTAAAAATAACCCTTACCGCAAACCGACAGATCAAAACGATTGAAATTGACGATGCTTTGCTTGAAGACAAAGAGCAATTGGAAGATTATTTAATCCTCACCTTGAACAAAGCCATCGAAAAAGCAACAAACGTGAACGAAACCGAAATTGCCGCCGTTGCAAAAGAAGGCATGCCGAACATTCCGGGGATGGATATGTTCAAATAAATGCTAAACTTATTATAAAAACTTTCGGCAATTTTTTAGGCACGCCGTTTTTCACGATATTGAGAGCTGAAAAATTTTCAGTAATCATTTAAACACCTAATTATGTTTGAACTCAAAAAAAGCGGTGATAAATTTCACTTTGTGTTAAAAGCGGCCAACGGACAGGTAATCCTTTCCAGCCAGATGTACGCCTCAAAAGCTTCGGCAATGAACGGTATTGAATCTGTTAAAACCAACTGTGGCAACGATTCGATGTACGAAAAAAAGACAGCGGCAAACGGAAAATTTCATTTCAACGTGAAATCTACAAACGGCCAGATAATAGGCAGCAGCCAAATGTATGCCTCCGAAAGCGGCGTTGCCACGGGCATTGAATCTGTTAAGAAGAATGCGCCCGGAGCTTCCGTGAAGGAAGTGGCGTAAATTTTTTTCATTAAAAAGAATCCTCGGTCCGCCGGGGATTTTTTATTTCCAAAGCCAAATCAGAATTGCCCCCTGCCCCTAAAGGGGAGAAAATCAATTTTCAAAAACTGAAATCACAAATCCCGAATCCCGAATCAACGAATCCCGAATTAACAAATTAACCAATTAACAAGCCTGACCCCCTGCCCCTAAAGGGGAGAAAATCAATTTTCAAAAACTGAAATCACAAATCCCGAATTAACGAATTAACGAATTAACGAATTAACGAAAATGCAACTACTAAACAATTGGCGTATCATCATCCTTCTTTGCCTCACGCTGGGCCTTGCCCCTTTCTTCCCGGAACCGCATATATGGGGAAAATTAAAATGGATTGCCGGTGGCGCCAATGGAATGCAAGCCGCAGACTGGTTTGATGTTTTGTTCCACGGATTGCCTTTCCTCCTGTTATTTAGGTTGCTGATACTTAGGCTCGTTCCTTTTAAAAAGAATCAAACTTAAAAAGCATTCCCTTTCAAAAATTTGGATGTGTATAACTATGCGTTGCGAAACACCCTCAATTTCGCTATTTTTGCAAAACTAAAACCCATTGAAATGCAGACAGACCCAAAGACCAACGGCGAGATTTCATTTAACGATTTTAAGGAAACCGTTCTGAACGATTATAAAATTGCAGTAACCAGCCGTGAATGTAGTTTATTGGGCCGTCGCGAAGTGCTTACGGGGAAAGCCAAATTTGGGATTTTTGGCGATGGAAAGGAAGTGCCGCAACTGGCTTGGGCAAAAGCCTTCCAAAACGGCGATTGGCGCAGTGGCTACTACCGCGACCAAACTTTTATGATGGCCATCGAAAAGCTTACCATTGAACAATTTTTTGCAGGGCTCTACGCCCATACAGACATAAAGGCGGACCCAATGAGTGCCGGAAGACAGATGGGCGGGCACTTTGCAACCCACAGTCTGAACGAGGACGGCAGTTGGAAAAACCTTACGGCACAAAAAAACAGCAGTGCCGATATTTCGCCCACCGCGGGACAGATGCCACGATTATTGGGCTTGGCGCAGGCTTCCAAAATTTTCAGAAATGTAAAGGGCATTGAAAACAAAACCAATTTCTCCATCAACGGAAACGAGGTGGCTTGGGGAACCATCGGCAACGCCAGCACCAGCGAAGGTTTATTTTGGGAAACCATAAACGCTGCCGGGGTGTTGCAAGTACCGATGATCATGAGCGTTTGGGACGATGAATACGGAATTTCCGTGCATGCTAAATACCAAACTACCAAAGAAAATATTTCAGAAATACTTAAAGGATTTCAGCGCACCGAGGAAGAAAACGGCTATGAAATCATTCGTGTAAAAGGCTGGGACTATCCAGAGCTTATTGAAGTCTATACCCGTGCCTCAAAAATTGCAAGAGAAGAACACGTTCCCGTATTGATCCACGTACAACAACTCACACAACCGCAAGGCCACAGTACCAGCGGCTCCCACGAACGCTACAAAAGCAAGGAACGCCTTGAATGGGAGGCGAAGTTCGATTGCAATCTAAAAATGCGCGAGTGGATCATAGCCAGCGACATTGCCACGGAAGAGACACTGGCCGAAATGGAAAACGATATAAAGAAAAGGGTCCGCGACGGTAAAAAAGCAGCTTGGGAAGCTTTCCTTGCCCCACAAAAGAAAGAGCAGGAAGAAGCGGTATTGTTGCTTGGCAATTTAGCCGAAAATAGTGCCAACAAAAATTTCATAGAAAAAATAAAGAACGAACTGGCTTCTGAAAAAGAACCTTTGCGCAGAATGATCATTGCTTCCGCCAGAAAGGCATTGCGCTATGTAGTGGGCGAAGATTCAGCTGAAAAGAAGCAGTTGCAGGATTGGGTAACCAATTATTTCGAAATAATACAGCCAAAATACAGTGCGCATCTCTATTCTGAAGCAAAAGAGAATGCCAAAACCATAAAAGAGGTGCTTCCCTCCTATGCTAACGATGCCGAGGAAGTTGACGGAAGGGTCATACTTCGTGATAACTTCGATGCTATTTTCACAAAACATCCCGAAGTGTTGATTTTTGGCGAAGACAGCGGCGAGATTGGCGACGTAAACCAAGGTTTGGAAGGCATGCAGGAAAAGTACGGCAAACTGAGGGTTGCCGATGCCGGAATTCGCGAAGCCACCATTCTCGGGCAGGGAATTGGGATGGCAATGCGCGGCCTGCGTCCCATTGCCGAAATCCAGTATTTGGATTATATATTGTATTGCCTTCAAATAATGAGCGATGATCTGGTAACCGTTCGCTACCGGACCAACGGCACCCAAAAAGCACCTTTGATTGTCCGTACCCGTGGCCACAGGCTGGAAGGAATTTGGCACAGCGGTTCACAAATGGGCGGTTTGATCCATCTGCTTCGCGGAATGTACGTTCTCGTGCCGCGAAATATGACCAAAGCCGCAGGTTTTTACAATACTTTACTGGAAACAGACGAACCCGCATTGGTAATTGAATGTTTGAACGGCTACCGCCTAAAGGAAAAAATGCCCAACAACCTGGGCGAACTCAAAACCCCAATAGGCATTGTTGAAACCGTAAAGGAAGGAACTGACATCACACTGGTTTCCTACGGAAGTACCCTAAGAATTGTGGAGGAGGCCGCAAGGGAACTGCAACAAGCAGGCATAGATGCTGAGGTTATTGACGTGCAGTCATTACTTCCTTTAGATCTTAACCACGATATGGTAAAGAGTGTCGCAAAAACCAACCGACTTCTGGTTATAGACGAAGACGTTCCGGGTGGTGCTTCAGCTTATATCTTAAACCACATTGTAGAAGTGCAGGGCGGTTATAAATATTTGGATAGTAAACCACAAACACTCACTGCAAAGGACCACCGTCCTGCGTATGGTACCGATGGCGATTACTTCAGTAAACCTTCTTTGGAAGATATTTATGAAAAGGTTTATGAAATTATGCACGAAACAAATCCATCAGAATTTCCGAAACTGCGTTAAAAACTGCACTTAATCGAATTTTTTATAGTTTCAACTATTAATTGCATTTTCTTCATTAAATATTTGGAAGTCCACAATTAATTACTTTAAATTAGCAATTCAATTAATAAAAACAACAAGTTTATGTCTTTTATCAGTTTAAATAGCAATAATAATAACGAGCTGCCGTAACAAAAACTTGTCGCGATATACAGCCCGTCAGGTTTTTTACTTGGCGGGCTTTTTTTTTTGACATCCCCCTTGCCCCCTTCAAAGGGGGGGGAACTCTGAACCTTTAAAATGGTTCGTCACAAAAAGGCTCCCTCCTTTTGAAGAGAGGGTTGGGGCGGGATGTCAAACAGAATAACTATTAACTATTAACTATTAACCAAATAACCTTTCAATTATGTGTGGAATTGTATGTGCATTCGATCTTAAAAGGCCTTCAGAAGAACTAAGGCCACAGTTATTGACCATGGCAAAATGCCTGAGGCACCGCGGCCCAGACTGGAGCGGTATTTTCAATAACAAAAAAGCAATTATGGCTCACGAACGCTTGGCTATTGTTGACCCAACTTCGGGGAAACAGCCTTTGTTTTCTGAAGATAAAAAGCTGGTTTTGGCCGCCAATGGCGAAATCTACAACCATATGGAACTGCGGAAGCAATTTGAGGGAAAATACAACTTTCAAACAAAAAGCGATTGTGAAGTAATCTTGGCCCTTTACAAAGAAAAAGGAGCTTCCTTTTTGGATGAGCTTAACGGAATCTTCGGTTTCGCTTTATACGATGCCGAAAAGAACGAATACTTGATTGCCCGCGACCATATGGGCATTATTCCGCTTTATATGGGGTGGGACAAGGACGGAACATTTTATGTAGCCAGCGAATTGAAGGCTTTGGAAGGCTATTGTACCAAAATTGAACTTTTTCCTCCGGGACATTATTTGCACAGCAGTGATGGTAAACTAACAAGATGGTGGGCCCGCGACTGGATGGAGTTTGATGCCGTTCAGGAAAATGAAACCAGCATCGAAGACCTGCGCAAAGCATTGGACGCCGCCGTAAAAAGACAATTGATGAGCGATGTGCCCTACGGGGTTTTGCTTTCGGGCGGGTTGGATTCTTCCATTACCTCTGCCCTGGCCAAAAAATATGCCGATAAACGGGTGGAATCCGGCGATACCGAAGGCGCTTGGTACCCTCGGCTACATTCGTTTGCCGTTGGTCTTGAAGGCTCGCCAGATTTGGCTGCCGCCCAAAAAGTGGCAGACCATTTGGGGACCGTGCACCACGAAATCCATTTTACGATCCAGGAAGGGCTGGATGCAATCCAGGATGTAATCTATCACGTGGAAACCTATGATATTACTACCATTCGCGCCTCTACCCCTATGTTTTTATTGGCGCGTGCCATTAAGGCCATGGGGATAAAAATGGTACTTTCCGGCGAAGGGGCCGACGAGATTTTTGGTGGGTATCTCTATTTTCACAAAGCCCCTTCGGCAAAGGATTTTCACGAAGAAAACGTACGAAAATTGGACAAACTTCATATGTACGATTGCCTTCGCGCCAATAAATCCTTGGCTTCTTGGGGCATTGAAGGCCGTGTACCCTTTCTCGATAAAGAGTTTATGGATGTCGCCATGCGCCTAAATCCAAAAGATAAAATGATACTGGCCGGACAAAAAGCGCCGCAGGACAAGCAGGCCATGGAAAAATGGGTGCTTCGCGAAGCCTTTGGCGATATGCTGCCGGCAGAAGTTGCGTGGCGCCAAAAGGAACAGTTTAGCGATGGTGTGGGCTACAGTTGGATCGATTCCTTAAAAGAAATGGTAAACGAAAAAGTAACGGACGACCAAATAGCCAATGCCCATTACCGATTCCCCATCCAGACGCCAACAAGCAAGGAAGAGTTTTACTACCGAACCATTTTTGAAGAGCATTTTCCCAGCGATGCGGCCGCTTTAACGGTACCCAGCGTACCGAGTGTGGCCTGCAGTAGCCAAGTAGCTTTGGACTGGGACGAGAGTTTTAAGAATATGAACGACCCAAGCGGGCGGGCGGTTAAGAATGTACATGCGGATGCCTATGGGAAATAATTTGCACGAGGGATGAAAATTATTAATTATTGAAATGAGGGAATAGTTTTTTTATGTTCCTTAAATTAAAAATTTTCTTCAACTCTTGGTACTATTATGAAAAAGTATATTTTTATAAAGATTAATAATCTATAAAAATAACTTGTTATGAGAGCAAATACATTCATCTTTCTTCTATTTATATCTTTTAGTTTGATTGCTCAGGATGGGCAACTAGACCCAACTTTTACCCCCCCGGCTATTCTTGATTCCTTTATAGAGACAATAGCCCAACAAACTGATGGAAAAATATTAATTGGCGGGGATTTTACCGATTATCAATATTTAAAAAGATTAAATACTGATGGATCTTTGGATACAAGTTTTAGTGCACCCGCAACGTTTTATGCTCTTATGTATTCCATAGTTATTCAGCCTGACGGAAAAATATTAACCGGTGGCGTTGGCCCAAAAGATTTGGTGCGCTTAAATGCTGATGGCAGTATGGACGTATCTTTTGACGCTGGTGATGGCATTCCCTTTGGAAGAGTGGCAAAAATTTTTTTACAGGATGATGGCAAGATTATCATAGGTGGAGATTTTGACGAATTCAGTGGAACTATTATTTCTGGAATGGCTCGTTTAAATACAGATGGAAGTTTAGATACTTCTTTTAATTTAAATTTAGCACCAGAAACAAATATTAGAGATTTCGATGTACAAACTGATGGTAAAGTTATAATTGCAGGCTATGACCCATCATCATTCTTCTTTAAACGATATAACACCGATAACACAGAAGACCTTTCTTTTAATGGTGGAAATCCTAAAGCTAATGATGAAATTTATGGAATAGATATCGTTGAGAATGATAAAATAATGATCACAGGGCCATTTAGTACTTATAATGGTGTACTTCGTTATCAAATGGCAAGGCTTAATAGCGATGGTACTTTAGACACTTCATTTGATTCTTACAACTTTCCAGAAAATGGTTTTAACTATACAATATTTGATTCAAAACAACTTACAGATGGTCAATATCTTATCAATGGCTATTTTAACTTTTACAATGAATTGCCTAGCAAATATATTGCAAAAATAAACAACGATGGTACAATAGATCAAACCTTTAATATGGGCGATGGCGCAGATTCATATATCGATTCCACTTACATGCAGCAAGATGGAAAGATATTGATTGGCGGAGATTTTACCTCCTTTAATGGCACCCCAATTAATCATATGGCGCGATTGAACAATGAATTATTGGGAATCAATAATACGGAAAACAGTGGCATTATAAGACTTTATCCCAATCCCGTTATAGATATCTTAAAAATCGAAATGAATAATACCTACCAAAGAACCTCCCTGAATATCTATACCATTACAGGACAGCTAGTGAAAACCGCTTCCATATCTAAGAATGGAACCGTTGATTGCAGCGAGTTACAAAGTGGGTTATATTTGGTAAAAATTAGTGATGGAACAAAAGTTTTCAATACTAAATTAATCAAACAATAAACCTTAATCTACCCTCTTCTGGCGCGCGTTTTTAACGCATGCCCAGCTGGCGCACGTTTACAACGTGTGCCAACGTCCTAAATCTCGTTGGCTTTTTTTATTGAACTTTAATGTTCATATCAAATGCTTCGGCAGTTTCAATTACTTTCTGGACAATTTCGGGAGTATGGGATTTTTCACGGGCATTTTCTATTTCAGCAGGTATTCCTACGGCATCAAAAAAACCTTTAAACCCCTTGGGACTGTGAATGTTTATCCACTTACAGGGTAAATTGCTATTATTGGTAAAAGTATGCAGCGTTTTAGGCGGAATGTCGAGCGACTCTCCCGCTTTAACAATTTTTACTTCACCGTTTATTAAAAATTCCATTTCACCCTCAATTATCAAGAATGATTCCTTGAATTTGTTATGAAAATGCGGTGGAGGTCCCTGAATTTGTGCGGGAGTTTCTGCCAGCATCAGATCGAAGTCTCCGGATGTCTCGTGGGTGGTTATTTTATGGCCCAATACCCATTTAGTAGTTTGATTTTTCATTTTATGAGATTTTTGTCTCACAAACTTAAAATACAATTTTGAAAAAACCAAGTTTTATGAGATATTTGTCTTATGAAAAAGGAATATTTTAAATCCGGTCGGATAAATCAAAAATTGGAAACGAGAAATAAAATATTGAACAGCGCCCAATATTTTCTAAATAAAGATTTAGAATTTACGCTGGAAGATATCGCCAAAGAATGTGGTATTTCAAGAGCCACAGTTTATCGCTATTATTCAAACATTGAAATTTTAGTGAATGAGGCCGCTCTCAATATCCAAGCAGAAAATCCAGATAAAATTGTTGAAAATATCAAAGAGAATAGTCTTGAAGATAGGATTCTTTACATCCAAAATTATTATAACACGCTGGCCGTAGAACATGAAAGCGCATTTCGAAAATACCTAAGCTCGGTCATAACCTCAAATCCATCAGAAATAAAACGAGGTGCAAGACGCAAAAAAACACTACAGCTTGCCTTTGAAAATACATCCATCGATAACAAGGAAAGCGAAAAGTTAATAAATCTGTTAACTATTTTAATGGGAATTGAGCCTTTAATAGTAACTAAAGATGTTGTTGGCCTAAATAATAAACAATCGATGGAAATTATGAAATGGGGCGTGCAATTAATTTTGAAAGGTTACTTCGCATCAAAAAAGAAATAGCAGGTTCCCAACCTAATCAAGCAACCAGAAATTTCTCGGATTTTATTGGCAATTGGCTCATTCTCAATGTGCTTATTCCCCTCTGCTGGCGCGCGGTTTTAACGCGTGCCCATCTTGAAACTCTGAAGCCTAAGACAATTACCAATAAGTCTTAAGCCAAGGAAGAGTTTAATGGTTTTATTCTTTAAACATAAAAATCATTTTTGTAATTTTAGATGAACAACCTAACTAGATGAACAAACTTCTCCTCCTTTTGTTTTCCGTTTCCGTAGCATTTGGGCAAAACAGAGCTTCCTTAGATTCATTAAAGCACGTTGTCAACAACCCTATTAGTTCAGATAGTATAAAAACATATGGGTATATTAAATTAATAAACTATTACAAAAAAAATGACGAGGATAGCTGTAGGGCCTATTTTAAAAAATTGGGGGACTATGCAAAAAACAATAACTCTTCGCTAGCCTATTATAAATATCACTTTTTAAGAGCAAGTTATTTTGGGTTGTTCGTGAAACCTGGTGATGACAGCTACGAATTTATTAACGGTAATTTGCTGGAAGCCTTGCGCTATTCAAAAGAAGTAAATAGACCGGAGCTTATTTCGGTAACGTATGGCAGACTGGCCCAAGAAAATGCAAGGTTTGGAGAAAAAGAAAAAGCATTGGCGTACGGTTTTGAAGGAGAGAAAATTGCAATTCAATACGGATTATGGGAAGATTTAGCCTTTATCTATGGCCAAATTGGAAAAATATATAATTTAAATTATCAAAAAACCGATAAGGCTTTACAATACCTGTTAAAATCTGATAGCGTTTATACTTCCATTGATTTTCAAGGCTATAAACGTGGATTTACGTTATCTTTTATTGGAGATGTTTATGAATCACTTGAAAATTTGGAAGAGGCTAAAAATTATCAAAACAAGGCCTTGTCGGTTTTCAAAATAGCAGAGAATGAATACCAGCAAAGTTTTATTTTTGGAAAGCTTGCTATTATTGAAAGAAGACAAAAAAACTATGCGAAGGCTTTAAATTATATTTCAAAAGCAATTTCGTATTACAGAGAAAACAAAAACCCCCTTCAAGAAGCTGTTTTCCTTGTACTCGAAAGCGAAATATACCTTGATAACGGCCAAACAGACAAGGCTTTGGAAGTGGGGCAAAAGGCCATTGATTTAAGCAAAAAAAACCATCACGATATTGGAATATTGATGGCGCTTATCAATCAGTCAAAAATATTCAGCAAAACAAATAGTTTCACGCGAAGCAGCCAGCTTGCCCTTGAAGCAGAATCCTTGGCACTTAAACTGAATAGCTATGCAGAATTAAAGGATATTTATGAGCTCCTCTACTTAAACTCCGAAGCTTTAGGAGACTATAAACAAGCCTATCAATATTCCAAAGAATATAGAAGCGTTAATGATACGTTGGTTATACAGGAGAATATTAAAAACACAAAGGAACTTGAAGCAAAATATCAATCTGAAAAAAAGGAAAAGGAAATAGCCCTTTTGCAATCAAAAAACGATTTGGCAGAAGCGCAGAAAAAGAACCAGCGCAATCTGTACTTAGCGGGAATGGGAATAACGACAATCGCAGGGGTGTTCTTCTTTCTTTTATACCGCAACAGAAAAAAAGTTAATACGAAACTGAGAAGCCTTGATGCCGTAAAATCGAACTTTTTCGCAAATATTTCCCATGAATTTCGAACGCCATTGACGTTGATTTCCGGACCCATCGAAAAAAAGCTCGAAAACAAAAAACTCAATGAAGAGGATCGGGCAGATTTTGAAATGGTACAACGAAATTCCAAACGCTTATTGAACTTGGTTGACCAACTTTTGGATCTTTCAAAACTGGAGTCGGGCAATTTACAATTGCAAGTATCCGAAGGAAATCTCGGGTTGTTGCTGAAATCAATAGCGTCTTCCTTTGAGCACAACGCAAAAACACAGGCGCTGAAATACAACATCAACATCCAAGAACCTATAAATGGTTGGTTCAATAGAGATGCGGTTGAGAAAATTGTAACCAACCTACTGTCCAATGCCTTTAAATATGTCTCAGAAAAGGGAACGATAAACTTCACCGCCTCCACCAAAGGCGATACCCTTGAAATAGCGATTGAAAATGACGGAGAAATATACGGTGAAACTAAAATTGAAAAAATATTCGACCGTTTTTACCAAAAAGACGACAGTAAAGATGGCGTGGGCATTGGGCTGGCACTGGTAAAGGAACTGGTTTTGCTCCATAAAGGAACAATCCATGTTGCAAACACGGCACGTAAAAGCGTGTTGTTTTCGGTAGTACTTCCCATTGTCAAAAACCAGTTTTTAGAAGAAGAAAGAGTCAATAAAACCGTAGCACCCGTTCCTATTTTAATAACCGAGGATTCAGAAAATACAAGAGACAATACATCCCTAACCGAAGAAATTCACGAGGACTCCCCAATTCTATTGGTAGTTGAAGATAGTGAGGACATTCGTCTTTTCATAAAAAATGCTTTTAAAAACCAATATCAAATTATAGAAGCCCACGACGGTTTTGAAGGTATAGAAAAAGCCATTGCCTTTGTTCCGGATATTATCATTTCAGACATAATGATGCCAAAGGCAAATGGCCTGGAACTTTGCAAAACGCTTAAAAATGACGAACGGACCAGTCATATTCCAATAATATTGTTAACCGCCAAAACAGGAGAAAAAACACAATACGAAGGTCTTGAAATTGGCGCCGACGACTATATAACAAAGCCTTTTAAAATGAAGCTGTTGGAAACCCGCGTAAACAACTTGGTCTCTTCCCGGAAACAACTTCGCCATCGGTACAGCCAGGAAATTATTCTTAAACCTTTGGACATTTCCATATCAAGCATAGACCAAAAGTTTATTGAAAAAACACAGGCGGTGCTTGATGCGCACCTTACCGATCCAGATCTTAGCATAGAAGATTTCAGCAAACTTGTTGGGATGAGCAGAATGCAGCTTCACAGAAAACTGAAAGCAATTACCGGATTGACCGCTTCAGAATTTATACGCTCGCAACGCCTAAAATTGGCAGCATCACTAATACTGAAAAGTGATGTAAATATTTCTGAAATTTGCTATCAAGTAGGCTTTAACAATCCTTCCTATTTCTCCAAATGTTTTAGGGAAGCATTTGGCTGTTTACCATCAGAATATTCTCAAAAATAAGCTTCATTTTTAAGCAAATACCCTTGTAACTAAGACCATGTTACATCTGTGGCATCATCTGTTACACGGCTGTTAGCGCTTCTCTTCAATTGGTTTTAGTTTTAACCATAAGAAAATCTTCCCCTTTTTCTTGACAGCACTTTTATAGCATAGTTTATTCAGATTTATGAACAATAAATATGAAGGAAGCCTTGATAAATTCAGCTCAAACGAAATTCATTTAAATGTAAGCCATTTAGCAAACGGCAATTACACTATTAAAATAGTAAAGAGAAATAAAGTGATCAAAACAATCCATTTCAGAAAAAATTAATTCAACATTTTAGTCATGAAAAAACAGATACTATCAATTGCCCTCGTGTTTTTTAGCCTAAATCTTTTTGCCCAAGTGGGCATCAACAACACCGACCCAAAAGCTACCTTGGACATTACCGCAAGCAATATTGCGAACCCAACCACCACGGATGGAATTTTAATCCCACGCATTGATGATTTTCCCAGTATTGACCCATTGGCTGCCCAAGACGGAATGATGGTGTTTGTTACGGGCAACGGAACGCCACCCAAAGGATTTTATTACTGGGACGGTAGCATTTCCTACTGGCAGAGCGTTACGGGCGTGAAATATATAGATGAATTGATGGATGGAAAATCTGACAGCGACGGCAGCGAGGATGGTTCTTCCATATTTTTAGGTGGCAGTGCCGGAAAAAACGATGATGCTACAGACAATAGGAACATTGGGATAGGCTTTAATTCTTTAACATCAAATATAAGTGGCGAGGGTAATACAGCCATTGGGTATAATTCGCTAAAAACAAGTTTAGGAAACAACAATACAGCTATTGGATATTCGTCTTTATACAATAATGGAGGAGGCTTCAATACAGCTGTTGGAAACTCGTCTTTATACAATAACGCAGGAAGCTACAATACAGCTGTTGGAGCTTCCGCCTTATATTCTAATACTACAGGGCAAGGTAATACAGCCATTGGTCTATATGCAATGTTTAATAATGATGTTGGGCAAGAAAATACAGCAATAGGTGATTATGCATTGATCCAAAACAAAAGTGGGGAAGAAAATACTGCAGTAGGAGCTTATGCTTTGTCGTCAAGTACAAGTGGAGGATATAATACAGCTTTAGGAATGCATGCTTTAAATGGTAATACAAGCGGAAATTATAATACAGCTATAGGTAATGGTGCTTTAGCTAGTAATAGCTATGGAGAAAAAAATGTTGCTATTGGAGTTAGTTCCTTAGGGGCTTGTATAGGATATGACAATATTGGTATAGGTTATTCAGCTTTAAGACAAAATACAGGAGGACAATTTAATATTGCTATTGGAAGCGAAGCAGGCTTGCAAAATGGAACAGGACTACGTAATATTTTCTTAGGATATCAATCAGGTTATAATGAAACAGGGAGCAACAAACTATATATAGAAAATTCCAATGCAGATGCCAACAATGCATTAATCTATGGAGAGTTTAATAACAACTTATTGCGTGTTAATGGCAATTTGCAAGTAAGTGGGGTAACCAATCTGCATAGAAATGTTGCCTCAGGTGTTGCTTTACAAGTAAACGGCAGTGAAGCCCTATGGTACAATGGCACCTATTTTAGCTGGGGCTATGGAGGTTCCGCCAATTTTTTTGCCGATAACGTGGGCATTGGCATTACAGCCCCTAACGTTGCGCTGGATGTAAATGGTTCCATTGAATACACAGGAACCATCACCGATGTTTCGGACAGGCGCCTGAAGGAAAACTTCAAACCAATCAACAATACTTTAGAAGCACTTCAAAACATTAAAGGCTATACCTATACTATGAAAAATGATGCCGCAAAAAAACGCGAGTATGGGGTGATAGCGCAAGACGTTCAAAAGGTTTTCCCGGAAATGGTAAGCATTATTGACGATGAAGGACATTTCGGCGTAAGCTACATTCAGCTGATTCCTGTATTGGTAGAAGCCATTAAAGAACAACAAGCCGAAATAGAAACCTTAAAAGGCAAATTGGTAAAACAAAACCAACTGGAAGAACGCCTTGACAAACTGGAATCCTTAATGAAAAGTGCAAGTTTTACTTCAGAAATAGAAACTAAATAATACCAATAATTTAAAACAAAAAAGAAATGAGAACTTTAAAAACACTTTGTCTTATAGCAGTCCTTTTTTTATGCAAATTAGGTTACTCGCAACAAACTTATGTGCCAGACGATAATTTTGAACAAGCCTTGATTGATCTTGGTTATGACAACGTATTGGACGACTATGTTACCACGGCTAATATTAGTGGGGTTTCCAGCTTAAGCATAGCCTCCAAAGATATTGCGGACCTTACCGGGATTGAAGATTTTACTACTTTAACCAATTTGTACTGCCCATATAATCTGCTGACCAGCATAGACATCAGTCAGAATACAGCCTTAACATCTTTATATTGTGCGGCTAATGCACTAAGCAGTTTAGATGTTACGCAAAACACGGCCTTAACGTCCTTAACTTGTTCACAAAACCAAATAACCAATCTAGACCTCAGTCAAAATACGGGCTTAATCCAATTGACCTGTAATGAAAATCTACTGACCACAATAGATGTTACCCCACTTTCAAATTTAGAGGAATTTAATGTTTATGAAAATCAATTGACCAATTTAGATATTACGCAAAACACCCTATTGGATGATTTGGATTGTAGGAACAACCTATTAACGAGTTTAGATGTAACTCAAAATACTGTTTTAAGATTGTAACAGTGCTTTAATAATCAAATAACCGATTTAGATTTGAGCCAAAACTTGGGTTTAACACAATTGAATTGTTTTGGCAATCAAATAACAAGTTTGGATCTTTCTGCAAATATCGCCTTGACCTATTTAGGCTGTAGATACAATCAACTCACAAGTTTAAATGTTAAAAACGGCAATAACACAAACTTTTCAGGTTTTAATGCTACCCATAACCCAGACCTTACGTGCATTACCGTTGATGATGTGGCATATTCCAATGCAAACTGGACAGATATTGACCCCCAGACCAGCTTTAGTGAAGATTGCAGCCTATCTGTTGATGACCAGAATCTAAATGAAGGCGTCATTATCTATCCAAATCCGGTAAAAGAATTTCTCAATATCTCAATGGAACAAGATGCCAATTATAGTATTCTGACAATGAATGGTCAAGTGGTAAAAAATGGAACGATTGCTATGGGGAAAAACACGCTGGACGTCTCCTCGTTGGCTCAAGGAGTATATTTTATAAAGATAAAAACTGAAAAAGAAACCGCTATCAAAAAATTGATTTTATACTAAAAATAAATTTTTATTGTGATTGAAAACGAAAACGATCAAAACCTTACCCCAGAAATACTTAAAACCAAATAATTAATAATAAATAATAATAGACAATAACAATAAATAATAAAACAATGAAAACACTTAGAACATTTGCCTTTGCATGCCTTGCATTAGTCGCCTTTAGCTGTAGCAAAGATGATGACTCATCATCAAACACACCTCCAAAAACAAATCTGGAATTGTTGACTTCCGGAAAATGGTACCAAGAGTCCAAAACTCCTGGAAACTACAATGCCTGCGAAAAAAAGACCTATCTACTATTTAAGACAGATGGCACCATGACATTGGAATCATTTGATGAAGACTCAGGAACTTGCATATCTTCAGGGATAAATAATGGAACTTACACTTTAACAAACAACAAAAATTTAAGCATTACTATTGGACCGGACTCCATAAACGCAGTTATACTCTCAATTTCGGAGAGTGAACTTAAAGTAAGGAACGACCAAGACACCGAAACCTTGGTTTTTGATAAAACCGAAGGCTAAAAAACCAAATACCTAATGCTTTCTAACCACAAAAGCACCAAGCGTTTCTTCGTTTTGGTGCTTTTTTTGTGAATAAGAATTGATCAATTCGAATTTAAAAATTTTTAAGGATTTGAAATTGCGGTATGTTTGAAGCTATTGACCCCCGAAAGTTGTGGGATATACTTTATAGAAAAAATTCAGATCATAGTTCACCGAAAAATAATCACAATTTCAAAAAGCTGCGCCTATGCTGTAATTCAACTATTCTTTTCTATCTTTAAACGACCAACCAAATTTCCAAATTATGAGCATATTCCATTATTACAACTTCCCCCATTGTGAAGTTTTTATTTTTGATGATTTCTTGGTAACCCAGATTAGGGAAGGCGTCTTAATTAAACCCGAGCACAACGACGAGCTTCGCCAAATTATAGACCTGCATTTTTCAAACAGGGACGTGGTGTACATTTCCAACAGGTATTTTTCATACGCCGTAGATCCGCTCACTTATCTTGGCACTTCCAAAATACACAACTTGCTTGCCATAGCGATAGTTGCCGAGGACGATATTAAAAAAACAAATGCGGAACTGGAAAGTATGTTCTACAAAAAAACGTTTGCCATTTTTCCAACGCTCAGTAAAGCAATGGCTTGGGTTCAGGATGTAATCTTGAAAAAAAATTAAACTTACAAATAGTAAAGCAGAAAGTTTTTAAGAAAATTGAGGGCTTTCTTTTTTCATTCAATAAAAAATTGGACTATCCCTTTTTAAACACCACCATATCCTGGTATTCCGCTTTGGCAGTATCGCGTATTTTATCCTTCCAGAAGCCGTCTATAATTTTGGCCAATTCAAAGTTTTCCTTTGTTAGCATTTCAGAAAGTTTTGTTTTATCAATAGCGATATTGCCCGATTTTACGTTTTCGTTCATCAATCTGTAACCTTCCTTTTTTACGGGAAAACTGAAATCCTTTTTGGTCGAAATAAATGCTTCCGAAGCTTCGTCATAAAGAAAAAAGGTTGAAAAACAAACTCCCCCGGGTTTCAGCACCCGATAAATCTGATTGAAATAATGCTGGATCTCCTCAAGCTGCATATGCGTAAAAACCGAAAAGGAAAAGGCCACATCTATGGAATTATCGGCATAGGGAAAAATAAATTCCGTAGCCTTGAGTGTCGCCGTATTGTAAAGATCATTGAACAGCGGCACATATTTAAAATTGAAATTGGGGTTTTCTTTATGTATGCGCGAATTGCACCACTGCACGCCTCTTTCCACCACGTCAAAACCCTCGTAACTTCCGTTTTGGCTTAAATACCCGGTCAGTGCAATCGCCGTCCTGCCTATGCCGCTGCCAATGTCCAAAACACTGTGGCCAGGCTGAAGATTGGCGTGTTCCTTCAACATTTTTAGTTGTAGCTGCCCTTGTTTCAAATAATCCGCTGCACAGGCTGGCGAACCCGTATAGATATAGCCGCGTGGCGGGACGTACTTGTGCCGCTTGCCCGTAATACCATCCAAGGTATCTTTTGGCAAATAGTAAAGCCGTCTAATAAAAAACCGTTGCTCCGCCGAAAGCGAATACCATATACTGCGCAAGTTGAATAGTTTACTCATTGAAAGTGAAGGATATTTTGATAATGATTTTTTACTGAATACTGACTACTGCGTACTGACTACGGCAACCACTTCTTATCAAAATTAGGCTTTCGTTTTTCAAGAAAGGCATCACGGCCCTCTTTCGCCTCATCCGTCATATAGGCAAGGCGCGTAGCTTCCCCCGCAAAAACCTGTTGGCCCACCATTCCGTCGTCGGTTAGGTTCATCGCGAACTTCAGCATTTTTATTGAGGTTGGACTTTTTGCAAGAATCTCCTGCGCCCATTCGTAAGCTGTATTTTCCAACTCGTCATGGGGAATCACGGCGTTTACCATTCCCATTTCAAAAGCTTCCTGCGCAGAGTAATTTCTTCCGAGGAAAAAGATTTCGCGGGCACGCTTCTGCCCTACCATTTTGGCCAGATAAGCACTTCCGTAGCCACCGTCAAAACTGGTTACGTCGGCATCGGTCTGTTTAAAGATAGCGTGTTCCTTGCTTGCCAAGGTTAAATCGCAGACCACATGCAAACTGTGCCCGCCTCCCACGGCCCAGCCCGGAACCACACAGATTACGGCTTTCGGCATAAACCGAATCAAGCGTTGCACATCCAGAATATTCAATCGGTGGTAGCCATCATCGCCCACATAGCCTTGGTGGCCACGTGCCTTTTGGTCGCCACCACTGCAAAAACTATAAACGCCATCCTTGGAAGATGGTCCTTCCGCAGAAAGCAAAACCACACCTATGGAAGTATCTTCTTGTGCATCGTGAAAGGCATTTAGCAATTCAGCCGTAGTTTTTGGGCGAAACGCATTGCGCACATCGGGCCTGTTGAAAGCGATTCGCGCCACGCCGTTTGATTTTTTATAGGTTATATCGGTATATTCTTTAGCGGTTTTCCAGTTGGGTGTGATCATAATTCTTATTTTTGTTTTCAAAGATAGAAGATATTGTTTATTATTATTTTCTATTTCTTTTGAAATGACCGTAAAACCTCTGCCTTCTCTGCGCCTCAGCGGTGATATTTACCGCAAAGGCATAGAGAACGCAAAGAAAAATACCCTTCAAAATCTTCAAAATAAATAATAACGATAAAAAACAAACAATGCGAAGCATCCTTTTCTTCTTCGGAATTCTTTTCACATTAAGCCTAACCGCCCAAGAAGCCTACAAATTCACGACGGTCACAGACCTTGAAGCCACGCCCGTAATAAGCCAGGGAATTACGGGAACGTGCTGGAGTTTTAGCAGTACGTCATTTTTGGAGAGCGAAATCATCCGTCTTACGGGAAAGAAAATTGATTTAAGTGAAATGTACCAAGTACGGAATACCTATCCGCTAAAAGCTGAAAACTACATTATGCGCCAAGGAAAAGCGCAGTTTGGCGAAGGTGGCTTGGCACACGATGTGATGAATTCCGTAGCAAAAAATGGCTTGGTTCCCGAAGAAGCGTTCAGCGGTCTTTTTGCTGGCGAAACCGTTTATAACCACGCCGAAATGGTCGCGGTATTGGAAGCAATGCTGAAAACATACGTTGACAATCCCGGCCGGAAACTCAGCAAAAAATGGCGTGCTGCCATTGAAGGTGTTTTGGATACGTATATCGGTAAAAACGTAACCCATTTCACTTTTGAGGGAAAACAATATACGCCGCAAACCTTTTTGGCAATGACCAAAATCCAGCCTGCGGATTACGTAAACATTACCAGTTTTACCCAAGCGCCCTTCTATTCAAAATTTATTCTGAACATCCCTGACAACTGGAGCAACGGTAGTTTTTACAATGTTCCGTTGGATGAAATGATGGCGACCATAGACAATGCTTTGGAAAACGGGTTTACCGTTGAATTGGACTGCGATGTAAGCGAGCGCAGTTTTTCGTCAAAAGACGGGGTGGCCGTTATTCCCGAAAATGAGGAAAATATCTTAAAGGCCCTACACAGCACCTATCCCGAAAAGGAAATTACGCAACAATACCGGCAAGATGAGTTTGAAAATTATGATACTACTGATGATCACTTAATGCACATTACGGGAATACTCCGCGACCAAAACGGCACAAAATATTACAAAGTAAAAAATAGCTGGGGAACAGACGAAACACGCGTTGCCAATGGCGGTTATGTATATTTTAGTGAAGCCTATATGCGCTTAAAGGCCGTTAGCGTTACCGTCCACAAAGATGCGCTACCAAAGGAAACATCTAAAAAATTAAATTTATAAAAACAAAATCCTCCATATCACAACCCTTCCAACGTTTTAAACTCTGGAAGGGTACTACCCACTACCCACTACCTACTACCTACTACCTACTACCTACTACCTACTACCTACTACCTACTACCTACTACCTACTACCTAACTACCTACTACCTAACTACCCACTTTAAACTTGGAACAAATTTTGTTATCTTTGACCCGATGAAAAAGTTGCTATTTCTTCTTTTGTTGTTTCCGCTGATGGCCTCGGCGCAATTGGATTTTGAGTCCAATAAATTTAAATTGGATTATGTGAAACTGCCCGAAATTGAAAGTTTAATGAGCACTTCCCTGCTTTCAAATTCAGATTTTTTCAAAAAAAATTCGACCAAACTTCCTTCCTTTAAGATGGATAAAAATAATTATCGCGAACCGGTAAGCATGTACGATGCAATGGCCGCGAGCCAAAATTATTCAAAATCGAATATTCAAATATCCTTAGATCCTACAGAGTATGGTGTTTATGGTGGCAACAGCAGTTATAGTGTGGATGGATCAACAGCCGTTAGGAATATCGCCTATAAAGAGTCTCGCGGATATTTAAGACCGGAGCTTATGCCGTATTCCTACGGTTTTTACCAACGCCCTCCCCGTCGCAGTGGTTTTTATATGGGCTATGGGGTCTATGGAACGCCCTCACAGTAGTTTAAGCCCATCTTTCTGAATAGCATTCCGTTTTCTTTTTAGGCAATCCAATTATTTTTTTTAACCAATTTTAGAAATATGCCATATAATATTTTATTTAGTTAGGATTCCTTACTATATTTGCAGAAGCAATATTGCTCGAACTTAAATTCTTTTAATTATGAAAAAGTCTGTTTTTTATCACGCCGGTTGTCCAGTATGTATCAGTGCCGAACACGAAATCCTTGAATTGATGGATCCATCTACTATTGAAGTGGTTCATTTGGGTGAAGAAAAATCGAAAATCCAACAAGCTGAAAATGCTGGTGTGAAATCGGTTCCGGCCTTGGTTACCCCTACGGGAAATGTACTTCATATAAATTATGGAGCTTCCATGGCGGATGTAAAAGGTTGAAAAATCAATTAGGATTACTAACTTTGCCTGTTAGGGCTTACCCCTTAACAGGCTTTATTATGGAAAAAAGTGTTTTCGATACCTCCTTTCAGCAGGAAAGTGTGAGCAATAAAATAGTGGTCGGCCTGGAACGGATTTCGGAAGTTTTCCGAACACTACTCTGGGCCGAAGCAAAAAAAGCTGGCGTGAGCCCCATCCAGATCCAAATCCTCATTTTTATTGCCTACCATAAAAGCTCGCTCTGCACGGTCAGTTATTTGGCAAAGGAATTTGACGTTACCAAACCCACCATCAGCGATGCGGTGAAGTCTTTGGAACAGAAAAAATTGATCTTAAAGGATTATTCAAATCCTGATAGCCGAAGTTATCTAATAGTACTTTCGGAAAAAGGAAAGGAACTGGTTTCAATAACCGAAAATTACGCCAATCCGCTTAAAAAACAGTTCGATACTTTTGATGCAGCCCAATTGGAAACTGTTTATGAAGCCATTGTACAGCTTATTTACAATTTGAACAAAGCTGGAATAATCAGCGTGCAACGGATGTGTTTTGCCTGTAAATTCCACAGCAAAAAAGCGGGTGGCGACTATTGTGAATATCTTCAAAAGCCGTTAGAAACCAAAGCTATCCGCGTTGATTGCCCAGAATTTGAGGAAAAGCCGGGCTAAATCAGCTCTATTCCATCTTCCTTAATCACAATCTGCTTGTCTTTGTAGAGTGTCCCAATTGCCTTTTTGAAACTCTTCTTGCTCATCCCCAACATATTCTTAATTGTATCTGGGTCCGATTTATCGTGAAGTGGTAAAAACCCACCAGCCGCTTCCAACTCTTCCCTTATAAAAGTAGCGTTGGGCTCAATGCTTTTATAACCTGGCTTTTGCAGTACAAGATCAATTTTATTGTCGGGACGTATTTTTTTAATGAATGCCTTCATTTTGTCACCCGTACGGATGTCCTCAAAAATATCCTCAATATAAATCAGTCCTTTGTGAACTCCGTTTACAATTGCATTTGCGCCTTTTTCAGTTAAATGGGTAACCAAAATATCCACTTCCTGAAAAGGTTCAACGGTCAAGGATTCGTTTTGAAGAAAGTGATTGGTTTTACTGCTTCCCACCAAACGATTGGTCTTTTCGTCTATATATAGATAGACAATATACCAATTGCCTTTTTTCATCGGGCGCGCCTGCTCCTTAAAGGGAACGAAAAGCTGCTTTTCCAGGCCCCAATTCATAAAGGCGCCGTATTCCGTTACATCGCTACAGTGCAAATAACCAAAAGTGTTCAATTGCAGAAAAGGATCGAGCGTGGTGGCGATGGGACGTTCTTCATTATCGAGATAAATAAAAACCGAAATTTCATCGCCTATTTCATATTCCTCCGGTTTGTATTTATGCGGCAAAAGCACCACATTTTCCTCGTCATCGCCCAAATATAGACCCGGTTCGGTTTCCCGAAGAATTTCCAAAGTATTGTATTCACCCAATTTTATCATAGCTGCAAAGGTACTGTATTATTGTTAAAAAAAATGCCGAACACGTATATACAAATCAAACTTAAAATGTAAATTCACATTGAAAATGGAACATATTGCGCCACATAATCTTCCCGAGGAATTCCAACTAAAAAAAGTATTGGAAACGGAGATCGGCATCATCTATTTTTACCGGGCCCTTGTAATCGTAGAAGCAAAGGAAGGCATCGTTATTTCCCATAAAAATGGACTTTCGGCTTTGCTAAAGGGTTTGGGATATTTGGGCGCAAAACCTTGGGTCTATATTTCAAACCGCATCCACTCCTATTCCGTAAAACCCATGGACTATAAATACCTGAACAAAGTGCCGACGCTGAAAGCCATGGGAATAGTGGTTTATAACGAAATGGCGCGCTCCAATGCCGAATTGGAATCTACATTTTGCAAAAAGCCTTTCCGCATTTTCGACAATCTTACCGAAGCCGCCATTTGGGGGAAAACGTACCTATAAAATATATTTGAAATAATCCAAAAGCACCCTATCATTTACGGTTGAGGGCGTAAAAATTTCAAGCAGAGCTGGGCCTTCCGTTATTCTGAAAAAATCCTTCAGCATTTCCTTCAAATCTTCTTTTCCGTGAATTGTCTCGTATTTGAAACCAAACATTTCCGAAAGCTGTTTTGCGCTTAAGCTGTGTTTTGTTTCAAAATAAGTATCAAAAAGCTGGGAATCCTTTTCCCCGGGAAGAATTCTGAAAATACCGCCACCGCCGTTATTCACGACAATTATTTTAAAATTTTTAGGAATGTAATTGTTCCAAAGCGCATTGCTGTCATAGAAAAAACTGAGGTCGCCAGTTAAAAAGACCGTTGGCAATCTTGAAGCGTAGCCCGCTCCCACCGCAGTACTCGTACTTCCGTCTATTCCGCTGGTCCCTCTATTGCAAAATACTTCTGCTGAATCGTTTATGTCAAAAAGCTGTGCATACCTAATAGTAGCACTATTGCTCAATTGCAGGTGGACATTTCGCGGAAGCTGTTTGAATATTTCAGAAAAAACCATAAAATCCGAATAGGGAATTTCATCTTCGTAGGCGGCGTGCCGTTGCAATCTGTGTCGCTTTATTGCGAGCCAATGGCTTTGATAGTCACTTTCCACCGAAATTGTCTTCGGAAGAAATTCAGCAAAAAAACCATTGACGCTTGTTTTGAAATGCTGCGTCAACACAAAAAAAGTATCGTTCGCTTTTTTGGAATCGACGTGCCAATGCTCTTTTGGCGAAAAACCGCGCAGAAAGGCCTTTATCTTTTTTGAAACCACCATTCCGCCAAAGGTGAGCAAAATGTCCGGTTGCAGTTTTTTGAAATCTTCTTCCGTTAAAGGAGCTATGAGTTGGTCAATGGCAGCGATGAAATTTTCATTGTGAAGATTTGAAGTGGTTTCCGTTAAAACCAAAACGCTTCCGTCCTTTGCAAGTTGTTCCACAAACCGTTCTTCCACACTGTTAGGGGGCAAAACGCCTACTAAAACCATTTTTCGTTTGCTGGAGTTCCATCGGTCTATAAAAGTATCCAGATTTTCCTCAACGCTTGCTGTCCGCTGTCGTGCAGGAACGTTCTGCGGCCAAACCAATTGGTTTTCAACCGTGTGGTATAAAGGTTCGGAAAAAGGGATGTTTATATGAACGGGGCCGCGCAGTTCAATTGCGGTATTTAAGGCAACGTTTATCTCGGTTTCATTTTTCACTTGAAACTCTTCACCCTCAACGCAATTTGCGCTGTAAAGAATATGGTTTTCAAAAACATGTTCCTGTCGTATGGTCTGTCCATCGCCTATATCAATAAAATTTGCCGGCCTATCTGCAGAAATGACGACCAACGGAATATCGCTGTAAAACGCTTCGGCCACGGCTGGATAATAATTGAGCAAGGCCGAACCCGAAGTACAAACAACGGCAACAGGTTTCTTTAATTGCTGCGCGATTCCCAAGGCGAAAAAAGCGGCACAGCGCTCATCAACAATACTAAAGCACTTAAATTTTGGATGTTCGCCAAAACCAATGGTAAGTGGAGCGTTTCGTGAACCAGGGGATATTACTATATGGTCAATACCCTTGTCCAAACATAATTGTACAAGGGTTTGTGAGAGAATCTTATTCGAGAATTTCATGCTTCACAAAGGTACGAAGTCGCCGAAAATATTACAGCATTGGCTGCAATACTTGTAGCATGGTTTGCATTTTATTTTGGGTTTCATTCCATTCATCTTCGGGTTGGGAGCCTATCGTTATGCCCCCGCCCACAAAAACGCGGGCACTATTCCCTTCAATTTTCATACATCGAAGATTGACCATTAATGAAGCGGATTGTCCGTTTTCAAGAATTGGCCCTAAAAATCCTGTGTAAAACTCGCGGTTATAACCTTCATTTTTAAGTATAAACTCTTTTGAAAATTTCTTTGGACTTCCACAAACAGCCGGTGTTGGATGGAGCGCCGTTGCAATTGTGGTCAATGTGGCCTTGCCGTTTTTTAGAATGCCTGTAATATCCGTTCGAAGGTGCAATAATGATCCTGCCTGGTGTGTATGGGGTTTTGAAACCTTCAAAACAGCGGTAACCCGTTGCAGGCTGTCGATTATTGAATCGGTAACCAATTGTTGCTCGTCCATTTCTTTTGGGCCCCAATATACCGGCGTTCTATTCGTAATTGGCTGGGTGCCTGCCAAAGCCATCGTTTTGAAGGAATTATTTTCAATCTGCACCAGTGTTTCCGGCGTGGCCCCGCACCATAATCCAGTTTTGGGATGGTACCAGATATATCTAAATGCGGTGGGATATATTGAAAACAGTCTTTCCGTAAGTTTTTCAATCGAGAAATCCTTCAGCTTAAAATCCTTTTTCCGGGAAATGACAATTTTATTTGCAGCTCTTTTTTTGATCGTTTCAACTGCTTTGCCCAGCAATTTAACATAGCCGTCCTTCCCTTCTGTTTCTTTGGGAATTGCAACTGGCATCACTTCAACATTGTGCTTTATAAACTCACATTGCAAGCTTTCGGAATCTTTCTCAGGAATGAAAAAAGAAGTTTCCTTACTATCAAATGGAGCGAAAACAAAGCCGTTTTCCGTTAGCTTTTCAATGGTGATCTGTTTTGCGTCTTTTTGAAAAAACGCGTTTAAGCTATTGCTTTCGGGTAATGAAAAAACCACAAAAGGCAATTTTTTAGAATAATGCTTTGAAATTTTCTCTGTCAGTAGCTTGTAATCCATCAATTTTTTTTGGGTAAAGTAAGCGTTGTAAGTTTTACGAGCGAGACAAGTGCTCCTTCTTCATTTGTAATTTTTATTTGCCAGAGCTGCGTGGTCCTTCCTTTGTGGACTATGCTTGCACGCGCATAAACAAAACCATCGCTCACACTTTTTATGTGGTTTGCAGCTATTTCAATGCCCCGGATAACAATCTCTTCCGAATTCAAAAAAAAGTATGCGCCGGCACTGCCCACGCTTTCAGCCAAAGCTACCGAGGCCCCGCCATGCAGAACGCCGTCCGGTTGATGGACCCTTGGGGTTACGGGCATTCTGGCAACAATAAAATCATCGCCTATCTCGGTAAATTCTATGCCCAAGGTTTCCATTAGGGTGTTTTGGCACATTTTGTTACAGCCGGCCAAAATTTCTTCGTTGGTGTACTTCATTCTATTGGTTTACATTTGTAAAAGTACAAAATTGGATTTAACAAAATGATGGCCGAAAAAGAAGCTTCCTACAGCGCAAAAAATACCTATTCCACCTTAAACCGTTTAACCGAGAAAACGAAAAACGTTTGGATTGTTTTTCACGGAATGGGTTATCTGAGCAAATATTTCATCAAATATTTTTCGGAACTGAATGCTGAAGAAAATTTCATTATCGCGCCACAAGCCCCTTCAAAGTATTACCAAGGAAGAGATTTTAAACATGTGGGGGCTTCCTGGCTGACCCGAGAAAATACAGCAATGGAAACCCAAAATATATTGAATTACATAGATGCTGTTTTTGAAAAAGAACTTTCGGACACTAAAGCCAACCTGATTATTTTGGGCTACTCGCAAGGAGTTTCCATTGCCACGCGCTGGGTTGCAAGCCGAAAAATTCAGTGCGACAAGTTGATTCTCCATTCGGGGGGAATTCCAAACGAGCTGCAGGCCAAGGATTTTGAATTTTTGAAATCCACCGCACAGGTAATTTACCTCTATGGAAATAAGGATCAGTACATAACCGAGGCCCGGGAAACCGAGGAAAAACTAAAGGGCAACAAACTCTTCCAAAATCGGTTAAAAATTGAGGTTTTTGAAGGAATTCATGAGGTTAACCGCGCATTCTTACTAAAGCTTTCAAAATAATTTAATGTTTGGCGTGCATTTCATCGAATAAGTTTGTTCTTTAACTTGTTTTGTCTTTCTTTTACTTCGCTTTAAAAATAATAGCCCCAAACTATGAAGAAGGCAATACTAACCTGCGGATTCCTGTTCATGGCTGCTTTAATGGTAGCACAGGTGAACAAACAAGAAAAACAAGTGCTTTTAGATTTTTATGCTGCGACCAATGGGCAGGCTTGGACCAACACCTGGAGTTTGGAAGCGCCTGTGGCAGACTGGTACGGCATAACGGTGGAAAATAATACGGTAACGGAAATCCGTATGTTATTCAACAATATTGACGGAACACTGCCCGCATCTTTGGGCCAATTAAAAGGCTTAAAAAAGTTAGAACTTTCCTTCAATCCAATTTCGGGGAATATTCCTGCGGAGTTGGGCAACCTGGAAAATTTGGAAGTCTTGGCCTTGAATGGTACCGAAATCCAAGGCAATATTCCCGCTGAATTGGGGAAGCTTTCACACTTGAAACAATTGCATTTAAGCAGTAACAAATTAAGTGGAACTGTTCCTGAAAGTTTGGGAAACCTTAGTGAAATTGAAGTTTTCAATGTTTTTGACAACAATCTGTCAGGCAAGTTGCCAACACAGCTGGCCAAATGTCCGAATCTAATCCAACTGATGGTTGCGGAAAATAATTTTACCAATCCCGATGATTTTTCAGTAGTGCTACTGTCTAATTCCGGAGCAAATTTAGATTTACTCAACACCTCCCCACATATTGAACCTGCCCAATCCATAATTGCCGTGGAGCGGGACGAATCTGAAGATTGACACTATTCTTTTTCCTCATTTCCAAAGCGGCCCGAGAGGGTCGCTTATTTTTTTAAGTTGCGACCAAAAACACATTTTATCGTTAAAGAGCATTGTTAGTTTGGAAATTATTAGTAGATTGCCCCCAGGTCTTTGAATCAAGTGGCCCCCACCCACTCCAGAGACCTTAAAGCTTAATATTTGGTTAAAAAACAAGCTTTTAAATGGAAGCCGTCTCAATAATCTAATTGGGACGGTTTTTTATTTTTTGGTTGATGGCGATGATTTTTTGGTAATTTTAAATTTAGACGCAAAGTTGGCCTTTCTTAGGCACTTTTCTTTCTTAAATTGTGC
>NZ_JAQQTG010000004.1 GCF_028561335.1 Aequorivita todarodis | reverse complement strand
CAGACAGACCTTCGCGCAATGCAGGGCGTGAAGACAGTAGATGTTTCATCGCTTGCTTCTGGAGTTTATATGGTACAGATTATTGGTGACAGCGCAAGCACTGTGAAACGCTTGATTAAAGAGTAATTTTTTCATAAATAGTTTAATTTAAAAAGAAAGCCTTCCTACTAAAAATAGGGAGGCTTTCACTTTTTTATAGCTTGAGGCTGCGTAATACTTTCAAAAAGAGTATTTTTAAAAACTAAAATACAACTATGTTACCTTGGCACCAATACCTGATGGGAGTGCTTTTCGTGCTCGCGGGAATGAACCATTTTCGAAAACCAAAACTGTATGAACGGATTATGCCCCCATACATTCCAGCCCATAATGCCATGGTTATGCTAAGCGGTATCGCAGAAATGATTTTGGGGTTTATGTTAATGAATAAAAACACCCAAAGTGAAGCTGCCTGGGGAATTATAATTATGCTCGTGGTTTTTCTACCCATCCATATTTATATGCTCCAGAGTGAAAAAGCCGCAATGAAACTACCAAAATGGGTACTCATACTCAGGCTTCCGTTACAGTTTGGATTGATGTATTGGGCGTTCCTTTATACTTAAAAGGACATATCATTTCGCTATAAGAGTAAGACTTGAGAATACTTCACTGCAAGACCAAAGACGAATTTTTCATACCCCGACCTAAAGGGAGGAAAAATTCTAAATAAAAAACACCACTAAGAAAATCGCGATTCTTTTATTCCCAATCAAAACTGCCTTTGATTAAGAAGATTTCTTAATAAACAACTATCCAAATATTTCATTTAAAAGTTTCGCCAATCGTATGCCTCCTTTTTGAAGTTGGAAGCGAAGGGTATCCATATATTCATACATATAATTGTAGCTTAGCTTTTCGCCAATTTCGGTGTGGGCGTAAATATCTTCGCAAAGCAAACGACTTTCATACATCCAATCTATAACTGTTCCTTTTTTTATGGCCTCTACTTGTTCCTTTGAAAGCACGTCGGTATTTATAGCCAATTCGGTATAGGACATTTCATAGAAATCCAGCATTTTATAATCCCACACGGCATGGAGGTTTGTGCCATCGCTGAACCAACGCACCTGAAAGTCGTTGCCGCCCTTGTCATCCGCCAGACCAATGTGCAACGGCTGGTGCAGGTCGCCCAGAAAATGGACCAGCATTTTTAGATGGAAAACCTTGTCTTCCCTCGAACTGTTAGGTTTTTTTAGAACGGTAATGCATTTTTCGATCCCTTGGATTATATCGCCTTTTTCACTCTTGGGATGGGTTTCATATTTTTCGCCAAACGGAAAATTAACGTAGTGCCAAGGGCCATAAGCATCATATTGGCGGTCGCTTTTAATATCATCGCCATAGTTTGCGACAAAGGCGAGGGAATGGCCATCGAGTAATCTTGAGATTTGCTTTTCTGCTTTTTTGCTTAAATATTTTCCGGCAATTTCACCCACCACCCTGTGGCCCGTCTTGCCCCAGTCTTCTGCGGCGTAAAGACCGATTGAAAAAAAGAAAACCAATAACACTACTACAAACTTTTTCATCTTTACAAAAATTTTATTTCATATAAATCCATATCTGGATTGGCAAAGATAGTCTCCCGAATTTCAAAATAGAACCAAAACTTTCTAATTTATTAAACAAATTACAATTTCATATTTATTATAGTACATTTATAAAAGGTTAAATAAAAAACAATATACTTGCGCTTTCTTTGTTAAAGCATGCACTGCAATCTGTAGTTTTAAACCAAATAGATGAAACACCTATTTTTAATTTTTCTTCTTTTCTTCGGAACAGTAGCCGCAGCGCAAAACGAAAAATATAATTCCGAAGACTTAAGCATCACTCCCTTGATTGATGGCACGCTATTGGTGCCCGAAGCAAGCGGAAAATTACCCTTGGCCATAATCATCGGCGGAAGCGGCCCTACCGACAGGAACGGCAACCAGCAAATGGTTGTAAACAATTCCTTAAAATTTCTGGCCGAAGGACTTTACGGGAATGGAATCGCCACTTTTAGATACGACAAAAGGATTGTGAAGCAAATGAAGCTGCGGTCCATAGATGAAAAAAACATCCGTTTTGACGATTTTATAGCTGATGCGGTTGCTGTTCTTGAATATTTCAAAAAGGACAAAAGATTTTCAAAAATTTATATTATTGGCCATAGCCAAGGATCATTGGTTGGTATGATGGCTGCACAAGATGGTGCAGATGGGTTTGTTTCCATAGCTGGAGCCGGCCAGGAAATAGACGATGTGATCGTGGATCAGCTCGCCAAACAGGCGCCCGGTTTAGCGGATAACGCGCGGACTTCCTTTGACGATCTTCGCGCCAACGGCGTGGCATATAATTACAGCCCGGGGCTGGCCTCTATTTTCAGAAAGGAAATCCAGCCTTTTATTTTCAGCTGGATGCAATATGACCCCAAAGTGGAGATAGCTAAACTGCATATTCCTGTTTTGATTATCAATGGCGACAGAGATATTCAAGTACAAGTTTCGGAAGCTGAATTGTTGAAAAATGCCAAGCCGGATGCCGAATACAAAATCATTCCAAAAATGAACCACATTTTTAAGGAAATTGAAGGGAACGATCTGGAAAATAGTAAATCGTATAACCTATACAATCTTCCGGTAATGCCAGAGCTGATTGAGGCGGTGAGTAGTTTTATTAAGAAGTAGCCTGAACGGGGTATAAAAAGTTGAAGAGTCTAAAAGTTTAGGTGTTTATTATTTCAGTGGAACTAAACATAAACCGAACTATTTAAAATTCTGAATTCTGATTTCCCAATTCTGAATTAAAAAATAATTGTATTTTGCAGCAAAACCATCAAGATGCAAGATACCGCTGCCGAAATTATAAGGGACACCACTCCCCTTTTTACCAACGACACCATCGTTTTTGGAATCTTAATGATAGCCTTGGGCTTCATTTTTTACACCTCTTCCCGCGAAACGGGTTTTTGGAAAAAATTCTACGGGGTCGTACCGGCGCTGTTCATGGCCTATTTTCTTCCGGCATTACTTACAACCGCAGGCGTTATTTCCCCTGAATGGACTTCCGTTTCAGAAGCAGGCGAAATTTCTGTAGATGGCACACGTTTATATTATATGTCCAGCAGGTATTTATTGCCTGCCGCACTGGTGCTGATGACTTTAAGCATTGACCTGAAGGGAGTCTTTAATCTAGGCCCAAAGGCATTGATTATGTTTTTGGCAGGAACTGTGGGAATTGTAATTGGCGGCCCCTTAGCTGTTTTGATAGTGGGAACCATTCATCCCGAAGCTGTGGGCGGCGAAGGAGCCGATGCTGTGTGGCGCGGACTTTCTACCCTCGCCGGAAGTTGGATTGGCGGTGGTGCCAACCAAACTGCGATGCTCGAAATTTACGGTTACAATCAAAAACTCTATGGTGGGATGGTATTTGTGGATATTGTAGTAGCCAATATTTGGATGGCTGTCATCCTCTTCGGAATTGGGAAATCTGCAAAAATCGACAAATGGCTGAAAGCAGATACTTCGGCCATAGAAAGTTTGAAGGACAAGGTTTCCGATTATGCCAAAAGCGTAGATAGAAACCCCACCTTGACCGATTTGATGATTCTTGCCGCTATCGCTTTTGGAACGGTGAGTTTTGCACATTTTGGAGCGGATTTATTGAGTGCTTTCTTTACGTCGGTAGTAGATGGTATCCCTAAGGGAATAACCCGCAACATATTTACATTTCTTGATTCCAGTTTCTTTTGGATGATAACCATAACCACTATTATAGGAGTGCTACTTTCCTTTACAAAACTAAGAGCTTATGAAGGTGCTGGCGCAAGTAAGTTCGGCAGTGTTTTTATTTATATTTTGGTGGCGAGTATTGGGATGAAAATGGACCTGACCTTGATTTTTGACAATATGTGGCTTATTGTAATTGGTTTGGTGTGGATGGCCGTACACGCAGGGTTAATGATCTTGGTCGCAAAAATGGTTCGCGCCCCATACTTTTTCTTAGCCGTGGGAAGCCAAGCGAATGTTGGTGGCGCGGCATCAGCGCCTATTGTGGCGTCGGCTTTTCACCCGTCATTGGCGACGGTTGGGGTTCTTTTGGCGGTGTTTGGCTATGCCATTGGTACCGTTGGTGCTATTTTATGTACGGTGCTGATGCAATTGGCTTCCACTTCGTAAATTTTCAAAAAAAATATTCATCTTTGCAAATTCGTAAACCGAAGCTATTTCAAACGTAAGTTTGACGATTAAATAAAGACCACATGCGCTATTTTCTTTCCATTGCAATTATATTTCTAAGCCTCATGGGCTGTTCCACAGATACGGAGATGATGCATCTTACGGGTTCTGTAAAAGGGCTGAAAAAAGGAACGCTTTTGCTTCAAAAATTTAAGGATACGGTTTTGGTAACCGTTGACTCGCTGGTAGTGGACGGAAACTCAAATTTTTCCTTTTCTGAAAAAATTGAAAGTCCGGAAATTTATTATCTCTATGTTCGGTTGAAAGATGGCACCCTTCGGGATGACCGTATTACTTTTTTTGCCGAGAATGGTGAACTGAACATTAAAACGAACCTGAAAAATTTTGGAAGCGCAGCCGTGGTAACAGGTTCTGAAAACGATAAAGCTTTTAAGGAATATCTAAAGCTGAAGAATCGGTATGTAATCAAAAACTTGGGCTTGCTTGAAGAAAGATTGAAACTGGGCAATGAAGTTGCCGATTCCTCACTGTTGAAAATTGAGCAGAAACAGCGGGCCCTGATTTCCAATAAATACTTGGCGACCATCAATTTTGCAATCAATCACAAAGATCGTGAAGTAGCGCCCTATTTAATGTTGAGCGAAGTTTATGATTCAAACATCAAATATCTGGATACCGTTTACAACGCACTTTCCCCAAAAATAAAAGACTCCAAATACGGTAAGGAATTGGAGTCTTTTATTGTAAATCGAAAAAAAACGGATACTATTTTATAGGGCGTTTATTTTATCGATAAGTTTTCTGCCGCGTTCTTCAAGTTCGGCCTTAACCGCGTTAAAATGCTTTTTCTTGTTGTCAACATTTTTTTGGTTCACTTTTGAAATTAGGTCATCAAAAGTAACGATTGCTTCGTCTATAATTCCTTCGGCCTTTTTGTTGTCTTTGTCTGCATTGGTCAGTTCCCAAATGTAAACAGCCTCAATAATATCGCCCAATACATAGTTAATGTCTTTTTTTAAATCTCTTACGTTTGCCATTTTATTTTTTATTATTTATTGCTATTATTTATTCTTGGTAATTTTTTAAATCGGGCAAAGGTACGAACATTTACGGAATGTACACTTCCAAAAAGCTTGCGGAATTTGTATCGAATTTTATTTCAGGCAATTGGGCCGGGATCAAAATGGTTTCGCCCTTTTTAATTTCTTCTGAAAAATCGTCAGTCTCAATCACCGCAGTGCCTTCCAAGCACATATAAACTGTAAAGGAAGGAATTTCCTCTAAATCGCGAACGTAGTTTTGGGAAAGGCTAAGTTTATTTACCGTAAAGAAGTCCGTGGTTCCTATGGGTACGGGTGTATTTTTTTCTTCCGAATAGCTCATCTTTGCTTTGGAGGGACCGAAATCTATTGCTTCCAAGGCCAAATCGGTATGCAGTTGGCGCATTTGCCCGTTGGTATCCGGCCGGTCCCAATCGTAAATTCTATAGGTAATATCAGAGGTTTGCTGAATTTCAGCCAATAAGACCCCCGCTCCAATTGCGTGCACCGTTCCTGGTTTCAAAACAAAAGCATCCCCTTTTTTTACGGGTTCGGAATTCAAAATTTCCGTGATCCTATTTTCAGAAAGTGTCTTCAAATACTTTTGCTCATCCATCTTTTCATTGAAACCAAGAATAAGCCTTGCGCCTTTTTCTACATCGAGAATGTACCACATTTCGGTTTTGCCAAAGGAATTATGTCTCTCTTTTGCCAAAGCATCACCGGGGTGAACTTGTACGGAAAGATCTTCGCGGGCATCAATAAACTTGAAGAGTAAGGGAAATTTGTTTCCAAAATCCTGATATACTTTTTCGCCAACCAATTTTTCTGTATAATTTTCCAGCAGCCAGTTAAGTGTTTTTCCCTTGAGCGCTCCGTTGCTTATTTCGGAAACATTTTCTTCAACACCGGAAATCTCCCAGCTTTCACCAATATTTTCTTTGGCTATTTTTTTAAATATCTTGTTCAACTTATTGCCACCCCACACCTTTTGTTTCAAGATGGGCTCAAACTTTAGCGGATATAAAGGTGAAATGGTAATCATCAGTGGCCGTTGTAAACAACAAAGTTACGGGGGGTTTCGTACAGTTTTATTGAAATGTCAAATTTGGAATCTATCCGGGCCCTTATTTTGTTCCAAATTACTACCGCAATGTTTTCTACTGTAGGGTTCAGGTCTTTAAATTCGGGAACTTCGAGGTTCAAATTTTTATGATCGAAGGCGTCCTCAATTTCCTCCGCTATAATTTGGCTTAAAATTTTAAGGTCCATCAAGAATCCTGTTTCGGGATCAATTTCGCCTGTAATGCCAACTTCCAATTCGTAATTGTGACCGTGATAATGGGGATTGCTGCATTTGCCAAAGACTTCAAGATTTTTGGCGTCGTCCCATTCCTTTTTAAAAAGACGATGTGCGGCATTAAAATGTGCTTTTCTGTAAACGGTAAGGCTCATACAAGTAGGTGTTGGTAAAATTTATCAAAAATAATTTTGAACCAGGCCGTGTAAATTTCGGGCTTGGCTTGTATGTCTTTTTTCACTTCTTGCAGGCCCATCCATTTCCAGGAGGCCACTTCATCTTTATTGATATTGGGAGTTCCTTCAAAATTTCCGACGAGAATATGGTCAAGTTCATGCTCCGTGAGCCCATTGTCAAAAGGGGCTTTATAGATGAAGGACGTGGTTTCCTTTAAATCTGTGGTGAAACCCATTTCTTCAAAAAGCCTTCTTTTTCCGGCTGCTATAGTAGATTCGCCATCGCGCTGGTGGCTGCAGCAGGTATTGGTCCAGAGCCCCGGGGAATGGTATTTGTGCAAGGCCCGTTGTTGCAGCATCAGTTCGTTTTTGTCATTAAAAACAAAGACCGAAAACGCTCTGTGAAGCACTCCTTTTTCGTGTGCTTCTTGTTTTGGCATCAGCCCTAATTGCTCGTCTTTTTCATTTACGAGGATAACTTGTTCTTCCATCATTTATAAACGCCTTTTGGCCCAAAAGTACGAAAAGAGAAAGTGTTTTAAAAGCTAAAAGCGTTCAATAGACTGTATTGAACGCTTTCGCATAACTTAATTTGGTTAATTCAATTTTTTATGATAAACATCGATCTTCTGTTGAGCTGATGCTCTTCAGCGGTACAAGGCACACCGTTTGAACATTGGTTCACAAGTTGTGACTCGCCATATCCTTTTGCCGTAAGTCTATTAGGGTCAATTCCTTTTGCAACTAACCATTTAAGGGTAGCTTGGGCGCGACGCTCAGAAAGAGCCATGTTGTAGCTATCATTACCACGGGAATCCGTATGTGATTCAATATGGATAATTAGCTCTGGGTATTCCCTCATTGCTGCAAGAATTTTAGCCAATTCAATTTCAGCATCGGGACGGATGTTTGATTTGTCGAAGTCAAAATAGATTGGTTGTAGGTTCAATTTGCAACCTAAATCGTTTGGTGGGCAGGGCCCAATTCTCTTCAACGGAAGTGGCACATCTATAGTTCCGGAAAGCATGGGGGTTTCAACCATTTTCTCATACGGATTGTATCCTTCCTTTACCCCTCTTAGGGTGTATTGTGTACCGCAATCGCCAATAAAACTATAGGTTCCATCATTTTTAGCGGTAGTTTGGCTAACCAATTGATTGTTTTCATCAAGCAAAGAAACGGTAGCTCCCGGTAAAGGATCTTTTGTTTCTTCGTCATATACTTTTCCGTTTATGGTTATTGAACATATTTCTTTTACCAAATAGATATCGTCATCAACACTGCCCCTATCGCCTCCTCTATTTGAGGAAACATACCCAATGCGGTCGTTTTCATTGATAATAAAACCGAAATCATCTTGGGCACTGTTTGCGGGGGCTCCCAGATTTGTAATTGCACCCGGGGTTCCATCTTTATCGAGTGGAGTTACGAAAATATCATACCCTCCATAGCCGGAGCGGCCATCACTGGAGAAATAAAGATTGTTTTTTTCACTGATAAAAGGAAATGATTCCCGGGCCTCAGTATTAATACTTGGGCCTAAGTTTACAGGGGGACCATAACTGTCATTGCCTAAAATATCTACATACCAAAGATCGGACATCCCCATAGTTCCGGGCATATCAGAAGAAAAATACAAACGTTTTTCGTCTTTGCTCAAAGCAGGGTGCGCTACTGAATATTCGTTGCTATTAAAAGGAAGCTCCACGACATTGCCCCAATTATATTCTCCTGTCTTGGTTGCTTTGTACAATGATAATCTTAAAGTTTTAAATTTTTTTGATTTGTCAAGCCCTTTTTTACCGTCGAGAAACGTATTTCTCGTAAAATAAACGGTGCCTCCATCTTTTGTGAAGGTAGCTGTAGATTCGTTATATTCGGTGTTTATATCGCCCCCCAACTTCATTGGGTTGCTCAATTCTCCATTTGCTGCCCTATCGGCGATAAAGAGGTCCAAATAAGGTTCTTGGGTCCATTCATTTATTTTAGACCCCGTAGTGTTTCCGGCTGAAGCATATACTACTTTATCTTTTCCGTAGAATGCTGGGCCGAAATCTGAGGTTGGGGAATTAATTCCAACCTTATCTATCAAAAAATCTCTTGTTTTAAAAACGGTACTTTTCAAATAATCAGGATCATTTTCATAGGATTTGATTACCAAACCGGTTCCGCCTTTTGCCACATAGTCCTTTAAAAGTGTATCAGATTCATCAAATTTTCCCAAACTCTTTAAGGATTGCGCGGCCCTGTAGTAATATTCAGGTTCCGTTTGGTCGGGGAATTGTTTTACAAGTTTATCGTACCATATTCCCGCGTTTGTATAATCGCCGTTAAAATAATATGTATCGCCCAATTTCTTGAAAATCTCGGCAGATTCATAGCCGTCGGCGACTACTTTCAGATAGATTTCACGAGCATCTATATATGCATATTTATCAAATTCTTTATTTGCTTTTTTGATATCCTTTTTCTGAGAAAAGGCACTACCGGCAGTTAAAACTACTAAGGCGAAAAGTATTAGGTTTCGTACTATTGTATTCATAGTCTTTATTTTTTTAGAAGAATCTAGGAGTTAGCACTCGTTCTGGTCTATTGAACAATTCAAAGCGGAGCATAACTTCATAGGAACCATCGCTATAGGCTTCAATATCTGTTGTTTGATAATCATACGCAAAACCAATGAATATTTGGTCCGTAGCTTGAAAGCCTACCAAACCACTCATAGCGGCGCTCCATCTGTAAGCAGCTCCAAGTGTGAATTTATCATAAAGCAAGAAATTGGCAGATACATCGGCCTGTAAAGGCGAACCACTTACCATCTTGAAAAGGGTTGCTGGCTTGAACTTTAAATTATCGCTCAGATCAAACACATAACCTGCGATCAAAAAGTAGTGCATACGCTCTGCGGCAGTTGTTTCAACAGAAGTGTTTGCTATACTGCTTTTATCAAAATGTTTAGTAGTAAGGAAGTTCGGAACGGAAAGACCCGCATAGAACTTTTCGGTGTTGTAGTAAATACCCGCTCCAATTTGAGGCTGAAGCTTGTTATCGATATTATTATTTTGAAAATACGGATCCTGTCCTGTTGGATATTCTGGCAAATTCAATTTATTGAAATCTACATCCAAAATATCAAGTCCTGCTTTAAGACCAAATGATAGTTTTGCAGATTCCGAAGTATTGATGCTATAGGAATAATCTATATTAAAATTGGTTTCAACAGCAGGCCCTATCCTATCATTGACAACCGATAGGCCTAAACCC
Source organism: Aequorivita todarodis (assembly GCF_028561335.1). Classification (GTDB taxonomy): domain Bacteria; phylum Bacteroidota; class Bacteroidia; order Flavobacteriales; family Flavobacteriaceae; genus Aequorivita; species Aequorivita todarodis. The sequence goes on along the minus strand of NZ_JAQQTG010000004.1, from coordinate 3,863 downwards.
ATATTGTTACCAACTGGTGAGTTTACAGTGAAGGTGCCTGTGTTGGGCGCTCCGTCACCAAAATTTACCCATTGGGTTCTGTATAGCAGGCCAAAACTTAAGGCTTCACGATTTCCTGCATATGCAGGGTTTACCACCTGTGTATTGTACATATACTGAGTGTACTGTGGATCCTGCTGCGCTTTACTTGAAAACGTGCCAAGTAAAATCAAAATTAGTAGTGTTAGATAACTGTGTTTCATAGTTATGTATTTTAATCCTGGGAGGGAATTTCCTCCCAGGAATTTTTTTGATTTTCTATCTGTTAATATATAAATATCCGTTATAGCTGTCTTTACCAGGATTTTCACCGTGGAAAGTAAGAATGTAGAAGTATGTACCTGTTGGCAACTCTTCGTTTTTCTGAACTGTTACGCGTCCTTCAGAAATACCTCTAAAGGTGTTTTCACTGTCCTTATCACCTCGTCCATAGCCATCGGTTTCGTAAACAAGTACGCCCCATCTGTTGAATATCTTCACGTTATTGTTTGGCCAATTATGGATTCCCTTTATCCAGAAATAATCGTTATAACCATCTCCGTTTGGAGTAATACCGTTGAAGATTTCAAAAGTAGTATCCAAGACCTCTGGCAATACAACTACCGTTGGGTCATCTGGCTCACCATCACCGTTGTTATCGTTGTTGGTCAGATCAGTTGGATCATCTGAGTCATCGGTTACAATGGTACCTTCAATATCCTCAGCCGTAACGGTAGCTTGGTTTACCACTTCGCCGTTATCAATATCCTGTTGGGTTATAACATAGGTAGCGGTAAATGTTGTGCTATCTGTTTCGCCTGGTTCCAATTGTGCAATTGGGCCTCCAGATATTTCAATACCTGGTAATGGATCGGTAATCATTATGTTATACAGGGTAACATTTCCTGTATTTGTTACGGCGAATGCGTAGGATATCGTTTCCCCAACATCTGCTGCCCCATTGCCATCATTGTCATTAAACTCACCCGTTTTCTCTATGGAAATGGATGGGTTGTTCTCACAAAGAACGGTGGTGGTAGGATCATTTTCAAGATAACTGTTATCGTCCGATTGATCAGAAACCATATCGCCATTTGGTGCAGTACCATCAGCGGTAGCTTGGTTTATTACCAATCCAGTATCAACATCAGTCTGTGTAATAGTATATACCGCAGTGAAGGTTGTTACGTCTTCCTGACCAACAGCTAAGCTGATTGGTCCTCCAACAACAGCAACCATTGGATCGGTTACCGTTACATTGGTCAATGCAACGTTGCCTGTGTTTTTAACACTAAAGTTATATACAATTGTTTCACCAAGATCGGCACAACCGTTACCATTCTCATCAGCCGGTACCCCTACTTTTATTAAAGCAATAGCAGGGTTTTGGCAAAGTTGGGTAATGGTTGGATCATCTTCCAATTCACTATTATCATCAGATAGATCGCTTACTGTAGTTCCAGAAGCATCGGTACCTGAAACAGTTGCTTGGTTTTCAACAAATCCGGCATCAATATCGGCTTGCGTGATAGTGTATATTGCCGTAAAGGTTGTTCCGTCCGAAGCACCTGGCGCCAATGTTATTGGGCCTCCGTTTACAGTTACCAGCGGATCGGTAATTGTTATGTTTGATAACGAAACATTACCTAGATTGAATACCGTGAAGCTATAATCAATAGTTTCACCAACATCTGCACAACCGTTTCCGTTTGTATCATCAACAACTCCAGTTTTTATAAGAGCTATTTTTGGATTTTGGCATAGTTCAATTACCGTTGGATCATTCTCTAGTACGCTACTTTCATCAGAAAGGTCACTTACTACTGTAGCATCAGGCGCAGTACCTTCTGCAGTTGCTTGGTTTGTTACTTGTCCTGCATCTATATCACCTTGTGTTATAGTATAGGTTCCAGTATATATCCAAGTTTCAGTTACGTCAAGTTCGCCATCGCCGTCAGTATCGCCGGTTGGACCATTGATTGTAGCAATCATTGGGTCGGTTACAGATACATTGCTCAAGCTAACGTTTCCTTCATTGGTTACCGTGAAAGTATAGCTGATGGTTTCATCAATATCCGAACAACCGTTTTGGTTTTCGTCGTTGAAGATTCCTGTTTTCACGATTGCGATAACTGGATTCTGACACAATTCTATAACAGTTGGGTCATCTTCTATTACGCTACTTTCATCAGAAAGATCACTTACTACAGTTGCATCTGGTGCAGTACCTTCTGCAGTTGCTTGGTTTGTTACTTGTCCTGCATCTATATCACCTTGTGTTATAGTATAGGTTCCAGTATATGTCCAAGTTTCAGTTACGTCAAGTTCGCCATCGCCGTCAGTATCGCCAGTTGGACCATTGATTGTAGCAATCATTGGGTCGGTTACAGATATATTGCTCAAGCTAACGTTTCCTTCATTGGTTACCGTGAAAGTATAGCTGATGGTTTCATCAACATCTGAACAACCGTTTTGGTTTTCGTCGTTGAAAATTCCTGTTTTCACGATTGCGATAACTGGATTCTGACATAGCTCTATAACTGTTGGGTCATCTTCTAGAATACTGTTATCGTCAGAAAGATCTGTTACTAATTCGCCAGCTGGTGCAAGCGCTTTTACCGTAGCTTGATTTACAACTTCACCTGCATCAATATCATCTTGGGTGATTGCATACGTTCCAGTAAATATCCAGGTTTCGGTTACGTCAAGTTCACCATCGCCATCGGTATCACCGGTTGGACCGGTAATGGTAGCGATCAATGGATCCGTTATTTCAACAAAACTTAGACTTACATTTCCTTCATTGGTTACCGTAAATGTATAGGTAATAGTTTCATCAACATCAGAGCAGTTGTTTTGGTTCTCGTCATTGAAGATTCCTGTTTTAACAATTGCAATGGCTGGATCTTGACACAACACTGTAATAGTTGGATCATCTTCCGTTATACTGCTCTCATCTGATAGGTCACTCACCACTGCGGCATTAGGCGCAGTTCCTTCTGCCGTAGCCTGGTTCTTCACAAATCCAAGATCTATATCATTCTGTGTAATAGCATATATTCCTGTGTAAATCCAAGTTTCGGTAACATCAAGCTCACCATCGCCATCGGTATCACCGGTTGGACCGGTAATGGTAGCGATCAATGGATCGGTAACTATTACGTTGCTCAAGCTCACATTGCCTTGATTGGTTACTGTGAAGGTGTAAGTGATTGTTTCATCTACATCTGAACAGTTATTCTGATTCTCATCATTGAAAATGCCTGTTTTAACAATCGCAATGGCAGGGTTCTGACAAAGAGCAATTATTGTTGAATCGTCGGTTGTAGTAGTTGATCCTGAAAGATCGCTTACCGTACTTAGATCCGGTGCAGTTCCAGTTGCAGTAGCTTGGTTAATTACCTCGCCGGCATCTATATCATCCTGCGTAATCACATAAGTTCCTGTATAAATCCAAGCTTCGGTAACGTCAAGCTCTCCATCACCATCAGTGTCACCACTATCTGGTCCTGCAATCGGCCCGCCCAATAGTGGATCATCAACCAAAATATTACTCAANGTATCGATGCCCGCATCGGCGCACTGGTTGCCGTCAACGTCGTTGAAGATTCCAGTTTTTACGATTGCGATGTCCGCGTTCTGGCAAAGCTCGATTACCGTGGCATCGTCATTGCCGATCTCAGTCCCTGATAGATCTTCTACGTCATCTCCCACCGGCGGGGTTCCAACGGCCGTGGCCTGGTTGGTAACGCTGCCCGCATCTATATCGTCCTGTGTGATGCTATAGGAAGTGGCGGTATAGGTCCAGGTCTCCGTTACGTCAAGTTCGCCGTCGCCATCGGTAT
>NZ_JAQQTG010000039.1 GCF_028561335.1 Aequorivita todarodis | reverse complement strand
GGGTAAAATACCGCCAGTAAAATATGCGGAATTTAATTCTCTTGGGGCTAGCCCCAAGAGAATTAAAAATAATAAGTTTGTAGAAATATTAGAAGAATGAACAGTTCTAATTAGGGGAAGCTTACACGCCAGTATGGTTCTCAATTGGGATGGAACCATAATTTATGTAGATCCTGTGGGCGGAAAAGAAGCATTTTCCGATTATACAGAGCCAGATATGGTTTTGGTTACAGACATCCACGGTGACCATATGGATATTCCAACATTGGAAGCAATTGCGGTTGAAAAAACCATAATATATGCCCCAAAAGCAGTTTTTGAAAAAATGCCCGAAAGTCTTCAAAATAAAACATCGGTTATTAATAATGGCGAAATTACCAACGATTTTGAAATGACCATTGAGGCCATCCCGATGTACAATCTTCGTCCCGAAGCCTTAAAATTTCACGAAAAAGGCCGCGGCAACGGCTACGTACTTGAAAGAAACGGAAAACGTATTTACATTTCGGGCGACACCGAGGATATTCCCGAAATGCGAAACCTTCAAAATATCGATATTGCCTTTGTCTGTATGAACCTTCCCTATACCATGACAGTTGAAAAAGCTGCCGATGCCGTTTTGGCCTTCAAACCAAAGACCATCTATCCCTATCATTATAGGGGCGAAAATGGTTTGAGCGACGTTTCCAAATTCAAAAGTTTGGTGGAAACCAAAGCCCCTAACATTAAGGTCACACAGTTAGATTGGTATCCGAAAAAATAATTACGATCTTTAAAAACAACAGAAATATAAATCATTCTGTAAGAACTTCAAAATCCTAAAAACGCCCGTGATGAAAAACTACAAATCGCCCTTCAGTTTATTTATAATTTTACTATTATTTTCCGCACTTTTTATTTCAGGTTGCAAAAACGCTTCCGAAGAAAAAATAGCAGAAAAAGAAACAGGCAAAATGGAATACCCCGCCGAGTGGATGTACAACCAGCGTGCGTATCCAAATAACTATATAAACAAGCAAGCTTATAAAGAAGCTGTTCTTCAATCAAAACAAATTCTTGCCAATAGGTCTCCCGAACAAACTGGGGAATGGACGTTTGTGGGCCCGCTAAACACCGGCGGCCGCGTTACCGATGTGGCGATTTCGCCCGATAACGATGACCATCTATATGTAGCGACGGCCACTGGGGGAATTTTCAGAAGTTATGATGCCGGTGCAAATTGGACGCCTATTTTTGATGAAGAGGCCAGACTTTCCATCGGCGATATTGCCATTGCACCATCCAACGCGCAAATTATCTACGCAGGAACCGGCGAAGCCAATGGAAGTGCAACAGATGGCGCCTATTTTGGCGATGGAATTTACCGAAGTGAGGACGCAGGCAACACTTGGGCGAATATTGGTCTGCCAGAAAGCAACCACATTGGCAGAATCGTAGTGGACCCTACAAATCCGGACCGCGTATTTGCCGCCGCTACGGGACAATTGTACGGAAAAAATGATGAGCGGGGAATCTACAGAACCACCAATGGCGGCGGAAGTTGGGAGCAGGTTCTTTTTGTAACCGATTCCACCGCAGCGATAGACGTTGCGATGAACGTGGCGAATACTAATATTATTTACGCTGCAATGTGGGAGCGCACCCGCAAACCGTGGCAGCGCGATTATGGTGGGGTAACCTCTGCCATCCATCGTTCCCTGGACGGAGGAAACACTTGGACGGAACTTGGCGCAGCAAATGGCCTTCCCGCGCCAAATGCCCAAACCGGACGTATTGGGATTGCCGTTTCAGAATCTGATCCTTCCACGGTGTACGCACGTTTCACCACAAATGAAATTACAAATGTTTTCAACGGTTTATATAAATCTACGGATAACGGCGACAATTGGACGCTGGTAACTCCGCCCAATGTCTTGAGTAATATCGATGCGAATTTTGGTTGGTACTTTGGAAATGTTCGCGTTAATCCAACCAATTCCGCTGAAGTCTATATTATTGGTTTTGATATTGCAAAATCCACCAACAGTGGCGCCTCGTGGCAAATATTGCCGGGAATGCACGTAGATCATCACGCGTTGGATTTTTCGAGAACGAACAGCAATTTTATGCTTTCTGGAAATGACGGCGGCGCTTATATTTCAAATAACGGAGGAAGCAGTTGGACCAAGTTTTTAAATCTGCCAATAACGCAGTTTTACAATATTGAAGTTGACAAAACCCAACCCCAACGACTTTACGGCGGAACGCAGGACAACAACACAATTAGAACCATTACCGGCGGTGCAAACGATTGGAACGCAATATGGGGCGGCGACGGTTTTCACGTAAATGTGGATCCCGTGGACAATAATTATATTTATGTGGAATCACAATATGGGAACCTCGGTCGTTCAACTAATGGCGGAGCTACCTTCAGCAACGCAACCAACGGAATCAGCGGCAGCGACCGTAACAACTGGAATACGCCTGTTATTATTTCGCCTTTCAATCACGAAATACTGTATTATGGCACTAACAGATTATATACTTCAAACAAGGCGGCAAACTGGTCGGTAATAAGTCCTGATTTGACAGATGGGCTGCATCCCAGCGGTTCCTTGGCCTTCGGAACGCTTACGGCAATTGCTTCTTCCTATAACAATCTCGATGTGATTTATACTGGTAGCGACGACGGAAACGTAAACGTAACCTTTGACGGCGGAACAACCTGGACGGACGTAAGCGCCGGCCTGCCCGACCAATACATTACCTCCATCGCGATGGTTCCCAGTGATGATATGATTGTCTATTTAACGGTTTCAGGGTTTAAATACTTGGATTATACTCCGCACGTTTTCAAAACCATCGACGGCGGCCAGAACTGGACTGATATTTCTTCCAACCTTCCAAACATTCCCGTGAACGACATTATCGTATATCCCGCGGAAAATATACTCTTTGTCGCAACCGATTTAAACGTTTGGTATTCCAAAGACGATGGTGGCAGTTGGACAATTTTAGGAAATAATCTTCCAATGACAGTGGTAATGGATTTAAAATTTCACGAACCCACCAAAACATTATTTGCTGGAACTTTCGGAAGGGCGATGCACAGCTATGATGTGAGCGATATTTTAGATATTGGTGAAAATGAATTGGCTTCAAATTCAATTAAAATTTATCCAAATCCCGCTACTTCGGAATTTACAATTTCACAAAATCTTTCTTCGGAAGGAACCGTTCAGCTTTTTGATATTTCGGGGAAAAGGATAAAGGATTTGTTCAGCGGAAATTTTGGTTCCAATAAAAACATCAAAGTAAAAACCGATGGTCTTTCGGCGGGAATTTATTTGGTGAAAGTGAGCAGTGGGCAGCAATCTGTTACGAAGAAACTCATAGTTGATAAATAGAACTACCAATATTTATAAATGTCACTTGTGAATATAGGTTAAAATACGTTAATTTGTAGAAAATTATGATTATGGCCCAATCAAATTTTCTCACGTTAGATGAAGTTGCCCAAAACCTTAAGGTTACACGGCAGACAGTTTCAAAATATATTAAAAACAACGAGCTGAATGCCGTCAAAATAAACAAAAGTTACCGAATCACCACCGATGATTTTGAAAGTTTCATAACCAACAATTCCACTTCGGAAGAACCGCAAATAGCCTATCTCAAAAGAACAAAAAATTGTGCCTTAAACTATGGTGAAAAAGTTGATGAATTTGAAATACTCCACGCGGTTTCCACCGGAGAATTAAAAATCATCGAAAAAAACCATAGCGAAAGTGAGAACAAATTTATTTTTGGCGACAATTTTTTGGTGTTGAAACAACTTCTCGATACGTATCGCGGAAAAATAGACTTAGTTTACATAGACCCTCCTTTTGGAACGGGGCAACATTTCAATTCCATTGATGACCACGCCGCCTATTCGGATAAACTCGTTGACAGCGAGTTTTTGGAATTTTTACGGAAACGTTTGATTTTAATACGCGAATTGCTTTCCGAACGCGGCAGCATTTATCTGCACATTGACAAAAAGATTGGGCATTATGTAAAAATTATTATGGATGAAGTTTTTGGCTACCATAATTTCATCAACGATATTACCCGTATAAAATGCAATCCAAAGAATTTCGCCCGAAATGCCTATGGTAATTATTCGGATATGATTTTATATTACTCAAAAAATCGGGATGAACAGATTTGGAACGATATAACCGAAACTATGTCGGAAGCCAAAAGAAAAGAATTATTCCCAAAAAAACATCCTAAACTTGGCTATTACACTACCAATCCAATCCATGCACCCGGCAAAACACTTGACGGTGATACCGGCTTGGAATGGAAGGGGCTTCTTCCCCCAAAAGGCCGCCATTGGCGATACAATCGAGCGGTTTTAACGGAACTTGACGAGCAAGGTCTTATTGAATGGTCAAGTACCGGGAATCCAAGAAAAATTGTTTTGGCCAGCGAGCACAAAGGCTTTAAAATACAGGATGTATGGGAGTTCAAAGACCGCGGACTTTCTTATGTTGATTACCCCACACAGAAAAACGATTCCTTGTTGGAGCGCATTATATTGAATTCGTCCAATGAGGATTCTATCGTTTTGGATTGTTTTGCCGGGTCGGGAAGCACGTTAAAAGCCGCGGCAAAATTAAACCGGAAATGGATTGGGGTAGATAATTCAAACCACGCTTTTGAGATAATAAAAGAAGGGTTATCAAAAGAGAATATTGCCTGTAATTATTTTGAATATTTTTCGAAATATTAAAGATAGCTTTCCAAATATTCCTCTAAAAGTAATGCACTTAAAACGTCATAGGCACTTTCCTGAACCGATACATTTACTTGGTCGTTGATTAAAGAATTATTGATTTTTCTGGTCGCCCAAGGAAACCCATCTATAATGCCCACCCGAAGCACATCGTGGCGCTGTTCCTTACAAAAATCCAGTACATCGCGCACTTGATTGTTTTGATTGCCGCCGGAACGGCCTATCCATTTGGCTTCTCCAACAATATAAATTTCGTTCACTTTCGCAACCAAATCGGGCCTCTTTCTAAAATTTTGGCCTAAGACATCATTCACAAAAGTTTTTCCTTCTTCCTCAGAAGAGCTCAAAACATATATTCCTTTTGTAGAATCTTGAAAATCATCCAAATTCAGCAACATGAAATTTCTGCGCAACCAAGTCGTGAACATGGGACCCATCTGCGTGTTCAATTTTGGGGGAGCTTCCAATCTGATGACCAACTCCTCAGCTGTCATTGCATATAATGTATTTGCGATCCGGTGGATTTGTTGCGGATTGTTTTCCAAACAATTTTGAACCTCTTTTATCAAATAGGCCAATGGCTCATCATACGGAAACTTTGTTTCTCCTTGAAGGATATTTATAAGTTCATCGGTCCGTCTTGCCTGATGGGCGGAAATTATTCTTCTTTTTAACTGTAAATCCAAATGTACTGGAACAGCGGATTCTAAAGGGTAAACCTCCAATAAATTATCGAGATAGGGCGTGTTTTCAAATAAATCGATGCTTTTTCTAACCCAAAAATTTAATTGGTCAATATCATTCTCAATGTCTATTGTTCTGTTCATTACATTCGATATTGCTACTGCTTTTCACAAACCACGCCCCAAATAGGCAGCGCATTCTTTGCGGTATTTATCTTCACATGTTCTTTGTCAATTACCTTAAAATCTGCAGCTCCGGAATAATTTTCATCAAAAATTGCGGCCAAGGAAAATTTCGGTTTCTTAAAATTTAAGGTTTTCCAGTTACCATCAGAGGTGTAGGTTCCCTTTTCTGAAATCTTTATGGGTTTTTCATCCGTGCCGGGCTGCGGAATGCTTTTAAAATCAAATTTGAACGTATTGTTTTCAAACAGGTGAAGCGAAATTGAAGCCACGCCATTTCCCAAACTTTTATAGGCAACCGCCTCACTTTTTCCCAAGACAATTTCCTTTGAATCTTTTGACGCTTCCACGCCCTTTCGCTTTGCTCCACAGGATGAGAGGAACAAAACTACGGTTAACAATATTATTTTTTTAAACATATAAATTAATTGATTTTCAGAATTAATACAGCATTAAAATACCGCTATCTTTATGTAGGTGGAATGCCAGGATTTGCTCCGAGGCATCGCGCAAAAGTTTTGAAATCTCGCGGGTAGCACAATTGCCGAGTCTTATCCAGATTAACTTGGGCGGAAAACCTCTGAGTACGCTCAAATCGGAAAAATCGGAATCTTTGCTCACTATCGTATAATTATGCTCTAAAGCAAAGTTCCAAATTTCATCGTCTGTTGAAGACCCCATGCCTATTTCATACACGTGCTTCGATTCGGGATAAACATCTTCAAGTTGCGAAACGAGGTTGGGAGATAGGTTTTGGTCCAATAAAAGTTTCATTAGGAGGCAGTCAATATAAATCTTTCTCTTTGGGCGGCATACTCAAGGCTGGCGAGTATGTCTTCTTTCTCCAAATATGGAAAATCCCGCAATATTTCGTCATAGCTCATTCCAGAAGCCAAATAGCTAAGTATATCGTAAACCGTAATTCTCATTCCTCGGATGCAGGGCTTGCCGAACCTGATTTTGGCATCGATTGTAATTCTATCCTTGTAACTCATGGTTTTCAGATTTTATATTTCCCTTAAATATACTACATTCCTATATTAGCGTATCAATTTTTTGTATTTGATTCGTTTCGGCATCAAATCGCCGCCCAAACGTTTCTTTTTGTTTTCTTCGTAATCGCTGAAACCACCCTCAAAAAAGTACACTTGACTGTTTCCTTCAAAAGATAGAATGTGCGTACAAATTCTGTCCAAAAACCAACGGTCGTGACTGATTATCGCGGCACATCCGGCAAAGTTTTCAAGACCTTCCTCAAGGGCCCGGAGCGTGTTTACGTCCAAATCGTTCGTGGGCTCATCAAGCAAAAGCACGTTGCCTTCTTCCTTTAAAGTCATTGCAAGATGAAGTCTGTTACGCTCTCCACCGGAAAGCATCGAAACTTTTTTGTTCTGCTCGCTTCCACTGAAATTGAAACGGCTCAAATACGCGCGTGAATTAACTTGCCGACCGCCCATCATAATCAATTCCTGGCTATCGCTGAAGTTTTCCCAAATGGTTTTATCGGGGTTTATGTTTGAATGGGCTTGGTCAACGTACGCAATCTTAGCGGTCTCGCCTACCTCAAAAGTACCTTTGTCCGGCCTTTCCTCACCCATTATCATTTTAAAAATGGTTGTTTTACCGGCACCGTTCGGGCCAATAATCCCAACGATTCCGGCTTGGGGGAGTTTGAAATTCAAATCCTCATACAGCAATTTATCGCCATAGGCTTTGGAGACGCCTTTGGCCTCAATAACATTGGTACCCAAACGAGGGCCGTTCGGGATGTATATTTCCAGCTTTTCGTCCAATTGCTTTTGGTCTTGGCTTAAAAGTTTGTCGTAATTCTGTAAACGCGCCTTTTGTTTAGTTTGGCGGCCTTTTGCGCCTTGGCGGACCCATTCCAACTCGCGCTCCAAGGTTTTTTGGCGTTTTCCGGCCTGTTTTTGCTCCTGTGCCAAACGCTTCGATTTCTGCTCAAGCCAAGAGGAATAATTTCCTTTCCATGGAATGCCTTCTCCCCTATCCAATTCCAAAATCCAGCCAGCAACGTTATCCAAGAAATATCTATCGTGGGTTACGGCAATCACGGTTCCTTTGTATTCCGCAAGGTGATGCTCCAACCAATGCACGCTTTCGGCATCCAAGTGGTTTGTGGGCTCATCCAGCAAAAGAACGTCTGGTTCCTTCAAAAGAAGTCGGCAAAGCGCCACCCTTCTTCGTTCCCCTCCCGAAAGTACGCTGATTAATTTATCGGGCTCCGGTGTGCGCAGTGCATCCATTGCAATTTCAAGTTTTGTGTCGAGTTCCCAAGCATTTGTGGCGTCTATTTTATCTTGAAGCTTTGCTTGTTTCTCCATCAGTTCGTCCATTTTTGCCGGATTTTCGTAAACTTCCGGCAGACCGAACATGTCGTTTATTTTATTGTATTCGTCAAGAATATCGACTACTTCCTGTACACCTTCCTTTACAACTTCCAAAACAGTTTTGGATTCGTCCAGTTTCGGTTCCTGTTCCAGATAGCCTACGGTATAGCCGGGCGCGAAAACCACATCGCCCTGATAGTTTTTTTCTTCGCCCGCAATAATTCGCAATAACGTAGATTTACCACTTCCGTTTAGACCGAGAATACCAATCTTGGCACCGTAGAAGAAACTTAAATATATATTTTTTAAAACCGGAGTCTGCGCGCTTTGATAGGTTTTGGTCAGCCCGGACATTGAGAATATTACTTTTTTATCGTCAGCCATAAGTGTTTATTGTTTGTGGTTTGTTGTTATAATTAGTCTTTCTTAAATTTTTGTCCTTTTATTTCCGAGTTTTTCAAATAATGCATAAAAGCACCAATTTTATTTTTTTCCAATTCACATAAATCAATCAGTTTTTTGAATTGTTCTTCTGTAATTAGTTTCTTATCAAACGCTCGATACGCTTGCGATTTAAGTTCAGATGCTGAACCTTTTGAAAAACTGAGAAAATTAATAAATTCCCTATTTCCATCCCTATCAAATCCTTCTGCAATATTATCCATAATTGAACCTGAACTGCCCTCCATTTGGTTTCGAAGTCTATAATTATCGCCAATTCGGGTAGTTTGAAATAGCTCTTCAACAAATAAGCAAATTATTCTAGCATTCTTCCAAACTTCCAAATCTTCAAACTTCTCTATTCTTGCCATAATTATAAAAATTCTTGGTGAAAAGTCCCACTATAAACTCCAAACCATAAACAATAAACAATTTAATGAAGGTTAAGAAGCCTCAAAAGCACGAGCATTTGGCCGGTGTGATACGCCGTATGCTCTATAACCAACATCACTTCGCGCAAAAGGGTTTGTTCGTTTTTGCCGTTTTTCACGGGCTGGGTCAATTTATTTTCTTCATCCAAAAGAAAATTTTTCAATCGTTCGCGGTCTGTGGTGTATTCGGCTTTTAGGGTTTCCCATTCCGCTTGCTGCTTACAGATTTTTTCCTTGGGCCAATAATAGTCGGGCCATTTGGGCTCGGTGTAATCATCGGAACAGGTGAATTTCACAATATCCTTTTGGGTGAAAACCACGTGATAGAACAATTCATAGAGTGAATACGGCAAATTGCCCGGCCGCGTATTGATGTCCTCAAATGAAATTTTCTTCAACATCTCCGTTACGGGCATAAAGGCCTCGCCACCGTCGAGGTGTTTTGCGAGCCGTTCCCGGATTTGTTTTTCATCAGACATACATTCGATAATTTGGAATTGGTGAAAAGTTATTGGGTTATTGGGTTATTGAGTTAATTTAACTGTGACTGAGACTGAACACTGCGACTGAAAACTGCGTACTCAATTCCCCCTTTGGGGGTTAGGGGGCTTATACCCGCCCCTTCAGCGCATTAAAAACCCAGGCAATGGCAAAGAAACCAATCCCGACCGAAGCAAAACCCCAGCCGGCAACATCGTCATATCGGAAAGCGCCCATGCCTATTAGCACTACACCTACTACAATCATTATAAAAGTGGCCCAAGCCAGTACCGTATTTTTATTCATTCCCATAATCTATTCTGTTTGGTTGATTTTTCTTTTTCGGTTTGCAAATTTACGTGCAAAAACAAATATCGGTAATATAAAACAGATTTTCGTTAACAAAATGTCATAGTTTGGAAGGGAATCAGGAAACAAGACCGCTGCGCTACTGGAAACAGGACAGATTCGTCTTCAAAAAAATACATTGCCCACAATTACCTTTCATCCTGTTTCCCTTGAGTCCTGTTTCCCTTCAGTCCTGTTTCCCTTCAGTCCAGTATCAATAAACTTTTCAATATTTTCCCGTCATTCCCAAAGTGAGTTCGCGGCATTTTGTATTTTAGCGCAAACATACTTTTTCAATGGATTTAAACTTCAACAAAAACGAAGACCACAATAAACTCCTGGTTTCAGAATTAAAGAATAAATTGGCCAAAGTGAAGCTCGGCGGCGGTCAGAAACGGATTGACAAACAGCACGCACAGGGCAAGCTCACCGCCAGAGAGCGCATTGCGTATTTGCTTGACGAAAAAAAACCGAGTATTGAAATCGGAGCCTTTGCGGGCGACGGCATGTACGAGGAACACGGGGGCGCTCCCGGGGGCGGCGTGGTGGTGAAAATTGGTTATGTGAAAGGAAAACAGTGCATCGTAGTGGCAAATGACGCTACAGTAAAAGCAGGCGCTTGGTTTCCGATTACCGCAAAAAAGAATCTTCGCGCGCAGGAAATTTCAATGGAAAACCGGTTGCCGATTATTTATTTGGTCGATAGCGCGGGGGTCTATCTTCCTATGCAGGATGAAATTTTTCCCGATAAGGAACACTTCGGAAGAATTTTTAGAAACAACGCCGTAATGAGCAGTATGGGCATTACGCAGATTGCCGCCGTGATGGGCAGCTGCGTGGCCGGTGGCGCATACCTTCCCATTATGAGCGATGAGGCTTTAATAGTTGATAAAACAGGGAGCATATTTCTTGCGGGAAGTTATTTGGTAAAAGCTGCCATTGGCGAAAGTATCGACAACGAAGAGCTTGGCGGTGCAACAACACATTGCGAAGTTAGCGGCGTTACCGATTACAAAGCCAAAGACGACAAGGATGCGCTTGACAAAATAAAAAACATAGTTTCCAAAATTGGCGATTTTGACAAAGCGGGTTTCAACCGTGAAAAGGCATTAAAACCAAAGGAAAAACAGGAAGATATTTACGGAATTCTACCAAAATCCCGCGCCGAGCAATACGATATGCGCGAAATTATAAAACGCCTTGTGGACGATAGCGCTTTTGAGGAATACAAAGAAGGTTACGGACAAACAATTTTAACAGGCTATGCCCGAATTGACGGCTGGGCCGTGGGCATTGTTGCCAATCAGCGTACTTTGGTAAAAACTACAAAAGCCAAAACGAAGCCCAGCGAAATGCAGTTTGGCGGCGTAATTTACAGCGACAGTGCCGATAAGGCCACGCGTTTTATAGCAAACTGTAACCAAAAGAAAATCCCGCTCGTGTTTTTACAGGATGTAACGGGCTTTATGGTTGGCAGCAAAAGCGAGCACGGTGGAATTATAAAGGATGGTGCAAAAATGGTGAATGCGGTTAGCAATAGCGTGGTCCCGAAATTTACGGTAGTAATTGGCAATAGCTACGGCGCTGGAAATTACGCCATGTGCGGAAAAGCCTACGACCCAAGATTGATAGTCGCCTGGCCCAGTGCCGAACTTGCGGTAATGAGCGGAAACAGTGCTGCTAAGGTATTGCTTCAAATAGAAACTGCTTCACTTAAAAAACAGGGCAAGGAAATTACGGAAGAAGAGGAAAAAGAACTTTACAATAAAATAAAGGCCCGCTACGACCGACAGATTTCGCCATATTACGCAGCTTCCCGAATCTGGACCGATGCCGTGATTGATCCGTTGGACACCCGAAAGTGGATTTCCATGGGCATTGAAGCAGCAAACCACGCGCCTATTGAGAAGGCCTTTAATTTGGGGGTTATTCAGGTTTAGTTTTTGGTTTGTGGTTTGTGGTTTGTGTTTCAAAAATCTGCAATCGTTAATCTTCTATCGTTAATTGTTAAGCGTTAAGGGTTATTTCATAGCGTTAAAAAATAGCGGTCTGTACGGGGTTTTGTTTTCTATTTTTAATTGGCGTACCCACCCCGCCCGCCGCGGCGGGCACCCCTCCCTTTCTGGGTGGGGAACACTTACTCGGGCGTAATAATTGACAATGGTTTGTGTTCCTTCCCCTTCCAAAATATTTAAATAAAAGCTCGAAGCCTCTTCAAGGGGAAGCCTGCCTGCCCTTTTTGGTAGGGTGGCCCCCGGACGGAATTACAATTTTTGTTCGTATTGTGTTTCGGGGGCCGGAAGGGGTTTTTGCGGAAATTGAAATTTGGAGCAAGTACCCACCCCGACCGCTAAAGCGGCCACCCCTCCCTTTCAGGGCGGGGAGCACTTCTCTTTAAAAATCGTATATTTTAATAGCGACCTTGGAGTCTTTTAACAAAATTTTATATATTGCGAGTCTGTTTTCATTACATACTTTACATTAAAAGTATTGAGTCTTAAACCTAGTCCTGAGCGAAGTCGAAGGGCCGAACCATAAACTCCAAACAATAAACTATAAACATTTTTATGAAACACCTACTACTCACCCTAACCTTGCTTATCTCTTTTTTTGCCAGCGCACAGATAGTAAACATACCCGATGCCAATTTTAAAAATGCGCTGCTTAACCATAACCCAGTTATTGATACAAATGGGGATGGGGAGATACAGGTTAGTGAGGCGGAGGCTGTTTCTGTACTAGATGTATCTTATGGAAATATAAGTGATCTTACAGGAGTTGAAGCTTTTACAAATATTTATCGTTTGGATTGTAATGTGAATTTATTAACCCAATTAAATATTTCAGAAAATACAGAGTTGCTCTATCTAAATGTAGGTGTAAATTCACTTTCCACATTAGATCTAACAAATAATCTCCTACTTATCTCATTACGTTGTAATGATAATCAATTATCAAATCTTGATATTTCCAATAATTCAAGTTTAACAAATTTTTATTGCCAAAGAAATATGCTGACAAGCTTAGATTTATCTCAAAATCCTTCATTGATTTGGCTTCTTTGTGGGCAAAATCAACTAAGCACTTTAGATGTTTCACAAAATCTTAATTTGGAAATAATTGATGCTTATACCAATCAACTTACCCATATCGATGTTAGTAATAATATTAACTTAACAGATTTAAATGTAAGTGATAATCAATTGACTTCATTAGATGTTTCCCAAAACCCAAACCTTGAAGTTTTATGGTTTATTGCCAATGAGATTTCCAATATAGACCTTTCAAACAATCCCGTATTGCGTTATTTAAATTGTTGGGACAATCAATTAACAAATCTTGATATATCCCAAAACCCGGATCTTGAAGTTTTATGGGTATTTAATAATCAAATAGATAACATTGATCTTTCACAAAACACTGCCCTTACGAGGTTGGCTTGTAACAATAATCCATTAACTACACTTGATGTTTTGCAAAACACAAATTTGAAGGGCATCAACTTCTCGAATACTCTTATTTCCGAAATAGATTTAAGCAACAACCCATTGTTATGTGCCGTGGAAGGAGAGAACAATTTTTCACTAAACTATGTGAATATTAAGAATGGTAACAATACTGAATTAACGAATAGTAATTGCAACATAGATTTTATGGACGCTGGTCTAAATCTTTTAAACAATCCAAACTTACAATTTGTCTGTGTAGATGATGCTAACTTTGCAGCAGCTAATTTTATCGAAGTATCGCCAAATGCAACTTTTATAGACAACTGCACAATAGCCAACGGCGACCTAAACCATATAACAGGCACGGTAACCTATGATGACGAAAATAACGGCTGTGATGGTGGCGATGTTGGGATTGGCAGTTTGCTTGTAAACACAACAGATGGCACCAACAATTTTGCTACAACAACAATAATCACAGGCGACTATAACCTTACCGTTGCAGAAAATACTTATACTACTACCGTTTTGGGGCTTTCGTCTTATTTTACATTAAATCCTGCACAAGCTGTAGATACTTTTGTAGGTTTTAACCAAACCGAGATTGCGGATTTTTGTATATCACCCACAAACACAGCCAATGACCTTGCAATTACCCTTGTGCCCTTAACCGCCGCCCGCCCTGGGTTTGAGGCCAGCTATAAACTGGTTTATGAAAACGTGGGCACTACCCAACTGAGCGGCAATATAGAACTGGATTTTGATGGAACGCTTGTAACGTTTGTAGAGGCTACGCCTACGGAAACTTCCATAAACGGAAATACCGTTTCGTGGGATTACACCAACCTAAACCCTTTTGAAGCCCGAAGTATTGAAGTGGTTTTTGAAGTGGCGCAACCGCCCATTGTTGAAAGTGGCGATGTGCTGCCCTATATTGCAAGGGTAAATCCCGTGAGTGGCGATGCCGCGCCGGACGACAATATTTTTCAGCTAAACCAAATTGCGGTAAACAGTTATGACCCGAACGACAAGCAGGTGCTGGAAGGCGCTCAGGTGCTTATCGAGGATGCCGATGAATACCTACATTACGTAGTGCGCTTTCAAAATATGGGAACCGCGAGTGCCATAAACGTACGGGTGCAGGATGCGCTGGATGAAAAGCTGGACTGGACAACATTTAAGGTTCTCGATGCCAGTCACGCTATGGAAACGCAGCTTGTAAATGGGTCGATAGATTTTATTTTTGACAATATCAACCTGCCCACGGCTTCTTCGGACCCTGAAGGAAGCCAAGGTTTTGTGGCGTTTAAAGTGAAACCCGTTTCCACGGTTCAACTTAACGATGTAGTGGCAAACGCTGCGGATATCTACTTTGACTTTAATGCGGCTATTGTAACCAATACCGTATTCACCACTTTTGTTGATGAATTGGCGGTTGCGGATTTTGAGACTCTAAAGGTTGTGGCATATCCCAATCCAGCAAATAATGTTTTAAACATTCAGGCAGAGGAGGCTATTTCTTCTATAGAAATAATGAATGTGCTTGGGCAGACTTTACTTACCTCCAAAGGGAATAGCACAAGCGAGCAAGTTGACATTTCTGGACTAAGTGCTGGGAATTATTTTGTGCGGGTGTTTGTTGGGGATGAGAATCGGGTTTTGCGGGTTGTAAAAAAATAGATTTACCAATAACCCTTAACCCTTCCAGCGTTTCAAAAGCTGGAAGGGTTAAAAATATAATTCGCTGGTTTTCATTACATTTGATTTTAAAACCAAACCAGTTATGAAATTCAACCCTACCACACTCCGCAAAATGGGCTGGCTTTGTTTCGCCCTGATGTGGATTCCCTTTATTACCCTGTTTATAGGTATGTGGGGAATGCCAGATGGCTCGTATGATTTTGATGAGATTCCCACCCTTACCCAATATTCGCTTGTGGCATTGGGCATCTTATTTGCACTAACATTTATCTTTTTTATTGGCTCGGTGGTGTCTTCCCGAAGTACAAAAAACAAGTTGCTAAAAAGCGGGAAAGAAGCTCCCGCCGAGATAACCCGCGTTTACGAAACCGGAACAACTGTCAACAATTCGTATATGGTGGGTTTTGAACTAAAAGTGATGCCCAAGCATGCCCCACACTTTAGCACTACTACCGAACAACTTATTTCGCGTTTGGACATCCACGAATTCCAAGTGGGAAAAAAGGTATTGGTAGCCTACGATCCCGAATCGCACGAAGCGACCATTATTGGAAGGATTGAAGGGGAATTGGAATCTTAATCGTGGCAAAGATAAATTGATTTTAAGCCGAGCTATCTTGTCCTAATTATTTTCACGGTTTCCAATCGCTTTATTTTTCCTGTTTCGGTATAAATAAATTGCGGCAGTATGTAAATTTTCTTAGGCTTTTCGTAAGCTGAAAGGCTTTTAAATGCTTCGGTATAATCCTCAAATTTTAATTGATTTTTACTCTCAATAATTATAATAACCCGCTCGCCTAAAGCATCGTCCTTTTCCGAAGCGATAAAAAGGGGTTCTTTTATATGAAGCGAAAGCTTTTCTTCAACAACTTCGGGGTGCACTTTCACGCCGCCGGTGTTTATCACATTGTCCGCTCTTCCCAAAAACTTGAAGGAAGTTGGGGAAATTAGCTCCACAACATCGTTGGTTACAATACTTTCTTCTGAAATTTCCGGGGCGTGGATTTGCAGACAATTGTTTTCGTTCAGCGAAAAATCCACTTTTGGCAGTGCAGAAAAAACGGCTGATTTCTCCTTTCCATTTATTGGGCGAACCGCCACATGGCTGATGGTTTCGGTCATTCCGTAGGTTGCAAAGACACGGGTGTTTATTTTTTGTAATTGCTGCTCCAATTCAGCCGGAACTGCTCCGCCGCCAACAATTAATTTTTTCACTTTGCGCAAATCTTTCAACGAGTGAAAAACCTGATAGGGAACCATCGCCGAAAAGTCGAAGGTATCATCAATATTCTCAAACGGATTTTTTTCGGGAGCAGTGGTGTATAAATTCCAACCCGCAATCATTGCTCGCACCAGCATCATTTTCCCTGCAATATATTCCGAAGAAAGGCAGAGCAAGGCTTTGGTATTCTCTTTTAAATCGAAATACTTCACGGTGGCTGCCGCGCTGTTAAAAACGTGTTTTTTTTGAAGTTTTATACTTTTCGGAATCCCCGTGGAACCTGAAGTTTTTACGGTTATAAAATCATTTTCGTCAAGCCATTCCAAAATAAATTTCCCAATCGCAACCTCATCATCCTTTCCATTTTCAATTAAATAATTTGCACGTTCCTTTAACGCTTCAGCAGAAGGAAATGCTTCGCCGTTTAATCTGAATTTGGGATGGAGCAACGGTTTCACTATTCAATAAAAGTTGAATTCGGGTTATTCTCTTCAGTCAAAACAATAGGCTCTTCTACTTTTCCAAATAGCTTACCGCCCCAATCGCGCCATTTGTAGCGCCAGGCCATAATGAAAAGAAAGATAGGATACAGAATAAGCACAGGTGCAACTACATCAAACCCAGCCGAGGGTTCGGAAATATCCTTGAAAATGGAATTGGTTTTAAAAACGGTCCAATCTGCAGTAACCAAGAGGGCCGTAATCAAATTGTTTCCGGCGTGAAAGCCGAGGGCAAGCTCCATTCCTTCGTCCATCAGCGTCATAATTCCCAAAAAGAAACCTGTGCCGATGTAATAAATCATAATAACATTTCCCAATTTATCCACCTCTGGATTGGCCAAATGGAGCCCTCCAAAAACCACGGAGGTGATAATCAACGGCAACCATCTGTTTTTTGCCAAAACGCCGATTCCCTGCATCAAATACCCACGGAAAAGGTATTCCTCAAAACTGGTCTGCAGCGGAATCATAATGATTGCAATTACCGCGAGAATTAAAAACGGAACCAAATCAAACTGCAACACATAATCGTCCGGATTGCTGTAATAGTCCAAAATGGTAACAACCAAGGTAGTGACCGTTATAAGCCCAAAACCAAAAAAAACACGGCCCCAATCGGTTTTTTTGCGTGAGGTTGTAAGTTCGACAAAAGGCTGTTTGTGCAAAAATCTCACCACGAGATAAACTGCCAATAACCCTATGGCAAAACTGAGCAGCATCAAAAACAGCGTGAGATTTGAACTTAATGTTGTAAGAAGTTCCTTTTCATCTATGGAATATACATTTTCACCACCGGATAATTTTTTGAACATTACTGCAATCAACAAAGGAATGGAACCGATTTGGCTGGCAATAAAAATTATGATAAAACCTACCAAATAGCGCCACCATTCGTGTAGGGATTTAAAGGCTTGTTGTATATACATAATAGGAATTAGGAATTAGGAATTAGGAATTAGGTCGTAGTGTTAGTTTTAAGTTATTTTTAAAATTGAAAATTCCAAATAGCATTTATATTATAATGTAACGCACCGTTTGAAACTTTTAGCGGACTGTCAATATTATTTGTGTAAAGGCTGCCCGTGCCCAAACCTTGCGGCAATTTACTGTTTTTTGTGAAGGTATATTGCGAAATGGCGTTTAAACCCACATTGCTTTCCAAAGCCGAAGTAATCCACCAACCCGCATTGTGTTTTTCCGCAAGGTTTATCCAAGTATCGCTTCCGCGGAAACCGCCAACCAATGAAGGTTTTAGGATTATGAATTGTGGTTTAATGGTATCGAGAAGTTTGGTTTTTTCTTCTTCGGAAAAGACCCCGATCAGTTCTTCGTCCAAAGCAATGGGAAGCGGTGTTTCCTCACACAATCGCGCCATTTCCTGCCATTGGCCTTGCTTTATGGGCTGCTCAATGGAATGCAATTGCAAATCTGAAAGTACTTTCAATTTTTCCAAAGCTTCCTTGGGCGAAAAGGCGCCGTTGGCATCTACGCGCAGTTCCACTTCGGAAGCGGAAAATTCGGTTCGGATGGATTTTAAAAGTTCGATTTCAGTCTTGAAATCGATTGCGCCAATTTTCATTTTGATACAGGTAAAACCTTCTTTCAGTTTTTCTGAAATCTGCTGTTTCATAAAAATCTTATCGCCCATCCAAACCAGGCCATTGATAGGAATTGCTGCTTCGCCACGGGTAAATTTCGAAGGAAAAAGTTCAAAAGCATTTTTTGAATGCAACGATTTAAAAGCGGTTTCAACCCCAAATTGTATCGACGGAAATTCCTCCAAGGCTTCGTATAAATCTGCTTCACTCACGCCCAATTCTATGTTTTCACACACGCCTGTAAGTTCTTCTTCGTAATCGGGGCGGTCGTCAACACTCAAACCGCGAAGCAAGCCGCACTCGCCCACTCCGAAACCATCTTCGGTTTTCAGAATAAGAAAATAGGTTTCCTTGGTATTTAAAACACCGCGTGAAGTGCCGCTGGGGCGTTTGAAGTTTAGGATGTGTTTTTGAAAAGTGGCTATCATTATATTGTTAGTTTAAGAATGAAGCACCAAATCACAAATTCCAAATTCCAAAAAATGTCCTCTTTGAAATTTGTGATTTGTGATTTGTGATTTGTGATTTTTAAAGTTCTATCGACTCCCCAATTTCCAGCAACATCAAATCCTTATTGGCGTCATAAAACTTACGTTTTGCCTCTTCGTGGTCTATTTCGATATATCCAAACGTGTCATAATGCACGCCCAAAACCTTATCGCACTGCACAAAATCGCTGGCAATGATGGCATCGTCAATACCCATGGTGAAATTGTCGCCTATGGGGAGAATTGCCAAATCCAACTTTGTGCGCATCGGGATCAATTTCATATCCATCGTCAACGCTGTGTCACCCGCGATGTAAATGTTTTTATGTTCGCCCTCAATCACAAAACCGCCGGGTTGGCCGCCGTAACAGCCATCAGGGAAAGAGCTGGTGTGGTGGGCAATTACGTATTTTACCTTTCCAAATTCAAACTTCCAGCTTCCGCCGTGGTTCATCGGGTGTACTTCAATGCCTTTTTCCTCATAATGGTTTGCAATCTCAAAATTGCTCACAATTACCGCTCCCGTATTTTTTGCGATAGCTTCCGCATCCAGCGTATGGTCTTGGTGGGCGTGGGTCAAAAGAATATAATCTGCCTTTAACTGGTTGATGTCTATTTTATCTTTTGCAAGCTCGTTTCCGCTAATAAAGGGATCTACCAAAATGTGCTTTCCCTTAATTTCAATCCCGAGGCAATTTTGTCCGTAAAATGTAATCTTCATAATTTCTTTTTTTATCACATAAATATACTAAACAAGATTGCAAACAAAAAAGTACTGAGCGCAACCTTCTTCAATTCGCCATCAAGCAACATTGGTGATTTGTTTTTAAAAACCGTTTTTATATTTAAAAGGAAAGGAATAAAAGCGATTAAGTATATAAATTGCAGGGGTTCCCGATAATTTATGATAGTGTAGAGCACAGCGCAAAACATTCCAAAAAGCAGCAGAAAAGCGTGGTATTTTTTCGCTTTTGTTGAACCCAATTTTACGACCAAGGTATGTTTTTTGGCGGCGGCATCATTTTCAATGTCGCGCATATTATTCAAGTTCAGCACGGCGGTGCTGAAACAACCGATTGCCATAGCCGGCAATAAAAGCTGCCACTGAAGTTGGTGGGTGAATAAATAATAGCTTCCCAAAACGCTCAGTAACCCAAAAAACAGGAACACAAAAACATCGCCCAAACCGGAATAACCGTAGGCCTTTTTCCCAACAGTATATTTTACCGCCGCAATAATTGAGACGATTGTTAAATTGAAGAAAATAAAGGAAATGATAAAATTCTCATTTCCGAAAGCCTTGAAAATCAAAAATGTAGCGATAAAAAAAGTGATGATTCCGGTAACAATCATCCCAATTTTCATCTGTTTAGGTGAAATAATTCCCGAAGCTACCATACGCTTTTCGCCGTGTCTTACGGTGTCGGTGCCCCGAATGCCATCGCCGTAATCGTTTGCGAAATTTGAAAGTACCTGAAAACCTATGGTGACCAAAATGGCGAGCCAAAAAATAAGGGTTTCCCAAAAACGCACCGGACTTTTTACAGATTCACCAATCGCGCAGCCCACGATAATCCCCGAAACCGAAAGCGGCAACGTTCGCAATCTCGCCGCGGCAACCCAAGCTTTAATTTTTGTCATTCAATATTTTTTTGAAGCTGCAAAAATACGTTTTAAAAAGGGGTGCGCCAATTTTTTGGAAAGGGTTACTTGCTTATTTGATTGAAATGTTTTGCTATATTCGTTTCCAAAATTTAAAAACACACAAAAATGAACAACACGGCCAGTTATAATTTAGGATTGCTACTACTCCGTATGGGTTTTGGTGGAATGATGCTTACCCACGGCATTCCGAAACTTTTAAAAATGATTTCTGGCGATTTTTCCTTTGGCGACCCCATCGGCCTTGGCGAAACGGCAACCTTAATTTTAGCTGTGTTGTGCGAGGTGTTTTTCCCGATACTTGTAATAATCGGTTTCAAAACGCGATTGTCCGCAATTCCCGTAATAATTACAATGGCCGTGGCCGCCTTTGTGGTTCACGCCGCAGACCCATTCGGAATTAAGGAGAAAGCTATACTATATTTAATAGGATTTATTGCGATTGCACTTTTGGGAGCGGGGAAATATTCGGTCGACAAAAAATAGGCCTCGGCTGCAATTAACCAGTAAACCTGGATAATATTATAACTAAAGAATTTTAAGCATTATTTTTTAAGATTTTAGCCAGAAAATTTCAGGTTTTATATAAAAAACAGTGTCAATAAAATATAAAATTCCATTCTGGGTAAGTACATTTTCGTCATGCAAATCTTCTAATATTATTCCAAGTTGTGGATGATAATAATCGTGGTTTCGAGTGTTTTCAAAACCATTACTTTCCATGAATTGAGCTACTAAATCTAAGTTTGTAGGTTGGTCGGCCTTTACAAAATTTTGTATTACCACGGCATAAAGAATACTGTCCTGAAAGTAAAACCCGGCTAGTTGATATGCTGTATCAGGAAAAAAATAATTGTTCAGCAGAAGATTATGAAAATAATCTACCCAAGAGACATAATAAATGGTATCATTTAGTTTATAAACTGTTCTTTCATCTTTAATAAATACCCTTTGCTCTGCGCCTTGGGCAATGAATTTGGAAAAATCCAAATCCTTTATCCACAATCCGTTAACCTCAATATACCTTATTAACGCATCACTTTCTTTTTGCTTGTTTTGCTGTTCTGTTTCAGCATCTGCACTTGTAGCCTTGCCTCTTCCAAGGTAATCGGTAATTGATTGGATAATAGCTCCGTAGCTAACCGTGCCCTTTCCCGAAAGGATATCTTGTAATTCATTTTTTGTAGTTTTAATATTCACTAAAGTTACAGATTTAAGAATAAATGGCTTCCGCAATACACCAATTAAATTTTTTTTTAAAACAAATCTCTCAATTAAAAATCTTTACCAACAATTCCTTTAGCAAATCGCCCTGCGAAAGATTGGCGGCACCCACGCCCTTGCTTTTCATATCCACTTCGCGGATGGCGGCAATGATGGCGCTCACCTTTTTCATAGGATAATTTCGGGCGGCGGTTTGGTAGTCTTTTATAAAGAAAGGATGAACTCCCAAAGCCTTTGCTGCGTCGCCTTTGTTGGAAAGCGCATGGTATTTCAGCAATTTTGAAAAGAAACTGTACAGCAACGCCACCGTCATCACCAAAGGGTTGTTTTTTGGGTTTTGCGAAAAATATTGAATAATTGCAAAAGCCTTTTTTATATCCTTTTCGCCTATGGCATTTTGAAGCTCAAAATTGTTGAAATCCTTGCTGATACCGATGTTTTCCTCAATAATTTGAGGTGTAATCTGTTCGCCGGGCTTTAGAATTAATTGCAACTTTTCAAGTTCGTTGTTTACTTTGCTTAAATCATTCCCAAGAAATTCCACCAACATTTGTGCGGCCTTTGGGGTGATTGTATAACCTTTCCCAGCGAGAACGCGCTTTATCCAATCCGGCACTTGGTTTTCGTAAAGTTTTTTGCTCTCAAAAAGAACCCCTGTTTTGGCAATTTCCTTGGTCAGTTTTTTGCGTTTGTCCAAGGTTTTGTATTTATAACAAAGCACCAAAACGGTTGTGGGCTGCGGGCTGAGCGCATACGGAAGCAAATTTTCTATGGTGCGCGAAAGATCCTGCGCCTCCTTTACAATAACCACCTGCTTTTCCGCCATCATCGGGTAGCGTTTGGCATTGCTGATAATGTCTTCTACCGAAACATCACGGCCGTAAAGCACCATTTGGTTGAACCCCTTTTCTTCCTCGGTCAAAACGTTTTCCTCAATATATTTTGAAATGCCATCAATATAATACGGCTCCTCGCCCATCAAAAAGTAGATGGGTTTTGTGTTTCCGTTTTTTATATCGGTGATGATGGATTTTACTTTGTCGAGCGGCATTGGACGATTTACGATTTACGATTGAAGATTTTAGATTGAAGGAACTTAATTTTGAATTTTGAATATTAAATTTTGAATATTTGTAAATGCAAAAACTCAACTTTCCAACATATTCCTTTCGCTTCAAAAGTAGCGAAAATAAAACGTTGGTTTTTGATGAAATCCGAAAAAAATTCGTGGTGCTCACGCCCGAGGAATGGGTGCGGTTGCACGCTGTTCAATTTCTTCTGAAAGAAAAAAAATATCCCAAAAGCCTTATAAACGTTGAAAAACAGCTGAAGTTGAACAACACCGTAAAACGATACGACATCGTGGTTTTCAACAATGACGGCAGTATTTTCTTGATTGTGGAATGCAAAGCGCCGTCAATTGAAATTTCACAACATACCTTTGACCAAATTGCGCGGTATAATTTAGCGTTGGAGGCGGAGTATTTAATGGTTACCAACGGTTTGGAACATTATTTCTGCCAAATGGATTTCCCGAATGAACGCTACAATTTTTTGAAAGAAATTCCCGATTATAAATAAGTCGTTAAAAAACACTTCAAAAATCTATCTTTACACCCGTGAAAGTAGCCGTTGTCATACTCAATTGGAATGGAAGGGATTTGTTGGAAAAATTTCTTCCCTCTGTGGTGAAATTTTCTGCCGAAGCCACTGTCTATGTTGCCGACAATGCCTCTACTGACAATTCTGTTTCTTTTATTTCCGAAAATTTTCCCACGGTAAAAATCATTCAAAACAAGGTAAACGGCGGCTATGCGAAAGGCTATAACGACGCCTTAAAAAATCTTTCCGAAGACATTTTCGTTTTGTTGAACAGCGATGTGGAAGTAACCGAAAACTGGCTGCAACCAATAATTTCAGAATTTGAGAAAGACGCTTCGGTAGTTGCGGCACAACCAAAAATCCTCGATTACAAAAACAGGGAATATTTTGAATACGCCGGCGCGGCGGGCGGTTTTATCGACAAATACGGCTATCCGTATTGCCGCGGGAGGATTTTCAATACTTTGGAAAAGGATACGGGACAGTATAACGATACCGCTGAAATTTTTTGGGCCTCGGGAGCGTGCCTTTTTGTAAGAGCCGATGCGTTTTGGCAGGCCGGAGCGCTGGACGAGGACTATTTTGCGCACCAAGAGGAAATTGACCTTTGCTGGCGATTGCAAGCCAAGGGCGGAAAGATTCTATATGTAGGTACCTCGCAAGTATATCACGTTGGCGGTGCTACTTTATCTGCCTCAAATCCACAGAAAACTTTTTACAATTTTCGAAACTCACTTTTTAATCTCCTGAAAAATTCAAAGGGAACTTGTACTTTCTGTTCCATTTTTTTGCGGATGGCATTGGACGCAATCGCTGCCTTTCAATTTTTAATCCAGGGAAAACCGAAACATTTTCTTTCAATAGTGAAAGCGCATTTCAGTTTTTATGGATTGGTTCCAAAATTTCTTCAAAAAAGAAAAGAAAATGCTTCCGAAATAATTTATTTCAAAATCAAATCTATTGTTTTTCAGTATTTTATCCTTAAAAAGAGACGTTTTAAACAGCTATAACCTAAATTATTGTTAATCGTTTTTAGACTAAGATGTATTTTAATAATTTTGGTTCAGATTTATTGAAATAAACAATCTAATATAACACTTAACAAATTATGAAGAAACTATTGATTCTAGCAGTATGCTCCAGTTTGGCCTTTACTTCTTGCGTTTCCAAGAAGAAATACGCCGAACTTGAAGCAAAACAACAGAACACACAGGATTTGCTGAACACGGCAACCGTTAAACTTAACGACTGTCTTACCGAAAGAGCCGCGGCAACAGCCCGCGCCAAACAACTTGAGGAGCGTTTGGCAGACATGAAAAAGACCAATGAGGACCTTATCCAAAGTTCAAAAGAGCTTACCATGTTGACCTCCAAAGGTGCGACCAATCTTGAAAAATCATTGGAAAGCCTAAAAGAAAAAGACCTAAAGATTACCCGTTTGCAGGACGCGCTTAACAAAAAGGACAGTGTAACCCTTGCTTTGGTAACCAGTCTAAAAAGAGAAGTGGGTATAAACGATCCAGACATTGAGGTAAATGTTGAAAAAGGTGTGGTTTATATTTCGCTTTCAGACAAAGTTCTTTTCAAAACCGGTAGTTATGAAATTTCTTCCAGAGCGCGTGAAATTTTAGGGAAAGTTGCCAAAGTAATCAACGGCAAGCCTAATTTTGAAGCGATGGTTGAAGGTCATACAGATAATGTACCTTACCGAAGCGGCGTTCTTTTGGACAACTGGGATTTGAGCGTGAAACGTGCTACTGCCATAGTTAGAGCGTTGCAGGATCTTGGTATTGCCCCGGAAAGATTGGTGGCCGCAGGTCGCGGAGAGTACGATCCATTGGTGCCAAACACCACTGCTGAAAACAGGGCTAAAAACAGACGTACCCGTATCTTGGTACTTCCAAAAATCGATCAGTTCTACGATATGATTGAAAAGGAAATGAAAAATCTTGAGGCAGGCGGATAATAAATTCTGAATGCTTAAAAAACAGGAAGCCGTCTCAAAACCTGGGGCGGCTTTTTCTATTAAAAAGCTTGCTTAAAAATTGGTTATTTTTTATCTTTAAGTACTGACAATCAAAGATATGAATACCAATTTTCAATCCTACAACCAACA
>NZ_JAQQTG010000038.1 GCF_028561335.1 Aequorivita todarodis | reverse complement strand
CAATTTAAGAAAGAAAAGTGCCTAAGAAAGGCCAACTTTGCGTCTAAATTTAAAATTACCAAAAAATCATCGCCATCAACCAAAAAATAAAAAACCGTCCCAATTAGATTATTGAGACGGCTTCTTTTCATTTTTTAACATCCGTTATTGATTTAATATCGGTGGTTGTAATTGTAGAATTAAGGCATGCCTTAATTCTACAATTACAACAATGCCCGTTCATTTTCCATATCAATAACCTTCGCAACCGTTTTTACAAGACGGTTGTGGTTTTTTACAAACGGATTGGTCTCATCCCAAACATAACCGGCAAGTACAGCACAAATTTGCTCTTTAATAATAGGATTTTCGGGACGGTGAAAAAATATTTTCTGAAGATTGCCGGTGTACCATTCACTAACGTAAGTCCTAAAAACATCTACGCCTTTCATGATATAGCCCGTATAATCTTGTTCCCAATCCACTTTTTCGCCATTTAATTCTTTGGTTATTAGTTTGGCAGCTTTCACGCCCGATTCCGTGGCAAAGGTAACGCCCGAGGAAAAAACGGGATCCAAAAATTCAGCGCTATTTCCCGTAAGGGCATAGCCTTTTCCGTAAAGTTGTTTTACGGCTTTTGAATAATTTTTGATAATATGTGGCTCAAAAAGGAAGTCCAAATCCTTGAGTCTATCATAATAATAGTCAGAGATTTTAAGCATTTCCTTAAGTTTTTCAGCATTTGTCCCTTTAAAAGATTCAATAAACTCCGTTGGCCCCACAAAGCCAATGCTCGTATTTCCGTTTGAAAAAGGAATGACCCAAAGCCAAACTTCATCTTTCACCACATCAAAGGTAATAAGCGTTCCCTCTACACCTTCGGGGCGTTCGGTTTCTTTCACATGTGTGTAGATTGCGGAATTTGCTTCAAGGGTAGAAGGCTTGTCCAAATCCAGCAGTCGCGGCAAAACCCTGCCGTACCCACTACTATCAATAATAAACTTTGCGCGGATCTTATATTCGTTTCCTTCTTCGGTTTTAACGGTTGTTGTGGAATGGCCTTTTTCGTCAAATTCCACGGCAGTAACTTCGTGGCCGAAGGAAACATCCACGCCTTTTTTCACTATTTCTTTGGCAAGCGTATGGTCAAAATCTGCCCGCGGAACCTGCCAAGTATAATCCCAGCCCGGGGTGTGTTTTTTCGAAAAATCGAAATTGCACACAATATCATCCTTCAAAAATCGGGCTCCTGCCTTAATTTCAAATTGCTGTTCCATCAAACAATCCAAGAGTCCTGTTTCCTCAAAATGGTCCATACAGCGCGGCAAGAGACTTTCACCAATCACGAAGCGCGGAAATTTACTTTTTTCGACCACTTTGGAACTTATTCCGTTGTTTTTTAAGTAGGAAGAAGCAACGCAGCCAGAAGGTCCTGCGCCAATAATTAACACATCAACAGCAATATCATTCATATTATTAAGATATAGATAGTTAAAAAATTCTAAATTTGCATTCTAAAGTTACCAAATTATTTAATAGAACATTTGATTCAACTATAAATGCCAACATTACAAGGAAAACTGGAAACAGCCGATTTTGATAAAATCATTTTCAAAAACGAGTCCGTCCAACTTCACAAAGATATAATAGAAAGAGTTCAAAACAGTTTCGACTTTCTGAAAGAATTTTCTGAAAATAAAATTATTTACGGTGTCAACACAGGTTTCGGCCCGATGGCGCAGTACAAAATAAAGGACGACGAACGCATCCAGTTGCAGTATAATCTAATTCGCAGCCATGCTTCGGGAACCGGAAATCCAATTACGGCACGATACGTTCGTGCGGCCATGCTTGCGCGAATGAACACGCTAAGCCTTGGCAACAGTGGGGTTCATCCTTCCGTCATTAAATTGATGGGCGAATTGCTCAACAAAAATATTATTCCACTTATATATGAACACGGTGGTGTGGGCGCCAGCGGCGATTTGGTGCAGCTTGCCCATTTGGCGTTAGTGTTGATTGGTGAAGGCGAAGTTTTTTACAAAGGAGCGCGCAGGAATACGGAAGAAGTTTTCAAAATAGAAAACCTTCAACCCATAAAAGTGGAGCTGCGCGAAGGATTGGCTTTAATGAACGGAACGTCAGTAATGACGGGAATTGGCGTTGTAAACGTGCTTTATACAAAACGAATTATGGATTGGATGATTAAAGCTTCATCTGCCATAAATGAAATTGTAAAAGCATATGACGACCATCTTTCGTTTGAATTGAACGAAACCAAAAAACACAAGGGCCAGCGCCAAATTGCCGAAATGATGCGCAGTCATTTAAAGGACAGCAATCTTACCCGCAAGCGCGAACACCATTTGTACAACGGTTCAAAAAACGAAGAGGTGTTTGTTGAAAAAGTACAGGAATATTACTCGCTTCGCTGCGTACCACAAATTTTGGGACCTGTTTTGGACACGCTCAATTCCGTTGAAAAAATATTGATTGAAGAAGTAAATTCAGCAAACGACAACCCGATTGTGGATGTTGAAAAACGAAATGTATATCACGGCGGAAACTTCCACGGCGATTATGTTTCCCTTGAAATGGACAAGCTGAAAATAGTGGTTGCAAAAATGACGATGCTCGCCGAGCGCCAATTGAACTATTTATTGAACTCAAAATTGAACGATATACTTCCGCCTTTTGTGAATTTGGGAAAACTTGGATTGAATTTTGGAATGCAGGGCGTTCAATTTACCGCTACTTCCACAACCGCCGAAAGCCAAATGCTCAGCAACCCCATGTACGTGCACAGTATCCCGAACAACAATGACAATCAGGACATTGTAAGTATGGGCACCAATGCGGCGCTTATTACAAAAAAAGTAATTGAAAATGCTTTTGAAGTGGTTGCCATTGAGCTAATAACCATCGTTCAAGCCATTGAATATCTAAAGGTGCAGGACGGCGTTTCTTCCGAAACCAAAAAAATGTATGATGAAATTCGTGCAATCGTCCCAGTTTTTAAGGAAGATGTTGCAATGTATCCCTTCGTAAATAAGGTGAAACAATTTTTGATGGATTCTTCAAAATAAGAACGGAATAATTTTGTAAATTGTTCGACTCTCCTCAACTAACTCAAAAAATTATATAATTATGAAAACAATTTTTTCCTTCGCACTTATTCTTTTAATGGGCGCAACAGCAACTTTTGCACAGGAACTTGCTTTGGTGCGCGACAATGATTTGTTCGGCTACATCAACAAAACGGGTGAGTACGCCATCCAGCCACAATTTGAAAAGGCAGATAGTTTTTCAGGGAAACTTGCCGCTGCTATGAAAGACAAAAAATGGGGCTTTATCAATACTTCCGGCGAATGGGTTATCCAGCCCGAATATGATAGGGTAAAAGCATTCAATTCTGGCTATGCGCTGGTAATGCAGGGCGACCAATGGAAATATATAAACTCGAAAGGTGAAACTTTAGATACACCTGTAAGGGAAAAATATTACGATTTTGACGACGGTGTTGCCATTATACGCGACGGTGAAAAAATTGGTTTGATGGATACCAGCGGAAAAACGATTTTGGAGCCAAAATATGATGAAATAAAAGGTTTCAACAATGGCTATGCGAAATTCCAAAATGGTGAAACTTGGGGATTGCTGAACAAAAAAGGCGAGGTATTTGTACCCGCAGAATATGATGAAATAGGCGATTACAGTAAAAATGGTATTTGGGCACGAAAAGGCGATAGCTTTGGCGTGCTCGTTAACGGAACATTTACGCCAATCAGCGGGGTGGACAAAATTTGGGATTTTACCAATGATTCCTCGCTAACCTACGCGCGAAGCAATAAGAAAATGGGTTTCATTAATGGGAAGGGAGAATGGGTAATTCAGCCAAGTTATGACAAGGTTCGTGCATTTAATGCAGGTCTTGCTCCTTTTAATGAAGGAAAGGAATGGGGCTTTATCAACGAAAAAGGTGAAAAAGTGATCGACGCCAAATACAGAGACGCCGAGATTTTTGCAGATAATGGTCTGGCTCCAGTAAAAGAGAAAAAACTTTGGGGTTTTATCGATAAATCTGGAAAGCTTGTAATTCCTATGGAATATGACATATCTATAGGAATGTTTGGATTTTTACAAAGCGGATCCGAAAAGGGATTTCAAAATGGTCTTGCCCGTGTAAAGAAAAACAAGGAATGGGGTTTTATAGATGAAAAAGGTCAAGTAGTTGGCAAATGGCACCAAAATGCTGAGGTGTTTGTGGATACTTCAAAATAGAATATAAAAGAGTATTCAGTGGGCAGAAGCAGTTAGCAGTAAAAAGTTGTGAGAAAAAATTAAATGGAAGATAAAAAAACGAAACAGAAATACGCACTAATAACAGGAGGTTCACGAGGTATTGGCCGCGCAGTTTGTATTCAATTGGCGAAAGATTTGGATTACAGCCTTCTTATAAATTACAACGGCAACAAAGATGCTGCCCAACAAACCTTAAAAGAAGTTGAGGCACTCGGCGGCAAAGGCGAAATTATCCAGTTTGACGTTACCGATGCCGAAGCTGTTAATAAGGCATTTGACGTATGGCATGAAGCCAATAAAGATGCTATCATTGAAGTCATAATTAACAATGCTGGAATCACCAAGGACGGGATGTTTATGTGGATGAAACCTGACGATTGGCACAGCGTAATAAACACCAGTTTGAACGGTTTTTACAATGTTACCAATGCGTTAATCCAAAAATTATTGGTAAATAAATACGGAAGGGTTATAAATATGGTTTCGGTTTCAGGGTTAAAAGGAACTCCCGGCCAGGTAAATTATTCCGCGGCAAAAGGAGCGGTTATCGGCGCCACAAAGGCACTGGCGCAGGAAGTTGCAAAACGAAATATTACTGTTAACGCAGTGGCTCCGGGATTTATAAAAAGTGATATGACTGCTGAACTTGACGAAAAGGAACTGAAAAAAATGATACCGGCCAACCGTTTTGGCGAAGCAGAAGAAGTAGCCCACGTGGTGAGCTTTTTGGCCTCGCCCAAAGCTTCCTATATTACCGGGGAAATTATTAATATTAATGGAGGGATTTATTCTTAAAATGAAGGAGAAGTGAAAAGAGTAGTAATAACCGGAATGGGCATCTATTCCTGCATCGGCAAAAACCTGCAGGAAGTGAAACAGTCGCTTTATGAAGGGAAATCTGGAATTATTTGCGACGAAAAGCGAAAGGATTTCGGCTATCGTTCCTGTTTAACGGGTTGGGTGGAAGAACCCAATTTGAAGGACCAACTTTCCCGCAGGGAACGCGTTAGCCTTGGTGAAGAAGGCGCTTACGCCTATGCCGCAACTATTGAAGCCTTAAAAAACGCTAAAATAGACCAACAATTTCTCGACGAAAATGAAGTGGGCATTCTCTACGGAAACGATAGCACCGCAAAGTCGGTTATTGAATCTGTAGATAAAATTCGTGAAAAGAAGGATACAACCCTAGTGGGTTCGGGCGCAATTTTTAAGGCGATGAACTCGTCCGTTACGATGAACCTTTCCACCATTTTTAAATTGCGAGGCATTAATTTCACAATAAGTGCAGCCTGTGCCAGCGGTTCACATTCCATCGGGATGGCCTATTTTCTTATAAAAAATGGGTTGCAGGATTGTATCATTTCTGGTGGAGCCCAAGAGATTAATGAACTGGCAATGGGCAGTTTTGACGGGCTCGGGGTTTTTTCAACACAGGCAGACCCTGTAAAAGCATGCCGCCCATTCGATAAAGACCGCGATGGGTTGGTTCCCAGCGGTGGCGCGGCAACTTTAATTATTGAGAGTTACGAAAGCGCTGTAAAAAGAGGCGCGCCAATTTTGGGCGAAATTATTGGTTACGGTTTTTCTTCAAACGGCGACCATATTTCAACCCCAAATGTTGACGGCCCGGCCCGCGCTATGAAAATGGCTTTGGAACAGGCAAACATCCAAGCTGCGGAAATTGATTACGTAAATGCGCACGCAACCTCAACACCCGTTGGCGACGCAAATGAGGCGCTCGCAATTACGGATGTTTTTGGGGAAAACGGACCCTTTGTAAGTTCCACAAAATCCATGACTGGCCACGAATGTTGGATGGCTGGCGCAAGCGAGGTTATTTATTCCATGCTAATGATGGAACACTCCTTCATAGCGCCAAATATCAATCTTGAAACGCCGGATGAGGCGGCTTCAAAATTAAACCTTGTTAACAAAACGTTAAATAGAAAAATTGATGTATTTTTGTCCAATTCTTTCGGGTTTGGGGGAACCAATTCCGCATTGATAATTAAAAAATGCACACATTAAAAATGAATAAAGAAGTTATAGTTGAGAAGATAAACTACTTTTTGGTAGATGAGTTTGAGGTAGAGACCGAAGACATTGAACCAAGAGCCAACCTAAAGGAAACTTTGGAGCTGGACAGCTTGGATTTTGTAGATTTGGTAGTTGCCATTGAGGCCAATTTTGGCGTGAAATTGACTGGTGAGGATTTCCTTAATGTTATTACACTTCAAGATTTTTACGACCTGATTGAAAAGAAAGTCGCCTGAAATAGCAATACTAATTTATGGCTGGTGAATGGGAAGGCAAAAGCAAAGGAACCGTTTTAGGGTATAAAATCTTTATATTTTTTATCAGAAAATTAGGTGTCCGCGCTGCCTACGGCCTGCTTTACTTCGTTGCCCTTTATTACGTATTCTTCGCCGGAAAAAGTACCCGATCCATATTTTACTATTTTCGTAAGAGGCTGAAATATTCCTGGATCAAGAGTGTTTTCAGCATTTATAAAAGTTATTATGTATTTGGCAAGACCATTATTGACAAGGCCGCAATCTCCTCTGGCCTGCAAAACAGGTTTACCCATGAATGTGATGGCGTCGAGAATATTATAGATCTTCTCGACAAAAAGCAAGGGGGCATTATGATCAGCGCCCACGTGGGCAATTTTGAAATCGCCGAATTCTTTTTTGAGGAAATTGATACCCGTTCCCAAATAAGCCTTGTAACCACCGATGCCGAGCACCAAAACATCAAGGAATACATGGAAAAAGTAACCTTGCGTTCCAACGTAAAATTTATTTTGGTAAAAGACGATATGTCGCATATTTTTGAGATAAACAATGCGCTCAGCAATGGCGAATTGGTCTGTTTTACAGGCGATAGATATATGAAAGGCCAAAAAGTATTGACTGAATCGTTGATGGGAAAAGAAGCAAATTTTCCCGCCGGCCCATTTTTGTTGGCCAGTAGGCTGAACGTGCCGGTTTTGTTCGTTTATGTAATGAAGGAAACCAACAAGCACTATCATTTATACGCCCGTCAAGCGGAAGTAAAAAATCGCGATGCGCAAGGGTTGCTGAAAAAATATACCGAAAGTGTGGAATGGATGCTGAAAAAATATCCGTTGCAATGGTTCAACTATTTTGATTTTTGGGAAACGGACGACTAACCTGCAAGGTGTCGCCGATTCCGAGCTATCGGAAGAGGCCTCCTTGTAGGTTTATCTGGCAATTTACCAAACATTTAAAAACATTTAAATTAGACCTGTAAAGTTGTTGAAAGCTACAGGGCTGAAAATATGAAGGAAGTACTTATAATTTATTATTCCCAAACCGGGCAGCTTTTTGATATTCTGAAGCATGTTGCCACGACAATTTCAGATGAAAAAGTTAACATTTCCTATTGCGAAATACTTCCGAAGAAAAAATTCCCCTTTCCGTGGAAACAGGAAGAATTTTACGGTGCTTTCCCGGAAACCTTTCTTCAAATTCCAACACCTTTGGAAGCGATTCCATCAGAAATTCTTCAAAATAAATACGACTTGGTTATTTTGGGTTACACTACTTGGTATTTAACGCCTTCCATCCCTATCAATTCGTTTTTAAAATCTGAAGAGGCAAAATTATTGCTCGCAAATACGCCCGTGGTAACCGTTTCCGCAAGCCGCAATATGTGGATAATGGCGCAGGAAAAAGTGAAGAAACTATTAATTGCGAACCATGCGAAATTGGTCGGAAACATTGCTTTGGTGGACCGTAACCTGAACCACATCAGCGTTATCACAATCGTGCATTGGCTTATGGGCGGTAAAAAAACCAGAATGCTCGGTATTTTCCCAAAACCGGGAGTGTCGGACAAAGATATT
Organism: Aequorivita todarodis; assembly: GCF_028561335.1. Lineage (GTDB taxonomy): Bacteria > Bacteroidota > Bacteroidia > Flavobacteriales > Flavobacteriaceae > Aequorivita > Aequorivita todarodis. Next base: position 16,762 of record NZ_JAQQTG010000038.1, on the reverse strand, counting down.
GAAGCAGCCTCCCGTTTTGGAGTTCCCATTAAAGAGGCTTTGCTTCAAAATGAATATTCAAATCTGCAGCAAAATCTTTTGGACGTGGGAGCCGTAAAAGTTGCCCCATCGCTAATAGCAACCGATATTCGCGGAAATATGGTTTTTACAAAATGGGCGAACCATTTAATTAAAAAAGAAGGCGAGGAAAGAAAGAAATGGCTCGTTTATTTTAAATATTATTTGTTATTTGCAATATGGCTTATAGCCCCAATAGTATTTATTGTATTTTTGCTCACTTATATCCCAATGTACCGTAAAATACAAAGGGACAAAGCCTATTATTCATCTGTTGCATTAAAGCAAGATTAATGAAGAACGTTTACATTACAAGGATTGCGAAGTTTTTGCCCAACGAGCCCGTGGACAACGAGGCCATGGAGGAAAAGCTTGGGGTTATCAATGGAAAGACCTCAAAAGCACGCCGCATCATCCTTCGGAACAACCAAATAAAAACACGGTATTACGCTATCGACAAAGATGGAAACGTAACCCATAACAACGCACAGCTTGCTGCGGAAGCAGTTGAGGCTTTGTGTGATGAAACTTTCAACAAAAACGATATTGAATTGCTGTCCTGCGGCACCTCCAGTCCAGACCAGATTTTGCCCAGTCATGCCGCAATGGTGCACGGTTTTTTAAAGAACGGAAACCTTGAAATCAACTCGCCTTCCGGGGCTTGCTGCAGTGGAATGAACGCCTTGAAATATGGCTATCTGGCCATAAAGTCTGGGCAGGTGAACAATGCGGTCTGCACAGGTTCTGAAAGAACTTCTTCTTGGATGAAGTCTGATATTTTTGAGGATGAAGTTGCACATTTGAAGGAAATTGAGGAACACCCAATTCTTGCTTTCAACAAAGAATTTTTGCGGTGGATGCTGTCTGACGGAGCTGGCGCAATGCTTTTGGAGAGCGAGCCCAAGGGGGAAACCTCTTTAAAAATTGAATGGATGGAAGGTTACAGTTACGCCTTTGAGTTGGAAACCTGTATGTATGCCGGTGGCGACAAACTTGAAGATGGCAGCCTAAAACCTTGGAGCGAATATCCAGCAGATGTTTGGGGAAAAATGTCGCTTTTTGCGATGAAGCAGGACGTGAAATTGTTGGGCGAAAATATCCTTCAAAAAGGTGTGGAAAGCATGAAAGATGCCATGGCAAAGCACAACATCACCGAGGACGATATTGATTACTACCTGCCGCATATTTCTTCCTATTATTTCAAGGAAAATTTGTACAACGAAATTGAACGTCAAGGCCTTCATTTACCTTGGGAAAAATGGTTTTTGAACCTTCAGAAAGTTGGAAATGTGGGCGCTGGCTCCATCTATCTTATGCTGGAAGAATTGGTACATTCCGGAAAACTGAAAAAGGGCGATAAAATATTTCTGCAAGTGCCTGAAAGCGCACGTTTTGCATATTCGTACGCCTATTTAACGGTTGTTTAAATGAATCAATTCACCGAAAAAATAACGGATACGGATTTCATCGGAAAATTGATTCCACAGAAAGCGCCGTTTGTGATGGTGGACAAATTGCTTCACTTTGAGGATAAAAGAGTTATTGCCGGATTGACCATTTCCGAAGAAAACATTTTTACGGAAAACAATAAATTTACCGCGCCGGGTTTGATTGAGCATATGGCGCAGACCGTGGCACTTTATACGGGCTATCAATTTTTTTTAAAGGAAGAAGATGCTCCCGTGGGCTATATCGGGGCAATAAAAAAAGCTGAAATCTTCGAACTTCCTTCTGTTGGAAATGAACTGAAAACCACGGTAAATGTGCTGCACGATATAATGGGCGTAACTTTGGTAACTGCCGAAACCGAATGCGATGGAAAAATTATAGCGTCCAGCGAAATGAAAACCGTATTGGCCAATTGATGAGAGCTCAGGACGTTTCAAATATTGACATTGCCAATTTTCTGCCGCATCGCGAGCCGATGTTGATGGTTACTTCAGTACTCGAAATTGACGACGCTTCGGTTTCCACCCAATTCCACATTACAGAAGATTGCGTTTTTTTGGATAACGGAAAACTCTCTGAAACCGGGCTGATTGAAAACGCTGCCCAAGCCGCTTCGGGCGTAGTCGGGCAAACTTTTTTTGAAAAGGACGATTTGGAGGGAACAGGCAATAAATTGGTTGGCTACATAAGCGCCATCAAAAAAGTAGAGATTTTTCAGCTTCCAAAAGTTGGAGAAACGATTGTTACAAAGGCAAAACTCCTTTCCAGATTTGACACAGGCGAAATGACAATGTGCAGCCTTGAGGCCGAAACCTTCCTCGATGAAAAATTAATTGTATCTTCTACCATGAATTTTTTAATCCATGAAGTCTGATTATGAAGAAAAAGGAAGTACCACAGGACAAAAGCAATCTGGAATCCGCAAATTTCCGCGAACTCTGTTATGCCGTTGATGATAATGGCGAATACACTACCGAAAACAGCACAGGCTGGGAACCAAAAACCGTAGCATTAAACAATGCAATCGAGGAAATAAAAGAGCGCATTGCCGATGCAAAAAGGCGTGTAATTGCGGGCGAAACCAGCCCCATAGAATATTATATGGAACTCCACAAAATGGACGTGGGCATTTTGGCAAGCTACGTTGGCTTTTGGCAATGGAAGGTAAAACGCCACTTTAAACCTTCGGTTTTTAAAAAATTAAGCGATAAAACTTTGAACAAATATGCTGAGGTCTTCGAGATTTCAATTGAAGAATTGAAGTCGATGGGTCGATGAGTCGATAAGTTTATATGTTTATGAGTTTAAAAGTTTATAAATAAATTTAAAACAAATTACGTCAGACCGCCGCTTTGGAAGCCAAAACTCTCCCCTTTAGGGGTCGGGGTTAAGACGAAAAGTCGATATGTTTATGAGTTTAAATGTTTTATAAATAAAATTGAAAATAAATTACCCCAGTCCGCCGCGGCGGGAGCCAAAACTCTCCCCTTTAGGGGTCGGGGGTCAAAAAAAACCAGAAACTTGAAACCAGAAACAATAATAGATTTCACCCACCACCAATCTGCACACTGCGAAAACGGCGTAGTTTCAAACTTGATGAAGCACAACGGTTTTAGCATTAGTGAGCCCATGGTTTTTGGAATTGGGAGCGGGCTGTTGTTTTGTTATATCCCTTTGCTGAAAGTAAATCATGCGCCAGTAATTACCTATCGCGCCTTGCCGGGACATATTTTTAAAAAATTCGCAAAGCGTACAGGCGTAAAAATGAAGCGCGAAAAGTTCAGCAATCCAAAAGATGCAAAAGCGCGTTTGGATGAAAATCTTGAAAAAAACAATCCCGTTGGGTTGCAGGTTGGGGTTTACAATTTGGTGTATTTTCCCGATGAATACCGTTTCCATTTCAACGCCCACAATATGGTGGTTTATGGAAAAGAGGGCAATCGTTATTTAATTAGTGACCCGGTTATGGAAGATGTAACTTCCCTTTCCGAAAAGGAACTGGAAAAAGTGCGTTTCGCTAAAGGTGCTTTTGCGCCAAAAGGGCATATGTATTACCCGATTTCCTTTCCCGAAAAACTGGAACTGGAAAAGGCAATCGTGAAAGGAATTAAAGATACTTGCAAAGCTATGCTCGCGCCAGTTTCGTATGTTGGCGTAAAAGGAATTCACAAAATAGCTGGTTTAATCCGAAAGTGGCCAAAGAAAAAAGGTATTAAAACCGCAAACCATTATTTAGGACAAGTGGTGCGGATGCAGGAAGAAATAGGTACTGGCGGCGGCGGCTTCCGTTATATTTATGCGGCATTTTTACAGGAAGCCGGAAAACTTTTAGGCAATGAAAACTTAATTGAACTTTCAAAAGAAATGACCGAGATAGGCGATTTATGGCGCGATTTTGCTTTGGAAGCTTCCAGAATCTACAAAAACCGTAGCGCCCAAACCGATAGTTACAACAAAGTGGCTGACCAGCTAGACCATATTGCCGATTTGGAAAAGGTGTTTTTTAAGAAGTTGAAAAAGGCGGTGTGAAGAAGTTAATGATTATTGAGTTAATTGTTAATAGGGGAATAATGATAAAATAAAGCCGAATCCGAAGGATTAAAATCCTTCTTTGTGAAACGCTGCGCTCCTCTGCGCAACTCTGTGTAATAACAAATGATGCAAATAAACCAATCTGAATATCTCCAGTGGATTGCTGATCTAAAGGCAAAAATTTTGTCCTCACAGTTGAAGGCCGCAACCGTTGTTAACACAGAATTGCTCAAATTGTATTGGGATTTGGGAAAGGAAATTTCTCTTAAAATCAATCAATCCAAATGGGGAAGTTCTGTGGTTGAAAAATTATCCATCGACCTTAAGTTGGAATTTCCCAATCAAAAAGGTTTTTCAAGGAGCAATCTTTTCTCAATGAAGCAATGGTACGAATTTTATCAAACCGCAACTGTTGAACATCAAAAAGTCCAACAGCTTGTTGGACAAATTCCTTGGGGGCATAATCTGCTGATTATATCAAAATCAAAAACGATTGATGAGGCCCTTTTCTATAGTGCCAAAACCATAGAAAACAGTTGGTCGCGATCTGTATTAAGCCATCAAATTGAATTGGATTTTTATGGCAGAAAGGGAAAGGCAATATCCAATTTCGAAAATACCTTAAATGCCATCCAGACCGAACTGGCTCAGGAAACATTAAAAGACCCCTATAAATTTGACTTTTTGGATTTGAGGGAAAAAGCAGTAGAAAAAGATATTGAAGACCAATTGGTACAACACATAACTTCATTTTTACTTGAACTTGGTTCGGGCTTTTCATTTGTGGGAAGACAAGTGCCTCTGAATATTGACAAGAAGGAGTATTATATCGATTTATTATTCTATCATTTTAAATTGAAATGTTTTGTAGTAATTGAATTGAAGACCAATGAATTAAAAGCAGAATATGTTGGGAAACTTAATTTTTATCTTTCTGGGGTCGATGAAATATTAAAAACCGAAACAGATAATCCGTCCATTGGTATCTTACTTTGTAAATCAAAATCAAAGGTGGTGGCAGAATACGCCTTGCGTGGAATGTCCCAGCCCATAGGTGTTGCAGAATATCAATTGACAAAATCCATCCCCAAAAATTTGAAATCAAAGCTTCCATCTATCGAAGAGATTGAAAAAGAACTGAGTAAAGATGAAATGCTTTAACATAACGTGAAATGATTCAAATAAACCAACTTTCAAAAAAATACAAAGGCGCCGAATTCTTTTCGGTTAAAAATCTTGATTTGAAAGTTGAAGAAGGCGAAATCTACGGCCTGCTCGGTCCAAACGGCGCGGGAAAAACCACACTTATCTCCATGCTCACTTCTTTGCTGAAGCCCACTTCGGGTTCTTTCACGATAAATGGATTAAACTTTAAAGAACACAAAAACCAATTGAAACAGTTAATTGGTATCGTTCCGCAGGAATACGCGCTTTACCCGACACTTACCGCTTTTGAGAATTTAGAATACTTTGGAAGTATGTACGGAATTAAAGGCGAAATTTTAAAAGACTCCATTAACGAACATCTAAAAATAATGGGGCTTTCAAAATTCGCAAATAAAAAAACCGATACGTTTTCCGGTGGAATGAAGCGACGCGTAAACTTGATTGCTGGAATACTTCACCAACCAAAAGTGCTTTTTTTGGACGAACCTACTGTTGGTGTAGACGTGCAATCCAAAAATGTGATTATTGACCATTTAAAACTGTTGAATAAACAAGGAACAACCATTGTTTACACCTCCCACCATTTAAACGAAGCCGAATTTTTCTGCACCCACGTCGCCATTATTGACCGTGGGGAAATTATTGTAAAAGGAGTTCCTTCGGAATTAATAAAAAACCAACCCGAAGCCAAAAATCTTGAAGAAGTATTTTTGGCAAAAACCGGCAAAGCGCTTCGCGACCATGCATAAACTTTGGGCTTCAACATATAAGGAAATGCTTTTGCTAATCCGCGATTTGGGCGGAATCGCGATTCTTTTTATAATGCCGTTGTTGCTTTTGATTGTCATCACTTTGGTGCAGGATAGCACCTTCAAAACCATCAGCGATATAAAAATTCCCGTGCTTTTGGTGGATAATGACAAAGGTGAAGTTTCAAAAAACATCATCGAAAACCTCTCCGAATCCAATTCGTTTGAAATTCTGCAGAAATCTTCCGAGGAAGAGGCAAAGGAGGCTGTTTTCTCTGGAAAATATCAACTCGCCATTGTGATTCCCGAAAATCTTTCCGCTTCGCTTCAAAAGAAAGTGGACCAAAATGTGGAAGGAATTCTGTCCAAATTCGGGTTGGAAGAAGACACTTTGGCGGTTGCAAAAGAAACGATTCCACAAAAGGAAGTGCGTTTGTATTTTGACCCCGCAACGCAGGTAAGTTTTAAATCTTCCGTGAAAAATGGTATCGACAAAATGATTTCGAAAATTGAAACGCAAAGTATTTACAAAGCTTTTCAAACGGAATTGGGCGAAGACGATTCCGAACCTATTTTCGAAACTGAAAACTTTATCGCCTTTAAGGAAATCCTACCAACAAAAAACAATGAGGAAATCATCCCGAACTCAGCACAGCACAACGTTCCGGCGTGGACGCTGTTTGCCATTTTTTTCATCATTGTTCCGCTTTCCATCAACCTTTTAAAAGAAAAAAACCAAGGTACTTTTGTCCGTTTGCGCACCACTCCGGTAAGTTATGCTACCATTTTGGGCGGAAAAACAATCGTTTATCTCGCGGTCTGTCTCGTTCAATTTACGTTGATGCTGCTCGTGGGAATTTTTCTTTTTCCCGCAATCGGCCTCCCGGGAGTTGACGTTTCCGGAAAGTTGCCGATGCTATATTTAGTCGCGCTTTTTTCTGGACTTGCTGCGATAGGATTGGGGTTGCTGATTGGCACCGTAGCAAAAACACAGGAACAGGCAGCACCGTTTGGCGCCACTTCGGTGGTTATTTTGGCGGCGCTCGGTGGCGTTTGGGTACCCGTTTTCGTAATGCCGAAATTTATGCAGTTTGTTTCCAAAATTTCCCCGATGAACTGGGGCCTGGAAGCGTTTTACGATGTATTTTTAAGAAATGTGGGTTTTGTTAAAATCCTTCCCGAAATTTCGTTATTATTGTTGTTCTTCCTCACAACAATCGTAATAGCAATAATCTATAACCGAAGAAAAAATGCCGTCTGACAATAAAAAGGAAATAAGTTTTACATCAGAAATCCGGGTGCGTTTCACCGAAACGGACCCTTTGGGAATTGTGTGGCACGGCAATTATATCCAGTATTTTGAGGATGGGCGCGAGGCTTTTGGGCGCGAGCACGGCATTTCGTATTTGGAACAGAAGGCTAACGGTTACACTTCCCCAATTGTGAAGTCTTCCTGCGAACACAAGCTGCCGTTGCGTTACGGTGATGTGGCAACCATAAAAACCACGTTTATAGACTCGCCGGCGGCAAAAATGATTTTTCAATACCGCATTTTTGACCCCAAGGGAAGATTGGTCTGTTTGGGCGAAACCATTCAGGTTTTTTTGAACGAACAGGGCGAACTTTCGTTGACGAAACCTGAGTTTTTTGCAAAATGGAAAAAGAAAATGGGATTGTAACAATGGCCAAAACCTTCGTTTCACATAACAATATTTTAAGCAATCTCGGTTTTGACAGCGAAACCGTAGTTGAAAATATTTCCAAAGGAAAATCGGGCCTTGGAAAATTTGATGATGCTTCCCTTTTGCCCGAACCGTTCTGCGCCTCGATGATTTCTTCGGAAGTGATAAAAAGTGAATTCAATAAAATTGGCGACCCTTCAAAATATATGAAACTGGAGCAAATGCTGATTCTTTCCTTAAAAAAAGTCATCGATGCTTCAAAAATTCCTTTAAATGAAAAAGTTGGACTTATCATTTCAACCACAAAAGGAAATATTAACGTGCTCGAAAAAGGCAATAATTTTCTTGAAAGTCGCGCCTATTTAAGTGAATTGGGAAAAACAATTCAACTTTTTTTCGGTTTTAAAAATGAAGCGATTGTGCTTTCAAACGCTTGTGTTTCGGGGGTTTTGGCCATTTCGGTTGCAAAGCGTTTTATTTCCGAGGGAAAATATGACCACGTTTTTATAACCAGTGGCGATTTGGTGACGAAGTTTATTCTTTCGGGTTTCAATTCTTTTCAAGCTTTATCGGCAGAGCCCTGCAAACCTTATGATAAAAACCGAACAGGAATCAATCTCGGAGAAGTTGCGGCCAGTGTGTTGATTACTTCCGAAGAAAAAAATCTTCCAAAAGAAGCCGTTGCAATTTTGGGCGATGCCACCTGCAACGACGCCAACCATATTTCAGGTCCATCGCGAACGGGCGAAGGGCTTTTCAGAAGTGTAAAATCTGCGCTGAAAGAAGCAAACTTGGGCGCTTCACAAATAGATTATATTTCCGCACATGGCACCGCCACGCCTTTTAATGATGAAATGGAAGCTATCGCCTTCAACCGATTGGGAATGGAAAATGTGCCGCTCAATAGTTTAAAGGGCTATTTTGGCCACACTTTGGGCGCTTCGGGACTGTTGGAAACTATTGTGGGAATGCACTTTATGGAGAAAAATATTCTTTTTTCTTCCAAAGGATTTTCCGACCTTGGGGTCTCAAAAAAAATAACGATTATTAAAAATAATACTCCCAAAAACCTACAGATTTTTTTGAAAACAGCTTCAGGTTTTGGAGGCTGCAACACAGCGGTAATTTTTGGAAAAATAAACAACTAACCAACCATAAATGCAAACAACCACTAAAAAAATGAACGCCATTGAGGCTTTGGAAGAAGCGCACCGGATTGCCTTTGCGCCCTTTGTTTTTCAGGCTTCGGTTTCGCTTCGGAAACTCGGGATTCTCGATTATATTTTTGACCAACGCAAAACGGGCGGGCCCACTGCCGAAGAGATTTCACAAAAACTTTCCCTTAGTCCCTACGGGGTTGGCGTGCTTTTGGAAATAGCGCAAACCTCAAATATTGTCAGTAAAAACGATGCCGAACAGTACGAACTGACCAAAGTGGGCTATTTTCTGAATTACAACGAAACGGCCAGCGTAAACCTCAATTTCGCGCACGATGTGTGTTACAAAGGCTTGTTTCATTTAAACGAGTCCATCAAAACCGGAAAGCCGGAAGGGTTAAAGGAACTCGGCCAATGGCCAACTATTTACGAAGGGCTTTCAAAGTTGAAACCGGCCGAACAAAAGTCGTGGTTTGATTTTGACCATCATTATTCCGACGATATTTTTGGCGAGGCTTTGGAAAAAATATTTGAAAGAAAACCGAAAACCCTTTTCGACATAGGCGGCAACACGGGCAAATTTTCCATTAAATGCTGTAATTATAATGAAGAGGTGCAGGTGAAAATTGTCGATTTGCCGGGACAGCTGGAGATGGCTTTGGCCAATGCCGAAAGCAATGGTTTTAAGGACAGGATTTCGGGCCACGCCATTGATTGGCTTTCGGATGACCCGCAGATTCCAAAGGGCGCAGACCTGATTTGGATGTGCCAGTTTTTGGATTGTTTTTCTGAAGATGAAATAGTAAAAGTGTTGAGCATCTGCGCAAATGCGATGGATGACGATGCGGAATTGGTGATTGTTGAAACTTTTACGGACCGACAGGCCTTTCGCGCTTCGCAATTTATTTTGGAAGCAACTTCGCTTTATTTTACGGTGCTTGCCAACGGAAACAGTAAAATGTATCCGGCCAGTGTTTTCTTAAAATTGATTGATAAAGCAGGTTTAAAACTCAAAGAAGACATCCAATTGGGGGAATATCACACGATGCTGGTCTGCGAAAAGAAAGCCGCTAAATCCCCGAAGGAGACTTTTTGAGGGAAAAAATTGAAAAATTTTGGATGGACAATTTCACATAAAAAGCTATTGCAATATAAAGAACCAATCCATTTGGATGAATGGGGAATTGCTTTATAATGAAGGAGACGAACAAGAGGCACAAACTGAAAATTTTCCGACATTTATAAAAAACGCATATAAATTTTTGCAAACTGATTATCCCAAATTTTTCAAAATGGACAATCTCAGCAAGCTCGCTTTTTTGGCGGCAGATGTTTTGCTGAAAAGTGAAAATTTAAGCGAAGAGGAGAATAATATCGCCTTAATTTTTTCAAACAAAGCCTCCAGTCTGGACACTGACCGAAAACACCAAGCCGCTATTGAAAATAGTGAGGAATATTTCCCCAGCCCGGCGGTTTTTGTTTACACGCTGCCCAATATTTGTATGGGCGAGATAAGTATCAAGCACAGGCTGTATTCTGAAAATAGTTTTTTTATCTTTGACCGCTTTAATGCGGAACACTTGCAACTGTACGCCAACAGTTTATTGCGAAGCGGTAAAGCCGAAAAAGTACTCTGTGGTTGGGTAGATTTAGACGAAAATAGCTACGATGCTTTTTTATATTTAGTTGAAAAAGATGGCGAAATTGAACATAAAACCGAAGAAATAACCAGATTATACAATACATTATGAGCGAATTAAAAGAAGAATTAAAGGCAAAAATCATAGAACAATTAAACCTTGAAGACGTTGCCGTTGCAGACATTGCCGATGATGACGCCCTGTTTGGCGACGGACTTGGATTGGACTCCATCGATGCCCTGGAACTTATCGTGATGCTGGACAAAGATTACGGCATCCGTTTGAGCGACCCAAAAGAAGGCAGAAAGATTTTTGAATCTGTGCAGGTAATGGCAGATTATATTGAGGAACACCGCACGAAGTAAACATTTTTGACCTGCAAGGTGTCATTTTCTTTTTGCGGAGCATAAAAAGAAAATCTCCTTGTAGGTCTTTTCTATATTAGGAGGCCTCCTTGTAGGTCTTCCCCATACTTAATTATATGAGCAAAGGCATAGCCATAACCGGAATGGGCATTATTTCTGCCATTGGAAACAATGTGGCGGAAAATTATGACGCGCTCATAAACAAAAGAAAGGGCATCACGCGCGTTGATAATATTGAGACCATTCAGCGCGATGAAATTATGGTTGGCGAAGTGAAATTTACCAACGATGAATTGATTGCCCAATTAAACCTTCCGCCGGAAAATAATTATTCCCGCACTGCGATGCTCGGGGTAATCGCCGCAAAAGAAGCGATTGCCAGCGCAGGAATCACCGACATCAAAAAATACAAAACGGGCATCGTTTCCGGTACCAGTGTGGGCGGGATGGATATGACCGAAAAATATTATTACGAATACCTTACCGATAAAGAAACCCAAAAATATATTGAAAGCCACCACGCGGGCGATTCCACACAGAAAATCGCGGAGCAATTGGGAATTGAGGAAAGTTTGGTAACAACAATTAGTACCGCTTGTTCTTCCGCGGCAAATGCAATTATGCTTGGTGCCCGGCTTATAAAATCGGGAAGATTGGACCGCGTTGTAGTGGGCGGCGCAGATTGTCTTTCAAAATTTACCATCAACGGTTTTAAAACCTTGATGATTTTAAGCGATACGTACAACACGCCTTTTGACGAAAACCGAAAAGGATTAAATTTAGGTGAAGCTGCTGCATTCCTCGTTTTGGAAAGCGACGAAGTTGTAAAGGCCGAAAACAAAAAAGTGTTAGCCTACGTAAAAGGCTACGGCAATGCCAACGATGCCTTTCACCAAACCGCTTCTTCCGATAATGGCGATGGCGCGACTTTGGCGATGGAAAAAGCACTAAAAGTTGCAGGTTTAAAAGCTTCGGAAATAGATTATATCAACGCCCACGGAACAGCCACGGGCAATAACGACCTTTCGGAAGGAAGAGCAATTCTTAGGATTTTTGGCGATGAAATGCCGGAATTCAGTTCAACAAAAGCATATACGGGCCACACATTGGCGGCGGCTGGGGCAATTGAAGCGGTTTATTCCGTTTTGGCACTTCAAAATAATGTTATCTTTCCAAACCTAAATTTCAAAACCCCGATGAAGGAATTTTCAATGATTCCCCAAACGGAATTGAAGCAAAAGGAATTGAAAACCGTACTTTCAAACTCCCTTGGTTTTGGTGGGAATTGCTCTACGGTTATATTTTCAAAGGAAGCGTAATTTCAATAAAAAACTTCACATTAAGTTATCTTTGCTCTTTGGGCATTCACAATGAAACATCTATGATTAATTTCCAAAGACACAGCGGAATCACTGACTGGATGTTCCATATGTCCTTTAAAGAACAAATATTATAGACAGATGAAAAGACTTTTTATAATCGCGGGTTGCAACGGCGCTGGAAAGACAACGGCATCCTACACTATTTTGCCCGAGATTTTGAATTGCAATGAATTTGTGAATGCCGATGAAATCGCAAAAGGACTGTCACCTTTCAATCCCGATAAAAGTTCCTTTCAAGCAGGCAGGTTGATGCTCAAACGGATAAAAGAATTGATAGATTGTGGCGATGATTTCGCTTTTGAAACTACGCTTTCAACCAAAAGTTATAAAAATTTTGTGGGGGAAGCCCAAAAAGCAGGATACAAGGTAAGCTTACTTTTCTTCTACTTGAATTCCCCCGAGCTTGCTATAAAAAGAGTAAAACAGAGAGTTAAAGAGGGCGGGCACGATATTCCAATAAAGATTATTATAAGGCGCTATGAAAAGGGTTTGAAAAACTTTTTCGGTATCTTTAAACCGTTGGTGGATTCTTGGACGTTTGTTGATAATTCAAATGGAAATTATCAGATTGTTGCAGACAGAGTGAAATTTTCGGAAAAAATAGAGAATGATAAGATTTGGAATTTTTTAAATGCAAAGTATCATGGACGTAAATAAAGAAAGAGAAGAATTCAGAGCTAAATTAAGGGCGGGGTTTGATTTGACTTTTCAGAAACTCATCGCATTCAAAAAATACAAAAATACACCCTTCGTTTTTGAACGGAATGGCAAAATAATAGAAATGACCGCCGAGGAAGTGGAAGCCGAAATGAAAGAAAAAAAGAAAGTGAAACCTTATAAAATGAAAACCAAGGCACATCCTGTAAATGAACCTTCCAAAAAATCTAAAATGGAATGATTGAAAATAAACTACTTATATTCTCTTTTTCCCGTCCTATGTCTTAAGTCTTATCGTCTTAGGTCAATAAAAAGGTTCTAATAATTTTAACTATCTCAAAAGCCCTAACTGCAATTCCAAAAAATGCGAAAAACATATATTAACAGCATCGCTTCCATTTCGCCCCAAAAAACGTATGATAACGGTATTTTTTTGGATGAAATTACCGAATATAACGACACGGTAATTTTCGCCCAAGACCCCGATTACAAACAATACATTCCGCCCGCCGCCGCCCGAAGAATGGCGAAGGGCATAAAAATGGGCGTCGTTGCTTCAAAAATTGCGATGGATGAAGCGGGAATTGAAACCGTGGACGCCATCATCACCGGAACGGGAATGGGCTGTATGATCGATTCCGAAAAATTTGTGAGCGCCATAATTGACAACAACGAGCAGTATTTAACGCCAACCTCTTTCATTCAAAGCACCCATAACACGGTCGCCGGGCAGATTGCTTTGGGGATGGAGTGCAAAGCTTATAATTTCACTTATGTGCATTCAGCGATTTCTTTTGAATCTGCTTTGCTCGATGCCAAAATGCAGCTTGAAAATGATGAAGCCGAACATATTTTAGTCGGCGGTGTGGAGGAACTGGGCGCGCATACCACAAAAGTGCATCGATTGATAAACCACATAAAACCCGAACCGGTTTCAATTTCGGAAGTTTTGCACTCGAAAACCGAGGGCGCTGTTTTCAGTGAAGGCGCGAATTTTTTTGTCGTTTCAAATGAAAAGACAAAAAGCTGTTACGCCGAGTTGGTTGCCGTGGAAACTTTTAATACCCTTCAAAAAGATAGGATTTCTGACACCATCGAAAACTTATTGGAAGAAAATAATTTGAAGGCCAACGACATTGACGTTGTAGTTTTTGGAAACAACGGCGATGTGGATTTTGACGGTTTTTACGACCAACTTTCGGAGGGGATTTTTAATAAAACCCAACAGGTTTTTTACAAACATTTGGTGGGCGAAAACAATACAGTTTCGGCTTTTGGGGTTTGGTTGGCTTCAAAAATCTTGAAAACCCAAGCTGTTCCCGAAATTGTAAAAATCAACGAAATCAATACTTCCGAAATTAAAACGGTTTTGTGCTACAACCAATACCGCGGCCAAAACCACAGTTTGGTTCTGCTAAAAAAATGCTGAGGTTCTATACCATAAACGCCCTTTTTTTGGTGATTTTTTCGCTGCTGGTGCTGTTTGGGTTTTTTGGGGAGGTGCCGGTTTGGCTCTATCTTTTGTTCGTTTTTATTTGGATTTTGATAACAGCAATCGGTTCATTCCAGATTCAATGGAACTATCATTTGCAATCCCTAAACCACAATTACCAAACTTCGGAAAATCATATTTCCATCACTTTTGACGATGGGCCAAATCCAGAATTCACGCCAAAAGTTTTAGCGCTTCTGAAAAATTACAACGCAAAAGCCACCTTTTTTTTAATAGGAAAAAACGCCGAAAAGCATCCGGAAATAGTCCGTCAAATTATTGAAGAAGGCCATACCATCGGCAATCATTCCTATTCACATTCCAAAAATTTTGGGTTTTTCTCTTCGGAAAAAGTTGCTGCTGAATTAAGACAAACAAATTCAATTTTAAAAAAAATAACCGGAAAGGATCTGAAACTGTTTCGCCCCCCTTTCGGCGTAACCAATCCGAACATTAAAAAAGGATTGAAGAATACGGGACATTATTCAATCGGGTGGAGCAAACGCAGCTTTGACACTACAAATATTTCCGAAGAAAAAATTATAAAGCGTATCACTTCCAACTTAAAAAAGGGCGATATCATTCTACTGCACGACAGCAGCGCAAAATCCGTTGCCGTATTGGAACAGTTATTGTTAACTTTGCCACCGCACAAACTGCAGTCGGTTCCGGTGGATCGTTTGCTCGAAATTGAAGCCTATGCGTAATTATTTTCTAATGTTATTTTTTATTGCTTTTAGCAGCTCGATCCAGGCGCAGGAAACTGCGATGAGTGCTTCGGAAATTGTGGCTTTTAAGGAGAAAGTGATCGCTTCGGCCAAAACCACCAAGACCATCAAAACCGATTTTGTGCAGTACAAACACCTCGATTTTTTGGCCGATGACGTAAAAACTTCGGGAAAAATGGTTTTTAAGGCGCCCAATCTGGTGAAGTGGGAATACACAAATCCGTATCAATACAGCGTGATTTTTAAAGAAGACCAACTGCTCATCAACGACGGCGGCACCAAAAGCAAGGTGGATATTGGCAACAGCAAACTTTTTAAAAAACTCAATCAGCTTATCGTAAATAGCGTAAAAGGTAATATGTTCAATGATGCCGATTTTACGGTCTCGTTCTTTAAATCTCCAAAATATAACAAAGCCGTTTTTATTCCCAAGGACAAAAAAATTGCGGGTTATATAGCTTCTTTCGAACTGCTTTTCAATAAAGACGACGCCCAGGTTTACGAAGTAAAAATGGTGGAGCCTTCGCAGGATTTTACCCGAATTGTTTTTAGCAATCGCACGTTAAACAGCACTATTAATGATTCGGTTTTTAGCAATTAGTTTCTTGGCAATTGTCACTTTGGCATCGTGTTCGTTAAAGACTACGGAAGGCTTGCGACAAGTGCACTTCAATAAAGAAGCGGTTGGAAATCCTTATTTTTCAAACCCTGAAATTGATTATGTTTACAAGGCAAAGATTGAGGTTTACAAAAAGAATTTCGGCGGGATTTTGATCATAAAAAAGACGGGGCCCGAAAGTCACAGAGTGGTTTTTACGACCGAATTTGGCAGCAAACTGTTTGATTTTCAATTTGAAGGCGATACTTTTACGAAGCATTTTATAGTGGACGATTTGGATAAGAAATTTATCGTCAACATTTTAAAGGATGATTTTAGGTTGTTGGTAAACGAAAAAGCTCAGGTTTTGGCGGTTTATGAATCTGAAAATCATCGAATTTATAAAACCACAAGTGGCGACCGATTTAATTTTTATTTTTTGGAAGATGAAACGGAACAGCTTCAAAAAATCGTAAACACCACAAAAACAAAGGAGAAAGTGGAGATTGATTTTACTTCCCACGAAGGAAATATCGCAGATTTTATTTCCATAAAACACAAGAATATCAAGCTAACGATAGACTTGGAAAAATTTAAAAATGAATAATATGCTTATCGAAGGATTATATAAAGTTACCGCCACGGAAAACACAGCCGAAGGAATTTTGGCAAAAGTCCATTTAAACAAGGATCACGCTATTTTTAAAGGTCATTTCCCCGGAAACCCAGTGATGCCGGGCGTTTGTATGATCCAGATTATAAAGGAATTGACGGAGGAAGCAACTGGGAAAAATTTGTTTTTGGCCGTTTCGTCAAACATAAAATTTATGGCCATTATCAACCCAGAAAAAAACCCCGATTTGCAGCTGTCCATTGATATTACTCAGGAAAATGGCGAAGTGAAAGTGAAAAACACCACATCGTTTGAAAACACTGTGGCCTTAAAATTGAATGCTACATTTAAAATTGTTGGATAGGTTAAACCCCAAAGATACTGTGTTCAAATCCTAATCATTTTTCAATTGTTTAATTAATATCTTTGTATTGCAAAAAGAAGGCTTCGTCCAATTCGTTGTACCGAAGTCTATCTACCGGGCGGAGTTTTAC
>NZ_JAQQTG010000037.1 GCF_028561335.1 Aequorivita todarodis | reverse complement strand
GGTAAAATACCGCCAGTAAAATATGCGGAATTTAATTCTCTTGGGGCTAGCCCCAAGAGAATTAAAAATAATAAGTTTGTAGAAATATTAGAAGAATGAACAGTTCTAATTAGGGGAAGCTTACAACTTGTGATACAAAATGATGATTTCTTGGTATGCTCATTCGATTCTTTACTAATGTTACTCAATAGTTTTATATATGTTGTAACGTCTTTATTCGGTTGCTTTCACAACTTTGGTTTTGTCAGCATTAATATAAAATTCTCTTTCAAATTCCTGTTTTGTATTATTCAGCATTGGATTATTTACAGAATACGAAGCCTTATATTTCGTGTACAACACTTTGTCGCCTTGATTTTCGTAATCCGTAATTGCAATTATTACTGGTTCTAGAAAAGTTCCCTTGCAGTCAGTTTGATAAAGTTCAATGTTTTTTTCATTTCGCTCAATTTCGGATTTTGCTTCGTCAATGTATTTTTGATATAATTCAACGATACTCGTATTGTTTGGATTTGTTTCGGATAAATCTTTTGTGTATTTCTCTAATCTTTCCTTGTTTGAGTCAATTGATTCTTGAAACTGACTAATCTTATTATTCTTTTTTTCCTCAAAATATGATTTTAATATTGCTAAACTGTCTTTAGCTGTAATGTCATTTAATTTTTCAAGATTTTTCATTTTGAAGTTAGCATCTATTTTGCTATCACCAAAAGTCTGAACGTAATCAGAGATTAATTTTTCTTCTTTTGATTGTCCGCAAGAAGCTAAAGTCAGAGCTGTTAGGATGATTAAGATTTTTTTCATAATTGTTTAGTTTAATTTAATAGTTCGGATTTTTTTTTTAAATGTTGCACAACGTTTAGTATATGAAAAGTAGGCGATTTTGAAGCACTAAACTTTCAGTTAAGCACGAACTTTGATACGAGCTATAACCCTTGATTTTACTACTATCTCGCCTATTTTTTATATACATTGTTAGCGGTTCGGGCTTTTTTTCTTCGGTCAGCAACATTTCTTGTCTTGTTGAATTGGCGGACATTTCTCGCTCCCATAACTGCAATAAACACAGCAGTCTCCTTGTTGTGGTTTCAATACAGTTTTGCAGTTTTCGCACTCGTAAAAGTATTGGCAAGCATCTGTCGGCATTGTTTCTTCTTTTTTGTGTCCGCAGTTAGGGCAGGTGATTGTTGATTGCAAAGTTATTTCCATTTTATTTTTCCTTTTTGTCTGTTACTGAATATCCTGTTCCGTTAATTGCTGTTTCGATTTCAGCTATATTCGTTTTTGAGTTGTCAAATTCTACAATTGCGTTTCCACTCTCGTATGAAGCAGTTGATTTGATTATTCCTGAAAGTTTGTTCACTTCGTGGTTTACGTGTTCTTCGCATCCTGCACAAGTCATTCCGCTGATTGTAAACTCAACGGTCTGTACATTTGATTTGTCAACTACTATTACTTGTTTTTCTGTCTTGGGGTAGAAAATATGTGCATAATAGGGAAATGCAAGCATTACAATTGCAAATGCTGTTACAATTCCTAAAAACTTTTTACTCTGAATGAATTTTGGCTTTTCATCAGTTTCACAATCACAGTCTATTTCCTTTTTCGGTTTTAGTTTTTGATACCAAGCAAAGCCAAGTACCAAAATTGTCAGACCGATAAAATATGGGCGGAAAGGTTCAAGCCACGAAAAAGACGAAGCAAGTCCGCTTGTTCCTGCAATGAGTGCCAAAACTGGCGTAATACAGCATAGAGAAGCAGCGAATGCCGTTAAAAGTCCTGCTCCGATTAGTTTATTGTCCTTTTTCATATTGTCTCCAAAATTTTGTTTTCGTCAAGTATTATGAAAAACGGTTCAAGTAAGTTTTTGTACTCGTTTGTCAGCGAGTAGAAAATGGTCTGTGCTTGCCTTTCTGTTTCAATGAGTTTTCGGTCTTTGAGTTTTCGCAGGTGTTGAGAAACTGCCGAAATAGTCATTCCAAGAATGTCACTTAGGTCGCAAACGCAAAGTTGTTTCTCTTCGTAAAGCAGGAACAGGATTTTCAGTCTTACGTTGTTGCCCGCCAATTCAAGTCCGTTCGATAAATAGTAAAACGAACCGTTCAGTTCTGAAACTCGGTCTTTGCAACGGTTGATTTGCTTAATGTCCGCCTGTTGTCTAATACAAGAAATGTTGTCCATAGCACAAAGGTAGTCAATTTGTTTATTTAAGCAAATACTAAAATACAAAATGTCAAAAAGAACCCGAATGGTTTCTCGGGTCGTTTTTTTGCCTGACCGCTAACGTTTTTGTGTATGAGCCGTTGCGTGTCTCGGCACGAACCATTAAAGGTGCAAAACTGCGCTGGAAAATTCCCAATAATTTTCCAGATGAGCGATGACCAAGCAATGGCTTATACACGGTGTTGGCGGTAGTTATTCTATCCCATTTTTATTGTTTTTCCGCAATCTCTTCAAAAAGTGCGTGAGAACTTTCTATAAAATCATCCATATCCTTTTTTTCATAATCCGCTATGGCTGGATACATTAATTTTCCCTCATTAATAGTTTTTTCATCTAAATCATCTACGTTTAAGATATCGTGTGCCAATTCGTGATACATTAAAAAATATCGCATTGGTTTATTAAAACTTTTCCAAGTCGAAGGATTTATATAAATTTCAATTCTATCATCATCATTAATTCCGTAAGATAAACCGTGAATATGAGTAGTATTGTGCAACTGGTCTAACTTTGCAAATCTTATAATAGTTGTTTTCGGCTTTTTAGGGAAAATGCCATAAACGCCAACATCTCTATAAAATTTATCTACATACATTTGAAAGTCTTCGTCGGATTCATAACTACTTGTAGATATGCTTTCGTACAAATGATTGTCTGTTTGATTTTTAAATGATTTATATATAAGTAAAATGATAATTAAAGCGACTAATCCAATTATTATCCACTTTATATTTGTGTCGTTTTTCTTTTTTGGAACTTCTATTTGGGAAGTTATATTTTGGGTTTTTTGAGTACCAAAAATTTCCTTATTAACTTGATGTTTTCTTGTTGTTAATTCAGGCGGAAGGGAACTAAAGATTTCTTTTAATTCAATAATATCAGATAATTTAGTCCATTCTTCTAAACCATAATACCAAATTCTTGAATCTCTATTTAGATTTTTGTCTTTTAATTCTTTTATAGTGAAAGGACCTAATTTTTTGTCTCCATCCAAATAAAAATATTTTGTCATAATTAATTGTATTGTTCAGGGAAAACCACGGAATTAGTTATAGATGTATAAAGATATTCCAATACTTTAAATTCTGCATTGTCCATCCCTCCACCTTGTAACATAATAATCTTATCTTCATAAAAAATAAACCAAAATTTCATAATCATTCCAAATTCGTGCCCTAATCTTTCAGCTTTTCCCTTTACTGTAAATTCTAGGGTTGGATAAGTGTCAACAGTTATAACATTTTGATTTAGAATTTGAGGATTCTTTAAAAATGAACTAGCTCCATTAATAAGTTCGTCATTAAATTCTGGGTCTGATAACATTTCTTTAGCTTCCTTTCTTGAAAGAAAGGTCATATAATCTTTAATTAATATCATATATGAATTATTACCGTTAACAAATTTCTTAACTATATTTGGTCTATCTGCTTCAGATATTTCCCAACCAATTGGAACTTTTAATTTTAAATTTACACCTTTTGCTTTTTGATGGTCTTTTATGCTAATATAATCGCCTAACTTAAAGTTGTACGTAGAAAACTCATTTGAATTGATACTCACCTTCTTTGCAATTTTATTATTCTTAAAATAATAAAAGTCAACATTTACATTTTGCAAAAAAAAGGTTTTCGCTGTTCCGATAGTTTTAAAATTGGCAATCAAGTCTTCTTTTGCATTTTCTGGGGCTTCCCAATTTTCAGGTACATCATATTGATATACCAAAGTTCGACCTACTGCAATGCAACCTCTTGCTGTAATTCCATTGCCAACATCGGTTCCTTTTACTTTTTGATTAATTGATACTGCTAATTCTTTAATGTCACTTTCAGATATGGCTTGACTGTATAAAGTGTTTGTAATTAACAACAACTGAAATAAAACTATTAAAGATGTTTTTATAAACTTTTCCATATTGCAAGACTAAAAATTCCAATAACTGCCATAACCCATCCTAATGTTTTTGTTTCTTTTTTATAATTGCCAAAGGCATAATTGAAACCTATCGCAATACCAAGAAAGCCACCTAAAAAGGAAAAAATAAATCCTGCGATAATCCAACCTTGACTCGCTTTTTTTAGTCCTAGTGTTTCAACTTTTTTAAATGTCTGATTTTTTTCTTCAAATTGGATTTCAGGTTTTTCAATTAATTCTGAATCTTGTTTTATTTCAGAAAATGATGGTGGATTCAATTCTAATATTGGTATCATTTCATTTAAATCGCCAGCTTTTGTCCAGTCATCCAAACCTTCATACCAAATGAGGGTTTCCTTTTTTATATTTTCATTCTTTAATTCCTCAAACGTATATGGTCCGTTTTTTTGGTTGTCATTTGAGTAAAAGTATTTCTTCATATTTTGTTTTTTTAATTACCGCCAACGGTCTCGTATAACCGTCAGTTACGGGATTAAAGTTAATGTTTTTCGGTTTGGCACTGACGTTAGCAATTCCGAGTGGATTCGGACGTAGTCGAATCCGCCGTAATTGCGGTTATACATTGTTATATAGTATTATCACTCATTTTTGCTAAATTGCTTTTAAACCCTTTATATATAAGGGTTTGTTGTTTTTAGGTAATGCAAAATAGTGCAATAAAATGCTACTAAAAGTTAGGTTTGTTGTACCTATTGTTGTACCTTCGTATTGCGTTGCACCCATTTGCACCGCTTATTAATCAGGGTTTTATGTCTTCAATTAAAGTAGTATTAAGAAAAAACAAGATAGATAAAGCTGGACTTGCACCTCTTTATTTACGTGTAATCAAAAACAGAAAAACTAAATTCATTTCATTAAGTGTAAAATTACAGCCTAATGAATGGGATGAAGATAAGCAAAAAGTAAAGAAGAATCATAAATCTTCAACAAGGTTAAACGCATACATTTCAAGAAAGATAGCAGATGCAGAAGGTGAAATTGCAGACCTTGAAAGAAGAAATCAATCTACATCCGCAAGAAGAATAAAAGATGCCATTAAGGGTAAACCCTTAATTAACTTTTTTGAGTTTGCATATGATAGATGCGAAAAGCTAAAAGATACCGTTACGCTATCTACTTACAGAAGCTATAAAAACAACATAGAAAAATTTGAAAGGTTTGTTGGGCATCGTGAAATAATGTTTGATGATATTACAGCTACAACCTTAAAAGATTATGCATCACATTGCAGTTCTAAATTAGGCAACAATAACACTACTATAAATTATGCGTTTAGAATCCTAAACTTAATGTTTAGAGAAGCTAAAAAAGAAGATTTAATATCCAATGAGCTTGTACCATTTACCAAGTTTAAAGTGAAGAAAAACAAGACTACAAAGCGTTATTTAAACGAAGAACAATTTGAAGCCTTTATGAATTTAGAAGTACCACAACAGCACAAAGCACAGGTTATTAAAGATATGTTTATCTTTTCTGTTTTTTCTGGAGGGTTACGTTTTGGCGATGTTATCGAATTACAATGGAAGCATTACGATAGCAAAAATCACAGAATTACAAAGACGATAAGAAAAACGAAAAGACAGCATAGTATTAGAATAGGTCAAAAAGCGGTAGATATTTTAGAGAAATACAGAACCCAAGACCAAAAGCAAAACGATATAATTTTTCCTTTTGCTAAAGTTGATGAGTTATATTTTAAAGATAGAGAACACAGGAGTTTAATAACCAATAGAGCAATTTCATTGAGTAATATGTATTTGAGCAGAATGGGAGAAGAATTAGAATTACCTTTTAATTTATCCTTTCATATTAGCCGACATACATTTGCTACAAGGGCATTAAACAATGGTATGCGTATAGAACACGTTTCTAAACTTATGGACCATTCAGATATTGGTATAACTCAAGTATATGCAAAAATTATCAGTAGTGAGTTAGATAACGCGGTAGATAAATACATCAATTAGAGTATGAAAGTTAAAGAACTAATAGATTCTATTTTAAAAAATGAAATGTCATTTTTTGAAATTGTTCAATACATAGAAACAAATTCAACAGACAGCTCAAGAGATCTACTGTTAAATGAAATTCATTCAGCTTTTAAAATGAAGTCTTTAGATTTTATGTTTGAAGTAAAAGACGAGGATATAAAAGATGCTATTAATCAATTTGGGCATAATTTGGAATATTTGTATTTGAGTGATGAGGATAAACTTAAAGTCCAACATTTCATTAAAGAGATAGACAATAAGCTAACTATATTCAATGTAGGTGGATTTTCTAAAGTAGCAGACCCAAAAAAGTTAAAAGTTATCTACTTAAATAATTTAATGATTGAGTATCACGATGGCTTTTTTCAGCACGAAATAAAAGGCTTTGAAAATTTAAGTCATTTTAAATCAATATGTGAATCTCTAAAAGAACATTTCGAAAAACCAAAAGAGAAAATAAAGGTTCAACCTATTCAAATTGACTACGCCAACTACCAAAATGATGAACCTAAAGACATTTTTATTGTAGAAGAATTAGAAAAACGTTTAGCAATAGAAGCAGTAGAATACAAACGTAAACTTGATGATGAATGGGAAAAATACACTTTTGACCCTATGTATTTTGATAACTTCATTTCTGGCGACTTATACAATGAGTTTTTAAAATCCTTATATGAAAGAATCAAGCCATTAAACGACTTTGAAATTAATAAATACCTCACATTATCAGTAAATCAATTTAAAACCCATACACCAGAAAAAAGAGCAGAAGCATTTAAACGACTATATCACGATACCTATTGGTTTCCAAATTATATGGAATACAAAGAAGAAACTTATTTATCTAAATACGCATTGCACGTTTGGAAACATTATGCAAATCATTTTGAAGTATTTAAGGAAGCTACAATAAATGCCTTAAATGATTTTAAAAGCGGTATCACATCTACAACTAAAACTACAGTAAAAGAATTAAAAAAAGATTTTTCTACCCTTATACCACAAACTAACAAACAAGATTATATTTTACAGTTACTTGAAGATTTAAGTATAACGCTAAATGGCACTAGTATTTTAACACCAAGAAAAAAAGGTGCTTTAAGGGGTGTGATTGAAGCATTAAGAGAAAAAATGATAATTCCGAATATTGGTTTATCAACCTTATGCAATGTTTTTGCCGATAAAATAAATTTAGAATTGAAGTCAGAATTGGATGCATCTACAACATCAGAGAAGTACAAAAAGGAAGCATTACAGTACATTAAAAACAATCCAATACATTAAAATACACCTGTTATAAGGGTATTATAAGGGTGACCCTATAGCTACCTATGTTAAGGGCAATATTGCGGTATAATTTTAAAAATATATCGTAATGGAAGCAATCATTTTAAGCACCCAACAGTACAAAGATTTAGTTAATCGTTTAGACGAGCTAAACAAACAATTAGAGGAAAAACAAAAGAAGCCTCAAGACACTTTTTTAGACAATCAAGAATTTCTTCAGCTAATGAATATTAGCAAACGCACCGCCCAAACTTGGAGGGATGAAGGCGTTATTTCATTTTCACAAATAGGTTCTAAAATCTATTATCGTATGAGTGACGTGCAAAAGTTATTAGACAATAATTATCGTAAAGCATTCACAACGAAAAGAAATAATTACTAATCCTCAAATCTTAAAGTTATGCAAGTTGCCGTATCAGTCTTTAACGACTTCATTTATAAGGTTGTGGATAAGCCTTTAGAAAAAATCCTTGACGATATTAAATCAGGTGCTTATAAAGCCAAAATAAGCGATATAAGAAACCTACTATCCAATGACAATAAAAAGGAAGCAGACCAATTAAAAAAGCAATTACAAGCCTTTACAGTATCAGGAACTTTTAGCAATGGTAGAAGTATTGATAAAATTGATGCTTACAGCCAATATGTAATTTTGGATATTGATAAACTTTCAGAATCTCAATTAAAAGAGGTTAAACAAATCACACGTTTAGCACCTTACACCTATGCGTCATTTATTAGTCCTAGTGGTAAAGGCTTAAAAATTATTGTAAAAGTTAGTTCTACTAAAGAGCATCACAAAGAAGCCTACAACCAAGTTGTGGCCTATTATGAACAAGCATTAAATATAGATATAGATACCTCTGGAAGTGATATTTGTCGCTTATGTTTTATGTCTTATGATGCGGATTGTTTTATCAATTTAAAGGCAGATATTTTCGAAGTCAATATAAAATTAGAAGAAGAGAAACTAATTCCAATAAAGCAGAATAATTCAATAAGCAATGATATTGAAGCCTATATATCTGAAATAGAAAAAACAGCAACCGATATTACAGGTAATTATGAAACGTGGAGAAATTTAGGTTTTGCAATTTCAGAAGAATATGGAGAAGCAGGAAGAGATTACTATCACAGAATTAGCAGGTTTTATATTAACTACAATTATCAAGAATGCGATAAACAATACACTAATTGTTTAAAAGCGAAAGGTACGGGAATCAATATTTCAACGTTTTATTATATGGCTCACCAAAATAATATCAAACCATATAAAGAACCTATTGAAGAAGAAGTATTAATACCAGATGAAGAAACCAATTCAGAAGATTATTCAGATAGTCCAACATTCTCAACTTCCTTAATTCCTCAACTTCCGCAATTCCTTCAACAAGTAGTTAAATATACTAAAACAGACCAGGAAAAGGATATAATGATATTAGGTGCTATAACAGCTATTAGTGCTTGTTTGCCTAAAATATACGGTATCTATGATGGCGATAAAGTATATTCTAATTTGTATTTATTTGTAACAGCGGCAGCAGCTTCAGGAAAAGGTAAATTAAAATTTTGTAAAAGATTGGTTTATAAAATTCACAAAACAATGCGTGAAGAAGCTAAACTAATGGAAGCGGAATATGATGCAGAATTAGCGCAATACAACAAGAACAAAGCGAAAGATGAAAACTTAAAGAAACCTCAAAAACCACCTATTAGAATGTTGTTTATTCCTGCAAATAATAGTTCAACAGGTATGTTTCAATTATTGTATGATAGTAAAGGCAGAGGGCTAATTTTTGAAACCGAAGCAGATACATTAGCTAAAAACTTTAAAACAGATTATGGCGATTATTCCGATGGTTTTAGAAATGCATTTCATCACGAAACAATAAAATATTTTCGTAGAACAGATAGAGAATATGTAGAGATTGAAGAGCCTTGTTTGTCTTGTGCATTAACAGGAACACCAAAACAAGTTTTGGCATTAATGCCAAATGCTGAAAATGGTTTATTCAGTCGCTTTATGTTTTATCAAATGCCTACAAGTACCACTTGGAAAAACGTTTTTGCTATTAACACTAAAAAAGGCTTAAATGAGTATTACGATCAATTGGGTAATGAATTTTATGAGTTATACAGACAACTAATCACAAATACTGAAATTCAGTTTTCATATACAGAAGAACAGCAAGAAGTATTTAATCAATTTTTTTCAAAAATTAATTTATACTATCTAAATGTAAATCCTTTAGAATATAATTCTTCAATTAAAAGAATGGGTATAATAGCGTTTAGAATCAGTATGATTTTAACTGTTTTAAGGATATTAGAAACAGGCGATGTTTCAAATCCTTTGTACTGTTCTGATGAAGATTTTCAATCTACATTAACTATCGTAAAAGCCTTAATAAAACACAGTAGTAAAGTGTATTCTAGTTTACCGGTTGATAAAACAGCTATAAATTACAAGAACAAAAAAGAACAATTTATTGATAGTTTACCATTACGTTTTTCTACACAAGATTATATCAGCTACGCTTCTAAATTAGATATTACGCAAAAAACAGCAGAACGATATATCACTAATCTTTGCAAAACCAACTTTTTATTAAGAGAATCACAGGGTAATTACTACAACCCTTCAAAAGAAAAATGTGAGGAAAATAAGGGAAGTGAGGGCACAATGTGATTAG
Organism: Aequorivita todarodis; assembly: GCF_028561335.1. Classification (GTDB taxonomy): domain Bacteria; phylum Bacteroidota; class Bacteroidia; order Flavobacteriales; family Flavobacteriaceae; genus Aequorivita; species Aequorivita todarodis. Next base: position 12,501 of record NZ_JAQQTG010000037.1, on the reverse strand, counting down.
TTTCCTTAATTCCCTCACATTCCTCAAGTATCTATATTAAATATATTATTTAATAATATAACGTAATACATTATATTATTATCAAGCAAAACATATATATTTACTGTTTTAAATTTTACTTTATGAACCGTATTAAGCAAGTTTTAGAAGAAAAAGGCATAAAGCAAGTATGGTTAGCAGATAAGCTAGGTAAGAGTTTCAATACCGTTAACGGTTATGTTCAAAATAGAAATCAACCCAGTTTAGAAGTGTTATATGAAATAGCAGAAATTTTAAATGTTAACCCTAAAGAATTATTAGAGGATGCTATTTAATCGAATATATGGTTGTGTATGGTTAAGTATACAAAGTAAATATGATTATCATTTTATTAGTAATTGTTATTAATGTTTTTTAATGAGATATATAGGTAATAAATCAAAGTTATTAGATTTTATCGAAGGTGTTATTGATAAATACAAAATTAAAGGTAATAGTTTTGTGGATTTATTTTCAGGAACATCAAGTGTTGGGGATTTCTTTAAAGACAAATACAAAATTATATCTAACGATTTTATGTATTATTCCTATGTCTTCAGTAAAGCTAAATTATTAAATGATTCTATTCCTAAATTTAAAAGTTTTAACAAGAAATATTCCAAGGATGTTTTTGAATGGTTAAATGAAAAAGAATTTAAGCCTAACAAACATTTTTTTGTATATAACAATTACACCCCAAAAGGTGAGAGAATGTTTTTTACGGAAGCCAATGGGTTGAAAATTGACGGTATTAGAATATCAATTGAAGATTTATATTGTGATAGGACTATAAATGAAAATGAGTATTACTTTTTATTAGCTTCTTTGCTAGAGTCAGTTACTAAAGTTTCAAATACCTCTGGTACATATGAAGCTTTTTTTAAATTTTGGGATACAAGAGCTGAAAAAGAATTTTGCATAAAACCATTAGAATTTTTACATAAAAAATATGATTCTGAAAATCTAATTTATAATCAAGACAGTAATGAGCTTTTAAGAAAAATAGATGGTGATATACTTTATATAGACCCACCTTATTCAGTTACTCAATACGCGTCTGCCTATCATATATTAGAAACAATTGCTAGATATGATTTTCCTTACATAAAGGGAGTAGGTGGGAAAAGGGATAAAGGAAAATGCGTGTCCTTATATAGTCGTAAACACCAAGCTTATGAACAATTTGAAGATCTATTTCGTCAAGCTAATTTTGAGCATATTTTAATAAGTTATAGTAATCAAAGTATTATTTCTCTTGATGAACTTGTTGATTTAGCAAAACGGTTTTCTGTAAAAAGTGAAGTTTATGTTGAAGATTTGAGTTATAGAGAATATCAAAATCATCGTTCAAGTAATAAACGAAATGGGAAGAAACTTAAAGAAGTGATCATTTATTTCAAAAAAGATACTAATGTTATTAAATCACCACTTAACTATTCTGGTAGTAAAGATAAACTTGTGCCTCAAATAATTAAGGAACTTCCCAAACACATAGATACTTTTGTTGATGTAATGGGTGGTGCATTTAACGTTGGTGTCAATATTGTTGCTACAAATAAAGTTATTTATAACGAAATCAATAGTTGGGTGTTTGATTTAGTTAACTGGTTGTTGAAAAATAATAAGAAGCCAATCATTAAAGACATAGAAAATACTATATCATTTTTTAAACTCGAAAAGGGAGCTAAAGAGGAATACTTGAGATTAAGGGATGAGTATAATGATATGGATTCCAAAACTTTATATTTGTATGTGCTTCATATGTATTCATTCCAAAATATGATAAGGTTTAATAATTCCAAAAAATTTAATACCCCAATAGGCGTTGCTGGATATAGTGATGATATAAAAAATAGAATACTTAATTTCAAAGCTAAATCAAAGGTTATTTTAACTAACAAATGTTATACTATTTTTGATTGGGAAAGCTTTCCTCAAGATACTGTGTTTTATTTTGACCCACCTTATTTTATTACAAGTGCGTCTTATAATGATGGGAAACGAGGCTTAAAAGGATGGGATGGTGATTCAGAAGTTGAAATGTTAAGTAATTTAACCAAATTAGATAGTTTGGGTTACAAATTTATTCTTTCAAATGTGTTGCATCATAGAAATAAAACAAACCATTTATTAATTGAATGGATTCAAGAACATAATTTTAAAGTAATAGATGTAGGCACAACAGGTTGGCGTTATGCTAAAAACGAAGTTTTAATTAAAAATTTTTAATTTATGAGTAATCGAATTGTATTTTCAGATAAACTTAAAGACATTTTGCTCGCGCAAGATTCATTGAATTTAATAGCTGATAAAGGTATTGAAAACTTTGAAACGTTTTTAGAAAAATTAAAAAACAGTATTAATTCTTACAATCCCAAATTAGATATTTCTTCTGTGAATTTTTTAGATATAAAACTTGATACATATTCTGGTTTAATTCAAAATGAAAAAGAAAATACATTAGGGTACTTTTTTTTAATACCACCTAAATTAGGTACTCGTAGTGGCTTTTTGTCTCAACAAGTCTTGGGTTACATATCCAACATAATCAAAATAATAGAAACTTCCCCTACTTATGAGGTTTCAAACCTTCCTGTATATATATTAAATAGTGATGTGGAAGAAATAATATTGTCTAAAGCTATCAATATTGTCGGAGCAAAACTTTTGGGTTTTCATTTCATTGATTTATATAATAGAGATGAAAAAGATATATTACAAAAGAAAGCAAATAAGCATACCTTTAATAGTTTAAAAGATTTTGATGAATTACTTAAACTTAATGGTGATAACGAATATTTTGATTTAGATAATGCTAACGCTAAAATTATTTTTAAAACAGAAAGATTAAAAAACCTTGAAGAACCCTTAACCAATGAGCCATATTATTTTGGTATAAAGGCATTACCTGCTTTGCGTTTAGCTTCTAATGAATTTTTTGACATAGATTTAAGTGCCTTCGATGAGTGGTATCCAACAGGTACAAATAAAAATATTAAAAGTTTCTATGAGTATGCTACAAAATTGAAATCTATCAAATATAGTTTTAAACAGAAGATTTTTTATGGCGCACCTGGTACAGGTAAAAGCTATTTAGTGGATAAGATTATTGATGAAAAAGGTGTTAGTGATAATGATATTTTTAGGGTAACGTTTCACCCAGAATATACATACTCTGATTTTATTGGGCAATTATTACCAACAGTAGAAGAAAATAACGGAGAAAAAAATATAAGTTACAAATTCAATAAAGGTGTATTTACAGAAGCTATTGAAAGAGCTTATTCAGACACATCTAACGAAGTATATCTTATTTTAGAAGAAATGTCAAGAGGTGACGTTGCTGCTATATTTGGAGATGTATTTCAATTACTAGATAGACATAAAATTGGTAGTAAATTTGGTTATAGTAGATATTTTGTCAATAACGATGTTATTGCTATGGATATAACTTATTTTCCAGATAATAAAATAAAACTACCCCCTAATCTTATAATTATGGGAACAGTTAATACAAGTGACCAAAATGTCTTTGTTATGGATACAGCTTTTAAAAGAAGGTTTGAATGGGAATATGTTAGTGTTAAACCTGTAAAAAATAATGCTACTGGAGTATTTTTGAATAATGTTTCCATTGCTTACTATGATTCAAAAGATGATAAACAAGAAACTGAATGGGTTGACTTCTATATGAAGCTAAACAATTTTATTTCAAGTAAGGAATATCTTGATTTAGGTGAAGATAAACAAATTGGTCAGTTTTTTATAGAATTCCCTGTAGATGCTACTGATAGTGTTATTTCAAACATTATAAAAAATAAACTTTTACAGTATTTATGGAGTGATATTCACAAGGCATCATTTAAAAGGGATATAAGTTTATTTGCTGAAGATATTTCAAGTTTTAGTGATTTATATGATAGGTTTTCTAGCGATAAAAATGTCTTCAGTGAAGTCTTTATTCAATTATTAAATAGTTAATAGTTTAGCTTAAAATAATGGCAAAAATTGTAATTGGTCAAGATGGTAACTCTGTAAACAAAAATTATAAAAAATATTTTGAGTTAATTCAAGGGTTAGATACTAGGTTTAAACAAAAAAAAATAGATTTAGAAGTCTATGATTTTGTTGGTTTAGTGTGTAAGCAAGACCAAACATTAGTAGTTTTTCCGAAGCATTTTTATTCTCAAGAAACATTAAAGGAATTATTAAATGATGACACTTATATTTTAAACGATATTGTATTATTGTTCGATGTTATTCAAAAGTATTTATTAAATCAAAATCCCAAAGCTCTTAAATATGCTGGTAAAAAATTAGAATTTGAATCAGAATATCCCTTTGCTTCTTTTTTTTCGATTTATAGTTATTTTCAACAATTTGGTATTTATACAGAAAGAGTAACTAGAACAAAAATAGGGTACAGAGGTAAAATATCTTGGAAAGATACTATTCGTAAATCTGCAAAAATATATAATGGTCAAGGTTTATTACATTTCCCATACTATGTCAAAGAAAATAAATCTAAACAAGTTTTTATTAGCGATTGTATGGCTTTTGCAATTGACTATACTATAGAAAGATTTTCATTTTTATTTAACTTACCTAAAACAAACCATAAACAATTATCGTTTGATTTTTTTGAAAACAATGAATATGTAGTTAAGCATCTTCAATCTATGAAAAATGAAGTTTTTAAGGATGTGAATAGAAAATTGATTTTTGATTTAATAGAATTTTATTCAGACTTAAAAGAACATAGGCAAGGTGGAGATATACATATAAAGATTAAGTATTTCAATTTGGTTTGGGAGGATATGGTTGGTCATTACCTTAATAATCATTTTATAAGTATTGATAATGAAAATAAAATGATTTTCGATATTAATAACTTTAACTCAAAAACAACTTTTTCAAAAAAAAGTTTTAATGTTGATAAATCTGATAATAGATTTACAATAGAACCAGACCATTATTTTATAGATGATGAAAGACAGTATATTTTTGATGCTAAATATTTTGACAGTTTAGCAAGTTTAAATTATAAACAATATTCATATCACGAAATGTTAAAAAGCAAAATTGAGGACAATAAAACAGTTAGTGCTTTAATGTTGCCAAGTGAAAATGATAACTCTACTGAAGTTCATTTCATTTTATCTGATGAATATACTCAAGAAAACACTAGCAGTACTACAATAATTTCGCAACGTTTAAGAACTAAAGATGTAATGATCACTTATTTAAAATCACGTTTAAAAATCTAAATTAAAATTAATTATGATTCTTTATAATTTACAAAAAAACAACTGTTTAAAAACGTTGGAGGAAAAACCTTTTAAATTAGAAAGAGTTATTCAAAATCTATTTGAATTTAATTTAGAGACTATAATGGGTTTACAAATAGTTAAATCTGAATTTACAATTAAAAATAAGCGTATCGACACATTAGCATACGATAAACAGTCGAAAGCATTTATAATTATTGAATATAAAAGAAATAAAAATATAAGTGTAGTAGATCAAGGTTTTACTTATTTAAGTTTAATGCTTGAAAACAAGGCAGATTTTATTGTAGAGTATAATGAAACATTAAAATCCTCACTAAAGCGTACTGATGTAGACTGGAGTCAAACAAGAGTTATATTCGTATCAACAGGTTTTACAGAAAATCAAAAAACAGCTACAAACTTTAAAGATATTGCTATAGAATTATGGGAAGTAAAACGTTATGAAAACAGTTTAATTAGTATTAATCAAATAAAGAAAAGTAAATCAGCGGAAAGTATTAAACCTATTACATCTAGTAATACTGCATTAGAGGCTGTTACAAGAGAAATTAAAGTATATACAGAAGAAGACCATACCAATAATAAATCAGATGATATAATCGAATTGTATGAGACTTTTAGAGATGCAATAGTAAATCTAGCTGATGATATAGAGATAGTTCCAAAATTGGACTATATAGCATTTAAAAAGAACTCTAATATAGCTGATGTATGTATTCAACGTAAAGGTTTGAAATTATGGATAAATTTAAAAAAAGGTCTTTTAGATGATCCTAAAAATTTAATGCGTGACGTTTCAAATATTGGTCACTGGGGTAATGGTGATTATGAATTAGTTATAAAAAATACAGATGATTTAGAATACATAATGAGTCTAATAAAACAAGCTATTTAAATAATAATTTCCCCACAAAATAAAACCCAGTTTTTTCGTGCCTCAAAATCCTCTGTCTTTTATTTTGTTCCGCTCGCCAACGCGCTTGTAGTTTTTGGTTGCCAACCCTCACACAGCACATTACTTGTTTTATTTAAGCGTTTATATTTTAATAAATCGGTACAATAAAAAAGTAAAGAGCTGTTGCCAACGCTCACACCAAAAACCACCCAAAGCTATGTTTACATAATACAAGTTATAGTAGCAAACGGCACTTTTCAAAGGTTTGCTATCGCAGTGTTAATGCATTTTGTAGCTATAACTGGTATTATGTAAAATATCCGCTATTCCAACGCGCAATTCCGTACATTAAACCACATTTTGAACTACCATTAAACATCTGTACATTTTAAGGTTTCGGTTAATTGAAAATAATATTAGTTATCTCATTCAAGCTGCACAAAACCATCGTTAAGTCCAAGTATTCCTTACCTCAAGTCTTTGTTTGTTTCATTTCGTTAACCAATAGTTATTATTAAACTATGGTAATACTCTTAATCTAGTTTGATGTTTATTTGTTTCACAGTATCTTTTAATTATATCAATAGGCAGAGTGAACCCAGTAGCTAATTCAAAATCAGAATAAGCCAAATCTGTTTTGTGCATTGAATATCCTTTTCTGTACAATTCAGGTGTGTCTATATATATATCAAAAGGTTCTTTCTTCTTCCAACCTTTTCTGCTAAACTCTATGTTTAAGTATGTGTATGTTTCTTTTGTTATACAGTCGAGGTCTTTTGCTCTTCTTATTATTGATGCCATAGAGGTAAGCCAATATCTTTTGTACTCTGCTAAATCTGATAACCTTAAATCATAAAGTGAGTTTTTTATAGCTGCTTTGGGCATTAAAAATTCAGAAGCAAAAGTATTAGCCTCATTTTCTAATTCTTTTTTCCTATGTTTTGGTATTGCAGGATTGTTTATTGAGTGCATCAATAAATGTCCAAGCTCGTGTGCAAGAGTAAATCTTTTTCGGTCATTGCTGAAATTTTTATTCAATACGATTACCGGATAACCATTATCTGTTTCAAAGGATACACCATCAAATTTTTCAAAAGCATCAAGTTCTACTATAATAATTCCATTAACCTCTAAAAGATTACAAATATCTTTTACAGGTTCGTTAGGTTTTAGTCCTAAAAATTTTCTAGTATAATTCGCTATATATTCAGGTGTATAGCCATCTTCTATATCTAAAGTTTTAAAAGCAAAATCAGGCCACATTAACGAATCAGCCATTTCGTCTATTATATAGCCTATTAATTTGTAACTATGCTCAATATCTGTTCTGTCTTTTTTTGTTATGGTAGTTCTTTTTCTATAATGAGCAGTATTTGATTCATTAGATATGTTTTTGCTTAAAAATTCAAATGGAAAGTCTAAAAAGGAAACTATTTTTAATAGTAATTCATCTGATAATGTGCTTAATCCTTTTTCAAACTTTGATAAGTTTGGTTGTGACAATCCATCAATCATAGAAGATAAATCTGTTTGTGAATATCCTCTGTATTCTCTCGCAAATGTTAACTGTTTGTGATTGATTTTCATATCTTTATTTTATAGGTTCTTTTAATAAATAATCGGTCGTACTCGATAGGGTTAATAATTAGCCAATTTTTTTGTTGCCTTTTTTCCCTTCTCTTATTAAAGGGGTAGCGGCTTTTTGTGGTTTCGTAGTCATATCTATTGTATTATCAATATTAATATCATCAACAGTTACAACCCACTTCACTCGTTCTTCATCTACATAAACTAATTTAGGTTCAGAAATAATTCCTATACTATTCTTTTTATACCCAAAGAATAAAATAGGTTCTTCAACAAAATTAGTATCATTAAACAAAGGTAGTGAGAGCTGATTGGAAATGGCTTCCACTGATTTTGTTTTAATATTCATTGGCTTATCATATTTATCTAATTTTTTAAATAATATAATATAGCCATTCGTTCGCAGTGTAAATCTTTTGTATTTTCCAAATTTCCAATGATTTGGAAAATACTTCTGTATACATTGTATCATTTTTGAGTTCAACAATGATGCTTCATAACCTCTCGCTCTCGCTTCTGGAGGTGTTTTAATGATTTCACTTTCGTAAAGTTCATACGCTTCCTTAAATGCTTTAAACATTAAAGGAAGTTCGCTTTTTAAATCGAATTTTGCACCCTTTATCGTTGCAATGCGTCTTTTATTTTGACGTAAATTCAAATTATTTTTGTACATTTGTACCATAGAAAAAAAATATTTATTATCGGTACGACCGAAAATTTAGTATCTCTGTTGGCGCAGAGATATTTTTTATTCTACAAATATATAAAAATTAAATTAAATTGTATTTTTAATTATATAATTTATAAACAAAGTTGTAAACTATACTTTTTGTTTTTTGTTTCTCATAAAATCCACTTTTCCCCACCACCCAAGTCAGCGGTAATAAAAAAATAGGTTTGTAAAGTGTAGTATTACACCATAGCACATTACTTTTTATCGTACCTCAAAAAAGCAATAAGCTATTGTCTAAAAGTCCTGTATAAGTAGCTTGTTTAAATGCTGTTTTATCAAACAACTATTTAAAACGCTACCCATACAAACGCTTCATCCAACGCTCAATACGGTATTAAAACCTATTTTTTTAAGTGTTAATTCCCCAGAAAAGTTATATTTATAGTATGAAACAAATGATTGAAGATTTATTTGATTTATTCTTTCCTCACGATTTAGATGATAACGGTAATAAAATCGAAAATCCTGAAGGCGATGATTCTTTTGGTACTAAACTTTTCACAATCATTATGCTTGTTATAATAGTAATATTGGCAGGTATAACATTAAATTAATAAAAGATAGCAAATATATGTGGCTTCCTACAGCCAACGCTTTAAGGCTATAAAGCTCAAGCCTACGGTTTTTTAAAAAACTTTTTATTACTACTACAAAACAACTTTTGGCTTTAATTAATGCAATTTCTTTTTCAATAAAATTTTTCAAAAACTTTTTTAAAAAAAGCTTGACAGCCTTATCCACGCCACAAAGCGGATGGCTTTCTTTTTTTAATTTTTTTCTTTTTCATTTTCAAAAAAATTATGTGTGAGCGTAGCGAACTTTTAATTGGATAGCTATGTCTTATTTTGAAATGAAAACCCACCAAATCGGAAGAACTTACTCAAACCCTCATTTTTTTATCTTAAACAAAGGGCTTAACAGCGGAAAACCGCTCTCAAATCCTTGTCCTAACTGTTTTGTAGTAATCACAAAAACCGAAGCAGATAAAAACACGCTTTTTCATTTGTCTATGATGTTGCAAATTGGCGGTTTTTACGCTTATTATTTAAAAGGTAGTGTTATTCCGTTTATTTCTGTAGATGATTGCAGAAATACGCTTAAAAATGGCGTCAAATCCTCTCATAACTTCAACGACCAGATGCAAAAACACATAAAAGCGGTTGAGGTTATCCATAAAAAGGAAAAAGAGCTACAAAATGTCATTAATAAAATGGCAGTTTTAAAGGTTGCATACATTCGTAATTGTTTCAAACTAATGCAAAGTAAAGAAGCCTAATGCAAAGGCATCTATCAAGCCTAAAACAGTAACAAAATGGCATAATTCTCGTTATATTAGTAACGAAAACAAGGTTTAAAAGCAATGTTAAGTCCGTACCAAGTCCGAACGAATATTAATTTTAAATTGTTATAAAAATGGGAAAAATTCCACAGGGTATTCTAGGAAGCTTATCGGGTAAGGTAGGTAGTATTATTGGCGGTAGTTGGAAAGGTATTGACTACATCAGAATTAAGCCAGCTAGCGTGGCGAATCCACGAACAGAAGGACAGGTAAATCAGCGTAATAAATTTACTATTACATTGGAGTATCTTCAAGCGACAAGCGATTTTATTAAAGTTGGATATAAGGCTTTTGCTGTTAAGAAAACAGAATTTAATGCTGCAATGTCTTATGTATTAAATAATGCAGTAGGAGGTATCGCACCTAACTTTACAATCGATTATTCTTTAGCTTTATTAAGTAGAGGTTCTTTGTCAAGTGTTTTAAATGGTTCAACCGATTTAGCAACACCAGGACAAGTAACTTTTGATTGGGATGATAACTCGGCAGAAGGTAATGCAAATGCAACCGATAAAGCGATGGTATTAGTTTACAATCCAAGTAAAAAAGAATCCGTATCAATTCTTGATGGTGCTGATAGAACTGTAGGTTCTCAAGTGATTAATATACCAAATACCTATGCAGGAGACACAGTAGAGCTATTTATGGCGTTTGTTTCTGCTGATGGTACACAAGTATCGAATAGTGTGTATTTAGGCTCTGGTACGGCAGCTTAATAACTTTAAGTTTAAATACATATTGAAAACCGTTTCTATTAATTTAGAAGCGGTTTTTTTAAATATCATAAAAAGTCTTTTATCATAAGTATATGTTATAAGACTTGTTTTTTCTAACTTTGCAGTGACTTAAAACTAAATGAAAACCAAAGATTTAAAAACACTTGTAAAATTTATAATCCTTTATTGTCAAAATAAAGGGGTATCTATTAGTCCTTTAAAACTTCAAAAGCTTTTATATTATGTTCAGGTATGGCATATTATAAAGTTTGATAAATATACTTTTTTTGAAGAATTACCTGAAGCTTGGGTTAATGGTCCAGTTTACAGAACAGTTTACAACACTTTCAAAGATAAATTTTTCAGAAATGATAATTTTAAATATGGTTATGATGAAGAAAAATTATCAAAAGAACTTTCAAAACATTTAGATAAATTGGATTTAACACCTGATCAGCAAAAATTATTATTTGCTGTTTTGGATAGTTATGGTGTTATGTCAGATGAAAAATTAGTTTTTTTAACTCATAGAGAAGATCCTTGGAACGAAGCAAGGGAAGGTTTATCGCCTATTGCTCGTTCTACAAACAAAATTACTGTCGATAGTATATATAATTATTATACAAAACGCCTAAAGAAAAACGATGCTTAATATCCTTGATGAAATTCAAAATTTTATTGAAGATGAAGAGCGAGATTTAAAGTATAAATTAGGCGATAACTTCAGCTTGTCCTTTGATACTACCCCTTCAATTGCTTATGATTATTTAAATATTGATGAAGTTCCAGAATATTCATTTCATCATCCTGAATTTTTAAAATCAGAAAGCGAAGAATTTCCAAACAAATCAGATTATAATATATATTTTCATAAAATCAAAAATCTATGTACACGAAGTCTTGAAGACTCTTTATACAATCAGCCTTACACAGAACATTTAAAAACAATAAATCCAAACAAGAATTTATTAAATGTTGTAAAGAAAATTTTTAAAAAAGACCATATACCAGCGGAGCAATTACCACAGTTTGGAGAGTTTGGTTTGTACACAAATAAAGGCAATAATAGAGCACCAAGAGTATTCTTTTTTATAGGTAATTTAGGTATGATTTATATTCTTTTTTACGACCCATTTCATAAAATCTTTCCATCGAAAGAGCAGGTTTAAATTATATTCAATTTTGTTGAACCTATGTTGTACCCTTTTTAAATTAATCTTTGTAAACCCTTTATTTATAGGGTTTAATTAGATTAATTAATATAATACATTGTTGGCTGTAGTGTTTTTTTCAATCCCATATGTTTGGTCTATCAATTTTCATTGCTCTTAAATACGACAGAAATTGTCCTGCGTGAACTGATTCGTGATATCCAATCCGTAACAAATATTTTGCAAGGATTTTCTTGTCTCCATTTCCAGGGTGAACGATTTCGGTTTCGTTTAATTCCTTATCCGAAAAATGTTCAATACTTTCTATAAATGTTTTTCTATAAGGTTCGGCAAATTCAAGTTCATCAGTAAGGCTAATAAATGCTCGGTTTTCCCAAGGTGTTTTATAATTTGTCATATCACCTTGATTAATAATAAGATTCCATCCATAATCAGCCTCCAAAACGTGTCTTATCATTTCTGACGCACTCATTGCTTTTTCGTCAGGTTTCCAATTATAATATTTCTCAGGTAGTCCATTCCAAAGTTTTATACTTCTTCTTCTTATTTCTGTAAAATTTAAAATTATAAGTTCAGATTGGGTCATTTTCTTTGTTTTCGGGAATGTCGTTTTACATTACAGCCAACGTTCCGTGTATAAAACGTAGCGTTTAAAAATACAATAATTTTCGGATTGGCACTTAGCCAAATCTTTGATTTGGAACCATATTGCCAATATTACGGCCAGATCAAAGATTTGGCGGACTTGGC
>NZ_JAQQTG010000036.1 GCF_028561335.1 Aequorivita todarodis | reverse complement strand
TAAAACGGGAACCGACAACAGTCGATTGTTAATATTGCTACAGCCTATTTAAAGATATAGGCAAATCTATTTCTATCATCAGGTATTCTAACCATCCCGATAACTATCGGGAGAACTACCAGACCAAATTTTCAACCTCCCTTTCGGAAGACCCCAACAACAGTTGGGCAAAGTGAAAAATTGTTATTATACATTTTGGGACTACTCCCTTGCCGTATTAAGCGGTGGCAAATATACCACTCCATTTCATTTCCGCAAACTATTTTTTTAAAAAAAATTAATTAATTGCTTTGAGTCATTTATCTCAATCGCTACTTATAAAATCATACTTGTGAAAACTGCAAACTGCAACCTGCGACTGAACACTGAACACTGAACACTGAAATCATCCAAACTTCTGTCGCTCCACTAAATAGGTTGTTAAAATCTTATTGAAACTTTCGTTGATATCAGTGAGGACGTACTTAATCCTGTATTGGGCACAACGCATTTGAAGTTCCTTAAAATAATCCGAAACCGCCTTTTCATAATTTTCTTTGATGTTATCGGCATATAGGTTTACATATTCGCCTGTTTCAACATCGACAAAGCGTTTGGGACGATTGCTGAAATCAAAATTTACTTCGCGTTTTTTATCGAAAGTGTGAAAAAGGATTACCTCGTGCTTGTTGTACTTTAAATGCTGAAGCGCCTCAAAAAGTTTTTCGGCTTCGGCATCACTTTGGAACATATCTGTAAAAAGAAAGACCAAGGAACGGCGTTTCAATTTTTCGGCAATTAAATGAAGGTGCTCATAGGTTCTGGTCTGCGATTTTTCTTCGGAAGAAAGCAAGGCCTCATTCAACTTTTGAAGCAACATTTGGTGGTGGCGCTCACTGCCTTTTTCCGAAGCATAAAAATCATAATCATCACTGTAAATACTCAGCCCAACAGCGTCGCGCTGGCGTTTCATCAAATTCATGATGGCCGCCGAAGCTAAGACTGAAAACCCAATTTTGTTCAACGAGTTTATATTGAACTGCTTCAGCTTTGGATAATGCATCGAGCTGCTGTTGTCAACGATCAAATGGCAGCGCAGGTTGGTTTCCTCTTCGTAGCGTTTGGTATAAAGTTTATCGGTCTTGGCATAAAGTTTCCAATCTATATGCTTGGTGCTTTCGCCATTATTGTAAATTTTATGCTCCGCAAATTCCGCAGAAAACCCGTGGAACGGACTTTTATGCAGGCCAGAAATAAAGCCTTCCACCACTTGTTTTGCAAGCAGTTCCAAGTTTTTGAAACCCGTAATCTCGTTTATTTCTTTTTCAATATTCATCCTGTCACCCTGAGCGCTCCCGATAGGTTTCGGGACGAAGGGTCATTTATCTTTTTTCAATAATCAAGGATTATTCTCCCTTTTTCTTCAGAATATACCTATCGGCCAGATCGCCTTCAATGGTATTCCCTTTCATATCCAACATCCACAATTGGTTTTCGCCAACTTTAAACTGAAAATCTTCGCCCTCAGATCTTAAACGGATCTTAGTACCGGCTTGGTTCCATACAAATTCCCCGTTCTGCGTAAATTCATTCTCATTATCAGACTTGCCTAAATACGTTTGCGAAAGTGTAAAGGTTTTGTCGCGCTTCAGTTCCAAAACGGTTTTGATTCCCTCACAATCCGCACAGGGGGTAGTGCCTTCGTAAATTCCGGCCCAATCAAGGGAATTTTCGGAATTATGTGAATCAACAATAGCCGAATCTCCAGTTTCTATAGGTTCCACAGAGGGAGTGTCCTTTTTTTCGCCATTCTTGCAACTTACCAATGTGATTGCTGCAATTACAAATACGAATGCTGTTTTTTTCATTTTTTAAATCTTTGAAGTTTTTAAAATTTTAGAAAAGCTTTCCTCGGCCTTATCCCTCTTTATCAAATATTTTCACCTTTTGCAGTTTTTGGTCTATTCACAAAAAAATTATTCCTGTTTTTTCTTGAGAATATAAAAATCCGCCAATTCGCCGGTAATCAGATTGCCCGACATATCCAACATTGTCAACTGGTTTTCTCCAACCTTAAATTGAATGGTTCCATCCTTGGTTTTTAGAATAATTTTTGAACCCGTTTCGTCCCAAGAAAAACTGCCTTCTTCCCCCATTTCCTTTTCTTTTTCTTCGTAGTCGCTTAGATAGGTCTGAGACAGTATAAAAGTCTTGTCCTTTCGCAGTTCCAAAACGGTTTTGATTCCCTCACAATCCGCACAGTGCGTGGTGCCTTCATACACTCCGGCCCAATCCAACGAATTTTCTGAATTGTGTGAATCTACAGTAGTTGAATCCACAGTTTCCATATTTTCTTCCGAAACGGCTTCTTTCTTTTCACCGTCTTTGCAACCCACCAAAACGAGGGCCGCAATCCCTAATAATACTGCTAAGTTCTTCATATTTAAAAAATTTTTGGTTTTACAATTACGTTACGCTATAGTGGTTTGGTTTTTTATTTTAAAATTTTATCTACGATGCCATACTCCACAGACTCCTCCGCGCTCATCCAGTGGTCGCGATTGAAATCCTTCATCACTTTTTCAAATTTCTGGCCGCAATTTTCGGCTAAAATACGCGCGCTGATTTCTTTTGTTTTTAAAATTTCCTGTGCCGTAATTTCTATATCACTGGCAACGCCTCTTGCACCACCACTTGGCTGATGGATCATAACACGGGCGTGCG
Source organism: Aequorivita todarodis (assembly GCF_028561335.1). Taxonomy (GTDB): domain Bacteria; phylum Bacteroidota; class Bacteroidia; order Flavobacteriales; family Flavobacteriaceae; genus Aequorivita; species Aequorivita todarodis. The sequence goes on along the minus strand of NZ_JAQQTG010000036.1, from coordinate 11,478 downwards.
GCTGGATAAACCGTTTTCCCTTTTCGCCAGCGGAAAGCAAAATGCTTCCCATGGAAGCTGCCAGACCCGTGCAGATGGTTGACACCGGACTTTTAATTTCACGCAGTGTATCATAAATTGAAAATCCTGAAGTAACATAGCCACCGGGGCTGTTTATGTAAAATTTTATTTCGTCGTGGCTCAAAGCATCGAGGTACATTAGCCTGTCCACAACGTGGCGCGCACTTTTGTCGTCCACCATTCCCCAAAGGAACACTTTGCGTTCCTCCAGTAATTTACCATCTATTCTATCCTGTACTTTATTTGTTTTTTCCATAGTCATGCCCGCGAAGGCGGGTATCATTTTAATTCAAGTTCAAAATTTGTTTAAAGAGACCCCGCTATTCAGCGGGGTTAGTTCAATAACGTAAATCTGCGATTTACTATTTCACTAAAATAACAAAAGGCCCAGCAATGCGCCAAGCCTTTTATTGTTTAATTTTTCTTTTTTGAAATATTTTATAAAAGTGAATCAATCGCTTCAGCATAAACATTCTTTGGAGCAACGCCAACTTGACGGCCCACTACTTCGCCATTTTGGAATACCAAAACGGTCGGAATGTTTCGCACGCCATATTTTGCGGCAAACTCTTGGTTTGCATCCACATCTACTTTTCCTACTACGGCCTTGCCTTCGTATTCCTTACTTATTTCTTCAATGATGGGGCCTACCATTCGGCAAGGTCCGCACCAGGCTGCCCAAAAGTCAACCAGTACCGGCTTGTCACTCTTTAAAACCGTTTCTTCAAATGTTGCGTCTGTTATTTCTAATGCCATAATCTTTGTTTTTAATGATTGTCAAAAATAGTTAAATTTTATTCGATTTGCCGTAGTGTTAATATATGTTTAGGAAATGATTGTATTGGTTATTTCTATTGTCAATTCAACTTATAATGCAGCTGCTCCCTATCCAGTTCGTCCAGCAATTCCTTTGATATGTTTATTTTATGTTTTCTACTGGGCATTGTGAGATGTATTTTTTCCTCATTTTCATAAACCACAAAAAACAGCTGCTTTTCACCTTTGTGGGTTTTTACAAGGTTTTTAAGCGAATCTATTTTTCCTTCCTTTACGTCATTCAAAGGTATGGTGATGGTCAACTTTTTGCCATGGGTTTCCATCACGTCATGAAGCAACTGAATGCTGTTGTATTGAAGTCGCGGCTCGCCCTTTTTACCAGTTTCGCGATTGGTCCAGCCTTCTTTCACAAAAACACGCCCATAAATAAAGCTATTCGGAACCAAGAAATGGCGCCACTTTAGATACTCTTCCCCAAAAATTTTGAAATCGTAGCTGTCCTCATAATCCTCCACGGTGAAAATGGCCCAGCCCTTTCCAGCCTTTGACTCCCTGTGCTGCACATCGCTGACCACGCCGCCGAAACACAGTTCTTTATTGAGATAATCCTCCAAATGGTTGAAATGCGAAACCTTGCAATTGGTAAAGCTTTCCATTTCAATTCTGAAATCATCCAGCGGATGACCTGAAATATAAACACCCACCACTTCCTTTTCCTGCTTCAGCTTTTTCATGGTGCCCCATTCCTCGCAGGGCGGAACTTCGGGTTCGGGGATTTGCACTTCGCTGGCATCGCCAAAAAGACTTACCTGTGAAGAATTCTGCGTTTCCTGATATTTTGCCGCATAGCGAAGTACTTTTTCAATAAACATCACTCCATCGCCATCGTCGTGCAGGTATTGTGCACGATGGGTTTCAAAACTGTCGAAACCGCCTGCAAGTGCCAAATTTTCAAAAGCTTTCTTATTTGCGGAACGCAGGTCAATCCGCTTCGCCAAATCAAAAACCGATTTGTATTTTCCATCCTTTCTGTTTTCAACAATCGTTGCCACGGCACTGCTGCCCACGCCTTTTACGGCGCCCATCCCAAAACGAATGGCGCCTTGGTCGTTTACCGTAAATTTGTGGAAGGATTCGTTTACATCGGGACCCAAAACGGTCAATCCCATCCGCTTGCATTCGTCCATAAAAAAGGTTACCTGTTTTATGTCGCTCATATTATTTGAAAGCACCGCTGCCATATATTCCGCGGGATAATGGGCTTTTAAATAAGCCGTTTGATAGGCAATCCAAGCATAGCAAGTAGAGTGCGATTTGTTAAAAGCGTAACTCGCAAAGGCTTCCCAATCCTTCCAGATTTTTTCAAGTTTTTCGGGGTCGTGGCCTTTTTCGGCGGCCTGGGCTACGAACTGCGGCTTCATTTTGTCCAGTACCGCCTTTTGTTTTTTTCCCATCGCCTTTCGCAACTGGTCTGCTTCACCTTTGGTAAAACCAGCCAACTTTTGCGACAAAAGCATCACCTGCTCCTGATAGACCGTGATTCCGTAGGTTTCCTTCAAATATTCCTCCATTTCGGGAAGGTCATATTCAATTTCCTCCTCGCCGTGTTTCCTGCGAACAAAACTGGGAATGTATTCCATCGGACCCGGACGGTACAGCGCGTTCATCGCAATCAAATCTGCAAAAACCGTGGGTTTCAGTTCCTTCATATATTTCTGCATCCCGGCAGATTCATATTGAAATATTCCTACGGTATCTCCCCTTTGGAATAGCTCGTAGGTTTTTTCATCGTCGAGCGGAAAGTTATCCGGATCCAGATCAACGTTGTGCTTGTGTTTTACAAGTTTTACCGTATCCTTTATAAGCGTCAAGGTTTTCAGACCGAGGAAATCCATTTTTAAAAGGCCCGCACTTTCCACCACCGAGTTGTCAAATTGTGTTACGTACAGATCGGAATCCTTTGCCGTGGCAACGGGCACAAAATCGGTAATATCGCTGGGCGTAATGATTACACCACAGGCGTGGATACCCGTATTGCGAACGGAACCTTCCAATATTTTCGCTTGGTTTATGGTTTGGGCTTCCAGATCACTTCCTTCGGAAAGGTTTAAAAGTTCATTTACCTTCGGAAGCTCATCACTTCGGAAACGGCTTCGCAATTCCGCATCGCTCAAACCAAAAATTTTGTTCAGTTTAGTCATATTTGGAACCAATTTCGAAATACGATCGGCTTCATTCAACGGCAAATCCAAAACCCGTGCGGTATCGCGAATGGAGGATTTTGCCGCCATGGTACCATAAGTGATAATCTGCGCCACTTGGTTGCTGCCGTATTTGTTGATTACATAATCCATAACCTTGCTTCGGCCTTCATCGTCAAAATCGATATCGATATCGGGCATACTCACACGGTCCGGATTTAGGAAACGCTCAAAAAGCAAATCGTACTTAATCGGGCAGATATTGGTAATTCCCAAACAGTACGCCACGGCGCTTCCCGCCGCCGAACCACGGCCCGGCCCAACGGAAACGCCCATTTTTCGGGCTTCCGCAATAAAATCCTGCACAATCAAAAAGTAACCGGGATAGCCCGTGTTCGCAATTACTTCCAACTCAAAATCGAGGCGTTGCTTAATTTCCTTTACGCGCTGCGATGCATTTTCGGGAATTTCAAAATCGGTCAAGGCTTCGTAGGAAACCTCCAATAATTCCGGGTAGCGTTTCTTGGCACCTTCGTAGGTTAAATGGCGCAGATAGGCGTTTTCGCCACGCTTGCCGCCATCGATATCCTCGGGATTCAAAAATTCCTGCGGTATGCCGAAATTGGGCAGCAAAACATCGCGGTGCAAAGAGAAGGGCTGGATTTTTGAAACCACTTCCTCAATATTCAAAATGGCTTCGGGAAGGTCCTTGAACAAAGCCTTCATTTCATCCTGCGATTTGAAATAATATTCCTGGTTTGGCAAACCGTAGCGATAGCCGCGGCCACGGCCAATGGGCGTTGCCTGCTTTTCGCCATCCTTTACGCACAGCAAAATGTCGTGGGCGTTGGCGTCTTCCTTCTTTATATAATAGGTGTTGTTGCAGGCTACGATTTTTACATTGTTACGCCGCGCCATTTCAATAAGCACGTCGTTTACACGCCTTTCATCTTCCTGATTGTGGCGCATAATCTCAACATATAAATCCTCTCCGAACTGTTCCTTCCACCACAGCAAAGCTTCTTCGGCTTGGTTTTCGCCAATGTTCAAAATCTTTCCGGGCACTTCGCCGTAGAGGCTTCCCGTGAGAACGATAATGTCCTCTTTGTATTTTTCAACTATATTTTTATCGATTCGCGGCACGTAATAAAAACCCTCGGTGTAAGCGATGGAAGCCATTTTTGCCAAATTGTGGTAGCCGTTTTTATTTTTGGCCAGCATCACGATTTGGTAGCCGTTGTCTTTATGGTTTTTATTTAAATGGTCCTCGCAGACAAAAAATTCACAGCCAACAATTGCTTTTATGGGTTGTGGGGGATTTTCATCTTCTTCATTTTTGGGCAAATCCGCAAGTGATTTGTTGTAATTGGCGACGGCCTGCACAAAGTGGAATGCGCCCATCATATTGCCGGAATCGGTGAGGGCGACGGCGGGCATGTTGTTTTCAACGGCGGCATTTACCAAATCCATCGTGCTGGAAGTGGATTGCAGAATGGAAAACTGCGAGTGGTTATGAAGATGAACAAAAGGTGCATCCTCCAGCGTGGCGATGTTTTCCTTTAATTCTTCGGAAGAAATTTGCTCGGTATCCGAAGCGGCCTGCATTTGCTTTCGGATACTGTCAGAAGTCTTTTTCAGATTTATATGCTCCAGCCCAATCAATTCAATGGGCTGTGGGTTTTCTTCGGAAAAGTTTTCGAAGTAATCCGGCTGCACATCGAGTTCTTCCTTTGTAAAAATCTGGCGGCGCACCAATTCCAAAAAGCAACGGGTAGTTGCTTCAACGTCGGCCGTAGCGTTGTGTGCTTCGGCGAAAGGCTCGTTAAATAAAAACTCGTGAAGCTCAGTAAGAGTAGGCAATTTAAATTTTCCGCCGCGCCCGCCGGGAATTTGGCAAAGCTGGGCGGTGGTTTCGGTACAGGTGTCCAAAACGGGTAATTTGGGCAGTGGGTTTTCAATTCCCAATCGGAAAAATTCCGCGCCCATAATGTTTACGTCAAAATCTACATTTTGACCGACGATGAACTTGGTTTTTGAAAGTGCATCTTGAAATTTTTCAGCGACTTCTTCCAAGGAAATTCCTTCGGCCGTGGCCAATTCGGTAGAAATTCCGTGGATTTTTTCGGCATCAAAAGGAATGTTGAAACCATCTGGCTTCACCAAATAATCCTGATGCTCTATCAAATTCCCCATAGCATCGTGCAACTGCCACGCAATCTGGATACAGCGCGGCCAATTGTCGCTATCGCTTACGGGCGCATTGTAGCGTTTGGGAAGACCTGTGGTTTCTGTATCAAAGATTAAAAACATTGGAATTGAAGATTTTAGATTGACGATTAACGATTGTTGATTTCAGTATTTTGGGTTAAGAGCCGTGAACACTTAACACTTAACACTTAACACTTAACACTTAACACTTAACACTTAACACTTAACACTTAACACTTAACACTTAACACTTAACTGAGGAAGTAAAAATAGAAAAACCAACAGCTTTTGGGAAGTTAAATTATCACGAGTTGTTCACAATAAAAAAACCGCTTCCGGAAATTCCGAAAGCGGTCTTTTGGTCTTCTTTTTCAAATTATTAGGATACTACGGCTTCAAAGTTTTTGGCACTTTGCCAAGCGTTTTGAATGGTATCACGCTGCTTGGTCAGGATTTGCTGTGTGGTGGGCGGCAATGTAGTGTCTTTTATCACTTCATTGTACTCTTCAACAGCGGCTTTTTCACCTTTTTGGACTTCGCCTAAAATGGTTTCTTCATTGTTTGAAGAAAAGGCGGTTTCAATGTCCATCCAAGTTCTGTGGATTGCTCCTTTGGTGCTTCCACCTTTTTCAGGGGTTTTACCGTAGTTTTTGATTTCAGTCTTAATTTCGTGACCGAAGTCGTACCTTTTCTGGGCCTGTTCGTTAAAGAATTGCTTCAGTTTTGTGTTATCCACTTTTTCCGCAGCTTTCTTATAACCCTTTTCGGCGTCATAATTCTTCTCTAACAGTTCGTTTAATTTGTTCGACATTTTTTCAGTAAACTTCATAATCTCTTTCGTTTTAAATTATACAGTTGTTTTTCTTCAACATAATCACTCCTCTAAAGACAACTGTTCAACTTCATTCGGATATACCCTAATATACCATGAATAAAGGGGTTTCAACGAATTATTAACCTAAGTTTAGTGTAAATTAACAAGGTTTAACCTTTCAACGTGAAGAAGACCACGAAATGTTAATTGTATGTAACGTCAAACTGGCCCTCGGTTATCTCGGTCCTGTTTGTTATAAACGAAAATGTGCCTTTTATTGTTTTAGCGGTAGTATCATGCTCAAGAATTTTCACCAAACCTTCAGCTGTTGTCTCCGGGCCGTTAACACCTTGGAATTTTGCGGAAAAACCTCCCCGAGGCAAAGTGTATTCTCCGGGCTCCACATCTGCGGTTACTGAAATCAAAATAGTGGCATTTGCCGTGCTCCCCGAAGTTATTATGGTATTGCCCGTGTTTCGGGAAGTTACGGTTATTGGCAAAAACAGATTGCCATCAACTTTGGCTCTGAAGGCGCCCGCGTTGGTCGGGTCTATAATATCACCGCCCGAATAAGAGACGTTGTGCAAAGTCCCTTTTGAAACATATATTGTGTCTATGCCGGGAAGAAAAGCATTGAAATTGAAAATTCCGGAAATGGTTTTGTTCGCTTCGTTCACTTCCGAAATAGTTATCACGCCTTCCCCATTAGGTCTTGTCGTGTAAATATTTCCGCCAATATCTTCAAAAATGGCATAATTGGGGCGTCCTTCGGCAATGGTAAAATTTCCTTCGGCCAAGCGCGAAACATGCAGCGTAAGGGATTCCTCATCAGTAAACCCTTGAATGGTAAGGCTGCCGTCTTCATTTAAAGCTGCACGCGCATCTGTGGATTTGTAAAAATTGTTATCCACATTGGCTTGCAAAGCAACATCATTGGTTTCTATATCTTCACAGGAAATAAAGGAGAAAGCGGCTAAAAGAACAAATAGAATATTTTTCATCGGTTAAGGGTTATTTTAGGGATTTTGACAAATGTAAAATAAAAACTTTAATTGGTTGAATTTCAAAAAGAAAATATACTATCTTTGCCGTCCGATAAAAAGGAAAGGGTTGATGCGACCCCGGAAAAAATATCCGGGGTTTGTTCAACTTTCCATTTTAAAAGGGCTAACGCCGCTTTTAAAATGGAGTTTCACAAAATTATAACCGGGGTCGGGAACCCCAAAAATTAATTTAAATTATGCCTGTAAAAATCAGACTACAAAGACACGGAAAGAAAGGGAAGCCTTATTTCTGGATCATCGCGGCAGACAGCCGTAGCAAAAGAGATGGTAAATTCCTTGAAAAAATAGGATATTACAATCCAACAACCAACCCTGCACAGATTGACCTTGACGTGGACAGCGCTGTAAAGTGGCTTCAAAACGGAGCACAGCCTACAGATACTGCCCGTGCCATTCTTTCTTACAAAGGAGCTTTAATGAAGAACCACCTTGCCGGTGGCGTTCGCAAAGGCGCTTTGACCGAGGAACAAGCCGAGGCAAAATTCAACGAGTGGTTGGAATCTAAAAAAGGGTCTATCGATCACAAAAAAGCAACACTTTCCGAAGCTAAGGAAAAAGCAAAAGCTGAAAAACTTGCGGCTGAAAAAGCTGTGAGCGACAAACGTGCTGCTGATGCCGCCGCCGCTGCCGCTCCTGCAGAGGAAGCATCCGAGGAAGTTGAAACTGAGGCTGCCGAAACCGCAACGGAAGAAGCTCCTGCTACCGAAGCTGAAGCAACTGAAGCTCCTGCTGAAGAAGCTAAGGAAGAGGAAACTCCTGCTGCTGAAGCTAAGGAAGACGAAAAAGAAGCATAAATTTTAGATACCCGCCTGCGCGGGCACAAGCTATGCAAAAGGAGAATTGCTTCTACTTAGGCAAAATCGTTAGAAAATATAGCTTTAAGGGGGAACTGCTCATAAAACTTGATACAGACGAACCCGAACTTTTTACTGAAATGGAATCGGTTTTTGTGGAACAACGCAAAAACCTGATTCCATTTTTTATTGAAGAAAGCTCCCTCCACAAAAGCGAACTGTTGCGCGTGCGTTTTGAGGAGGTAAAAACCGAAGCCGAAGCGGATGCCTTGATTGGCGCACATCTTTATCTGCCTTTGGAATTTCTTCCAAAACTTACGGGCAATAAATTCTACTATCACGAAATCGTCGGTTTTACTGCCGAAGATGAATCTTTCGGAGAGATTGGTAAAATTACGGGCGTTAACGATACCACATCACAAGCACTTTTTGAAATTGACCGCAACGGAAAGGAAATTTTGATCCCGATGATAGACCATTTCATAATAAAAGTGGACCGGGAAACCAAGACCATACTTTTGGACGTGCCGGAAGGATTGATAGAAATGTACTTGTAATGGAGTGAGGTATGAGGTTTGAAGAGATTGGAATTCTATAAAATCACTAAAAATACATCACGTCATATACCAACTACATCCTACCACACACCACACACCTCATACCTCATACCTCATACCTCATACCAAAAATGAACAAACCTTTTAAATTCAAACAATTCACCATTGAGCAAGACCGTTGCGCCATGAAAATTGGCACAGATGGAGTTTTGCTGGGGGCTTGGGTTTCCATAAAAAACAATCCGTTCTCAATTTTGGATATTGGCGCTGGCACTGGCATTATCGCTTTGCAATTAGCGCAACGCTCCAACGCAGAACTGATTGATGCACTTGAAATTGACCCAAACGCCTATGAACAGTGCATTGACAATTTTGAAAACTCACCTTGGGGCGATCGGCTTTTTTGTTACCACGCTTCTTTGGAAGAGTTTGTTGAAGAAATTGAGGACAAATACGACCTGATTATTTCCAATCCGCCGTTTTTTCAGTCCCCCTCTGCCTTCGGCATCTCCCCCGAGGGGGGAGAACCCATAAATAATACATCAAGAGAATTGGCTCGGTTTAACGATGCGCTTCCTTTTGATGAATTGATTGAAAGTGCTTCCCTTTTGCTATCAGACACAGGTATTTTTGCGGTAATCATCCCTCGAAAGGAAGAGGAAAATTTCATAAAAATGGCTTCGGCAGTAAATCTTTTTCCGAAGCGTATTTGTAGGGTTCGCGGCACTGAAACTTCCGAAGAAAAAAGAAGCATGCTTGAGTTTTCTTTTGAAAAGATTTCTCCAAAAATTGAAAACCTTATCATTGAAACTTCACGCCACAATTATACTGAAGATTATAAAAAATTAGTTCAAGATTTTTATTTGAAGATGTAAACCTAAGTCTGATTCCGTAAGGTTTTATCTTCGAAAACCTATTTATTATTCAATTCAAGCGTTCTAAAATCTCATTGTTCAAAAAATAGGACTTATCAATATATTCTCCAGCTTTGTAATAAACATAGAAGGGATACCCCAATGAGCCGTCATTGCAAGTACCACACAATTCATTTAAGAAGGTATCATATTTGCGAGAAGCATTGAATAAATTACCCGAGGGATGTTTTAATGGATCAATAATCAATGGGCTATATTGGATGTTATACTTGTTTATAACAGTTGTCAATAACGAATCATTCGTTTCCCTATTTAGCATATCTACTACATAATAGACATCTGCATCCTGTTGTTCCAACAATGTTTGTTGATTCTCAATCTTTGGCATAAACTCTGGCACACCGGGACAACTTGGACTGGTAATGATAACAATCGCATTGTTTCCAGATTCCTTTATTTGTTTTTTTAAAGATTCTGCATCCGTGTAGCTGTAATGGCTTCTGTAATCTGAAGATTCATTATTTACTAGAAATATTCCGCCTATAACAATAAGTAATAAAAATATTCCAATTACGATCCCGATAATAATCAAGGCCTTCTTCATATCAAACAGTTTATAAATGAACCTATTAAATTTATGAAAATTTTTATTTCAAGAGTTAAAAAGAAAGAAGAAATTCCATTGAAACTTCACGCCACAATTATACCGAAGCGTATAAAAAACTAGTGGCGGAATTTTACCTGAAAATGTAGGTCTTTATGGTTGTGATTTCTACATTTGTATTCCTTTAAATTACTTATAGATGAAACCAGATTTATTCGAAGCTCCCGATTATTACAATCTTGACGAATTACTTTCCGATGAACACAAATTGGTACGCCAAGCTGCCCGCGATTGGGTAAAGCGCGACGTATCGCCCATAATAGAGGAATACGCCCAAAAGGCTGAATTTCCAGAACAGATAATCAGCGGCCTTGCTGAGATTGGTGCCTTTGGTCCGTACATTCCCGAGGAATATGGCGGGGCGGGGCTTGACCAAATTAGCTACGGATTGATTATGCAGGAAATTGAGCGCGGCGATAGTGGCGTGCGCAGTACGGCTTCGGTGCAATCATCTTTGGTGATGTACCCGATTTACAAATACGGCACCGAGGAACAACGCAAAAAATATTTGCCAAAATTGGCCTCGGGCGAGTGGATGGGCTGTTTCGGATTGACGGAACCAGACCATGGAAGTAATCCCGGTGGGATGACCACCAACTTTAAGGATAAGGGCGACCATTATCTTTTAAACGGTGCCAAAATGTGGATCAGCAACGCACCCTTCGCACAGGTTGCAGTAGTGTGGGCAAAAAACGAGGAAGGAAGAATCCACGGTTTAATTGTTGAACGTGGGATGGAAGGTTTTTCAACCCCTGAAACGCACAACAAATGGTCGCTCCGTGCTTCGGCAACGGGCGAACTTATTTTTGACAACGTAAAAGTCCCGAAGGAAAACCTGCTTCCCAATAAATCAGGCTTGGGGGCGCCACTTGGGTGCCTTGATTCGGCACGGTATGGAATTGCTTGGGGTGCCATTGGTGCCGCGATGGATTGTTATGACACGGCGCTTCGTTATTCGAAAGAGCGAATTCAGTTTGGAAAACCCATTGGGCAATACCAACTTCAGCAGAAAAAACTGGCCGAAATGATTACCGAAATCACCAAAGCCCAGTTATTAGCTTGGCGTTTGGGCGTAATGCGAAATGCGGGAACGGCAACCAGTGCGCAGATTTCAATGGCGAAACGCAACAATGTGGATATGGCAATCAACATAGCCCGAGAAGCAAGACAGATTTTAGGCGGAATGGGCATCACTGGCGAGTACAGTATTATGCGCCACTCGATGAACCTGGAAAGTGTGATTACCTATGAGGGAACGCACGATATTCATCTCTTAATTACAGGGTTGGATATTACGGGGTTGAATGCATTTCAGTAAAAATATAAACTGATTTTTTAAGAAGCCGTCTCAATAATCTAATTGGGACGGTTTTTTATTTTTTGGTTGATGGCGATGATTTTTTGGTAATTTTAAATTTAGACGCAAAGTTGGCCTTTCTTAGGCACTTTTCTTTCTTAAATTGT
>NZ_JAQQTG010000035.1 GCF_028561335.1 Aequorivita todarodis | reverse complement strand
GTAAAACTCCGCCCGGTAGATAGACTTCGGTACAACGAATTGGACGAAGCCTTCTTTTTGCAATACAAAGATATTAATTAAACAATTGAAAAATGATTAGGATTTGAACACAGTATCTTTGGGGTCTGAAATCTTTATTTTTTCTTCAAATGAAGTAAATATTATTATTCCCCCTTTCGGGATTAGGGGACTTAATTCATCAACTCCTCAATCTCTTCCGCTTCAATGGGAATATTGCGCATCAGGTTGAAAGGCTCGCCCTTTTTCTGGATAACCACATCGTCCTCCAATCGGATTCCGAAACCTTCCTCGGGAATATAGATTCCCGGCTCGACGGTAAAGACCATATTTTCTGCCATGGGCTCCCATAGAATGCCGTAGTCGTGGGTGTCCAGCCCCATGTGGTGGCTGGTGCCGTGCATAAAGTATTTTTTATAGGCTGGCCAGTTTGGGTCTTCGTTCTTTACATCGGCCTTGTCCAAAAGTTTTAGGTCCAAAAGTGCTTTGGTCATCAATTTTCCTACTTCCTCGTGATATTCCTTCCAGTAATTTCCGGGAACCAACATTTTTGTGGCGTCGTCCTTTACCTTCTTTACCGCATTATAAACCTCGCGCTGGCGTTTGCTGAATTTTCCGCTTACGGGAATGGTCCGCGTCATGTCGCTGGCATAATTGGCATATTCGGCGCCCACGTCCAAAAGAAGCAAATCGCCTTTCTTGCACTGTTGGTTGTTTTGAACATAATGCAGCACATTTGCGTTGTTGCCGCTTGCCACAATGGGCGTATAGGCAAACCCGCGGGAACGGTTTCTTAAAAATTCATGCATAAATTCGGCCTCGATCTCGTATTCCCAAACGCCGGGTTCTACGAAATTCAGGATTCTTCTAAATCCTTTTTCAGTGATATTACAGGCGGTTTGGATTAAATCGATTTCAATTTTATCCTTTACCGAACGCAGGCGTTGCAAAATAGGATTGCTGCGTTCCCAACTGTGCGCGGGAAATTTTTCTTTTGTGGTTTTGATGAATCGATCCTCGCGGGTCTCGGTTTCCACGCTTTGGCGGTAATGCTCGTTGGTATTGAAATAAATGCGCTCTGCCTGCGTCATTACTTCAAAGAAAATCTTGTCAAATTCCTTCAGCCAGTAAATGGATTTTATACCGCTTACCTCGGTGGCTTTTTCCTTGGTGAGTTTTTCGCCCTCCCATACGGCAATGTGGTCGTTGGTCTCACGCACGAAAAGCATTTCGCGATGGTCCTTGTTTGGCGCATCGGGAAAAAGCACCAAAATGGTTTCCTCTTGGTCGGCGCCCGTTAGATAAAAAAGGTCGCGTGCCTGCTGGAAGGGCATGGTGCTATCTGCGCCAATGGGGTAAATATCGTTACTGTTAAAAACGGCAACGCTCTTTGGCTTCATCTGCGCCATAAAGTTTTTGCGGTTTTTTATAAAGAGTTTGCTGGGTATTTGATCATACTTCATTTGTAGTAGGGATTAAAATTTGCTGAACGGCCAACATACATTTGGGCCAAGTACAAAATTAATTATTTAAGAGCTATCTATTGAAGGTTTCGGTTTAAATATGAAAAAATAGGATTGCATTTGGCATAAAACATTACAATTCAGTATTTTGTGTGTTGTTTTCTTCTTTAGAATCGAATTATGCCTTAAATTTCAATTTGAAGAAAGATGGAGGTAGGGTTTTAGCCCCTATAGATGTTATGTTAAAAAAACCACTCGTATGAAAACAAAAGTACTTATCAATTTTATTATCTTTTCGTTAACCTTACAGGCCTTTGCCCAAGACCCCAACTGGGCCTACATTCGTAAGGAAAATACAGGCATTGGCGGCGCACTTCACTTTGTTGTGCAAGGGAATACCTTCGGGAATATCTGGACCGGGGGCTACGAATCTTCGGATGAGGGCAGTTTGGTGCGCATTGCCACTACAGACACCGTTTATACCAATTGGTCCACCTATTCGGATGAGTATTTGCCAAACGGGTTGATTTATGACATCGCCTTTGATAGTACGGGTATTATATGGGTTGGTTCTGAAGCTGGGATCACCACCTCTGGCGACGGCTTGAATTGGACACATTATGATACTGCCAACACGCCTTTTTTAAGCACCAATGTTGAAGGTATAGCCATAGGTGCCGGAGATACGGTCTGGACCGTTCATACCGATAGCGACCCGGCCTTGGGCGGGATGGGTTATTTTGATGGTGCTGCGTGGAATTATTACACCTCGTCAAACTCGGGCATTCCCCCTGGGATCAATTTAAGGGATATAGCGATTGATGGCAACGATGTGAAGTGGATAGCTTCAAACAACGGTCTTATTTCCTATGATGGCACTACCTGGCAACATTACACTTCTGCAAATAGTGGCCTTTCGGCAGATAATATATGGGAAGTGGCGATTGATGACCAAAACAGGGTCTGGGCCTTGGTGGGCAATGCTGTGGATATTTTTGATGGCACCGCTTGGACGCAGGTCAACGAGAGCGATTGGCCCATTACAAACGTTCAAGGACGGTCACTGGCCATACGCGGCGACCAGGTTATCATAGCCGAAGGTTCCAACTCCCGCGTTTTATTGTTTGACGGCACTACTTGGACTTCTGAATATATGAATTTAACTATGTATGATTCCTATATTGATGAAAATGGTACTTACTGGGTATCTGGTTATGGGGTTGTCGCGAGGAATGACGGTACGGGCTGGGTTCGATATACCGGCTACAATACGGGGCTGCCCGATAATTTTAATGAAGATGTTTTTATTGACAGCCAAGGCCGCCGATGGTTCGCCAATGGCAGCGGGGGTATCCAGGTTTTTGACTGCCCGAGTTGGGAAGTTTATGGGCCAAACAACGAAGGGCTTTTCCCCAATCCGCAGACACTTTATTCCACAACCATCGGAACTTCCATTACGGAAGATGCCGATGGCGATATTTGGTTTGCCTACGCCGGAACTTCGGGCTACATTATCCACATTCCCGATGGAAATTATAAAGATTATGCGGCCTGGACAACCTATGACAATACCAACTCTACCCCATGGCTGCAATTTATCGGAGAGCTTAATGCCACCGATGACGGAAAGCTTTTTGCACTGGCAGACAACAATGCCATCATGTTTGATAAGGTTGCAGACACTTGGACGGTCTGGAACATATCCAACGGACTATCCGGCCCTCCATATAGTTTGGCGTCTCGTGGCAATGCCATGTATGTTGGGAGTTACCAAGGAATAGATGTGTTTGAAAATGAAACATGGTCAAATATAGACTTGACCCCACAAGACATTGAGCATGTACTGGATATTGCTTTTGATGCGAATGACCATATGTGGCTGGGTACAACCAACGGCTTGTGGAAGTTTGATGGGACCGATTGGACCAATTGGAACGAAAGTAACAGCAACATAGCCGCAGACTATGTGACCGCCATCGATTTTGACGCGGCCAACAATGTTTACCTAAGCGCGCACAATACGCAAACCTGGCCTTATTACGGCGGCATATCCTATTTTGACGGAACTGGCAATACCTTCACCACTTTTTTGGATGGCAGCTCGCCTCTGGCCCACAAACAGGTGGAAGATATTGCGGTAGATTCCTTCGGAAATATCTGGGCCTTGACCCAAAGCGAAGGATTTACCGTTTACAATCCTTCCGGGATAGCTGGCTTTGAATGTATTGACAGAAACTTACAGAGGACTTTGGGCGTCGAGGATTTTGCTCTTGATAATACTTTGGAAGGTATTAATTATCCCAATCCTTTTAAAGAATCAACCACGGTTATTTTCATGGCTCAGGATCTAAGGCCCGTTTCAGTAGAAATATATGATATGTTGGGAAGAACAATACAAAATTTTGAAATAACAGAGGTTTCCTTGGGAAAAAATAGCTTTACGGTAACGCTGCCAAAGGAGGCTAAAGGTTTATTCTTCTGTAAGATTGCATCCAATGGAAAAAACCATACTATTAAGCTTCTGAAAGAATAGATCCATTCCTATTTCGGAGAAAAATTTCGCAAGAAAGTGGAGAGCATTCCCATAAAAACCAAAATCCAGGCGCCCAGTGCAATATATAGGAATACGGTAGGAATCGGCATTAGGAACGGCAATTCCATAACCTGCGATAATTTTACGGTACACACGGTGTACATTCCCAAGGGAAACACCATTCCCCAATAGTGCGAAACATAACTAATGGGAATTTTTTTGACCAGGTGCCTCCAGATTCCCAACAGTACCATCAGCGGGATCCACCAAGTGCCAATAGCCCAGAAAAGAAGCACCATACCTTTTAAAAAAGGTAAAAGTTCTTCTAAAAAAGACCATTGTTGCGTCCTACTGATCAGTCCAACGCCAGAGAGCACCGTGATGGCATCGGCCCCCATGCTTATCCAATAGGGAGTGCCAAGCGTTTTGGGCCGGACCTTGAAAAACAGTAGCCTGTATATAATAAGTGTGATAAGCACGATATAGAAAAGACATCCTACAAAAAACAGCATAAGCGAAAAAAACAGGATGCCTTCAAAAGAAACGGGAAGTTGCCCCGACAGTTGAACGCCCAAAATTGAAATGGATTGGGTGGCCACAATAATGAGAAGCCAAGTGCCGCTTATGACCTTGATGGAAGGTTTGAATCTCTTTTCGATATGGACGGCAAACAAAAAATAGATCAGAAATATCCAAGATAACAGGCCAATGCCGAAAAGAAGGCTTGCAAGAGTGTAGTTATTGTTTAGGATTATAAACTGGCTTCCCAGTATGCAATTTGCCGCCACGAATGAAAGAAAGCCCATGTTCTTTTCAAGATTGAAAACGTGGGAACGGAATCTTTTCCAATAAAACAATTTTTGGGCGCCAAACAAAGCACATAGCACAAGATATGCGACGATGTTCAGGTAAAACAAGATCT
This sequence comes from Aequorivita todarodis, assembly GCF_028561335.1. Classification (GTDB taxonomy): domain Bacteria; phylum Bacteroidota; class Bacteroidia; order Flavobacteriales; family Flavobacteriaceae; genus Aequorivita; species Aequorivita todarodis. Next base: position 3,610 of record NZ_JAQQTG010000035.1, on the reverse strand, counting down.
GCGCGATTACCGGATAATCAAAAATGTGTACGGCCAGCGAAACGATGCCCGTTGCCATGACCAATGCAAAGTAATCTGGCGATAGGGCCGCAATGCCCTTAAAATGTCGATGGGTTCGTGTGGAAAGGGCGGGAAACGGCATAAAAGTTTTTTTGGCTAAAAAAGTAAGGATTGAATGGCCAAAACCATGTGGAACTAAATTACGCAAGTTTGCCAGAAATTGCAACTAACTATGGCAGAGAAAGCAGCAATGCCGCTCCGGGGGTTTCATTTTTTTTCAGAATGTATAGCATACCCAGTCTTTAGCGGTCATTATTTTGAAATGTTGCTACTCCTTCCGTGCCATCATAATCCACCAGCCCACCGAGTAATCGGCGCCTGTGTAATATAGAATTTCCTCTTGGGTTGCAGGATCCACAAAAATACTCGGGGCTATTATCTCGTCCTTTTCGTAGGGCGGTCCGGCTTGTACTATCAAGGGGTCGGGCAATTCCGTCCACGGGCCAAAGGGATGGGATGCGGTGGCGTAAAAAATGGCCTCTTTATTGCCAATGGTGCCGGTTCTTACCGCTACAAAACTGTTTTCGCCTATCTTGGTCACTTGGCCTTCCATGCCTATGGGGGTGTCAACTAACCGGAAATCGGTCCAGGTGTGTCCGTCATCGGTTGAGGTGGCGCCCATTAACCATATTTCCGTAACGAGGCTGGGGGCATTGTTCCAGCCCAGAAACATCAAAAACAGCTTGCCCTGGTGCTCCACGATACTTGGCGAGGTTATGCAGTACACGTTCTTTCCGGCAATGGTTCCCTTGGGAACTACGGGATGGTCCATTTGTGAGTAGGGACCCGTTAGGGCATCGGCTTCGGCCAGAAAGATTTGGGCCTCGTAGGTTTCCTCATCGGGATAGCCAATGTAATATATTTGGTGCTTGCCATTGGAAGCTTTTCTGTAAAAGGCCGTTTCCTTATTGCCGTCCATTCCGGAGGGGCCTTCCTCGCCAAGAAGGGTTGCGGCCGGCAGCCATTGATTTAAGACGCTTCCGTTGGCCAGTTTAATAGCGGACTTGCCATTGTGGTCGCCCGAGTAGATCATCCGCAGGTTATTATTGTCCAGAAATACGTGGGCATCGCTGGCGGATTGGTAATTCTCGTTTGGAATAGGATCCCGCAATACGGGTGTTTCCTCGCGGACCCAAATTTCTGCCTCGGGCTCCACGAGTGGGGAATCGTTTTTTTTGCACGATTGAAATGTTAGGATAGCCAATAAGAGTCCCAAATAGCGTATGTGTTTCATCGTAGGTTGTTATGGCGGGTTTATTTCGGTTGAAAAACGAGTTCAGGTTGATTTTGATTGTTAAAAAGAAATGTTGTGCAACGGAATATTATTATTATTAGTACATTAACCTTTTCAACAGAAATCAAGCGTAGGCTAATTTAAGAAATTCCATCCTGAGGATATAATTAATGGGTTGAATTGTAGCCGATGGGAGCATTTCAGCGTTTTGGTTATGGGAAATCCGTTTTTGTTCCTCGGTCGAAAATACTTCAAAAAGTAGTTAAAATCTATCCAAAAAGGTGGCCCCACCAATGGATAGCTCCATTTTTGTGACAACCGAATATCGCCCATTCCATAGCGAGATGAAAAAATAAGGTCGCTTATCCCGAAGCTTCGGGCGGCTTATTTAGGGTAGGTTTTTAGGAAATTGTGGGGTTTGCAAGGGTTACCAATGTTATGCCTTCGTCCTTCTTTATGTGTCGTCCGTTTTGTTGTCATCTCTTAAAGGTTTTTGTCGAGCGTTGGCTTGGTGGTTCTTTTGTAAACTTAGCTTGTGGGTTGGCTTGAGCGGTTTTGCAAATATGCCACCAATTGCGTTGGCTAATTTGATTTCATATCGCCTATTTTCGGTGTAATTTGTATAGTGAATTTTCTATTCTCACTTTCTATATCTTCTCTTGATTTACCGAAGTATCCACTCCCTGATATCAAAATTTCACAATTACTGAATTTCTTAAAATCAAGTCCATTACTTTGCCAATAATTTATTAGAGACAATGCTCTATTATAACTCAACCGATAACCAACATCTGGAATTTTTATGAAGTTGTTTCCACTGCGTTGCGTATTTCCTTCGATAATCAAAAGGTAATTAACGTTGGGATTTTCCTTTGTTAGTTGAGTCATAAGTTTGTGAATACTTTTACCTGCTCCGAGTATTTCCCTCCTTATTGCGATTGGAATGTCCGTTATCTGTGAGCTGTTGCTATTGAATTGGACATCTACTTTTAGTTTATATCTTTTATTTCTTTTGTCGTATAAAAAGTAATTTGGGTCTAACTTTTCAAGCGCTTCTTGAATTCTCTTTATTTCGTCAAGCTCTACCTTAGCTACTTTAAGTTCATTATTCTTTTCGTTTAATTCTCCAATCATCTTGTTTTGCATTGTGTAAACTAAAACAAAAAGTACGAGCATGACGAAAAACAAACTTGTCATTAAGTCTGAGTAGCTCAACCAAAAGAAGTCTCTTTTTTTCTCGTTTGATTTAGCCATTTTTTTTCTCTGTTGAAATTTCTATTTTACCAATGGTTTTCTTCAAGTCTATGATTGCGTCAATTAGTGCCTTGTTTGTGTCAATCGTTTGCTTCTGTGATTCCTTGAAGTCATTTCGCATTTCAACGATTTGATTTTTCAAAACATTGAATTCATCCTTTTGAATGGAAGAGTTTTCTACAAATATTTGAATGGCGTTTTGTATTTCATTAATTCCTGTGAAAAAGTTATTGTTACTGCCAATGAAAGATTGAATTTGTTCCGTTGATGTTTTAAAGTAACTATTAAGTTCCTTGTAAACTTCTTTAATATCTTGATTGAGTTCATCAATTTGGGTTCGCCAAACTTCTCTATGGTCATTTATAGTTGGGAAGTGTTTCTCTAATGAATCTTTGAATTGCTTCTGTAATTCAATTGTGGCAACACTGTTGTTGCTTATTACCTTAAGATTTACATTGAAGTCCTTAAACTTTTCAATGATTAGATTCATGTCGTGGGCAACTTTTTCTGTTTTGTCAACATAGCCATTTAGGCTCTTTTGATATGCTTGAAATTTTTCTAAATGCTCTGCTGATTCCTTTAGGTCTGCAAAAACTTCCGCAATTTTAGTGGCTGTTCTAGTTAGACTTAACTTGTTTATTTCCTCTAGAACTGTCTGTTGTTTACTCAAATTCTCGTTAAGCAAATTGCCCGAATCCTTATAGTCGTCCATGTTTTCTCCAAACTTTATAATAAAGTGGTTCAAAACATTCTTGAAGCTCCCTAATGATTTGGAAACACCAATATTTAGGAAGGGCAGAAGTTCTCTTTGAAGAAAATCGTAGTAATGATTTTTGTCAGTATCATTTTTGTAGGCTGCTGGTTTGTAAACCAAAGCTGAATTTATTACGGTAAAAGTCAAGCCTACCAAACTCGCAAACATTGCGGCAATGACACTGTAAGCTTCCCTTAAAACCGAACTGTTTAAAAGTAGAATAATTATCTTAATTTTAAACAGTATTATGAGACGAAGTAAATTTTCACCGCAACAAATTGCAAAGATTTTAAAAGAATTCGACAACG
>NZ_JAQQTG010000034.1 GCF_028561335.1 Aequorivita todarodis | reverse complement strand
TCTATTTATCGTTTTAGGGTAAAATGTCCTTTGAATTCCTTTGCGCTGCCGTCCTCGGTGTACTCCACGCGGAACCAGTAGTCGCTCGATGGCAGCGGGCTGCCGTTATAGGTGCCGTCCCATCCGGGGCCCAGCGGGCTCAGCTGCTTGAGCAGCTTGCCGTAGCGGTCGAAGATATAGATTTTCGCCGTCGGGTCGCCCGAGGCGATGCCGATGATGTTCCAGGTGTCGTGGTAGCCGTCGCCGTTGGGCGTAAAGTACGGCGGGTAGTCGATCACCCCCACTTCGAAGCTCACGCTGCCGCAGCCATAGAGGTCCCTGATGGTGACGGTATGGTTGCCCGGTTCCACGCCCCCAAAGATGTTGCCGTCCTGGAACGGGCCGTTGTCCAGCTGGTACTGGTAGGTACCGCTGCCCGTGGCGATGACCTCAATGATATGGTCGCCCGCAAAGGCGCCGTTGAGCAGGTTGGCCCCATAGGTGAACGGCGGCGACGAGACGGCCACCGTGGCGCTCACGCTGTTCGAGCAGGCCGAGGCAAGCTCGGTATAGGTCACCGTATAGACCCCGCCCTGCAGCGCGATGATCGAGGGCCCGGTCTCCCCGACGAGGATCACCCCGTCCAGATCCCACTGGAAGGTGTACAGTGCCGGGTCAAGCCCCGTGTCCAGGGTCGGCGGCGAGGCGCCCCCCTCCTCCGAGGGGATCGGGTTGCCGTTCTCGTCCACGCACAGGCGGTAGTCGCCGTCGAGAAGGATGTCCTCCAATTGCTCGACCTTCAATACCAGGTCCACCACCGCGTAGCACTGGGGCTCGTAGAGGTTGTCGGTATTGGTCACCCGCACGTAGATGCGCTGCGGGTTGATGATGTTCGTGTACGGGAAGGCTATCGCGTTGGTTCCGGCCTCCGCCCCCTCCAGGGTCTCGTGGAAGGTGATGCCATAGACCGTCGGGTCCTGCCCGGCCAGTATCCCGGCGCGCAGGTCGGACACCTGCTGGTTGGACACGTCGTCCAGGTCGAACTCCGCAAAGCCGTCGCTCGGCGGCGCGTTGTCGCAGATGATGAACGGCTCCGCCGGGGCCACCGCAACGGCGCCCTTCTGCACGATCAGCTCAAGGGTCTGCATTCCCCCGATATAGCAACCGGTCTCGGTGTTCCGTATGCCGGTATAGAGGAGCTGCGGGTTCACCGGGTTGTTGTTCACGTCCCTGTTCTGGTAGGTGGTGGTGTTCACGATGGCGTTGGTGCCCGCCTCGGCATCGGCCATGTCGATGTAAAAACTTACCTCGAACGGCGGCCGCGGCTGCCCGCCAAGGATCTCGCCGACCTTCGTCTCCAGGTTGAACACCCCTATCCCGCTGTCATCCGGGGCGCACACGATATAGGGCGATACCACCGCGGTATCGTCCGGCAATGGGTTCACGATCAGCTCCAGCTCCACGATCTCAAAACACAGTGAATTTGGATTGGTGGTGCGCACATAGATTATTTGTGGGTTGCCAGTGTTACGGTATGCGGTGACCTCCGGCGCGACTATTTCATCGATCTCGTTAACGGCATCGCCATAGCTCCTAAAGTAGCCGACCGTCCAGTTGTTGCCGTTGAGTATCTGTGCCTCACGGATGGTAAGGTCAAAGAGCTCCGTTTCATCATAGGGCCCCGGTGGGATTATCACATTGTAATCGCAGAGCTCTATCGGATCGGGCGTTACGGGCCTCGGATTGGGGACAACCCTTAGGGTCAGGGTAGTGAACGACAGGCAGGCACTGTTGCTGTCCTCCACGCGCACGTACAGTACCTGTGGGTTTATCGGGTCTCCGTTGGCATCTTGATTAATGTATGCGGTCTCAGGATCAATACGGTCGGTGTTGTCCCGGGCATCCTGCTCGGTAAGGAAGTAGGAAACGCCCTGGGTCAATACCCCGTTGGTTATCTCAAGGTTCTTCTGGGTAAGGTCAAAGGCGGTGATGCCGTCGTTCTCCTCGCCAAGATCATCGCAGAGCTCCAACGGGGTCGGGTCGGTGATCGGAAGGCCGTTGTTCACGACGAGATCGAAGCTTCCCACTTTATAGCACTCCGTGGCGTTGTCGTCCAGGCGCACCCAGATGGTCTGCGGGTTGCCGGTATTCGTATAGGCCTCTGGCTGTACGATAAAGTTGGTGCCCGCCTCGGCATCGGCCCGGTTTAGGTGGTACGTCAGGGTATAGTCCGCCGGATTCTGGCTTCCGAAGATCAGGTCTTCCTGTACCGTAAGGTCGAATTCGGCAAAACCACTGTCGTCACACGCCACAAGGTCCGGAAGGTCCTGTGGGACCACCGGCGTCGGGTTCACGACCAGTTCCAAGGCCACTATCGTATAACAGCCCGTGCCCGCAGGTGGCGCACTGTAGGCCGCGCGCACGTAGAGGGTCTGGTTGAAGGCAAAGATGTTCTCGTACGGACTGGCCAGCGGGAAGTTGCCCGTGGTGGCGTCCAACAGGTTCTCGTGGTAGGTAATGGCCAAAGTGGGGTCGCCGCCGCGGATCTCCGCGGTCTTGCTCTCCAGGTCGAAGGACGCAAAGCCGTCGCTGTCCACGTCGCAGGCAACCAATGGGGTCGGCGCTACGGGCGTTGGGTTCGGGCTTACGGTGATCAGGAAGCTCAGTAATGCCCTGCAGGTATTCTGGCCCACCACGGCAACGAATATTTCCTGCTGGGGGCTCACTATATTTTGGTAGGCACCCGGATCCACGATACGGATATCGTTGTCGCGGTCGTCCTCGCTGGCGTAGTAATGGACCGCAAGGGTCGGGTCGCCACCGGTGAGCACCGGGGTGTTCAACGTCAAATCGAAGGTGGAGATGCCATCGTCATTGGTGCTGCCATTGAGCTCGTCATCGCAGAGCACAAGGTCGTCCGCCGATCCCGTCCCGGGGTATTGGCCCACCTCGATCCCAAAGGAGGATATCCGCGCACAGCCCGTGGCCAGACTCTCTAGGCGTACCCAGATGGTCTGCCCGCCGCTCTGGAAGGCCGTTGCCGGATTGATCTCGTTAATGCCCGCTCCGGCATCGGCCGGGTCTTCGTAATAGGTTATCGGCGCAAAATTTACAGGGTCCTGCACGCCATAGACCGCGGCGTCCTGGACCGTAAGGTCAAAAATGGCCTGTCCGTCGCCGTCGTCGTCGCAGGCTATCAACGGATCCTGCAGGGTGGCGTCGGGCGCATCCGGCAACGGCACCACGACCAGCTCCAGCTCCACGATGGTGTAGCACGGAAGCAGCTCCGGCGGCACGTTGTTCGTTACCCGCGCATATACGGTCTGGCCATAGGGCACCGTGTTGGTATAGGGGCTTGCCAGCTCCGTTCCGGGTACCGCATCGATCGCCTCCTGCTCGGTCCCGTAATATAATATGGCCACATTGGTCTCGCCATCGAGGATCTCCGCATCGCGGTCCGTAAGGACAAAGGTGCCCACGATGCCGTCGTCATCGTCGTCGCAGAGCACGATCGGCTCGGGGTCCATCTTCGGGCTCGGGTTGGGAAGTACCGTCAGGGTGAGCGTGGTCCGGTTGGAGCATCCAAATTCCGAGGTCACCCGCGCTATCACCGTCTGCGGCGTGGCGATGTTCTGGTACATCGTCGGGTCGGCAATGGGGTTGTCCGCCGCCTCGTCGGCAGGGGTGGCGTACCACTGTACCGTCAGGTTGGGGTCGCCCCCGGTCACCAGAATATTCTGGGTGGTAAGGTCGAAGGTCGAGATCTCGTCGTCCGGGGCGCTGCCCTGCAGCTCGTCATCGCAGAGGGCCATCTCCAGCGGGCCGTTGTTGGCCGGGACCGGGTCCACGATAAGGGTCAGCACAACGATGTCATAACAGCCCTCCGCCCCGTGGGGGTTCGGCGGGATGCTGCTGGCGGCGTTGCCCACCACCAATATATAGATGTCCTGCGGGTTGGCCGTGTTGGTATAGGCCCCGGGGTTGCCGATGGCGGCCGAATAGTCCGGCGCGGTCAGGGCAAGGTCCCCGGCCAACTGGGCATCGGCAAGGTTCTCGTAATAATAAAGGTCGAAGCCCATCGGGTCGAGGCCGCCAAGGACCTCCGCCGCTACTTCCGTCAGGTCAAAGAGCGTAAAGCCATCGGCCACGGCATCGTCGCACTTCCGCAGGGGCTCCGGCTCGGTGGCAACCGGCGAGGTGTGCACCTCCAGGGCGAACGATATGATGTTGTGGCAGCCGTTCACGGTGGTCTCCACACGTGCCCATACACCGCCGGTACCATAGGCGGGATCCGCCGGATCGGTGACCGGGAGGTCAAGGTATATCTGGTCGTTCTCGTAAGGGACCGTGATCGGGAGCACATTGTTCTCGGCATCCAAAAGGGTCTTGTGGTAGCTTACCGTAAGGTTGGCATCACCGGCCGTGATAAGGGCGTCCTGCGTGGCGAGGTCGAACAGGGCGAACCCGTCGTTGTCGGAGTCGCAGGCGACCATACTGCCCGGCGAAAAGGCCACCGGCAAAGGCTCCACGGTGATGAAAAAGGAATTGGTGGCCCTGCAGCCGTTCTGGCTATAGACGGTCACGAAGATCTGCTGCTGGGGGCTGATGATGTTCTGGTAGGCCGAGGGATCGGGGATCGGGTCGTTGTTCGCCTGGTCCACGGCCGTGGCGTAATAGAACACTTCCAAAGTGGGGTCCCCAAGGGTGATCAGGGGCGTGTTCACGGTAAGGTCAAAGGTGGAGAGGCCGTCGTCCGCGGTACTGCCGTTCACAAGGTCGTCGCAGAGGGCCAGGTCGTTCCCCGCACCGATGGTGGGGAACAGCTCGACCTCAAGGGCAAAGGGGGTCACCCGCGCGCAACCGGTGACCAGGCTCTCCAGGCGCACCCAGATGACCTGCGGCGCCCCGGCGCTTATGTACGTGGCGGGGTTCGGGATCTCCGTCCCGGGAACCCCGGCCTCGGCATCGGCCTGGAGCTCATAATAGGTAATGGGCAGAAAGTTCGCGGGCAACTGGTCCCCGAGCACCCCGGCATCCTGGAGGGTCAGGTCAAAGATGGCCGTGCCGCTGCCGCTCTCGTCGCACCCGATGAAGGGGTCCGCGAAGGGGGGCGTCTGCGGCCTGTCCGGAAGGGCGATCACGTGCAGCTGCAGCTCCACGATGGTGAAACAGCCAACGGTGGCCGGCGGGACGGTCTTCTGCACCCGTGCATATACCGTCTGGCTAAAGGGGACCGTGTTGGTATAGGGCATAATGATCTCCGTACCGGGAACGCCCGCCATGGCATCGTCGATATCCTCATAGTAAAGCACCGAGACATCGGCCTCGCCATCGATGATGTCGGCGTCCGCCAGGGTAAGGTCCCAGCCGCCGACAAGTCCGTCGTCGTCGTCATCGCAGAGCTCCAGGGGGTCCGGGGCGGTGTTCGGGCTGGGGTTCGGGAGTACGGTCAGCGTCAGGGTGACCAGGGTCTTGCAGCCGCGGTCCGAGGTGGCCCGGCCGATCACCGTCTGCGGGGTATTGGTGTTCTGGAACGTGGCCGGGTTGGGGATCGGATTGTCAGCCGCCTCATCGGCATAGGTCAGGAACCACTCCACCGTGATGGTCGGGTCGCCGTTGGTGACCAACGGGTCCCGGCTGGTAAGGTCGAAGGTGGAGATCTCGTCGTCCGGGGCACTGCCCTGCAGCTCGTCGTCGCACAGCTGCATCTCAAAGGGGCCGAAGTCCTCCGGGCGCGGGTCCACGATCAGCTCCAGCTCCACGATGTCGTAGCAGCCCTCGGCGCTGTTCGGGTTGGGCGGTATGGTGCCGCCCGCATTGCTCACGATCAATATATAGATGGTCTGCGGGTTGGTGCCGTTCAGAAAGTTGGTGGGGTCCGGGATGGCCTGCGAGAAATCGGGCGCGCTGATGGCCAGGTCGCCCGCGATGACGGCCTGGTTGAAATCCTCGTAATAATAAAGGTCGAAGCCCAGCGGGTCCAGGCCGCCGAGCACCTCGGGGGCGACCACGGTAAGGTCGAAAAAGGTAAATCCGTCCGCCACGGCGTCGTCACATTTCCTCAGCGGCCCCGCAGGGGCGGTGCCCACGGGCGAAAAACGCACCTCCAGGGCAAAGGGGACCACCACCGTACAGCTGCCGGTGCTGCTGCCCACGCGGGCCCAGACGCCACCCGTGCCATAGCGCGGATCGGCCGGGTCGGTGATCGGCACGTCCAGGTACCGCTGGTCGTTGATATAGGGGTTCGCCAGGGGAAGGGCATTGTTCTGCGCGTCCACAAGGGTCCCGTGGTAGCTCACCGTAAGGGTCGGGTCGCCAAGGGTGATCACCGGCGTCTGCAGCG
>NZ_JAQQTG010000033.1 GCF_028561335.1 Aequorivita todarodis | reverse complement strand
TTAAGAAAGAAAAGTGCCTAAGAAAGGCCAACTTTGCGTCTAAATTTAAAATTACCAAAAAATCATCGCCATCAACCAAAAAATAAAAAACCGTCCCAATTAGATTATTGAGACGGCTTCTTTTTATATAAACTAATTAGTATTTAAAAATTATTCTACCACAAAACGCAAGACATTGTTATGGTCTTTAAATTTCAACACATACACGCCCAAAGTAAGATCGGAAATGTTGATGCTGCTGTTGCTGGCATCAACGGTTTGTTGTTTTACTTTTTGGCCAAGCATATTGTAGATGGCCACGTTGTATTCTTCATTAAGGTTTGATAAATTAATGGTGGTATTTGCTGGGTTTGGATATATGGAAACGTTGCTCAGGGCCTCGTTTTCATTTATTCCTACAGTTACGCAAGGACCTGGTGCTGTTCCTGCATTTGGAACGTTCAGGTTGCAAGTTCCATCAGCTGAAAAAGTTGCGGTAAGGTTTATTGGCCCTCCATCTGCCGACATCTGTACACCCACAAAAGTGTGTGGCGAAACTAAGCCTGTTACGGAAACTGAAGCGGTTCCATCACCGGTTATATCCAAGGTTCCCGTTGCTGGTGGGTTCTCAAAAGTAACAGTTATGTCGGCCGTAAAGAAGTCGTCACTACCATCGCTCGGCGTTCCATTGTCATTACACGGAGAGATGTTTGAAGTATTTATAACAGAAATATCACAGGCGTTCGGATCGCAGGTATAGTTTGGCAATACATATCCTCTTGCTGTAAACCTATCGGTAAAGGCATCAATTTCTGGGCATGTATAACCCATATCGATTGCGGCTTGGCGTACTGCGATTGCTGCGTTTTGCTGGTTGGTGCCGCTATTGGTCATGGCAAGGCCTTCCCAAACGGCCGCATCCATTTTTTCCCTTCCGATTATTTCCCAAATTTCAAGGAGTACCGAGGACCAAATTTGTCCGTCTGTATGGATGGAACCCGTAAGGCCGCCGGGGTACATTGCGCTATAGTTGGTTACCCGTCCGTTCCAAAATGGGTTGTGCCCATCCCATCCAAAAACCCAGAAATATTGTGGGTCTGAGCTATCCCAAAAGCCTGTACTTCTTTTATAGGAATTTGCCCAATAATCGCCAGTTCCTTCACTCAAACCATTTACTTGGCTAAGGTTTCCGTTGGTAATGAAGTCGTGAAGCCCGTGGCCCAGCTCGTGGAGCACTACGTCCATATCTTCCGCATCATCTACACCCCCTTCGCCAAACTGAAGGCTGCCGGCACTGTAAAAAGAGTTGTCTGCACCATTGGCGCCGTGCGGGTCGTAACGAACTACCCCGCCATTGTAGATTGAAACCAAAGGAATTCCAAGATCATCATTGATGTAACGGAAACTTTTATCAATATGGTGATAGCAGTTTGCGGCTTCAAAACCTTGCTCATCGCGTGTAAAACTGAAATCCGGTGAAGCCTGAATAAACAGACCTGTGGATGGAGCCCCCAACTCTGCTATTTCAGTATAGGGGCCTCTTAATCTATAGTTGGTACCGTCAAATTCAATATCCAAAAGATTAACCGCGGTTCTTGCAGCATCAAGTTGGGGATTGGTTTGGTCATTATTATCTACATAATTTCCACCATAGGTACTTCCTGTTTTTGTAAGTGGGTCCGGGTCAAAAACCATTGCCGTACCTGTTGCCACGGTTGTTGTTGGGTTTTTTATTCCTTTTGGGTTGTCGCCACCCGCTTTTTTGTGGTATATGGCTATGTCTTGGGTGCTTAAAACAGTTCCCGTTTTTGCATCAACAATTGTTTCCCAGTTACCCATGCGGAATTCAGACATCGTGGTAACCCTGTAAACCAATTGGGTGCTCCCCAATTTGTTGTACACATATAGTTTTACTTCCTTTTGGGAAATATAGCCTTCAATATCCAAAGCTGCTTTTGCTATAGATAAAGCATCCGCTGCGGAAATTGAGGGATTGGTGTCAATAGTTTCCACCGTGCTGTCAAAAGTGCTGGCGTGATAGGTTACTTGATTTTTGTTCGAAACGTGAACGGCCACGGAAGAATCAAAAACTTCCACGCCATTTACGGTGTGGTAGAAACGAAATGTTTCGCCAGAAGGGCCTGAATGGCTGTTCAACATGGCGAAACTTTGATTTGTTTTGTTGATGGGCATGTTAGTGTCCATCCAGGCTTGTGCAACACTTTCCTTGCTTTGGGCAAAGAAAACCTGTGTAAAAGCCAATAATAGCGAAGTGAATAAAAGTCTTTTCATAAAAAAATCAGGTTTAGAATGTGTGAATAGATTGCCAAATGTAATGGTAAAGATTTATAATTCAAAGGTTTCTGAATAAAGTAATTTGAATAAATTTCACGCTACCCCATAAAAAAAGGAAACTACATTGTTGTAATTTCCTTTCTTAAAAATTCATAAATTCTTTGTTTATAAAACCGAAACCATCAAATTTTCATCTGTCTTTTCCACCTTCGCAACCTTTGAAGCAGTCAATCCTTTTATGGCCTTGTCCCACTTTTTGTTGCTCAGGCCGCTTTGGGTTTTTAGTGTTTCCAAAACAATGGGTGAGTTTGCCTTCAACAGTGTATAAACCGCTTTTTCATCCTCGGTCATTTCCACTTTTTTCTTCTCGGGGCGCATTTGCGGGAAGAAAAGTACTTCCTGTATGGAGGCGTTGTTGGTCAAAAACATAATCAACCGGTCCATCCCGATACCCATCCCGCTGGTTGGGGGCATTCCGTATTCCAACGCTCTAAGAAAGTCGTAATCTATAAAGGCCGTTGCTTCGTCATCGCCCCTATCAGCCAATTTTAATTGGGCTTCAAAACGCTCGCATTGGTCTATGGGGTCGTTCAGCTCGCTATAGGCGTTTGCTATTTCCTTGCCGCAGACCATCAATTCGAAACGCTCCGTTAGTTCAGGATTTTCGCGATGTTCTTTACATAACGGGCTCATTTCCTTTGGATAATCTGTAATAAAGGTTGGCTGAATGTAATTGCCCTCACATTTTTCGCCAAAAATTTCATCGATCAACTTTCCTTTTCCCATAGTATCGTCCACGGGAATTTTCATGTCCAAAGCAGCTTTTCGGATTTCATCCTCAGTTTTTCCGGTAATGTCAAACCCTGTAAAGTTTTTGATTGCTTCCGCCATGGTTACCCGTGGGTAAGGAGCCTTAAAATCTATTTCGTGCTCTCCAAACTTGGCTTTTGTTGTGCCGTTCACTTCCATCGCGCAAAATTCCAGCAATTGCTCGCAGAAATCCATCATCCAGTTATAGTCTTTATAGGAAACATAAATTTCCATAGCGGTAAACTCTGGGTTGTGGGTGCGGTCCATGCCCTCGTTTCGGAAGTTTTTGGAGAATTCATACACCCCATCAAAACCACCGACGATGAGTCTTTTTAGGTATAGTTCATTCGCGATTCGCAGATACAAAGGAATGTCCAACGCATTGTGGTGCGTAATAAAAGGTCGCGCCGCAGCACCGCCCGGAATGGGCTGTAAAATGGGCGTCTCCACTTCAAAATAGCCGCGATCGTTAAAGAAGGTCCGCATGGCATTGAACAGTTTGGTGCGCTTTACGAAAATTTCCTTTACGTGTGGGTTCACCACCAAATCGGCGTAGCGCTGGCGGTAGCGTTGTTCGGGGTCGGTAAAGGCGTCGTGCACTTTTCCTTCGGCATCCACACGGGGCTGTGGCAATGGTTTTAAGGCCTTGCTCAGGAGGGTGAAATTTTTTACCATGATGGTTTTTTCACCTACTTGCGTTTTGAAGAGTTCGCCTTCAATCCCTATAAAATCGCCTATATCGAGCAATTTTTTATAGACTTCGTTATAATGGCTTTTGTCTTCGCCGGGACATATTTCATCGCGGTTAAAATAAACCTGAATACGCCCGTCTGCATCCTGAAGTTCGGCAAAAGAGGCTGAACCTTGGATTCTACGGGACATCAACCTTCCGGCAACCACTACCTTTTTGCCTTCCTCAAAATTATCCTTTATCTTTTTTGAAGTGTCGGTTACCGGGTATAAATCTGCGGGATAGGGGTTTATTCCACGGTCGCGAAGTTGGTTTAGTTTTTCTCTTCGAATGATTTCCAGTTCAGACAGTTGCATAGGGTTGTTTCTAAAAATAAGTTTGCAAAGATAGGAAAATGATTGTCGAAGTACGAAATGGGAAGTATGAAATGCCTTAATTAGAATAAAGAATAGAGAATAGAGCGCAAAGATTGGAATGACTGTTGAAGGTAACGAATTACAAACCTGCCTGTCGTGCCTCGGGCAGGCAGGTCCCAAATCCCGAATCCCGAATCCCGAATCCCGAATCACAAATCACAAATCACAAATAATAATCGTAGCTTTGTTTTCTATGAGTTTTTGGAGAGTCCTACTTGCAATCCTTTTTCCACCACTTGCCGTTATTGGCAAAGGCTGTGGCTCTGTACTGATCGTTTTTATACTCACCGTTTGTGGATGGGTTCCGGGGGTAATTGCTGCGCTTATAATTTTAAACAATCCTAAAAGATAAACCGATGATACAAAAATTCCTTTTGCTGTTCGCTCTCGCCTTTACCGCCGTTAGCTGTCAATTTACTGAAACCATGGTCATGAACGAAGATGGGAGCGGCATAATGACCGTGGAGGTAAACCTCAACGAAATGATGGCCTTTGGCGGCTCAACAATGCCTGATTCTACCGTGATGAAAATGGACACCATTATTTATATGAAACAGTTTTTGGAGGAAAAGAAAGACAGTATCTCCAAGCTTTCCATTACTGAGCAAGAGAAGCTGAAAAAGCTAAAAAACTTTAATATCCACATGAAAATAGATTCTGAAAAGGCTGAAATGGTTTACGATATTTCCTCCAATTTCAAAAACATAAGCGAGGCGAACGATCTGCTGAACGGACTGGAACAGGTAGGAAGTTTGATGCCCAACCCCGATGCCAATACCGAAATTAAAAAGGAAGAAGACGCTCCCGAAGTGGTAGGCGTTACATATTCCTTTAAAAATGGTATCTTTAAACGGGATGCTTACATAAAAGATGAAAAGCTGCACCAACAGCAAGTGGACAGCATGAAACAGGCCGAAGCCTTTATGGGCGGTTCCAATTATAAGCTGAAATATACTTTTGCGAAAAAAATAAAGAAAACATCCAATCCCGAAGCTACTTTTTCTGAAGACAAAAAAACCGTAACTGTACAGGAACCATTTTTGGAATACTTTAAAAACCCTGATTTGCTGGATTTGGAAGTGGAACTGGAGAAATAGGGATTCGGGATTCGTAAAATTGAATAAAACATCAAATTAACGAATCCCGAATTAACGAATTAAGATTTGCCCCCAAGCCCTAAAGGGGAGAAGACAAAATTTTAATTCTACCAAACTACCTATCCAACCTAACCATAAACAATAAACCCTAAACATATATTTATGAAAGCATTTTATTTTTTAATCCCGTTATTTATGGTAAATGCTTGCAAAACGCAGACGGGCACCGTAACTTCTTCAGAAAACACAACTATGGAACAAATGGAAAACAAAGCAACAGGCTGCCCGGAGGAAGGAACTTGCAACGTAGTAGTCCATAAAAACAAAAGCCTGTCCATACAAAAAGATGGCACGGGCGCTTTATATCCGCAACTTGTGGATGGCAGCAATACCGTGGTGGAATACACCTATTTAAACAAAGGGCCAGAAGGAACTGTGGATGGCGATTATTCTGAAACCATTCACTTTGAAATACCTGCAAATACTAAAGATTTGAACAAGGAGAACACCGCCTTGAGCGAGGTAAAACTGCTCTATGGCAAACACTGTTATTGTAAGGGTGAAGCGGGGTATTACCCCATAACCAACGGCAAACTTGTTTTGGAGAAAAACACCCAAGGAATTGTTTTCGACCTTAAATTTAATGTGGAAAAAACCTCGCAGGTGGTTACGCATATTTCGGAAGCCGTGAAATTTTAAAAAAGATAGTGCGTAACTGAAAAAGACCCAAGAAACAAGACCGCTTCGCTATGGGAGGCAGGACTGGTTTAGGATTTTATGAGAATTTGAAAACCATTTCCCATAAGTCCTATTTCCTGTACCCCTTCGGTCCTGTTTTCTGTATCCCCTAAGTCCTGTTTCCCATGTCCCTTAAGTCCTGTTTCCAAACCCCTATAAAAAAAAGAAGAAGCCGTCTCAATAATCTAATTGGGACGGTTTTTTATTTTTTGGTTGATGGCGATGATTTTTTGGTAATTTTAAATTTAGACGCAAAGTTGGCCTTTCTTAGGCACTTTTCTTTCTTAAATTGT
>NZ_JAQQTG010000032.1 GCF_028561335.1 Aequorivita todarodis | reverse complement strand
GTAAAACTCCGCCCGGTAGATAGACTTCGGTACAACGAATTGGACGAAGCCTTCTTTTTGCAATACAAAGATATTAATTAAACAATTGAAAAATGATTAGGATTTGAACACAGTATCTTTGGGGTTTTTAGTTACAATTCGAACACAGTAAAACTGAAATCCAACGGCTCCAAATTTTCTTTCAAAACATCCAGCAATTCCTCGCCATATTCCAAATAGAATTCCGAAAAATTTAGCTGGCGTTCCTGCAAGCTTTGATTGGGAAATAGTTGATTTTGAATATCTTTTAACCGTTCAAGTTCTTGGGAAAGGTTTCTTTTTTGTGCTTTCAATAAGCGCTTTTCGAGATTGTCCAAGCCGTTCAGCTGTTTCTTTTCCTGCGCGCCCACGGCTCCCAAAAATGATGCGTCGGTCTGTTTTGCCAATTCGTATAAATCCTTGAATTGCTGTTTTAGGAATTCTTTCTGCTTTGAAAAGTCGATGTCTATTTTTGAAATTTCCTTGGTGTGCTTCGTCATCAATTCGTGCTGGGGAAAGAATAAATCTTCAATAGAAACATTGAGTTTTTTCAGTTTTTCGGAAAGCATTTCAGGAACTAACAGTACCGAATTGCGCAGTAAGAGAATGGGGAAGGGCACTTCCACTTTATCGAAATAATCCTTCAACTGAAACCAATACGCAAGTTCGCCACCACCGCCAATGTAACACAGATTGGGCAAAATAACTTCTTGGTACAACGGGCGAAGCAGCGCATTTGGGGAAAAACGTTCTGGATTTTCGTGCAGTTCCTTTAAAATTTCTTCTTTGGAAAAGGAAATGTCAGTTTCATTCACATAAAACTTTCCTTCTTTTTCAATGATGCGTTCCCGAAGATTTTCCTTTAAATAAAACAGATTTATTTCCCGCGGATGCACTTGTTCTGAAAACCCCAAAGCCGTTAATTTTTTCGTAGTTTCCGAAACTTTTTTAAAGCTGAGGTTTTCGGTCAGTTCCTTTTCGGCGTAGGGAATAAAACATTTTTTCAGTTCCGCATCGTTGCCGTCAACAATCACCAAACCGTGATGGTAGAACAGCGTGTTGGCCAAAAAACGCGTGGCATCGGCGAGGTTGTCGTGTTTGGTATAGGCATCCTTAAAATAGGAAATCAGTTGTTTGGCATTTTCGCTTTCGCCGAGTTCCTTTTTCAGTAGCTGCTTCACTTCTTTTAATCCTTCCGTAGAAAGTTCGCCCACCGCACCGGAGGCTTTTCTATCCCACTTTACTTTTTTTCCGAAGAGGTTGAAATAATTTATTTCCTCAAAATCGTGGTCTTCCGTCGCCATCCAATATACGGGTACAAAATGGTTGGTAGGGTAGGTTTTGTTTAACTTTTCAGCAAGGTTGATGGTTGAAAATATCTTATAAAGAAAATAAAGCGGTCCAGTAAAAAGATTGAGTTGATGTCCCGTTGTGATTGTAAAGGTAGTGTGCTCTTTCAGCAAATCGATATTGCTGAGGGTGGATTGCGAGATGGAATTATCGCCGTATTGGTACATGATCCGCTTGGCCAGCAAATGCCTTTTGTCGTCCGTGAAATTTTTCTGTTTCTCCGTAAGTTGATGCTTGAAATTCTCCAAGTTTGGAAAACGGTTGTAAAAAGGGGAGAGGTTTGGGTTTTCATCCAAATAATCACAAATCAATTTTGAAAAATAACCTGTCTTTTTATACGGAATGGAATGGGTTGGCATAGGTTCTTTGGAAAAAGTGTAACAAAAATAACCGTTTTAAGTGGGTCGCGGGTTTAAAGATACGTTAATATGGTTTTGAAATTCCAAATTTGAAGCACCAAATACCAAAAGCGGCAATTGGAATTTGGCTATATTTGGCCCTTATTTAATATGCACAAAATGACTCGAACTTTCGCTTTCTTTCTGTATTTCCTGCCTTGTCTGGTTTTCGCCCAATTGAAATCCCCTTCGGAGTTTTTGGGGTATGAAATAGGCACCCAATTTTCCCGCCACGCTGATGTTGTTGCCTATTTTGAGCACGTAGCGGCAAATGGCGAAATGGTAAAATATGCTGACTACGGCAAGACCAACGAACGCAGACGGCTTACCTATGCCGTGATTTCTTCCGAAGAAAATCTTGCGAACCTTGAAAAGATACGTACGGATAATTTAAAAAATATAGGCATCCTTTCTGGGAGTGCAACTCCCGAAAAAGCCATCGTTTGGCTTAGCTACAACGTACACGGCAACGAGGCCAGCAGCAGCGAGGCGGCGATGAATACGGTTTATAAACTCATTACCGAGCATACCGATTGGTTGAAGAATACGGTCATTATAATGGACCCGAATGTAAATCCCGATGGGCGCGATCGGTACGTAAATTGGTACAACCAAGTGAAAGCTTCGCCTTACAACCCATCCCGCGATGCCGTGGAGCACCACGAGCCCTGGCCCGGCGGACGGCCCAACCATTATTTGTTCGATCTTAACCGAGACTGGATGTGGGCGAGCCAAGTGGAGACACAGCAGCGCTTAAAAATTTACAACCAGTGGATGCCGCAGATTCACGTTGATTTTCACGAGCAATTTATCAACAACCCTTATTATTTTGCACCCGGAGCGGAACCTTATCACGATATCATTACGCCGTTTCAGCGCGAATTTCAAACGAAAATAGGAAAAAACAACGCCAAGTATTTTGACGAAAACGGTTGGCTTTTCTTTACCCGCGAGAGTTTCGATTTGCTTTACCCCAGCTATGGCGATACCTACCCGCTTTTTATGGGCGCTATTGGGATGACTTACGAGCAGGCGGGTCACGGTATGGCAGGTTTGGGAATTATAAATGACGAAGAAATTGAACTAACCCTTGTGGACCGCGTGGCACATCACACCACTACTGGCCTTTCTACCATTGAAGTGGCTTCGCAACAAGCTGCTTCCCTCAATTCCGAATTCAAGAAATTCTTTCAAAACGATAATTTAAAGTTCAAAAGTTTTGTACTGAAAGGCAATCCCGACAATCTCCAGGCGCTTGCTGAGCTTTTGGACAAGCACGAAATAAAATACGGTTATGCCACTGGCGGAAAAGTAAGTGGGTTTAACTATTCCGATAACAAAAAGGGAACGCTGGATGCCAATGGGGCGCTGGTGGTGAGCACCAACCAGCCGAAAGGAAAAATGGTTCAGGTGCTTTTTGAGCCCAATGCCGCGCTCTCCACCCCGCTTACCTATGATATTACCGCGTGGAGCTTGCCGTATGCCTATGGTTTGGAAGCGGTCGCTAGCCCTACTTTGGTTGCCGTCAATGCTGCCAACCCCAATAAAACCGTTGTGAATATTGCTTCCCCTTCGGCGGCGGGCTATATTGCGAAATGGAACAGTATGGAGGATGCCGAGTTTCTTTCGGCTTTATTACAGAACGATATAAAAGTGCGTTTTTCTGAAAACGAATTGGGCTTTGGCGGCAAAAGTTTCGGTCGCGGTAGTTTGATTATCACACGAAGCGATAATAAATCCAATGTAGATTTTGACACGACGCTTATTGAAATTGCAAATGAAATGGGTCGGCAATTATACGCTTCGCCCACAAGTTTTGCGGATAATCTGACCGACTTTGGGTCGCAGTACGTGCATTTGATTAAGAACAAAAAAGTAGCTATGCTTCAGGGGGAAGGAACTTCTTCTTTAAGTTATGGTGCGCTTTGGCACTTTTTTGAGACCCAATTGAAATATCCAATCACCTCAATAAATACGGATGATATTGGCAGCATTCAATGGACAGATTATGATGTCTTGATTTTGTCGGACGGTTATTATAAAAATATTTTAAGTGACGATGCTTTTAAATCTCTCGAACAATGGATAAATAAGGGTGGAAGAGTAATTGCCATTGGTAATGCTCTTGCTGCTTTTGAAGGCAAAGATGGTTACGACCTTAAAAAGAATAGCGATGAAAAAGCTGAAAAAGAGAAAGACACTTTAGGAAATATGATTCCCTACGCTCAACGCGAACTGGAAAGCACCAAAGATTTCATAACAGGAAGTATCTATAAAGTAATGTTGGACAATACCCATCCGTTGGCATTTGGGTATGGAGATACCTATTATACTTTGAAACTGGGTAACGATTCCTTCGAATTTTTAAAGGATGGCTATAACGTGGGGTATATTACCGAACCTGAAAGCGTTTCGGGTTTTTCTGGGGAAGCAGCCAACGCTTCTTTAAAAAACTCAATAGTTTTTGCCGAAGCGAAAAAGGGCAGGGGCAGCGTGGTTTATATGGTTGATGATGTTTCCTTTCGCTCCTTTTGGCAGAACGGGAAATTGTTTTTGGCGAATGCTGTGTTTTTTTGAGTTAGGGGTTAAGAGTTAAGGGTTAAGGGTTAAGGGTTAAGAGTTAAGAGTTATGGGTTAAGGGTTATGAGTTAAGGGTTATGAGTTATGAGTGTGTTATTCGTCAATCGTAAATCGTCAATCCAAAATCGTTAATCGTTGAGGGTGTTTTAGGGGGTGGTATTTTCGAATTCTACTGAGATGTTTTCCGTTTCAATTTTTGAGAGCAACTCCAGTTTTCCTGCTTCGAAGAGCCCGTCAAGGGTTTGTAAATCTATAGCTTCCCAGGGTTCGAGTTTGTAATTTTCGTAATCCACGAAGCGGATGCCGTTTATCATTCTTGGGTTGTAGGCTTTCCTAAAACGAATGCCGCCTTTACCCGTATAAAATTTATAGGCGAGGTAATCTACCGTAAAACCTTCCTTTGCTATCCAGTACATATATTCATCTTCGTGGTCTGTGCCGCCACCTTCTTTTGCGAAGGTTACTTTTACTTCATAATACTGCTTGTCATCAATTTCGGCTTCGCCCACGAGTTCCTTATTGACGGCGGGGTCGTTTAGGCCGTGGGGCAGCTGCACGAAATAATGGACGGAGTTTACGGAATTAGCATACTTAGTTGCGGTGGAATCGGGCAGGATCAGTTTGGTGCCATTGGCATAACGCTCGAAGTCCAGATTGGTGAGTAGGTCGCGTATTTCTCCCAGGGAATCGGTACTGGTTCTTGTGAGTTGATAATTACCATTTTCCCTTTGACTGCTATATTTTACATCGCGAAAAGTAAACTGGATGGTTGCGGCTTCATATTTTGCACCCCCGGCATTTTCGATGGTTTTATCAATTATTTGCTGGGCTGTGAGTTGTTTTTCCTCTTGTTTGCAGGCGATGAAAAGCAAAAGAAAGGTTATCATTGGAAGGAAGCGCATGGGTCTTTGTTTTTTCCAAAGATACGAAGCGATTCAACAGCTTCCACATGACATTCAGAGTTTGTGATTTTTAGGAAGCAATCGTCATTTACAGCTTGAGCAATCGGGCTCCCCAATCAAGCTTCCGTTTTTGTCAAACTCATATTTGCAACATTCGCTGAATTTTTTTCTATGGTTTTATGAGTTTAACGGTTTTAACAGCATTATCAGCAGTTAACTTTAAAAGATAAATGCCTGATGCAACATTTGAAAGATTGACCTCAATTTGATTTTTACCGGGATTGATGATGGTATTGTTCATTATTTTTTCAATGGATTTTCCATCGACAGCCAAGAGTTCTATAGAAACATTTGCTGAATTTTGCAACTCATAATTAAGAATAGCCTTATCTATCACGGGATTTGGATATATTAAGGCTTCCATTTGGTTGGATTCCAAATCTAATATACCAACGTTTGAGTCAGTAATAATGCGAGCAATGGCAAAGGATAGTGTGCTCTCTCCCTCAGTACTCCCTGCCAATACTGCTTTTCCATCTACTTGGAGTTGAACCGAAAGGGGATAAGCATCGGCCGGACCAATAGCACAATGAAAAATTCCGTTTTCTCCAAAAGTGTTGTCAAGACTTCCATTTTGATTAAGCCTAAGTGCTCCAAACTCCACTCTAAAAATGTCATTATCAGCTCCACCTATAACCAAAAGTTTTCCATCCTGTTGTAACACCAGATTTAGTGCCTCATCATAATTTCCAAGACCAAAAAAATCAAAACTAAGATATCCATTGTTTGCGTAGCTAGTATCTAATACGCCAGAAGCGGAAAATTTAGCAATTAAAAAATTCGTCTCATAATTCTGAGAACTATCAATAGACTTGTGTAAGCTTCCCTTAAAACCGAACTGTTTAAAAGTAGAATAATTATCTTAATTTTAAACAGTATTATGAGACGAAGTAAATTTTCACCGCAACAAATTGCAAAGATTTTAAAAGAATTCGACAACG
>NZ_JAQQTG010000031.1 GCF_028561335.1 Aequorivita todarodis | reverse complement strand
GCGTTCCGTTTACGGTTCGCGGGCAGACATTAGAAAACTAAACTAAGTGAGAATCCCGAGATTTTTTTTGAGAGTCGGGCTCTTTATGGAGTATGGTCGCAATATTATTGAAGATCCTACGATGAAGAGTTTGATCCTGGCTCAGGATGAACGCTAGCGGCAGGCCTAACACATGCAAGTCGAGGGGTATATTGTGCTTGCACAATAGAGACCGGCGCACGGGTGAGTAACGCGTATGCAATCTGCCCCCTACAGGGGAATAGCCCAGGGAAACTTGGATTAATGCCCCATGGCCCATATTGAAGGCATCGGATATATGGTAAAGATTTATCGGTAGGGGATGAGCATGCGTACCATTAGCTAGTTGGTATGGTAACGGCATACCAAGGCTACGATGGTTAGGGGCCCTGAGAGGGGGATCCCCCACACTGGTACTGAGACACGGACCAGACTCCTACGGGAGGCAGCAGTGAGGAATATTGGACAATGGGCGGGAGCCTGATCCAGCCATGCCGCGTGCAGGAAGACTGCCCTATGGGTTGTAAACTGCTTTTTTACGGGAAGAAACACCCCCACGTGTGGGGGCTTGACGGTACCGTACGAATAAGGACCGGCTAACTCCGTGCCAGCAGCCGCGGTAATACGGAGGGTCCGAGCGTTATCCGGAATCATTGGGTTTAAAGGGTCCGTAGGCGGGCGTCTAAGTCAGCGGTGAAAGTCTGCAGCTCAACTGTAGAACTGCCGTTGATACTGGTCGCCTTGAATTAGTGTGAAGTGGCTAGAATATGTGGTGTAGCGGTGAAATGCTTAGATATCACATAGAATACCGATTGCGAAGGCAGGTCACTAACACTATATTGACGCTGATGGACGAAAGCGTGGGGAGCGAACAGGATTAGATACCCTGGTAGTCCACGCCGTAAACGATGGATACTAGCTGTCCGGCGCACATTGGTGCGCTGGGTGGCCAAGCGAAAGTGATAAGTATCCCACCTGGGGAGTACGTTCGCAAGAATGAAACTCAAAGGAATTGACGGGGGCCCGCACAAGCGGTGGAGCATGTGGTTTAATTCGATGATACGCGAGGAACCTTACCAGGGCTTAAATGCAGTCGGACAGGGGCGGAAACGCCCCCTTCTTCGGACTGATTGCAAGGTGCTGCATGGTTGTCGTCAGCTCGTGCCGTGAGGTGTCAGGTTAAGTCCTATAACGAGCGCAACCCCTGTCGTTAGTTGCCAGCATGTAAAGATGGGAACTCTAACGAGACTGCCGGTGCAAACCGCGAGGAAGGTGGGGATGACGTCAAATCATCACGGCCCTTACGTCCTGGGCCACACACGTGCTACAATGGCAGGTACAATGGGCAGCCACGCCGCAAGGCGGAGCGAATCCACAAAACCTGTCTCAGTTCGGATCGGGGTCTGCAACTCGACCCCGTGAAGCTGGAATCGCTAGTAATCGGATATCAGCCATGATCCGGTGAATACGTTCCCGGGCCTTGTACACACCGCCCGTCAAGCCATGGAAGCCGGAAGCACCTGAAGTCCGTCACCGCGAGGAGCGGCCTAGGGTGAAGCTGGTAACTGGGGCTAAGTCGTAACAAGGTAGCCGTACCGGAAGGTGCGGCTGGAACACCTCCTTTCTAGAGAAAGACGACCGAAAATTCAACAAGAGAAGGCTCTTATATTGAAAAACGAGGGGTCTTGCTTGGTTTAGCTGTCAATTTTATAATACTATGGTCAACAGGTTAAGTCTCAGTACATCAAAACTGAATGCTGAACACTGAACATTGGGGCCAATTACAGAGTCCCATAGCTCAGCTGGTTAGAGCGCTACACTGATAATGTAGAGGTCGGCAGTTCGAGTCTGCCTGGGACTACAAGGGAAGCCCCCCAGCCCCCGAAGGGGGAGTAAAAGGGCTTACGTTCATAGATTGACATATTGAAGGAAATTTTAGAAGTTGGGTTTGTTGCGGGTCCAGATACTCATAACTCATAACTAATAACTCATAACTAAACAAATGGGGGATTAGCTCAGCTGGCTAGAGCGCCTGCCTTGCACGCAGGAGGTCATCGGTTCGACTCCGATATTCTCCACCACGGACAACAACCGTTGTTTTCATTAGCTGCCCGTTATCCGGGCCTGAAAACACGGGGATCCAGACAGTTCATTGACATATTGGAAACAAAGAATACGAGAAAAGTAATAATTAAAAAGATTGCGATTTTAAATAGAGCGGTTTACTGTTTTATTAAGGTCGTGTATCGAAATTTTGAATAACTCATTAAAAGAGCAAAAAGTACAATAAGCAAAACAAGGGCGTATGGGGAATGCCTAGGCTCTCAGAGGCGAAGAAGGACGTGATAAGCTGCGAAAAGCTGCGGGGATTGGCACATACAAGTTGATCCGCAGGTATCCGAATGGGGCAACCCACCGTATTGAAGATACGGTACCCGAAAGGGGGCAAACCCGGGGAACTGAAACATCTAAGTACCCGGAGGAAGAGAAAACAATAGTGATTCCGATAGTAGCGGCGAGCGAAATCGGATTAGCCCAAACCGTACAGTTCACGGACTGTGCGGGGTTGTAGGACCATGACATTTGGTGCTTTACGAATAAGAACACGTTGGAAAGCGTGGCCATAGACGGTGATAGCCCGGTATTAGTAAGGACAGTTACCGATAGTGGTATCCTGAGTAGTGCGGGGCACGTGAAACCCTGTATGAATCCGGCGGGACCATCCGCCAAGGCTAAATACTCCTGAGAGACCGATAGTGAACCAGTACCGTGAGGGAAAGGTGAAAAGAACCGTGAACAACGGAGTGAAACAGAACCTGAAACCATACGCCTACAAGCGGTCGGAGCCGATTTATTCGGTGACGGCGTGCCTTTTGCATAATGAGCCTACGAGTTACTGTTGCCAGCGAGGTTAAGGTCCTTAGGACCGGAGCCGCAGCGAAAGCGAGTCTGAATAGGGCGCCATAGTTGGTAGTAGTAGACGCGAAACCGTGTGATCTACCCTTGGGCAGGCTGAAGTTTGGGTAACACCAAATGGAGGGCCGAACCCGTTGACGTTGAAAAGTCTTGGGATGACCTGAGGGTAGGGGTGAAAGGCCAATCAAACTCGGAAATAGCTCGTACTCCCCGAAATGCATTTAGGTGCAGCGTCGGTATATAGTTTTATAGAGGTAGAGCTACTGATTGGATGCGGGGGCTTCACCGCCTACCAATTCCTGACAAACTCCGAATGCTATAAAATGATGACCGGCAGTGAGGGCATGGGTGCTAAGGTCCATGTCCGAGAGGGAAAGAACCCAGACCATCAGCTAAGGTCCCCAAATGTATGTTAAGTTGAAAAAACGAGGTTGGACTGCACAGACAGCTAGGATGTTGGCTTGGAAGCAGCCATTCATTTAAAGAGTGCGTAACAGCTCACTAGTCGAGCGGTCCGGCATGGATAATAATCGGGCATAAACATACTACCGAAGCTATGGATCCCGAAGTTAATTCGGGATGGTAGGGGAGCATTCTGTCTGCGTCGAAGGTGTACCGCGAGGTATGCTGGAGCGTACAGAAAAGAAAATGTAGGCATAAGTAACGATAATGCGGGCGAGAAACCCGCACTCCGAAAGACTAAGGTTTCCCCAGCTATGCTAATCAGCTGGGGGTTAGTCGGGGCCTAACGCGAACCCGAAAGGGGTAGTGGATGGACAACGGGTTAATATTCCCGTACCTGCCCGCGCCAAAAGCGACGGAGGCGTAAATTTGGTGCGCACTGACGGAATAGTGCGTTGAAGCCAGTGGCAACACGGCGATAGTACACTGAGGCTCCGGCCAAGGTGATAATCCAGAGTAGCGACTTCCAAGAAAAGCGAGCGAGGCAGCCCGTACCCTAAACCGACACAGGTGGTTGGGATGAGAATTCTAAGGAGCTCGAGAGATTCATGGCTAAGGAACTAGGCAAAATGGACGCGTAACTTCGGGAGAAGCGTCGCCCCCCTCCGGGGGGGCCGCAGTGAAAGAGTCCAGGCGACTGTTTATCAAAAACACAGGGCTCTGCAAAATCGAAAGATGAAGTATAGGGCCTGACACCTGCCCGGTGCTGGAAGGTTAAGAGGAGATGTCATCCTTCGGGAGAAGCATTGAATTGAAGCCCCAGTAAACGGCGGCCGTAACTATAACGGTCCTAAGGTAGCGAAATTCCTTGTCGGGTAAGTTCCGACCTGCACGAATGGTGTAACGATCTGGACACTGTCTCAGCCATGAGCTCGGTGAAATTGTAGTATCGGTGAAGATGCCGATTACCCGCTGTGGGACGAAAAGACCCCGTGCACCTTTACTATAGCTTAGTATTGGTTTTGGACAAGTAATGTGTAGGATAGGTGGGAGACTTTGAAGCGGCGTCGCCAGGCGTCGTGGAGTCATTGTTGAAATACCACCCTTTGCTTGTCTAGAGTCTAACCCTTTACAAAAGGGGACAGTGCTTGGTGGGTAGTTTGACTGGGGTGGTCGCCTCCAAAAGAGTAACGGAGGCTTCTAAAGGTTCCCTCAATACGGTTGGCAATCGTGTGTAGAGTGCAATGGCATAAGGGAGCTTGACTGAGAGACCTACAAGTCGATCAGGTACGAAAGTAGAGCATAGTGATCCGGTGGTTCCGCATGGAAGGGCCATCGCTCAAAGGATAAAAGGTACGCCGGGGATAACAGGCTGATCTCCCCCAAGAGCTCACATCGACGGGGGGGTTTGGCACCTCGATGTCGGCTCGTCACATCCTGGGGCTGGAGAAGGTCCCAAGGGTTGGGCTGTTCGCCCATTAAAGTGGCACGCGAGCTGGGTTCAGAACGTCGTGAGACAGTTCGGTCTCTATCTACAGTGGGCGCAAGAAATTTGAGTGGATCTGATCCTAGTACGAGAGGACCGGATTGGACCGACCGCTGGTGCACCAGTTGTCCCGCCAGGGGCACCGCTGGGTAGCTACGTCGGGAAGGGATAAGCGCTGAAAGCATATAAGCGCGAAACCCACCACAAGATGAGATTTCTTTAAAGGGCCGTGGGAGACTACCACGT
>NZ_JAQQTG010000030.1 GCF_028561335.1 Aequorivita todarodis | reverse complement strand
GCCAAGTCCGCCAAATCTTTGATCTGGCCGTAATATTGGCAATATGGTTCCAAATCAAAGATTTGGCTAAGTGCCAATCCGAAAATTATTGTATTTTTAAACGCTACGTTTTATACACGGAACGTTGCCCACAATTATGAAAAAAATGCTGACCGAGAATGAAATTGTCGAAAAAGTATCTGATTTTTTAAAAACTAAAGGTTATAAAATCACTCAACGACTCACAACCAATCAACACGGAATTGACATTATTGCGGAAACGGAAACGGAAAAACTTTATATTGAGGCTAAAGGCGAAACGAGTGCATCTAAAACTTCAAATCGATACGGACTTCCATTCAATAGAAACCAAGTGAAATCTCATATTTCCGTTGCTTTGTTGGCAACTATGAAAGTTATTTCAAGTTTGCCAGCAGGAAACAAAACTAAAGTCGGAATAGCTTTACCAGATACTGAAGAACAAAGAAAAGTAATAAATAAAATAATTCCAGCTCTGAATAAACTTGAAATTAGAATATTTTGGGTAACTCAAACTAACGTAACAATCGAATAAATGGCAGTAAGAAAAAGTAAAGAACAGAATTTCCAAGTGAGCGGAAACGTTTTGGAAATTAAAGAAAAGTGTTTATCAGCACTCAATAATGGTGGATTTAGCAAAGTATCGTCAAATGATTTGCTAAACGAAATTTCCGCAAATTATAGAAAAGCAACAGTAGTTGGGAAAATCCAAATCGTTCTTGCCGAACAAAATGACAAAACGAATATCAACGTAAAATCAACTGCGAATTCGGACAATATATTTGCTCTATTTTCATCACCGAATGATAAAATAATGAACGCATTTAAGGAAAATTTAGGCTAAAATAACTGTGGGCAACAACGTATATAAGCTATGGCTCGGTCCGTGCCCCTTCCGAAAATCCCTGCGGAATTTTCGGCTCGTGCGTACTTGCTGGCTTCCGTGAAAGCCCACGCCACAGCTCATATACCAGACCGTTGGCAAACATTAAAAACTTACTCAAAAGTTTACAAATAAAGAAACTTTACTTATATTTGTACCATATTTGATTTTACAACAAGAATGATAAAACGATTTGAAACCAAATTGCTTGAAGAAGCTTTTGAATTTGTAGAAAAGCAAAACCTAAAAGTAAGAAAGAAGGTATTTCAAAATATAAGAAGAGCCGAACAACAATCCGACCCAAAGTTCTTTAAAAAACTGACTGACGATATTTGGGAATTTAGAACCTTATATTCTGGAATTCAATATCGCCTTTTAGCCTTTTGGGACAAGGATGATAAAACCGAGACGTTAGTTTTTGCTACTCACGGAATTATTAAGAAAACAAGCAAAGTAGATAAGAAAGAAATCGACAAAGCTGACAAAATCAGAAATACATACTTTAAAAATAAAAAGAAATGAAAAGTTACACTTTAGACCAAGCAGAAGACCTTTTAATTGGAAAAAAGGGAACTGAAGAAAGAGACGAATATGAATTTGAGTTAAAACTTGAATTGATCGGCGATATGATAAAAACCGCACGAAAAAAACGAAAACTGACTCAAGAGCAATTAGGAGAATTAGTTGGAGTAAAAAAAGCACAGATTTCTCGACTTGAAAACAGTACTGGAAATGTGACTTTTGAAACTGTAATGCGGATTTTTAATGCTTTGGGAGCAAAACTAAATTTAAATCTACAGATGTAAAATAACGTTTGCCAACACCGTATATAAGCTATGGCTTATAGCCTGTCCTCACTTGGAAAATCCTGCGGATTTTCCAAAGCCAGTGTCTATTTGGAAAGGTTCGTGCCAAAACACGCCACAGCTCATATACAACACGTTACCTGCAAGCTGAAAACCGAACTTTATGAAAAAAATACTACTATTAATCATATTTATTTCTTCAAACACCTATTCTCAATGTGATTGGAATTCATTTTTTCCATTTCAGGCTGGAAATTCCAAATTTGATATTGCTCGAATTAAAAGTACAAATCCGACTGTCACGGACACAGAAGATAATTATGGAATGAGAGACGCAATTGATAAAATTAACAATGGCAAAAAGAAATATGAATATTTAAAAGATAGCGTTTATATCAATGTAATAAATCTTCGGTTTATTAAGAATGACTGTTTTAGAGGAACAGACAATAGTATACAAATAACACTTTCTGATGACAAACTTCACAAAGGAACAGTCGAATTACATTACGACGATTATTATACAATGAAAAAACAATATGATGAAATATTAGAATTAGTACCTCAAGAATATAGCTACACAAAACCATTTGAAATAACGAACAGAAAAACAAAGGAAAAAATAGGAGAAGGAATTTGGTATTTGACAAAAGCACTTCCAGATGAGGGAGACAAAATAAATAGAATTGGAATAAGTTACAGTTTTGATTTTAAAATGGTTTGGGACAAAGAAAAGAGAGAATATTATAGGACAAACGAAATTGAAGCTTATACAATTGAAATAGATTTTGCCGATTTGAGACAATCGAAATTGACTGGACAAGGATACTGAAAAAAGCCAGCAGGTAACACCGTATATAAGCTATGGCTTGTTCAGTCCTCACTTGGAAAATCCTGCGGATTTTCCAAAGCCGGTTTTTATCTGGAAAGGTCCGTGCCGAGGCACGCCACAGCTCATATACATAAACGTTAGCGGTAAGCTGAATAAACGTCTCGTCCTAAAACCAAAGACTAAACCTTTCGCTTGTAAATGAGTCAAATAATAAAAGCAGAAAAATATGAAAAATGTAAAATATGGTATTGCGATATTGGCCTCAGTTAGCCTGATATTGTTTTCTTGCAATAAGGATGACGAAATCACTAACCAAGAAAATTCGAGTTTGACATTCAGTCAATCACCAATCGAACTAAACGGCATTGATGCAAAGTTTTCAAAAGATAATTCCTATGGTTCTTATCCTGAAAACAAGTTCGATATTTTTATACCCGCTTCATCAACACCAACCCCTTTGGTAATATACATACACGGAGGTGGATTTTTGGGGGGAGAAAAAGAAAAGCCATATACTGAAATGCCAAGTGGACAGTGGGTGTACGCCAGCGAAATAAGAACCTTTTTATCCAATAAAATTGCCTTCGCATCCGTTAATTACCGGCTCTTGGCCCTTGAGGGAGACAAAGAAGGTGTGCTAAAATCATTAAATGACAGTAAACTCGCTCTACAATACATTAGGTCTATTAGTAAAGTACTGAATATCGATAAAAACAATATTGTACTTTGTGGTAGTTCTGCGGGTGGCGGTACTTCCTTATGGTTGGCATTTTCGGATGATATGGCCGACCCTTCAAATTCCGACCCTGTACTGAGGGAATCTACACGCGTAAAGGGTCTTGCTGTCAAACCTACACAGGCTACGTATAATTTTGGGCGTTACGCTACAGATGTTTTTAAAGAATATGATTTTACCTGGCAATGGTATTTTCAGCAAGACCCCAGTATGATTCCGAGGTTCAACTCTTTTTACGGAATGTCAGATACAACTCAGTTTAATTCACCTTCCATAATCGATTACAGAGCAAAAGTAGATATGTTGGCTATGATGAGTGCCGATGACCCCGAGTTTTGGGCTGACAATCCTCAAGTACCTGTTGTTGAGCCGACACAAGTAAACATTTTAAACCACCATTCATTCCACGCCCGAACTTTAAAACAATGGGGAGATAGTATTGGCATTCCCAATGTAGTGTCTTATGGCTATCATCAAGACCCAAGCGGAGAAAGTTTTATGGACTTTATCATTAGAAAAACGGAAGAATAATAAAGCCAGCCGCTAACATTGTATAAGCGTAATGCGGGCTAACGTGCTAAAATTGAACGAATTGACTATTAACAAACATATAGGCAAATTGAAAGTGAGGTGCTTCTATTCCCGTACTACGCTTATACTTAACCGTTGTGGGCCAGTTGGGCAAGAGAGCATATCCCAAAAAAAGTCCGGGAATGTCCGCAAAGGTGAAAACACGGTTTTTGGGCTGTGGGACCGCAAAACCCCCACTTGGGGCGGTGCCTGTTTGCT
>NZ_JAQQTG010000003.1 GCF_028561335.1 Aequorivita todarodis | reverse complement strand
GTTGTCGAATTCTTTTAAAATCTTTGCAATTTGTTGCGGTGAAAATTTACTTCGTCTCATAATACTGTTTAAAATTAAGATAATTATTCTACTTTTAAACAGTTCGGTTTTAAGGGAAGCTTACAAAAGTATCTATTAAAATTTGAGAGTTTGGGATTCGTTTTACCTCTCCTTTTAATTCTCCTAGAGCACGTCCTGCTTGGGATAATGCTTTTAAAATTGCTATTGTTTCACAATTGGGTTCTGGAGGGATGGGAAGGATTTCAATATTCATATAAAAATTTTTACACATAAAAATACGGAATATTTGTGCGCGTTATCATTGTTGTGCACAATTTTTTAGATTTTTTGTGCATATAAGAAAGTACATGCACAAATATTTAAACTGTGAAAATTTCTAAAACAAAGTTTGCTGTGGCGCGGGACTTTCAAATTCCAATAACCATTTTTTACGGTGAAGCCCCCCTGCATAACCAGTAAGCGAGCCATCGCTGCCTATTACGCGATGACAGGGAATAATGATAGAAATCGGGTTCTTCCCATTGGCCGAAGCCGCTGCCCGAATCACTTTTGGGTCGCCCAACTTGTTCGCCATTTGTTGATAGTTCATGGTTTTTCCAAAAGGAATCTGCTGTAATTGTTCCCAAACCTTCTTCTGAAAATCGGTCCCTTCCGGGGAAAGTTTTAAGTTGAATTCCTTCCGCTTCCCTTCAAAATATTCCCAGAGTTGCGAAGCCGCATCCCTCAATTCTGTTGGTATTTTTTCAGAGATAACAACATTTTCAACATCTTTGAAAAGAACCGATGCCAAACCTTCGGCATCGCCCTTCAATTCCAAAAGCCCAACGGGAGTGTTTATATATGCGGTTTTCATTCTTCGTTTTCTTCTTTTGGTTCAACAATTTGGTTTAATTGTATTCCCATCCGTTTGGCGCGTTTTTCCCAGTTCTTCCGGGCCTGCAGCTGCATATCCTCAATACTGTCGCTCTCGTCCATAATTTCAAGCCCCAAAAGGGTTTCAATAATATCCTCCATCGTTACCACGCCTATGGTGTTTCCAAAATCATCGACCACCGAAGCAATGTGTACGCGTTGTTTTATAAACGTTTCAAAGAGTTCCGGAATGGGCTTATCGGCAGAAACCACAAAAATCTCCCGCTTCAAATCGCTCAACAGTTTGTCGCCGCGGTCTTCCACGATTTCCTCCAAAATATCATCCCGAAGCACAAACCCGGTAATATTGTGGCTTTTCCCCTTATACACCGGAATCCTCGAAAACCGCAAGCTTTTGTGGCTTTGGTGAAAATTTTCCAAACTCATGGTTTCGTCTTCCAGCGTAACCACCGTAAAGGGCGTCATCACATCCTTGGCCTGCACGCTTTTAAAAACCAATAGGTTTTTGATTACCGTTGTTTCGCTTTCCTCAAACACGCCCTCTTCTTCCGCAGCATCGGTAATGGCGATAAATTCCTCGCGGCTCATCGTGCTTACGTGTGCAGATTTTCCCACCAGTCGCGTTATCAACATCAACAGCCATAAAATCCCGGTATATTTTAGGGGAAATATGATAAGATTCAAAAACATCGCCGTAAAAGGGCCGAGCTTTTTCCAATAGGTGGCGCCGATTGTTTTTGGGATTATTTCTGAAACCACCAAAATAAGCATCGTCATAATCGCTGAAACAATGCCCACGATGTTCATTCCCCAAAGTTCTACTTTGTAAGGCAATTTTTCGGCCTGCACCCCTACCAAGATTGCACCCACGGTGTGCGCAATGGTATTTAGCGTCAAGATTGCTATTAGGGGTTTGTCTATATCTTTTTTAAAATTGGTAAGGGTCGTGGCATAATTTTTTCCCTCCTGGGTTTTCATCCGCAAGTAGGTTGGCGTAAAACTTAACAATGCCGCCTCCAAAATAGAGCATAAAAAGGAAATTAGAATTGAAAGAACGGCATAAACAATAAGTAAGGTCATAGGGTTGAAATAATTTTCCCCTAAAATAAAGATTTACAAACTGTTTTCGTCGAAACACTTTGTTAATTGCACAAAAAAACCGCCACAGGGGACGGTTTTTTTAAATTATTTTTTACGAAGCTTTTAAAAGCGGCCGCAGCGTACTTTCCCAACGTTTGGCAGTTTGAAGACACACAAAAGGATCTTTTGAAAGTTCGTTTTCATCATACTCGTTATAAAATGGTATTTCGCGTTTGCCGGTTTTCTCCACCAGTTCCAGCCCAACCCAGTCAAGGGTTTTCTCGGACTGCTTGATAGTTTTTGCGCGACAGTCCTTCACTTCTTCCATATTTACGATTTTAAAATCTGCGGAAGGATTTCTTTTTGAAGTATAAACCAACTTTTTTGAAATCTCATCCACGCCAATCACGCAATTGCCGATAACATCAATGCTTTTTAACTGGATACCATTGGTCTGCGACAGCTGTTTTACAGATTTCTTCACTTTGTTGTCTTTGCCAGAAGTGCTCATTATCAAAAAAGCTACTGGCACCAACATTAATAAAACGATAATAATTCCCACAAGGGTTGCACTAAATTCCATATTGAATAAATTTTAAGATGAATAATTTTGAATAAATAAGCGTTTGAAAATCAATCCAAACACAGCCAAAAAACCATCAAAAAATCACCAAAAAAAGTGGAAGGGAAACAAATGCCGGAAGATGAGCTCCCGTTTGTCTTTTATAAAATAAGAAGAATTATTTGCTGAAGAAACGCGGGCAAAAGAAAAATCCTGACTGGAATAAAATGTTCCAAACAACCCGAGCCCCAAATATTCATTCTGCGAAACCGTTTGCGAAAGCTCGCCAACAGCGATCTCATTAAAAACAAAAGGTTTGCTGTGATCGTTGTGTTGTAAAGCTGAAATTTTGGTGGTTTTGTTCTTAACTACCGTTTCTCCAGCAAAAGCCAAATTCCCGAAAACCAATAAAATGGCAATCGAGACCAGCAACCTACCTATATGTTTTTCAACATGTTTCACGCCGCAAATGTATGCGAAAATTGAATTCAGCGCTGAAAAAATTTATTAATTAATCAGTTTTACAACATCTTTTGCAAAATAACTTGCAATCATTGTTGCTCCTGCGCGCTTAATGGCCGTAAGTTGTTCCATCATAACCGCATCGTGGTCAAGCCAACCTTTTTCGGCCGCTGCTTTTAGCATGGCATATTCGCCACTTACTTGATAAACCGCCACGGGAACATTTACGGCATCCTTAATCTCGCGGACGATGTCCAAATAACAAAGTCCGGGTTTTACCATTACAATATCTGCGCCCTCGTCAATATCCATCAGGGTTTCTCGGATGGCTTCCTCGCGGTTGCCGTAATCCATTTGATAGGTTTTTTTATCCTTCGGAATATCCTTCACATCCACTGGAGCAGAATCCAACGCGTCCCGGAACGGCCCGTAAAATGCCGAAGCATATTTGGCGCTGTAAGCCATAATCGCGGTATCGCAGAAACCTTCGTCCTCTAAAAGGGTTCTGATTTCAAAAATGCGTCCGTCCATCATATCGCTGGGCGCGACAACATCTGCTCCCGCAATGGCATGGCTTAAAGACATTTCTGCCAAGACCGCATTGGTATCGTCGTTCAAAACTTTTCCTTCGGAAATAATTCCGTCGTGGCCATACACTGAAAAAGGATCCAAGGCCACATCGGTCATTACAATCATTTCCGGCACGGCGTTTTTTACGGTCTTAATGGCGCGTTGCATCAATCCATCGGCATTTAAGGCTTCCTTTCCGCTATTGTCCTTCAGTTTATCATCAACTTTCACAAAAAGCAAAACCGACTTCAAACCGAGTTTCCAAAGCTCTTTTACTTCTTTTTGAAGATTATCCAAACTCAACCTGTAATAGTTCGGCATCGAGGCAATTTCCTCCTTTACGCCCTTTCCTTCCACCACAAAAAGCGGCACGATAAAATCATTGGGGCTTATAATGGTTTCACGAACCAGGCTTCGCATGCTTTCATTGGTTCGCAATCTTCGGTTTCTTCTTAGTGGGTACATTTATGAATTAATTTTTACTACAAGTGATAATAGAATAATTATTACAATAAGAAATATTAAATAGACGACAAAATAACCTAAAACAGAATACCAATTTTTTTCTTTATATATAAAACTCCTAAGAAGGGTAATAAAAGAGAACAGTATTATGAATAAAGTAACAAGAATTATAAATTGTTGTTCAAATAAAATTTTGTCACTATTTATAGTGGAAATACCCCCAAATACTAATGCAATTATGGCGCTGAAAATACCTAATATTTCAATATTTTTTTTAAGATTATCATTAATATTACTTTGAATTTCTTTTTCTTTTTTTTCAAGAATATTTGTAAGTGACAGGATATTTTTGAGACTTTTAATTTCATTATTTACACTGACAACAAAACTATCCAAAGAAGCGGTTTTTTCATCATATTTTTTATAATCAATGGGTAGCGAAAAGCTGGATGCAATAAATATTTTCAAATCAATATTATCACTTAGTGAATAATTTAACACACATTCACTAAAAGGATTTTGAAATGAATTAAACAAATGAGTTTTAGACCACTTGAGGTTCTTTTTATAAATTTTCAATAATTTTTTAAGTTTATTCAATGCATTTTCAGCACTTGAAATTTTTAAATCAGCATTATTACTTTTAATATTTTCGCTTGCGATAGTTTTAACAATGAATTTTTTTAAAAACTCACATAATTTGTGATAAGGAAAAAAGTTATTTACTAATGAGGTTTTATGTAAACTCTCAATTTCAGATTCAAGATTTGAAATAGTGGGAGAAATATCATTGGTATTACTTAATAATTTTAATTCTTTCTTTATTCTTAAGGAAAGAATATTATTCATAAGATAGTTTCTTGAAANTATTAAATGCATATTTATTAAATACTATATTTTCATCTTGTGGCTTAAAAAAAAACTTCAATTGTTTTAAACTTTCAAGATTCGTAGAAATATCTTTATAATACTTTATTAATTTATGAACTTCTTCATAGCTACTTATATGTTGATTATTTTGCTTTAATAATTCTTCAGCATTCCTTTTTAGAAAAATTTTTTTATCATTATTATCTTCGCTTAGAAAATGTAATTGCGAATAATTATCCCAATGATTAAATAGCGGAGTTGCTAGTGGATGTTCACTGAGTGCAAAATGATATTCTTCACCTTTAAATACATATTTTTCATTATAAGTATCGTCTATTTGATTGCTTCGGATAATTATTTTTCGCAAAAAGAAAGTATTTATTTCCTTTAATAAATCAATAGTTTTATGATAAATATCCGAACCTTCAAATTGTAAATTATCCTTAATAGATTCTAAAGAATCTTTTCTAAGAATTATTGCTTGAAAATACGCGATATTATTTCTTAATTTAAAACCATCTAATGAGGTGTAGAGACATTCCTTAAATAGCTCTAATAAACTAATTTCTAAATCTTTGCCAGGTTCTTTAAGATATTTAGTTGTCTCGTCTTCATTAAGGACATTGTGAAAGTCAAAGACAATATTTTTATGAGGATTATTTATGATTCTATGAAAATAATTTGAAATCCTTTTATAGAACTGTATCGCTTTTTTTAATGTAAAAAGAAACCTTTCATTTTCATAGATGGACGTGAATTTAAAATCTTCATCATCCGCAATTTGTTGAACTTGAATTGCCCCTAAAAGTCTTAAAAGTTCTTCTATTAATTTATTAAACTTATCTTGGTCATAAACGTATTCTCCCTCTAAAACAGAATAATTTAGATATTGCGAAAAATCAATTAATAAAAGCCTCTCTTTAAGTTTTAAATCTTCGGCAAATTTCTCTGGATTTTTTTCGGACTCAGATAGTAAATCATTCACCCACTCTGGGTTACTAAAAGATGATAATATCTCGTCATGAAGTTTTTGAAGCCATTTCATTTATTAAAACACCAGTCTAGTATTTAATATTTTATTGTCATTGCGAATTAGTTCACTTTCAATAGGCATTGAAAAGGTTCCCATGTGTCGGGCTTTACTATAAGTTATTTTCCAAGAGGTCCAATTATGAGTTAAATCGACAAGATAACCAGCATCACTATTAATGAGCATAGGGCTAATAGTTCTCAATTTTTCAATTGAATTTTTAATTTGAGTGGAATAATTTGGGGCTATATTTGGAAGTTGAGAATTTTCATTAAATGCAGTTTTAAAATTATTTATAGAAAATTCAGTAAAAGGTTGACCGCTTTTTAATCTATTATAAATATCTGTTTCTACAGGTCCATAGGGCATTGCATAAAATTTATGATTAACTAAAAGCAAGTCATTTTCATTACTATTTACAGCAATTACTAGGAAATGTAGTTTTACAACTTTCAAAATACTGAAATCATTAACATTATTAAATTCACCAATAGAATTTAATGCGTTAACTTCTACAAACCAATCTTTAAGTTTATGAATGATATATTCAAAAACTAAAATCTTTTCATTATACTTAAGCATAGCTAAATATACGTTATAATTATTAATAAATCCAATTTTGTGGTTTTTTTAATGCCTCTAATAATTTTTCTTCCTCGCTTCCCTTCTCGGGATGAAAATCATAGCGCCACTGAACGTGGGGCGGCAAACTCATCAAAATACTTTCGATACGGCCATTGGTTTTTAGGCCGAAAAGCGTTCCTTTATCGTGAACTAAATTAAACTCAACATAACGGCCACGGCGTATTTCTTGCCAAGTTCTGTTTTCTTCGGAATAGGGAAGGTTTTTTCTTTTTTCAACAATGGGGAGATAGCATTCCAAAAAACTATTGCCAACTTCGGTTACGAAATTGTACCAATCCTGCATTTTCATCGTATCCGTTTCCTTTAAATAATCAAAGAAAAGACCGCCAACCCCTCTCGCTTCTTCGCGATGCGCGTTCCAAAAATATTCGTCGCAGCGCTTTTTATAGGTTTTATAAAATTTGGGATTATGCTTGTCGCAAGCGGTTTTGCAGACTTTGTGAAAATGCTTCGCATCTTCCCCAAAAAGATAATAAGGCGTTAAATCCTGTCCGCCGCCAAACCAGCTGTCCACGATTTTACCTTCGGAATCGTACATTTCAAAATAACGCCAGTTTGCGTGTACCGTTGGCACCATCGGACTTTTTGGGTGAAGCACCAAACTGAGGCCACATGCAAAGAAATCGGCATCTTTTACGCCGAAATATTGCTGCATACTCTCCGGAAGTTTTCCGTGGACTTCGCTTATGTTTACCCCGCCTTTTTCAAAAACGGCGCCATTTTCAATCACTCGTGTTTGGCCGCCGCCGCCTTCCGCACGTGTCCATTTGTCTTCCTTGAATTTTGCTTTACCGTCAATTTCCTCCAAAGCGGAAGTGATTCCGTTCTGTAAATTCTTTATATATGCTACAAACTTTTCTTTCATTACCATGCCCGCGCAGGCGGGTATCTTTTAATTTTTATCCAAATTTCTATTAAAACCAATTTGCTTGGTCGTTTCCAAAACCTTTAAAGTCTCCGTACTCGCCGCAGTCACCGAAAGGGGCAATACCAAAATAATTCCAATTACCGGAATCAACAGCATCAGCATAAAAACCATGCCGTTGCCGATTGCCAAGCCGCGGTTTCTTTTAACAAACTCGATACTTTCGGCATATTTATAATGCCTTTCCAACGTATAATCCATATTCCCGAACCCCGCGTAATAGCTCTGCACCAAAAACAAAAGTACCGAAGAAATTATTCCCACAACGGGTATAAACCCTATCAAGATTATCGGGAGTGTGAGCAATAGCTCCATCAGTAAATTTCGAACGTTTATTCGGATGCCACGCCAAAGCTGTTCCGCGTTTGAAGTATTTCTATGGGAATGGTTTTCGCCATAAAAATGCTTTTCAATTTTTTCTGAAACCGGACTCATAAAGGGTGCGCTCAATGCCATCACGATATGACGGTAAAGAATTAGTCCCAAAGCGATGATAATTAATGCGCCAATAAAATCGCTGATGGTCCGGAATGTTTCGGCGCCCCATTCCCAAAACCAGATTTTTGAAATAAAGGCTCCCAGATTATCGCTCAAGCCCCAAGCGGAAAAGCCTATCAAAACAGCGGTCAAAAAACTAATGGCCATCGGGATGCCGAAGTACTTCCAAAGTCCAAGTCTGCCTATTAGCTTGAAAGTGCCTCCGTATGCTTTTATACCTTTTAGAATGTTTTTGACCATTTTCCTAAATCCAAACCTAACAGGTTCCGAAAACCCGTTAGGTTCTTTTCAATCGATATAAACTAATTTATCCTCAATACTTTTAACCTCTTCAACCGTTAAAACTTTTACCGCTTCCGAAGCTCTTTGTTTTAAAAATGAAACCGTTTCTGCTTCGTTTCTGTCTTTTATCTGCTCAAAATAACGAAGTCCCATTGCATTATTGTGCAAATCCATGGCGCGTTCCAACGCTTTGTTGGGCGAAAAATCCTCGTGCCAATCGGTAA
Organism: Aequorivita todarodis; assembly: GCF_028561335.1. GTDB lineage: Bacteria > Bacteroidota > Bacteroidia > Flavobacteriales > Flavobacteriaceae > Aequorivita > Aequorivita todarodis. The sequence goes on along the minus strand of NZ_JAQQTG010000003.1, from coordinate 83,051 downwards.
ACTGCTTTGCCCAGGCTTTTACCTTTTGTTCGTTGTTCTGCCATTTCAGGCATTTTTTGGTTATCAAAATTACCCAAAGCGCATGCCGGAATGCATTCGCGGGATTTCCCAAATGATGCTTGCTGCCGTACTCCCGTTCGGCAATTGTCATACATTTCTTTGTGGCGAAAATGGTCGGAAAGATGTACAACGGATTCCTAAGAAAAAGACCAAGCAACCCAAAGAGCTGCCCGAAATCCAGATTTCTTACAATCCGCCAAAGCATCTATTCCTGCTTGTATTCCTTCACCGCTTCAATAAAGGCGCCTGCATTTTCCAGCGGAATATTGGGCAGGATTCCGTGGCCCAAATTCACGATATAGCGGTCTTTCCCGAATTCATCAATCATCTGTTTTACCATCTTTTTTATTTCGGATGGCGGACTGAAAAGGCGCGTGGGGTCGAAATTTCCCTGTAAAGTAATCTTTCCGCCAGTCAAATAGCGAGCGTTTCTTGGGGAACAAGTCCAATCTACCCCCAAAGCCGATGCACCGCTTTTTGCCATGGTGTCCAATGCGAACCAGCAACCTTTCCCAAAAGCGATAACGGGCGTTTCATTTTTTAGGGCATCAATTATTTGCTGCATATATTGCCAGCTGAATTCCTGATAATCGGTGGGCGAAAGCATGCCGCCCCAACTGTCAAAAACCTGCACGGCATTTACGCCAGCTTTTACCTTTTCCTTTAGATATAGAATGGTGGTATCGGTTATTTTTTGAAGCAGTTCGTGGGCCAATACGGGTTGGGTAAAGCAGAACTCCTTCGCCTTATCAAAGTTTTTGGAGCCTTGCCCCTGCACGCAATAACAAAGAATGGTCCACGGACTACCCGCAAAACCAATCAACGGAATTTCGTTGTTCAGTTTTTCTTTCGTCATCTTTATGGCTTCCATTACATAGCCGAGGGTTTCGTTGATGTCCGGCACAATTACTCGTTGCAAATCTTTTGCGGAGCGGATTGGATCCGGCAACCAGGGGCCAACGCCGGGTTTCATCTCTACGTGAATGTTCATTGCCTGCGGAATTACCAAAATATCGCTGAACAATATAGCAGCGTCCATGCCGTATCTGCGGATGGGCTGCACGGTAATCTCACTTGCAAGTTCGGGGGTTTGGCAACGGGTGAAAAAGTCGTATTTCGCTTTTATCTCCTGAAATTCGGGCAAGTATCTTCCGGCCTGGCGCATCATCCAAACAGGCGGTCGCTCCACGTTTTCGCCGCGGAGGGCTTTTAAGAATAAATCGTTCTTTATCATAAGCTTTAGTTCAAACCTAACAGGTTTTTAAAAACCTGTTAGGTTTATAATTTCTATGTTTTTAATTTTTTGACCGTTTTGGCAATTACGCTTTCCACGGTTGTGGCATTTGCAATTACTACGTTTTCGGTATATTTTTTTGCTTCGGAAGCAGTTGTTGTGCCAATACAAACGAATGTTGGTTCATCATTAGTAAGATTGCTTCGTTCCTCGCAATAACTTCGCACGCCGCTTGGACTGAAAAACAAGATTGCATCAAACTGCCTTTCAAATTTCTTCGGATTCAACGTTGTTTTATATACTTCAATTTCTTCAAAAGCGATATGGTTTTCCTTCAATTTTGAGGGAATTTCATCGCTTCGGATGTTTCCGCAGAAAAAGTGAAAGGAATCATTTTTATGGTTTTCAACTAAATACGAAGCCAATTCGGAAGCATATTCGGTCATTTTGACCACTTTGAACCCGTTTTCCTCCAGAAGCGATTTCGTCTTTTCACCCACGCAAAACATCCTCACCCCCCACCCCTCTCCTTCCAAAGGAGAGGGGAGTTGGTCTTTTTCATTTAAATAGGCCTTTACAGCATTTTGACTTGTGAAAATAGCATTTTCCACAGTATTCGGGGCTTTAAAAGGAACAAATTCAATGTTTATGGCATTGTAATCTACGAGGGAAATTCCGGCGTTTACGAGCAGTTCCCTTTGAGAAGGACTCAATTTTTTTGTTGAGAGAACGCTTTTCATTTCAATGAAATTTAAAATACTTACTTATTGATCTGGCTCTTGATTTGCGCCATCAATTCGCTGCCGCCATTTTTCAATATCTGCAAGGCGCATTCCTTTCCAAAATGTAGGTAATCGGTTTTGTCCACAGTCTTTTCAATCTCCAATTTTTCCTTTCCGTCCAAAGAAAACAGGCAGCCCTTAAGGAGGACCTTGTCCTCAATTATTTCAGCAAACGCACCGATTGGCGCGGTACAGCCACCTTCGAGGGTTCTTAAGAATTCGCGTTCTATATGGGTGCAGATTTCGGAAGCGGGATCGTTCAATTTTGAAGTGGCTTCCTTGCAAAAATCATCATTTTCCAAAGCTACAATAACCATTGCGCCCTGTGCCGGGGCGGGGAGCATCCAGTCTAAAACCTCCCAAAAAGCCTCCCCAACCCCTCCAAAGGAGGGGCTTTTTATGTTCGCTTCACTCACATATCCTAATCTCTGTAAACCAGCTTTCGCGAAAATTGCGCCCTGCCAGTTGTTGTCCTTTAATTTCTGAAGACGGGTGTTTACATTTCCGCGCAGATCCACAACTTTATGATGTGGGTAACGGTGAAGCCATTGTGCCTGCCGACGCAAACTTCCCGTTGCGATGGTACAGGGTTGCTCTGGGTCAATTTCCCCCCTCGGGGGGATTAAGGGGGGCTGTACCAAAATATCTTCGGAAGAGGCACGCGCCAAAACAGCGGTCTGCACGATACCATTGGGCAATTGCGTGGGCACGTCCTTCATACTGTGCACGGCAATGTCCACCGTGCCTTTTATCATTGCGACGTCCAGCGTTTTGGTAAAAATGCCGGTAATGCCCATTTCGTAAAGGGGCTTGTCCAGCACCAAGTCGCCTTCAGACTTTACGGGAACCAACTGGGTGGTATAGCCCAAAGCCTCAAGTTTGGATTTTACGGTGTTGGCTTGCCAAAGTGCAAGTTCACTGTCGCGGGTGCCAATTCGGATTGTTTTTTTCAAGATTAGGCAGTTTCAAGTTGGAAAACCCTTCGGATGAGTTCTATACTTTCGGCAGCGCCTTCCTCGCCTTTCAGGTGATTGGCGAAATGTGTAGTTATTTTTTGGATAAGACGGTCGCTGATTATTTCGGCCTGGGCCTCGTTGAATCCATCAATCTTTTTGCGCTGATAGTCAATTTCCCCTTCCTTGATTTCCAACAGCTTACTTTTAAGGGCCTTAATGGTAGGCGCAAACTTTCGGTTGTCGGCCCACTGGTTGAATTCCTTTTCTATTTCGGCTATTATTTTCTTCGCCTGCGGAAGTTGGGCCGCCCGTTTTTCAAGTGTATTGTCCGTTACCGCAGATAGATGGTCCATATGCACCAGGGTAACCAATTCGTTCTCCAGGACATCCTCGGAAACGTTTTTCGGAATCGAGAGGTCCAGGATAAGCAACGGTCTTTTCAAGTACAGAAGCTCTTTGGAAATAGTAGGCTGTTGCGCGCCGGTAGCGACGATAAGCACATCGGCCTGGGCTATTTCGCTTTGTATATCGGCATAGTCCTTCACCACCAAATTGAATTTGCCGGCCACCTTTTCGGCCTTTTCCTTGGTGCGGTTTATAAGGGTGATATGGTCATTTTTGGTATGCTTGATCAGGTTTTCACAGGTATTTCTACCTATTTTCCCGGTACCGAAGAGCAATATGTTCTTTTCGGAAATATGGGGCACGCGCGACATTATGTATTGCACGGCCGCAAAGCTCACCGAGGTAGCGCCGGAGGAAATCTCCGTTTCGTTCTTTATACGCTTGCTGGCCTGGATGACCGCATTGGCAAGACGCTCCATAAACGGATTGATGATGTCGTGTTTTTTGGACTCGCGGAAAGCATTTCGCAGTTGGCTTATAATTTCAAAATCGCCTAAAATCTGGCTATCCAGCCCCGTACCAACCGTAAATAGATGCGATACGGCATCGCGGTTTTTATAGATATAGGCTACTTTTTCAAACTCCTCCACCGTGCCGTTGGTGTGCTCGCAGAGCAATTTTATAATTTGGTATGGATGCTGTGCAAAGCCGTAGAGCTCGGTGCGGTTGCAAGTGGAAATTACGGTAAGGGAAGGAATGCCGTCTGCTTTGGCCTGAAGGAGTATTTTTTCCTTCGCAATATCACTAATGCTGAAGTGGCCACGGATTTCGGCATCTGCTTTTTTGTAGTTTAGGCCGATGGCGTAAAAATTGCCTTCGAGGGATTGGCCAGAATATGTTTTCAAGTTTTCCATATAAAACAGGAGCAAATGTAAGCGCATTGTTTTTTAAAAAATAACGCCAGCGGTATCTTTTATGTCGTTGGCTGTTAAAAAAGGGCAAAATATGACAATTATCATATTTTAACCCCTAAATTCGCGGTTTCAGGACAAAGTTAACACTATTTAATTTAGAACTATTCTAAATAGAAAGCATTCAGAATTGATATGGAAGCATCAAAAAATGTCGCTCAAAGTTTACCCGCCAAGGAGATAGGTTTTTATGAAGAAACAACGATTTCACCCGGGTTTTTCATCTTAAAATTCAACAGTGAAACCGATGAGAACCAAAATTTTAAGCGGGAAGTGAGTTCCAATTTCATCCAGTTTCATTTCTGTATAAAGGGCTCGGCTTCCTTTGTTTTTAACAAAGGAAATTACAAACTGTCCATACAGGAAGGGAATTCGTTGTTGCTCTATAATCCGCAACGCGATTTGCCGCTGGATCTGTCGCTTAACCCGCATTCGTGGGTGCTCTCGGTATTGCTTCCCATCAATAAATTCCACAGTCTTTTTTCTACGGAAGCCAATTACATCACTTTTTTGAGTGAAGAAAACAAAGACCGAAAGTATTATAAGGATGGCCATATTTCGCCATCTATGGCCGTAGTGCTGAACCAATTGATGAATTACAACCTACACCCAACCATAAAACCATTGTATTTTAAGGCCAAGGCTTACGAATTGCTAAGCTTATACTTCAACCGCCCAGCAGATGCCGATGTAGAGCAATGCCCATTTTTGGCAGATGAAGACAATGTTTCCAAAATAAAAAAAGCCAAGCAGATTATGGTCGCCCGAATGGCCGAACCCCCAACCCTGCAACAATTGGCAGACGAGATAAACCTACCACTAAATAAATTGAAAGAGGGGTTTAAACAAGTTTATGGCGATTCTGTTTTTAGTTTTCTATTTGATTATAAAATGGAAGTTGCACGCCAACTTTTAGCCACGGGTTCTCACAACGTGAACGAGGTAGGATTAAAAGTGGGTTACAGCACCTCCAGCCATTTTATTGCCGCTTTTAAGAAAAGATTTGGCACAACGCCAAAAAAGTTTTTGATGGGGCTAAATGCTTAAGCAATAAAAATTGTGTCATTGTTTTTAAATATAGTCTGTATTGAGGATTGTATTATAAAAGAGTAATTTTGCCTAAAATTTTCCAAAGTTATGAAAGGAGTCCTCCTCGTAAATCTCGGTTCGCCGGACAGTACCAATCCAAAAGACGTTAAAAAATATCTCGATGAGTTTTTGATGGATCCTCGGGTCATCGACGTTCCATTTTGGCTGCGTTCCTTTATAGTAAGAGGAATTATTTTGAATACCCGCCCAAAGAAATCTGCCGAAGCTTATCAAAAAATATGGTGGGACGAGGGTTCACCCTTGATTGTTATTTCAGAAAGACTTCAGAAAAAAATTCAGGAAAAAACAACCGTTCCCGTTGCTTTGGCAATGCGCTACGGAAGTATGACTTTAAAAAAAGGACTACAGGAATTGGTAGATCAAGGCGTGGATGAAATTTTAACCATTCCCCTTTATCCACAATTTGCAATGGCAACCACAGAAACCATTGACGTGAAAGTGGAAGAGCTTAAAAATGAATTTTTTCCGCATTTGGAAATTACATCACTCCCCGCATTTTACAACAAGCCAGAATATATTGAAGTGCTTTCAAAAAGTATTTCAGAGAAACTTGAAAATGTAGATTACGAACATCTAATTTTTAGCTATCACGGTGTGCCGGAAAGACATATTTATAAGCGCGACATTACCAAAAACCATTGCAAGATTGATGGCAGTTGCTGCATAACCCCATCGCCCGCCCATGAATTTTGCTACCGCCACCAGTGTTTAAAGACCACTGCTTTGGTTGCCGAAAAATTGAACTTAAAGCCAGGCACATATTCCAACGCCTTCCAATCTCGATTGGGTTTTGATCCATGGCTGAAACCGCCGACCGATAGAACCATAGAGCGTTTGGCACTTGAAGGAACCAAAAAAATGGCGATTGTAACTCCAGCTTTTGTAAGTGATTGCCTTGAAACCTTAGAGGAAATAGCAATGGAGGGTCAAGAAATTTTTCACGAAGCGGGCGGAAAGGATTTTACTGTTGTTCCCTGTTTAAACGACCGTGATGATTGGTCCGAAGTCTTGACCAGCTGGATTGACCAATGGCGCATTGCAGATGTAAAAACCGCAATTGCCTAATGAAGCCCAACCAAAGCGCCACATTGGGCACAGATTCCATTGGAAGCTTATTGATAAAACAGGCCGTTCCCGCATCTATTGGAATTTTGGTAATGTCGCTGAATATTCTGGTGGATACCATTTTTGTGGGCAACTGGATTGGTTCCATTGCCATTGCCGCCATAAATGTAGTTTTACCTGTTTCGTTTTTTATAGCTGCATTGGGAATGGCTATTGGTATTGGTGGTTCTTCAATAATCTCTCGTGCTTTAGGAGCTGGCAACAAGGAGCGCGCCCTTAAAACCTTCGGAAATCAAATTACTTTAACGCTTTTGCTTACTACTGCAATGGTGGTTTTTGGGTTGATTTTCATAAATGAACTCATTCCGGCTTTTGGAGGGAAAGGCGACATTTTTGAACCTGCAAAAATCTATTATCGCATCGTTCTTTACGGCGTACCCCTTTTGGCGTTGTGTATGATGGGAAACAACGTAATCCGTGCCGAAGGAAAGCCTAAGTTCGCAATGATTGCGATGATTATCCCTTCCGTAGGTAATCTTGTTTTAGACTATATTCTCATAAATCTTTTGGATATGGGCATGGAAGGGGCGGCTTGGGCTACGACCATTTCATATGGCTTGTGTTTTGCGTATGTACTTTGGTTTTTCTTAAGCAATAAGTCGGAATTACAAATAAGTCTACCACATTTTGGACTTAACACTTCCATTATTAAAGAAATGTCAGCGTTGGGTTTCGTAACTCTTGCGCGACAGGCTGTAGTGAGCGTTACCTATCTTTTAATGAACAATATTCTTTTCAATTTGGGAGGCGAAGCCTCTGTTGCCGCCTATGGAATTATTGGCAGGATGTTGATGTTTGCGCTTTTCCCGGTTTTAGGTGTTACCCAAGGCTTTTTACCAATTGCAGGCTATAATTATGGCGCACATAAATTTGCTCGAGTTCGCGAAAGCATCAACAAAGCCATTTTATATGCTGGCGGTTTGGGGTTACTAATTTTTGCAGTGATTATGATTTTCCCTGAGGAAATTGTTTCGGTTTTCACGACAGATGCCGATATTCTTTCAGAAACGCCGCACTATATGCGCTGGGTGTTTGCGGCAACGCCAATTATAGCAATCCAGTTGATCGGCTCCGCCTATTTTCAGGCCATCGGGAAAGCCGTTCCTGCTTTATTGCTCACATTAACACGACAGGGATTTTTCTTTATTCCACTTATTTTTATACTGCCACATTACTTTGGCGAACTTGGCGTTTGGATTTCCTTTCCGGCAGCCGATGTGCTTTCAACCCTTGTAACAGGTTATTTTTTGAATCGGGAAATTCGGAAGACACTTCGCGATTGAAAAGGATTTTTTGGTATCTTTCAAATACCAAATCTTTTTAATTATGAAATGCCCATTAAAATATTTCAAACCCCCGAAGATGAATAATGTGGGCATTCCATCTTCCGCTTTATCAAATATTATATACAGATGAAAAAAATAGTACTCCTTCTCGTAGCTTTCATTTGCTTTCACACTGCAATTTCCCAACCCGCTGGATTATTGAACGAAACCTTCCGCTTGAAATCCTTATATAACGGAAATGAATATCTGACCCCCAATGGGGAAAATCCAAACATTACCATTACTGATAACTCCGGAAACTATGCTGTTGTAGCCAATGGAATTTCAAATATATTTTCTGCTGAAGCAATTTTCAGTGGAAATTCCATTGCCTTTTCCAATCTGGGCGTTACACTAAATGATTGCACAGACCCTAATTGCTATTACGAAGATTTATACTTTTATGATGTCTTGACAAATTCAAATCTCGATCCCAAAACGCTCACTTATTATTATTCGGAAAACAATGGGTTTAAGTTTTTAAGGCTACGGGACGCAAATTACAATACAGCCTATTATAGCACCGAACCTGCGCCTATAGCCAACCCAATGCTGTTTCAAACCTGGTATCTCTTTATGCAGGAAGTAGATATGGGCGATCCTATTTTTTATAGCGGCCCCAATCCACCCCAAATAACCATAAACCCAGATTTTACGTTTACCGGCATTGAAAGTTGTGCAACCATCAGCGGCGAATTTATTTTGGGAAATGGCGATATTTATGCGTTTCCCTTGCAGCCCCATAATTTTATGAATGACGAAAGCAATTGCGCGCCGGGCCAAGCGGAATACGCCTTGTATGAACTTCAAGGCGGCATGCTTCTGGATACCAGTGTTTATGAGGGAAATGACGGAAATGATTATCTTCAGTGGGAATACGCCCCCGGCTTTCTCTCCCACTTCACCAACGTGCTGCTCGCAACTCCCGAAAACAGCTTGGCCGATTTAAGGATTTATCCAAATCCAGCCCAAAACAAATTGATCCTTCAATCCACTACCAACAATTTCGATTCTGTTTCCATTTCAGATATTAATGGGAGAATCGTAAATGCAACAAAAAAATTGACCTCAAACGAAATAGATGTTTCAACCTTAAAACCGGGGATGTATTTTATAACCATTACTTCTTCCGAAGGGAACATTACGAAGAAATTCATCAAAAATTAGTTTTCAGCTTCAATATACTGTCAGTCCATATTTTGAATTATTAGGTATCTTTACGGCCAAGTTTTTACAAAACAGAGCTGTTCATGGAACAATACTACCCCTACATAAAATCCCTACACCTCATCTTTATCATCACTTGGTTTGCGGGGCTTTTTTACATTGTCCGGCTTTTTGTGTATCAGATTGAAGCTTCGCAAAAACCCTCGCCAGACAGGGAAATTTTGGGCGAACAGCTAAAGATCATGGCCTCCCGCCTTTGGAACATCATTACGTGGCCGAGTATGATTTTCGCCCTGATTTTCGGCTTTTGGTTGCTCTTTATGCGCACCTTCTTTTTGGCCGACGCTTGGATGCAGGTAAAATTGGCGTTCGTGTTCGTACTGATCATATATCACTTAAAATGCCACCAAATATTTAAGCAGTTGCAACGGGGCGCTGTAAAATATACCTCCAACTATATGCGGCTTTTTAACGAGGTGCCCACCATCATCCTTTTCGTCGTGGTGTTTTTGGTGATTCTTAAAAATGGCACCAACTGGATTTACGGCACCGTGGGCATAATCCTCTTTGCCATATTGCTTATGATGGGCTATAAAATTTATAAGCGGATACGGGAGAAATAACTTCACTTTTTTGGAATTTGGGACCTGCCTGCCAAAAGCACGACAGGCAGGTTTTTTATTTGGAATTTTTCTTTTTAGGTTCGATTATTGCTATCTTTCTTTCTTCAAAAGCATGTAAATGTACTTTTACAAAAAATCACTTCGTACCCGTATTTTTCTTTCTATGTTCCTTTTGGTTTTGGGAGCTTCGGTCCTCATTGCTATTGTTACCGTATATCAGTACAAAGAAGAGGCACAGGACTACCACCGCGACCGTTTGTTGCGCAAGGAAGCCGCCATTCGCGAAAACATCAATTACATTTTAAAGACCACAACCTATCCTGTTGAAACGGCCCAGATTCCGTTGATATTTAAAGATAAAATCTACGAAATAAAAGACATCCATAGCCTTGAGATTTTCCTGTATGACCTTGACGGAAATCTTCTGAAATCATCAAAGCCTTCTTTCTTTAAGGATACCGTGTCTCCGAAAATGCCTGATTTTGCGTTGAAAATGCTCCAAAATTCCCCTACAAAAAGTTATATAAAGGAGTTTGAGGAAGGCGGACAGAAGTACCAATCCTCCTACACTTACATTACCGACAGCTATTTCAAGCCATTGGCGATCCTCAATCTGCCCTACATTGAAGATGACGGTTTCATTACCAAGGAACTTACCGAATACCTTTATAGATTGGGCATTGCATACTTCCTTATGTTGATGGCCGCCATTGCGATTTCCTATTTTCTTTCAAAATATATCACACGTTCGCTAAAGGAAATTAGCGAGAAACTTTCCGAAACCCGATTTGATACCCGAAACAAGAAAATACATATCAGCGACACGCCACAGGAAATTTCCCTGCTTGTAAATTCATACAACGGCATGATCGATGAGCTGGAGAACAGCGCCGCCCAACTCGCCGCCAGTGAGCGCGAAACGGCCTGGCGCGAAATGGCAAAACAAGTGGCGCACGAAATTAAAAACCCACTTACGCCCATGCGTCTAACAGTGCAAAGCTTTCAGCGAAAATTTGATCGTGAAGATCCCGAAATAGACAGCAAAATGGCCGAATTCACCAATACATTACTTCAGCAGATTGATACCCTGAGCTCTATTTCATCGGCCTTTTCAACCTACGCAAAAATGCCCGCACAGCAGGACGAAACGTTGAATGTAGTAAAAATAAGCAAGCTGGCACTCGATATTTTTAACGAGGACTATATCTATTTCTTTTCAGAAGAAGAGGAAGTACGTGCGCGTTTTGACCGCACCCAACTGATCCGCGTAATTACCAATTTGGTTAAAAACAGTATCCAATCCATTGAACAAAAAAATCCCGCCGAACCACGAATTGATGTCTTGTTAAAAACCGAAGGGGCCTTTGTGCATATTTTGGTCACCGACAATGGCATTGGTGTTCCCGAGGAAAACAAATCCTGTATTTTTGAACCACAGTTTACCACCAAAAATAGCGGCATGGGGCTTGGTCTGGGAATGGTAAAAAACATAGTTGAAACCTACGGCGGAACAATAACGCTACATTCTTCCGAAGAAAAAACCACTTTTAAAGTTTCGTTTCCCGCAATGCTTTAAGGTTTTTAGTAGCTTTGTAGATAAGCCACGAATTCACAAATAAATGTCAGGTCGAGCGCAGTCGAGACCTATTAAAATTTAGTTCATTCGTAGCAAAAAAACTTTGAATAAAAAATTAATCTATGAAATTTCAAAACATACTTTCCGAAACCGAAAATGGTATAACCACCATAACCATAAATCGCCCTTCAAAATTGAACGCTTTGAACCGTGAAACCATACAGGAATTGCACGATGCATTCGAAGAAGCCGAAGATTCGTCAAAAACAAAAGTTGTGATTATCACCGGAAGCGGCGAAAAAGCCTTTGTTGCTGGTGCAGATATTAGCGAATTTGCAGATTTTTCAGTAGAAGAAGGGGGAAAACTTGCCGCAAAGGGACAGGAATTACTGTTCGATTTTGTGGCGAATTTTTCAAAGCCCGTAATTGCCGCCGTAAACGGTTTTGCCCTCGGCGGCGGACTGGAACTGGCCATGGCGGCACACTTCCGCATTGCTTCAGACAACGCAAAAATGGGGCTGCCCGAAGTTTCACTGGGCGTAATTCCCGGCTACGGCGGCACACAGCGTTTGCCGCAATTGGTGGGAAAAGGCCGCGCGATGGAAATGATCATGACCGCCGGAATGATTGATGCCAACCAAGCGCTGCAATACGGTTTGGTAAACCACGTAACAACTCCCGAAGAATTGCTGGAATTTGCGGGAAAAATTGCGGGAAAAATCATGAAAAATTCTTCCGTCGCTATCGCTTCGGCCATTAGGGCCATCAATGCAAACTTTGAAGATGGCGAAAACGGATTTGAAGTGGAAATTGAGGAATTCGGCAACTGCTTTGGTACTGAGGATTTTAAGGAAGGCACGCAGGCGTTTCTTGAAAAGCGAAAAGCGGAATTTCCCGGCAGGTAATTTTTTCTTAAATATTTAATTTGCTTTTGTATTTTACAGCCCGTAAAAACCTAAACAATTTAAATAATGAGAAAAATTTTTGCCCTTCTTTTTTTAGCATGCGCCTTCACGGCACATTCCCAGAAAATTTCAATAGAATCAAACCAAAGCGAGGTTTTCAAGGATGATAAAAAACATACCGAGCTTTTGTATTCCGAAGGTGACGGCCAAGGCGGTTTTGTAACCGTACGCGTATATTTTGGCGGTTTTATGAAAATGCCCAAGGGATATTATATTGAGCATTACGATAAAAATCTAAAACTTTTAAAGGAAACCGAAATTGAAAGAAAGGATAATGACTTCCAAGGTTTGATGATAGACCGGGACATGGTCTATATTATGGAAACGGCCTATGACAAAGATGCCGAAATTTTAAAATTCAATGTCTTGGAATCAACGCTGTCCGACCTTCAATTTTCCCCAAAAACCCTCTTTTCCCTGCCCGAAGCCGATGTGAAACGCTATTTTGGCGTCGGCATCGGTATCTTCTTTATTGACAATGGCTGGAGCCAAATGGATCGAGGAGCCTTTGGGGAAGTTACATTTTCAAAAAACAAAAACTTCTTTGCCGTCAATTTCGATATAAAGGATAAAGAGTCGCAAACCCAACTGCTCTATGTGTTTGATAAAAACCTGGACCAAGTTTTCCAAAAGGAATTCAAAAGAGATATTAAGGACAAATTCTTCATTTATGAAAATGTGGACGTGGACGATACTACTGGAGACATTTTCCTATTGGGAAAGGTTTTCGAGAACGAATCCCGAAAGACCAAAAAGGACGGAAAGGCAAACTATCACTATGAACTTCATAAAATAAACGAAAGTGGGGAAACCCAAGCCAGTTTCAAGACTGATGCTAATTTTGTGGGATCACTCTTCACTTTGCGTAGCGAGAATTCCATAAGCTGTGCGGGCTTTTATTCCGAAAAAAATGATTACCGGTATAAAGGGGTCTGTCGTTTCAATCTGGATCCTACTTCCTTAAATATTACGCAAAAATCGTTTATACCCTTTTCAGAAGAATTTATAAATGATAAGTATGGAAAGGTAAAAGACAAAGAGCTTAGAAACCTAACCTTAAGGAGCAAACACCTTACCCCAAATGGCGATATTGTGCTAAATGCGGAAGAATTTTATATTACCCAGCACACCATGATGTCTCCCAACGGGGGAATGAACACTAAAATTACCTATCATTTTGACGATATTGTTACTGTTAAGATCAGTGAGGAAGGCAAATTGGTCTGGGCCCGAAATATCAACAAAAGGCAGGCAACTTCAGGCGCACAAACGGAATATCTTTCCTTTGCCTCAACCATTGTGAATGACGATACTTATTTATTTATAAACTGTTCCGATAAAATAAGAACCCTCAGTAATGATCGGTTGGAATTTAAGGAAGGAAAATCATTGTTTGCCATAAAAATAGATGCCGATGGCAAATATTCCTATACGAGTATTTTAGGCGATAAAGACTCCGAAGTGCCATTTTTTGTAAGCCAAGGAACCAATACCACCTTGGATGGCAGGGAAATGGTTTTTGTGGGAAGAAAAAAATCGAAAAAACAGTTTCTTAAAATTAATATTTAATAAGCCCTTTTCCCGGTTTTAGGAATCTTAAATTTTTATAAAGTTGAAAACGCATGTAATTAGCCTTTCTTTTTATGGGAAAGGCTAATTATTAAAATAACCCAAGATGATGAAAAATGGCTTTCTTTTATTTTTTATTTTTTTCAGCACCCTAACCTATGCACAGAAGGACACGCTAAAGGTTGCTGCAAGTGAAATTTTTAAAGATGAAAAATACAAGACTTCACTGCTGTTTGCTAAGGAAGACGCTAATGGCGATATCTTTACGGTAAGAAATTACTATTCCAGCATTTCAAACCCGAAAGGATATTATATTGAGCATTACAGCAAGGACCTGAAGCTGCTGAAAAGAACCACAGTTGAAGTAAACCGAAACGAAATTAAAGGGCTGTTTTTAACCGAGGATTCGGTGGTTTTATTACAGTTTCAATATAATTATAAAGAAAAGGAATATGCCTTTGCTACGTTGACCTCTTCAAAAGACGATTTCAATTTTAGCGAAAAGAAGATCTACTCGCTTGACCGCAATAGGCTTGACAAATATGACCATTTCGGGATTCGCAGCGAACCCGAATACAATCTGCACCACCATAACAACCTGGGCGATATTTTGGCCTCTGAGAATGGAGATTTTATAACGCTCAATCTTTTCACAAAATCAAAAGATGGCGATGCATTGCTTGTTATTACCTTCAACAAAGATTTCGAAAAAGTTTACGAATACGAATTTGAGAATATAATTTCCCTCAATGAAACAGGGAATAAAAAGTTGCCTTTGGAATACCAAAACATGGTTTTGGACAATGCCGGCACGGTCTATTTTTTGGGAAGGGTTTTCAATACAGACGATAGGGACTTGGAAAAAAGAGACACGCCCAACTATTATTTTGTCCTTTTTAAAGCGGACGCCGTTTCAAAAAACCAAGCTGTTGTTCCTATTGAAAGCTACAACATTATCCGTTCGCTCCAATTGGCAACAAAGGGCGACAAATTGGCCGCAGTGGGGCTTTATACCGAAAACGGAACCGAAAGATTTTTTGAACTATCCGGCACGGCAACTCGATATGACGGCACCGTACGGATAAATTTAGATAAGAAATCTTCATCAAAACTTTCGGAATCATTCCAACCCTTTTCGGAAGAATTTATGTTGGAAAAATATGGAAAGGTGAAGGAAAAAATAAATTCTTTCCTTTCATACCGTAGCATCTTTATGTTGGAAAATGGCGATATTACAGTGAATGCAGAAGAGTTTGAAATGTATATTTCAGACGATAATGTGAACGCAAAACGAGTTTATGAAGACATCATTAGCTTCAACATAAGCAACGATGGCGGATTAAATTGGGCAAAAAACATCAACAAGAAACAGAAAGCTTGGTCGTTGGACAACATTCCGTTTTTTTCATATTCGGCAACGGTTAAAAACGATGTTTCCTATTATTTCGTAAATGCAGCTTCAGATTTGAAGCTTTTAAAAAACAATCAAATAGAACTCACGGAAGGGCCGCGGCTCTATGCCTTAAAAGTTTATAAAACCGGTGCTTTTAGATATGACAAGGTTTTATACCCAGACATTTTTAATGCCCAACTCGCAGTGCGATTCGGAATTCTCTTGAATGGATCGGATATTTTGGTGCAAGCGGAAAGCAATGACAAACCAATGATGGTAAAATTGTATTTCTAATTTTAAATTGTTCCGCGTAAAAATCAAAAGCGCTCAGTAAGTTTCTTAACTTTATAGGCTTCCTTTCAGAAACTATATTGTAACGATTATGAAAAAGTACTTCCTATTAATTGCTTTAATTCTATTAAACTTTTCCTTACTGGCCCAAGAAAAAGCCGAACCGTGGTTTAAGGACGGCGAGGCCCAAATTGTATCCGCTTTTGAAAATCAAAACGATTGGATTAGAACAGATCTGTGGGTTGAAACCACTTTTGACACGGACGGCGATGGCAAACCAGACCGCATGCACGTGGACGTTACAAGACCCAAACAAACAGAGGATGGCTTGAAACTTCCCGTGGTTTATGAATCCAGCCCTTATTTTGCGGGCGTTGCTCCCGAAGTGGAAGGTGCCTTTCACGATGTGCACCACGAACTGGGAGCGGAAGAAAAGGAAATTGTGCATCCTTCGGTAAAAAGGCTTGGGGAACGCCCCATCATTTCAAATTCCCAAATTAAAACTTGGGTGCCGCGCGGTTATATTGTGGTGCATTCCTCCTCTCCCGGAACGGGACTTTCGCAAGGCTCCCCAACCGTAGGCGGCGATAATGAATCCCTCGCGCCAAAAGCGGTGATCGATTGGCTGAACGGCCGCGCAAAAGGCTACACAACCCCTGACGGGAACGAAGAGGTGAAAGCCTATTGGACCACCGGAAAAGTTGGGATGACGGGAACTTCCTATAACGGAACCATTCCGCTGGCTGCTGCAACCACGGGCGTTGAAGGGCTTGAAGCAATTATTCCCATCGCGCCAAATACTTCCTATTACCACTATTACCGTTCAAACGGATTGGTTCGCTCGCCCGGCGGATATTTGGGTGAAGACGTTGATGTGCTTTACGATTTCATAAACAGCGGCGACGAAACCAAACGCGCTTACGGAGATTCCATTTACCGCGATACTGAAATAAAAAATGGCATTGATAGAAAGACCGGCGATTACAACGAATTTTGGGCAGGCCGCGATTATCTGAACGATATGAAACCAATGAAAGCCGCCCTGTTTATGTCGCACGGGTTTAACGATTGGAACGTAATGCCTGAGCACAGTTACCGAATTTACAAAGCTGCGGAAGCGATGGGACTACCCGTAAAAATCTATTACCATCAATACGGCCACGGTGGGCCACCGCCATTTTCTATGATGAATAAATGGTTTACGAAATATCTATTCGGAATTGAGAATGATATCGATAAAGGACCAAAAGCGTGGATTGTCCGCGAAAACGATAAAAACGACAACCCTACGCCCTACGCAGATTATCCAAATCCGGACGCTGAAAACGTTACGCTTCACTTAAAGGCAACTTCAAAAAACGAAGGAATGCTGACTGTTGAAAAAACCAAAAAACAAGGCACCCAAACCTTGATTGATGATTATAATTTTTCCGCGGAAAAACTTGCGCAACTTTCAACCTCCAAAAACAGATTGCTGTTTGTAACCCCAATTTTAAAGGAAGATTTGCATCTTTCCGGGCTGTCAAAAATGCACATCAAACTGGCCAGTAGCAAACCTGCGACAAACCTATCGGTATATATGGTTTCCTTGCCTTGGAATACAGATAAGAACGCAAAAATTACCGATAATATAATAACCCGAGGCTGGGCGGACCCCCAAAATTCCAAATCCATTTCTGAAAGCGAACCGTTGAAACCGGGCAAGTTTTATGAACTTTCCTTCAATCTTATTCCCGACGATCAGGTAATTCCGGCAGGGCAACAAATAGGGTTGATGATTTTTTCAAGCGATAGTGAATTCACAATTCTGCCCAATCCGGGAACGGAACTTACCGTTGATTTGGACAAGACTACTGTTGAAATTCCGGTTGTGGGCGGGAAAAAAGCTTTTGATAAAGCAGTGAACCGGTAACTGTTTTTTTCAATTTCAAAAAATCATATTCTGAAAAATAATCACTTCTGAAAAAACGTCATTTATAAATGTCAAAATGACGGTTATTTTGTCACTTAAAATTACAATACTGCGCTTCTTTTGTTAAAAAATTTTTAAATTCCCAAGGGTTCTATTCGTGTATTGGGTTTGGCATTTCTTTTGTCCGATTTAGGTAAAATTAATTGTTTAACCTAAATCTTAATTATTATGAGCACTTTAGTAAATGTTCCTAAAAATGGAGGTTTGACACGAACACGCAACAATGGTTCTGACTACCTTCCAACTTGGTCTTCTTGGATTGACGATCTTTTAAACAGGGATTTGCCTTCCGTGTTCTCGCAAAATTTCAATACCGGAATGAGCCTTCCCAAAGTAAACATTAAGGAAACCGCAGATGCATATGCCGTGGAAATGGCCGTTCCCGGGCTTAAAAAATCCGATTTCCAGATAGATCTTGACAATCAAGTACTTTCCATATCCACCGAGGTGGAAGAGCAAAACGAAGTAAAAGAGGAAAACTACACCCGCAGGGAATTTGGGTATTCTTCCTTCAAACGAAGTTTTACACTTCCCGAAACCGTGGACGATGGCAATATAAAAGCTACTTATAACGAGGGTATTTTGAGCATCCATCTTCCAAAAAAAGAAGAGGCCAAACAAAAGCCCCCACGAAACATCAAAATTTCCTAAACAGCATCTGTTTCAACAAAAGAAATCTGGGGCAAACGCTGCCCCTTTTCTTTTATATTCCCTTCATTCCTAACGTATAAAACTTAAAAGAACAAATAGCCATTTTTAAAGTTTAACCAATAAATCGAAAAGGTATGAACACACGAAAATTCAAGCCCGGCGATTGGGTAAAAATAAAGGGCAACGACGATATACCAAAAATGGAAATACTCAAATATGTTTCAAAAGAAGACCCGCTGACCGGGGTGGTTAACAACGACAGCATCGTGGAGTGTGTCTATTATAAAAACGGCGAACGTTTCACACAGACAATCCATCAAAACAGGTTGGTAAAAATGCTCAAAACGGGTGGTATTTACAAAGCCTGATTTTAAGTTTTTGGAAATAATCCTTCCAAAATAGGAATATTTCCAAACAATAAGTAACTTTGAAGAAATCCAAACTTCAAAGTTTTTTTATGTCTGCTGAATTCCTAAAAGGCCGCGGCGCCCAAAAAAATGTACACAACCGTTTCTTCGAAAACAGCCACGAAGTGCTAAATGAATATTTGAATTTCTGCGAAGCGGAAGGCGAACAAGCAGATAAAAACAAAACAAACTATATTGAAGTTTTTCCAAAAACATTTGTAAACAAAGTGGAAAGCCCCGATGTTGGGATGGGTTTTTCTGCAAATCCGTACCAAGGTTGCGAACACGGCTGTGTGTATTGCTACGCCCGAAATAGCCACGAATATTGGGGCTATGGAGCAGGATTGGATTTTGAAAGAAATATTCTTTTTAAAAGAAATGCGCCGCAACTTTTGGAAGAAAAGATCACTTCAAAGAACTGGCAGGGAAACACTATCGTTTTTTCAGGAAATACGGATTGTTATCAGCCGCTGGAACGCAAACTTGAAATCACCCGAAAATGCCTAAAAGTAATGCTGAAATGGAAACACCCCACGGGCATCATTACCAAAAATTCGCTGATTCTTCGCGATCTCGATATTTTGAAGGAAATGGCAGAGCTGAACCTTATTTCGGCAAATATTTCCATCACTTCCCTTTCCGAAGATACGCGGCGGTTGCTGGAGCCTCGCACGACAAGCATCAAACAACGGCTCAAAACCGTGGAAACGCTTTCAGAAAACGGCATTCCCGTTCGGGTAATGATGGCGCCTATAATTCCATCACTCAATAGCCACGAAATTCTTCCTTTGGTAAAAAAAGTTGCGGAACTCGGGGCGCAGGATGTTGGTTATACCATTGTCCGTTTGAATGGGCAAATTGCGGAGATCTTTAAGGATTGGGCACACAAAACCATTCCCGACAAAGCGGAACGGATCTTAAACCAAATAGCGGAATGCCACGGCGGAAACCTCAACGACAGCCATTGGGGAAGACGCATAAAAGGCGAGGGAACCATCAGCGAACAAGTGAAGGACACGATGGCAATCGCAAAAAAGAAATATTTGAAAAATAGGGAAATTGAACCTTTGGACAATTCACATTTTTTGCAACTTAAAAATCCACAGCTAAAATTGTTTTAGAATTTTCTTGGCATCCGCTGCTTGCGGTAAATATTCCACCGCAGAGATTTCTTTCGCTCCCATTCCTCTAAAAATTATTCTGTTTTTCGAATAAATACTGTTGAAAAAAAGCTTATTTCAGAAATCTTTTACCGCTTCATCTTTTCACCCACTACCGTATATGAGATTTGATCGTGAAAGAATTTTTTGGTTTTAAGAAATGTGAAAATTTGAAGGATAAAAGGAATTACCAAAAGATAGGAAATGGCTGTAAGCATTCGGAAAATATTTCGCACAAAGGCTTTAAGAAAAGAAACCCGATGCCCATTTCTATCTGTAATTTCCAGTTTCATAATCTGTTTGCCAAAAGTGCCCCGATATTTGGAAGATTCGAAAATGGCACAAATAATAAAGTAGAAGAAAAAGCTGAAAAGGGTAATAAAAGTAAACTCGGTATCAGAAACATCTTCCGCATCAGTAATAAGTACCGACACCAGCGACCATAATACAACGGCTATTAATATGGAAGGAATTGCGGTGATTATATTGTCCAGAATAAAGGCCACGGCACGTTTCCACAGCACATCCTTGAAGTAGCTTTTTCGCCAATCCACGTCCATGGCGACGTTCTGGATGTTTTTGGGTTTCGCTTTAGGCGGGTGTTGCGCAACATTTTTGGTTTCTACTTTTTCCTTTGTTTTTTCAACATGGGGTGCCTCATTATCGCTTGCCGTCCCATTCGTTTCAGGTTCTGGTGGTGTTCTTTCAATATGGGTCTCGGTCAACAATTCAGAAACTTTTTCTTCAGCTAAATCAGATTCCTCTTTATCCTCATAGCTGAAATTCTGTATGGCCTCATAAATATCGGTTACTACCGCCGTTAAGGCATCGTCTTCACTGTTCCAAAATTGCTTGTTGTTAAGGGGTTGGATGTTTTTTGGCAAGAATGGCAGGTTTACAAACGGAGTAGATTTCCACATACAGTTGCGAACCAAAATAGGGAGCATTACGGTTTCGTTTCTGTTGTACCGTTCTATCACTTTTTGCGTGCGCAGATACGTTTCATCATCGTTGATAAAATCGGCACTTATAAAAGCGAGTACAATATCTGCCTGATACAATTTCTCTTTGTATTGCTTTACATCCTGCCCTGGCGGAATTTCAAAATCGCTTTCAATTTCAATGGGCCGTTTTGAATTTCTTATTACAGGGCCAAGATATTTTTTTACGGCAATACACTGTTGTTCATCCTCCGGTGCCGCTAAAAAATAGATGTTTATTGTATCTGTGGATACTTCTGACTGATTGGTTGCCATTTTAAAAAATTTTATTGGTTAGTTTAAATAACTACTATACTCATACAGCAAATTATTTTGCCAAAATATGGTCAACGAGCCGCTCGATCCCGTCTGCCACTTCCGTAAACGCAGCATCCCGATCTGGGTAGTCCAAGATTGGACGGGCATTGCGGGGCAAAGCCTGCAATTTTGCATAAGGCAAAGAGGTCCATTTGCAGTTTCTAAGAATAATGGGCACTACATAAGCCTCGCCCGCTTCGTGGCGGCGCATGGCTTCTGCCAACTCTTTGTCCCAAATAAAGTCTGAAGCATTAAAGTCCACACTGATTAGGAGCAAAATTACATCTGCCTTCCGCAATTCGTTCATGATGGAATCATTCCATTCCTGGCCCGCAATAAGAGCCCTATCGTTCCAAGCGTCGATTTTTCCGGAGCGTTTTAATACCTTAAGGTATTTGTCCATTTCGTTTTTAAGGTCCTCATCTTCGTGAGCGTAGGATGTGAAGATCTGAACTTTTCTTTGTGAAGAATCTGCCATAATATCCAAAATTAATTTTAGGGTTAGCCTCCAAAAAAAATGGAGGATTAAAATTGTAATGTGAGGATATTACTTTTTTAAAATATGTTATTAAAAGACTAAATTTAGGTAATTTATCCCGAATAGTGTTAAAAAATATTTTTTTAAGTCAATTAATACGAATAAGTTGCGTTTTTTTGAGCTTAAAATATTTTGAAAATATCGCTGTGTCTTTGCGGTAAATATTCCACCGAAAAGGTGCAGCAGAAGTAAAGTTTTATTTCTTCCCTTCCCATTCGGCATAAAACTGTTGCAGAAATTTTTCCATAAAGGCATGTCTTTCCTCCGCGATTTTTCGCCCGGTTTCAGTATTCATTCTATCTTTTAAAAGCAATAGTTTTTCGTAAAAATGATTGATGGTCGGCGCATCGGAAGCTTTGTATTCTGCAGGTGTCATCTTTAAATTCGGCTTTATTTTAGGGTCGTACAATTTTCTATTTTTGAAACCGCCGTAGTTGAAAGTTCTGGCAATTCCAATAGCTCCCAGCGCGTCGAGCCTATCGGCATCCTGCACGACCTCCAATTCTTTTGAAGTGAAATTTTGAGGTTTATTTCCACCTTTGAAAGAAATGTTTTCAATGATTTTTATAACGTGTTCTACAACTTTCCCTGAAATATTTTGCGATTCTAAAAACTGTCGCGCTTTTTTCGGGCCGACGGTTTCATCGCCCTTGTGGAATTTTGAGTCTGCAATATCGTGAAGCAATGCGCCGAGCGAAACGATGGTTCTATCAACTTTTTCATTTTCGGAAATGAGCAGTGCGTTTTTATAGACCCGTTCAATATGAAACCAATCGTGGCCACCTTCGGCATTTTTCAATTCATTTTTAACGAATTGGATTGTATGCTGGATTATTTCATCCGAAGAAAATAAGGCCATAGTTTAAAATTTTTAAAAAGCAAAGAACAACAAATATTTACTTCATTTTTTACCCTAACCCTAAAGGGTTTTACCCTAACCCCAAAGGGAAATGAAGGAGGTCTTTGTTAGTTATTATTTATGGATTTTTGAAATGATGGTTGCCTCCACTTTGTCAATCAGCGTTTCCACCTCATAATCCCCAATTTTTATTGCAGGATGCGCCGTCATTTCCAGCCGGACGCCCATTTGTATCGGAAACATCCCCCAGCGCTGCAATTTCCAGGAGTTATTGAATGTTACGGGAATAACGTATCCCTCAGGTATTTTCTTAAAGAGCGTTTGCAAACCGGTTCTTTTAAAGGGTTTTGGAATACCGGTTTTGCTGCGTGTTCCTTCGGGAAAGATTACACCACTTCGGTTGAATTTCTGTAGGTATTTTGAAAACTTCACCATTTCAACAATAGCCTGCCGCGGATTTTTTCGGTCGATCAATATGGAGCCGCCATGCCGTAGATTGTAGGAGACTGAAGGTATTCCTTTCCCCAATTCTACTTTGGAAATAAATTTGGGATGGTATTTTCGCAAATACCACGTAATAGGCGAAATATCCCACATACTTTGGTGGTTTGAAACGATTATAATCGCAACGTTGTTCGGGATGCTCGTATTGATGTCAATATGAAATGTGGTTCCCAAAACATTCAGACAGCGCAACAACGTCCAGTTGAGATAGTCCACACTTTTTTTGTGCGCTTGGTAGCCAAACCAGTTAAAGCAAATCCATTGAATGGGATGGAAAACAACAATCGTAATACCAAAAAGCAGGTAAAACAAAACCGAAAAAGGATAACTTATAATTTTTGATAGTGCTTTCATTCCGTTCAAAAATAAGAAAACCGCCCTTATGAGACGGTTTTTCTTTTTGCAATTTTCAGTTTCGTATTTTCAAAAACTTCAATGTTTCGATTTCTGTTTCCTTTTAGATTTCGATTTGTCCTTTAACGTATTTCTGTCTATTTCAATATAATTATATACGCAAAGGCCCACGATCAACAACCAAAAAGCTCTGTAATACCAATCGTTTATTTCTTTTCCGAAGAGGTGGGACACTTTTGGGTTATCATAAAAATTATATACTATTGCTCCCAATGCTATAATGCCCGCGATTATGACTAAAGGCTTGCTCAATTTCATAGAGATTGATTTAAAATTTTAACAATATTCGTTATAGGCGCCTTTTAGGTTTTCGGCAATCATTTGTGCGGGGCGGCCTTCAATGTGGTGGCGCTCCAACATATGCACCAATTCGCCATTTTTGAAAAGTGCCATAGAAGGCGAACTGGGAGGAAATGGAACCATATTGGCTCTTGCGGCATCCACGGCTTCGCGGTCAACGCCCGCGAATACGGTTACCAAATGATCGGGTTTTTTATCATTTTGAAGCGACATTGCAGCACCGGGACGTGCATTGGCGGCAGCACAGCCACAAACGGAATTTACAACTACAAGGGTGGTCCCTTCTTTCTTCAGTGCTTCTTCCACATCATTTGCCGTATGTAATTCGGAAAAACCTACTCTTGTAAGGTCTTCGCGCATGGGTTTTACTAATTCAGGTGGGTACATATTTTTGTATTTTGATTACTATTAAAATGTGTCTGCAAAGATACTAATTTTGAAAGGGAAAAATCCAAATCACAAATTCCAAATAACAATCCCGATACCTGCCTGTCGGCAGACAGGGCTATCGGGGCCAAATAAATCTCAAACCACAAATTCAAAAAATTCAAAAACGAATCAAACAGTCCCTTTTGGTCCCGAAAGCTATCGGGATGGAATTTGAGATTTGGCACTTAAAAACATTACCTTTGTCGGCTTAAAAAAAGAAAATTACAATTCTATGCTTCGTTGGTTATTGGCCGTTCTGGGTTATTTTGTGTACCGTTTTCCTGGCGCTATCGTCGGGTTTGTCTTGGGAAGCTTACTGGACAACCTAAGCGTAAAGGGCGGTAGGTTTCAAACTTCGTTCGGCACTTCGCAGCAACAGGTAACACCCGCCGATTTTGAATTGAACCTTCTTTCCCTTGCCTCCTTGGTAATCAAAGCCGATGGAAATGTGAGCCAAACAGAGCTTGATTACGTACGTCAATATTTCGTGCAGGCCTACGGACGGGAGCGGGCAAATGCTACCTTTCGAATTTTTAACGAAGTAATAAAAAAGCGTGAAATTTCGGCCCAGAACATTTGCAGCCTTTTACAACAAAGAACCCGATACGAAGCTCGCCTGCAGATTCTCCATTTCCTTTTCAGCATTGCCAATGCCGATGGCAGCGTTTCTACGGCCGAAGTAAATGAAATAAACCGAATTGCCGGATATTTGGGCGTTTACGGTCGCGATTTTGAAAGTATTAAGGCGATGTTCTTCAAAAATCCGGACAGTGCCTATAAAATTTTAGAGATTGACAGAACCGCCACCATCCCCGAAATTAAGGCCGCATATCGAACGATGGTAAAAAAATACCATCCGGACAAACTGCAGCATATGGACGAGGCGCACCAAAAAGGTGGTGAGGAAAAATTCAAAAAAGTCCAGGAAGCTTATGAACAGCTTCAAAAGGAACGCGGGTTCTAAGCGGTTTTTTCCAAATTCATTTCCATCTAATTTTTCTTAAAATAGCCTTCAGCTTAAATTGAAAATAGCTTTCAAATCTACTTTTTTAGACATAACTAAAAATAAAATAGACACATATAGAAAAATGTTTTTACCTTTGTACCTATGTTTACATTAGCCGAAGAAAATTATTTGAAAGCCATCTTTCATTTGGAGCACGAAAGCACTGGGGAAGTAAGCACCAATGCCATTGCCGAAAGTATGGATACCAAACCCTCTTCCGTGACGGATATGATTCAAAAATTGGCAGAAAAAAAGTTGGTCATCTATAAGCGGTATAAAGGGACACAACTAACCGAGAAAGGGAAAAAGATAGCCGCAAACGTGATAAGAAAGCATAGGCTGTGGGAAGTGTTTTTGGTTGAAAAGCTACATTTTCATTGGGACGAGGTCCACGATATAGCCGAGCAACTGGAGCACATACAGTCGGACGAACTCATTACCCGCCTCGACAAATACTTGGGCAGCCCCGATTTTGATCCCCACGGCGACCCCATCCCAGACAAGCACGGCGTACTGAAACGCACGGAAAAGAAATTGCTCTCTGAAATCGAAAAAAACGAACAGGGCGTTTGCGTGGGCGTGAAAGAATCCAGCCCCGAGTTTCTGCAATATCTCGATAAAAAGAAAATAAGCATCGGCACCAAAATCAAGGTTTTGGGCAAGGAATTTTTTGACGGTTCCATGGTAATCCAAGTGGGGAACGATCAGTTTTTCATTTCACATAAAATAGCGGAAAATCTTTACGTACAAACGCTTTAACAGGTTTTCTTCGGAAATGTCTTTTTCAAATTAAAAGAAACTAAAAATGAAAAAATTTATAGTCCTAATCCTTTTTGCTTCCGCCTTTGGCTGCAACAATGCGCCCGAAGACAATGGCAAACTAAAGGTTGTCACCACCACGACCATGCTTACCGACCTGGTTTCTGAAATTGGCGGCGAGCACGTTTCATTGCAAGGTTTGATGGGCGCTGGCGTAGATCCGCATCTTTACAAGGCGAGTGAGGGCGATGTGTCAAAACTTTACGAGGCCGACATTATTTTTTACAGCGGCCTGCATCTGGAAGGAAAACTGGTGGATATTTTCGAAAAAATGGAAGGGCAAAAAAATACCGTTTCCCTGGGAGATAAGTTGCCGAATCAGGAATTGATTTCTTCGGAATATTTCGCCTCAAATTACGATCCGCACGTTTGGTTCAATATTCAATTCTTTAAGCAGTTTGCACAAATTGTAACCGACGAGCTTTCAAAAGCAGATCCCGAAAATGCCGAAAGCTATTTCGAAAACAACAAAGATTATCAGAAAAAATTGGACGCTCTTGAAAGTGAAGTCAAGGCCATTATCGCGACGCTTCCTCCGGAAAAGCGAATTTTGGTTACCGCCCACGATGCCTTCAATTATTTTGGAAAGGCGTACGATTTTCAAGTGGTGGGATTGCAGGGAATTTCCACCGCTACCGAAGCGGGCGTAAAAGACGTTCAGAACCTTTCGGAATTTATCATTCAGAACAACATAAAAGCCATTTTCGTGGAAAGTTCCGTACCCCGAAGAACCATCGAGGCACTGCAACAGGCAGTACTTTCAAAGAACCACGAGGTAGAAATCGGCGGCTCGCTCTATAGTGATGCGCTCGGCGACCCTGGGACCGAGGAAGGCACGTATATCGGGATGTTTAAATACAACGTAAACACTATCGTAAACGCGCTGAAATAAATAGATAAACAGCACCAAACATGGAAAATCAAAGCCTGGCAGTACAGATAGACGACCTTACCGTAGCCTACAACTATAAACCCGTCTTGTGGGACATAGACCTATCGGTTCCCGAAGGGGTGCTAATGGCAATCGTGGGCCCCAACGGCGCTGGAAAATCTACGCTTATAAAAGCTATTTTAGGCATTATTAAACCTATTGCGGGTACCATTTCCATATTCGGAAAACCGTATGCCAAGCAACGAAAATTGGTAGCGTACGTTCCCCAAAAGGGAAGCGTGGACTGGGATTTCCCCACCACGGCCCTTGATGTGGTGATGATGGGCACCTACGGCAGTTTGGGATGGATAAAGCGCCCGGGGCAGAAAGAGAAAAAGATTGCCTTGGAATCCATGGAAAAGGTGGGAATGCTTCCCTATAAAAACAGACAAATAAGCCAATTGAGCGGCGGACAGCAGCAACGGGTTTTTCTGGCAAGGGCCTTGGCACAGGATGCTTCCATTTATTTTATGGACGAACCCTTCCAAGGTGTTGATGCTACTACCGAAATTGCCATCATCAATATTTTAAAGGAATTGCGCAAGGCGGGAAAAACGGTAGTCGTGGTGCATCACGATTTGCAGACCGTTCCCGAATACTTTGATTGGGTAACATTTTTAAATGTGAAGAAAATAGCCACGGGACCGGTGAAGGATATTTTTAATGATGATAACCTTACCAAGACGTATGGGATTAATTATAAGGTGGCGGTTAATAAATAGTTGGTAGTCGGTAGTCGATAGACGGTAGAGGGTGGACGGTAGAATTTAATGATTTGTAAAAAGATACAGTTATGGAAAATCCTAAATTTAAATTTGAAGAATTGACGGTTTATCAAAAATCACTGGATTTTGTGGATGATGTGTATTCAATTACGAAAAAATTTCCTAAAGATGAATTGTACGGTTTAACGTCGCAATACAAAAGAGCATCGGTTTCCATTCCATTAAATATAGCGGAAGGAGCTGGTGATACCGATACGCAATTCAACAGATATTTACAAATGGCTTGGGATTCATCAAAAGAATGCGTTGTGTGCTCTACCATTGCTAAAAGGCAAGGTTTTATCACGGAAGATGATGATAAGGCCGCAAGAATAAAACTATCAGAATTAGCGAAAATGACGATTTCACTCCAAAAATATCTTAAAAAAAATAAATAGACGGTAGTCGGTAGACGGTAGACGGTAGACGGTAGATGATAGAAAAATTTGAAATAATAAAGTACCAAATAACAAACCCAAGACCAAACCCACTACCGACTACCGACTAAAGACCACCGACTAAAAAAAACTGTCAACAAAAATGCAAGAATATTTCAACTTACTCTGGACCGATTACACCCTGCGCACCATAACGCTGGGGACGGCGGTATTGGGCGCTATTTGCGGGATGTTGGGCAGTTTTGCGGTACTTCGAAAGGAGAGTTTATTGGGAGATGCAATTTCACACGCGGCTCTTCCGGGCATCGCTTTGGCCTTTTTGATTACTGGCGCCAAAGATTCTGGAACGCTATTGTTGGGGGCGTTGGTGAGTGGTTTGATAGGAACTTTTTGGATTCGGGGCATTACTTCAAAAACACATTTAAAAAGCGACACGGCCCTGGGGCTGATACTTTCCATTTTTTTCGGTTTTGGGATGTTGTTGCTTACTTTCATTCAAAAACAACCCAACGCCAATCAGGCAGGACTGGACAAATACCTCTTTGGACAAGCTGCAACACTTGTGGAAAGTGATGTGAAATTGATGATTACCGTTACCGGAATTTCACTTTTCGTAATGCTTCTCTTTTGGAAGGAATTCAAAATACTACTTTTTGATGCAGACTATACCAAAACCCTGGGTTTCAACACAAAATTTATAGACGTGCTGATTACCTTCTTAATAGTATTGGCCATAGTTTTAGGCCTGCAGACCGTGGGCGTGGTCTTGATGAGCGCCATCCTGCTTGCTCCAGCGGCCGCGTCACGCCAATGGACCAACAATCTGGGCACTATGGTTTTGCTCTCGGCCTTGATTGGAGCCTTTTCAGGGGTATTCGGCACGGCCATTAGCGCCAGCCAGAACAATCTTTCCACTGGTCCTGTAATCGTTTTGGTTGCCGGCGCATTCGTTTTATTCTCCTTTATATTTTCTCCGAAGCGGGGACTATTGTTCCGCGAAATACGTTTTCGTAAAAACCGTACCGATCTAAAACTGATGAAAACCCTTCAATTTATGTACGGAATTGCACAGGACCACGAGAATATTTCGCATCCGCACGCCATTCGTATTCTCAACAACTTTCAAGGTTACACAAGAGATTCGCTTAAAAAGTTAGAGCACGAAGGCTGGATATCCATTGAGGGACAGCAATGGGCAATGACCCCCAAGGGCTATAAACAGGCACAGGAAATGTATAATCAGCAAAAAAATGAGTAACCCGCAGATTGAAATACAGCTTATTGCGGCCATTGTGGCTATGGCCTGCGCCATTCCTGGCGTGTTTTTGGTGCTTCGGAAAATGGCACTGATAAGCGATGCCATTAGCCACGCCATTCTTCCGGGCATCGTCATCGGGTTTTTTATAACGCAGGATTTGAATTCCCCCTTACTTATTCTTTTGGCGGCATTCACTGGAGTGATTACCGTGGTTTTAGTGGAATTTATCCAGAAAACTGGATTGGTAAAGGAAGATACCGCCATAGGCCTTGTTTTTCCGGTTTTGTTTAGCATCGGGGTTATCCTTATTGCGAAAAATGCGAACGATGTGCATCTGGATGTTGACGCCGTTTTATTGGGCGAACTCGCCTTCGCGCCCTTTGACAGACTTATGTTGGGTGGCTCGGATTGGGGCCCGAAATCCCTGTGGGTTATGGGAAGCATTTTAATGATAACCATAAGCCTTCTCCTACTATTTTTCAAGGAATTAAAGGTAACCACCTTTGATGCCGGGCTATCTTCAGTGCTGGGAATTTCACCAGTGGTTATGCATTATGGGTTAATGTCGGTTTCATCCATTACCGTCGTTGGTGCCTTTGATGCCGTGGGCGCAATATTAGTGGTAGCTTTAATGATAGCACCTGCCGCCACGGCCTATTTGCTAACCGAGGACTTAAAAAAAATGATTTGGCTTTCCCTATTATTTGGCGTCTTTTCGGCCATTTCGGGATATTGGGTAGCTAATATTCTCGATGCTTCCATCTCCGGCTCCATCGCCACTACCTTGGGCGTTATCTTTTTGGCTGTTTATCTTTTCGCTCCAAAAAAAGGACTTATTTCGGTACTCTACCGCCAAAAACAACAACGCATCGAGGTTTCACTCATAACATTTCTTCTTCACTTAAATCGGCATGAGGAAGAAAGTGAAAGGCACATAAATCATTTGCAGGAGCATATAAACTGGCAGGCCGTTCGTGCAAGAACCGTATTGGATTTGGCCGTAAAAAACAATCTTGTGGAAATAGAAAACGATATAGTTTTCCTTACTGAAAAAGGCTTGGCTTTTACTGAAAAATCGCTGGAGTACATTATCAATAACAAAGACGAAAAAATTGAACCCATGAAAGAGGATTTTTTCCTTTTTCGGGGTTGAAACTATAAACACTTCTACCTACCTCAAATTATTCTATTTAAAATAGTGAAATGGGAAGATAAGATCGAAGCTAAAAATTTTGAAAACTATCACGGACTACGCATCTATTATTAAAAAAAATGAAACGAGGAAGACATGAATCCCTTGAAGAGGTTCACGGCACAATAGAAACCTCAGGCAAAAAATCTGCTTGGAAACGCCTGCTCGCTTTTCTGGGCCCCGCCTATTTAGTGAGTGTGGGCTATATGGATCCCGGCAACTGGGCCACAGACATTGCGGGAGGAAGCCAATTTGGCTATAAGCTGCTTTGGGTCTTGCTGATGAGCAACATTATGGCGCTGCTGCTGCAAAGCCTTTGCGCGCGTTTGGGCGTGGTACGCGGGCGCGACTTGGCCCAGGCCTCGCGCGAGGCTTACAATCCCTTTGTAAATTTCATTCTATACATTTTGGCAGAAATTGCAATCGTGGCCTGCGATCTGGCCGAGGTAATCGGGATGGCAATCGGGTTAAATCTCCTTTTCGGACTCCCGATGATCTGGGGGGTTTCCATAACCGCTTTGGATACTTTTCTATTGCTTTTTCTTTTGAATATGGGCATGCGCAAAATGGAAGTTTTTATCATCGGCCTTATTTTTATCATCGGATGTTCTTTCATTATTGAAATGTTTTTTGCGAAGCCCGATATGGGCGATCTGATGGCCGGTTTTATTCCCTCCCTTCCCAACAGCGCCGCGTTGTATATTGCAATTGGTATCATTGGTGCCACGGTAATGCCGCACAACCTCTATTTACATTCTTCCCTCGTACAATCCCGAAAGATTGAACGCACTAAAAAGGGCATCAAACAGGCCTTAAGATTCAATTTTATAGATTCCGCCATAGCGCTCAATCTTGCCTTTTTTGTAAATGCCGCTATTTTAATACTCGCGGCGGCAGTTTTTCATAAAAACGGGCTGTATGAAGTGGCTGAAATTCAGGATGCACATAAATTGTTGGAAGGGTTGTTAGGAACAAAAATAGCACCTGCCTTTTTCGCCATTGCCTTAATTGCGGCGGGACAGAGCAGTACACTCACGGGAACTTTGGCAGGACAGATTGTAATGGAAGGGCATTTGAATTTGCGAATCCAGCCTTGGGTACGCCGATTGATTACGCGCATGCTCGCCATTATTCCTGCATTGTTCACGGTGATATATTTCGGAGAAACCGGTACCGGAAAGTTACTGGTCTTGAGCCAGGTAGTGCTCAGCCTGCAACTTGGGTTTGCAATAATCCCTTTGATCCATTTCGTAAGCAGTAAAAAACTAATGAACGGTTTTGAAATTAAATGGCCCTTGCGGATTGCTTCTTGGGTAATAACCCTAATAATCGTTGGTTTGAACGCAAAGTTGGTGTATGATGAAATTACCGGTTGGCTCACAACTGCCAACAACCCAATCTACATTTGGACTTTGGTAGTTCCTGCGGCAATTGGAGCGGCGGTTTTACTGATTTATATAACTTTCAAAACTACCGTGAGGGATATAAAATCTGAAAAACGAAAAATGGTCCCGCACATTCTCGATGCCAAGGTTGATGAACTGGCGCAACCGCTTGCCTATAAAAAAATTGCGGTTCCCGTGGATTTTTCCACCTCGGATGAAAAGAGTATTTCCGCGGCACTGCAACTTGGCGGAAAGGATGCCGAATACACCCTAATTCATATTGTAGAAACGCCCGGAGCAATGATTTACGGAGACGAAATAGACGATTACGAAACCGAAAGCGATGAGGCATTTTTGAATACCTATAAACAAAAACTCGAAGCAAAAGGCTTCAAGGTTTCGGTGAAACTTGGCTTTGGCTCCCCTAAAAAGAGTATTCCAAAAATCGTGAACGCAGCCAATTTTGATTTGCTGATTCTGGGCGGGCACGGGCATACCGGGCTAAAAGACCTATTGCTTGGAACCACAGTTGATAGCGTTCGGCATAAAGTGAATATTCCTGTTTTTATAGTTTAGAATTGTTCGGGGGTTGCATAATTAAAAATAAGAAAGTAATTTTCCTCAAAAAAAAGATGCAGTTTTTAAAAGCGGTAAACAATGGAATTGCCTTCGAATATCATTTTGAAGGGAACGAACCGGACAAAATAAAGGAAGTTTCGGATGAATTTTTCTTCCGAAAAGGTTTTAAGAATTTGGGGCACTTTGGCAACAAGACAAGTTACGAAAAGGGCAGCCGAATCCAGCGGATTCTTTTTGGTGCTTTTGTGAGCTATCATAAGCACGAACTTTTATACCTCGTTTCAGAAAATAAACTAACCGTAAAACTTTTGAACGGCTCTTCCGGAATGTCCGGCGGGCTTATTGGGATGAAAGCCGTAAAGGCCGAATTTAACCGCACGGCCGAGAATCTTGAAGTGTTTTATCAAACAGAGGTGAAATAACGAAAGCACCTATTCTGAAAAATCCAAACAGTCATTTTAAGATTTCTGAAATTTCTGGCATTATTTTTTAATGTATCTTTAAAATTGAAAAACTTACAACGATGAAAAATTCACTTTTAGCCATTATAATTCTTTTTTCAACCTTTGCCTTTGGGCAGGAAGATTCCGCAGAAACCCCAAAAATTGGCGTGAAAATTCCCAAAGGGGAAACTGTAGTTTTGAAAGGTGTTGCCGTCAAGTTTATGGAAGTGGTTGAAGATTCCCGCTGTCCCGAAGGCGTTAACTGCATCTGGGCGGGGCGTGCCATTGTAAAGGCAAAGGTTACCGCAAACGGAAAATCTGAAGAAAAACTTTTGACTTTTGGCGAGGTAAGGCCCGGAGAGGAAAAAAATACAAATCTTTATAGCTCCAGCGCGTTTTCCATTAACGGGCTAACGCTCAATCCATACCCAACCTCAGAAAGCACTGGGAAAGATAAAGGCTATGTGTTATTGATTTGTGAAGAGAAGAACAATTAGTTTAGTGGCAACCACAATCTTTCTTGCCGCATTTGGTTTTTCCGCCGTCCAAAGTACCGCCAGAGTTTTGGCGTGACTCAAAAATGGGGTTCCAAACAAACTTTTTAAGCAAAAAGCCCGTGGCAAGCGAAAACGTTATTAAAACCAATATTGTTTGCATACTGCAAAGATATGGAAAAGCCCCCTAACCCCCAAAGCGATGTGCTGAGCTTGTCGAAGTGGGGAACGAAAACTGAAATCCGAGATATTTTTAGGACGATGTGGAAATTACCAAACTTTTAAAACAGAATTGAGGGCCTACATTTCTTCGGCTCTCCCGATAGTTATCGCGACTAAAGTCTGCCAGCCAGCAAGCAAGAAATCTGAATTCCACATTCTAAAGAACACTTTCCTTTCAATTAATGGAAGCTACACTTACTGCAATCAGAATGGTCGCCGGGTTTATTTCTTTTTTTCTCGGTTTGAAAAGGATTCCAAATAAACCTCGTAATAAGAAAATACACGGCAAGTACGAATGTTATTATGACAAGAAAAGTTTGCATACTACAAAAATTTTAAAAATACTTTTTATTCTCCACTTCTTCCGTCCTCGATTCTCGATGTGAAATTTTGTAAATGTTCCTTCCCCTTTTTCAGGGGAAGGTGGATTTCAAATCGCAATTTTCGCGATTTGAAAGACGGAAGGGGCAAATCCTTTAAAATTATTTCAAAAGTTGATAGGCCACCAAAGCAACCACATAGGCAATTGCACTCATCACGACAAGTTGCCACATGGGCCATTTCCAACTATTGGTTTCCTTTTTTACCACGGCCAAGGTACTCATACACTGCATCGCAAACGCGTAAAACAGCAATAGCGAAACCCCGCTCGCAAAGTTGAAGAGCGGCCCGCCCAAAACCGGATTTACCTCAGCGGCCATTCGGCTTTTTATGGTCTGTTCATCCTCGCTGCCTACGCTATAAATGGTAGCGAGGGTTCCCACAAATACTTCGCGCGCGGCAAAAGAGCTCACAATGGCAATCCCAATTTTCCAATCGTAGCCCAAGGGCCTTACGGCAGGTTCAATGGCGTGCCCCACATGGCCAATATAGGAGTGTTCCAATTTATAGGAATCCACATGCATCGCAATTTCTTCCTCAGAAAGATTCTGCGAGGCGTATTCCTTTTTAATAATTTCTTCCGCATTGTTGAAATCGCCCGGGCCATACGAGGCCAAGACCCAGAGAATAATTGAAATTGCAAGTATTATTTTTCCCGCCCCAAAGACGAAAGCTTTTGTTTTTTCAACAACGGTAATCAATACGTTTTTTGGAAGTGGAAGTTTGTAATTGGGCATTTCGACCACAAAAAAACTTTTGGAACGTATTTTAAGTATTTTATCCAGCAGATAGGCCGAAAAAATAGCCGCGCCAAAGCCCAATATGTACATAAACATGAGCGTAAGCCCCTGCAAACTAAAAATACCGAGCACGCGGGTGTCGGGAATTACCAACGAAATAATTATCAAATAAACCGGCAAACGCGCCGAACAGGTGGTAAAAGGCGTAACCAAAATTGTGATTAAACGCTCTTTCCAGTTTTCAATATTACGGGTTGCCATAATTGCGGGAATGGCGCAGGCAGTTCCTGCCACCAGCGGCACCACACTTTTCCCGCTGAGCCCAAAACGGCGCATAATACGGTCCATCAAAAACACTACCCGGCTCATATAACCCGTTTCTTCGAGAATTGAAATGAAAAGAAAAAGAAAGGCAATCTGGGGAATAAAAATGACGATGCCGCCCAGTCCCGGAATAATTCCTTCGGCAATCAAATTGGTAAAATCGCCTGCCGGCAATGTGGTTTTGGCCCATTCGCTCAGAGAAGCGAAAGTGCGGTCAATAAAATCCATGGGGTAACTGCTCCAGTCAAAAATTGCCTGAAAGATCAAAAGTAGAATGGCAAAGAAAATTACGTACCCCCACACTTTGTGCGTCAAAACCCTATCCAAACGGCTTCTTAAATCCTTTGCGTTTGCCGTATCTATGTGAAGTGTTTCCTTTAAAGTTTCATTGATAAACTGATAGCGCGCCACGGTTTCCTTTTGCTGGAGCCGTTTCAGATTGCTCACGGATTCCGTTTGAAAAGAGGCCACGCCTTTCAGCTCATTTCGGTCCAGTTTCCCAAAATTCACGTCTTGCGTAATTACCAGCCAAAGTTTGTAAAGATCTTGGTTTGGGAAGGCTTTCCGCAAGCGGTCAAAATATTCCGGGGAAATGCTGGAAGCGTTTAAACTGGGTTTTGTGGAAAGGTGCTTGTAATCTTCAATCAATTCCTTTAAATAATCAAAACCCAAGTTTTTCCGTGAACTGATGAGGGCAATTTTTGTCTTTAATTTTTCTTCAAGCAAAGGCACGTTCAGCGAAATGGCTTTCCGCTTCATCCTGTCGGACATATTTATCGCGAGAATCGTGGGTATCCCCAAATCCTTTATCTGTGTGAAGAGCAGCAGGTTTCGCTTTAGATTTTCCACATCGGCAACCACCACGGCAACGTCGGGAAAATCTTTGTCGTTTTTATTCAGAAGCAGTTCTATAACCACATTTTCATCGACCGAAGAAGCGTTCAAACTGTAGGTTCCCGGCAAATCGAGGACGTGAACTTTGCAGGCCCGGCCAAATTTGCAGGTGCCCTGTTTTTTTTCAACCGTGATTCCGGGATAGTTTCCCACTTTTTGGTTCAGCCCCGTAAGTCTATTAAAAACTGAGGTTTTTCCAGTGTTTGGGTTTCCAATAAGTGCAACATTTATGTGTTTTGCCATATTTTGGCTCCGCTCTATAAATAGCAGATTGTATTATTTTAGTATATCAATTCAATTTCAATCATACTGGCCGTTTCCTTTCTGATGGCAAGGTGGCTGCCATTGATGTTTAGGTACAACGGATCGTTGAATGGCGCTATTTGCACCAACGAAACCTCGTTGCCCGGAAGACAGCCCATCTCCAAAAGCTTTAGGGGGACAACATCTACTGAAAATTCCTTGATAATGCCGCGCTGCCCTTTTTTTAATGAAGCGATTGTAATCATCTTTTATTTAGATTGATTTTAAACAAGGCAAAAGTAAAGGAAAAAAAGGACGTGGGAAAAGACCTTATAGGATTTTTCGCCTGTGGTGAAGAATTATGTTTACGGCAGTTAATTTTCCTTTTTCAGAATTTTGATGTCTTCCAATAGCTTTTCAATAGCTTCAGAGTCGGTGCCATCATAAAACCCGCGAATGCGCTTCTTTTTATCAACGAGCACAAAGTTTTCGGTGTGTACCAGATCATTGTCGGAATACGGAATATCCTTCGCGGCGAGATAGGATTTTCGCGCCAGATCGTAAATTTCCTTTTTATCGCCCGTAACCAAGTTCCATTTTGCATCGTTTACGCCTTTTTCCAAGGCGTACTTTTTAAGCTGGGCAACGCTATCTATTTCTGGGGTAACGGTATGCGAAAGCAGCATAACTTCATCATCATTTTTCAGTTTTTCCTGTATTTCCACCATATGGTCGGTCATAATCGGGCAAATGGTCTGGCAGGTGGTGAAGAAAAAATCCGCAACATAGATTTTGTCTTTATAATCGTCTTGGGTAATTGTTTTTCCGTTTTGGTTGGTCAAGCTAAAATCTGCAATAGTGTGGTACTTTTTCACATATTGAAGGGTGGTATCTACCAATTCCGTTGAAACATCGGCAGGTTGATAGACCTTCAACACTTTTTTGGGTATCATTATTTGGTAAATGATTGTAATAATGATAGTTGAAAGGATAAGAAAGAAAACCGCAAAGAATTTATATTTCTTGAAAAAAGTAAGCATCGTGTTAAATTTTAGACTGAAGGCACATATTAGGGCGCAAAAATAAGTGCTAATTCTATCAAAATGAATACTTTTAACATCCTTATTTCACGTTGAAATGGACTCTTCGATTTCCTCTTAAAAAATCTTCCGAAATCGACCCGTTAATTTCAGCAACGTATAATCAAAACAAGCATTTTACAATGAAAACATTACTACTCCCCTTTTTATTTTTAATCTCCCTTTTTTCCTTTTCCCAAAATTTTAGAACTGACGACATCAGCGAAGCAGAAGCCAAAGCCGCAACGGGTTTGTTTACTACCCAGCGCAATATGAATACCGGCAATTACGACATACAATACGCGCGCTTGGAATTGACCGTAGATCCCACGCAACCCTTCATCAGCGGAACAATTACTTCCCATTTTGAAGCGAAGGAAAATATGAGCACGATTACTTTTGAACTTGTGGACAATATGACCGTATCCCAGGTCCTCCAACGCGGCACTCCGCTTTCCTTCACACAAAACAGCAATGACGAAGTTGTAATCACGCTGCCACAGATGCAAAATCAGGGTGTTTTAGATTCGCTTTCGGTGAGCTATTCCGGAAACCCGATAAGTTCAGGTTTTGGTTCTTTTGAAATAGATACCCACAACGGAGACCCCGTTATGTGGACGCTTTCGGAGCCTTTTGGCGCAAAAGCCTGGTGGCCTTGCAAACAAGATTTGATAGATAAAATTGATTTGCTGGATGTATATATTACCACGCCGCGTTTCAATCCTAGCAATGAAGAGTATGTTGCGGTTTCCAATGGTTTGGAATTGGGCCAAACAATAAATGGCAATAACAAAACGACCCATTATATGCACCAACACCCCATTCCCGCCTATTTGGTGGCGATTGCGGTAACCAACTATACCGTGTATTCGCATACGGTCGCAAACAACGGAAACCCTTTTGATATTATAAACTACATATATCCCGAAGATCTGGCCTATGCGCAACAACGCACTCCGATTACGGTGGATATTATGAATTTATACGCAGGTCTTTTTGAGCCCTATCCGTATGCCGATGAAAAATACGGCCATGCCCAGTTTGGCTGGGGCGGCGGTATGGAGCACACTACCGTTTCGTTTATGGGCGGGCTGAGCCGTGGACTTATTGCCCATGAGCTCGGCCACCAATGGTTTGGCGACAAGGTTACCTGCGGAAGTTGGCAGGATATATGGCTCAATGAAGGCTTTGCCACCTATTTGGCCGGAATGGTAATAGAGAATTTGGATGGCGAGGCAGCTTTTAGAAGTTGGAAACAGGACCAGATTTCTTCCGTTACCCAAGAGACTGGCGGCTCTGTATATATTCCCGCACAGGACACAACCTCCGTAAATAGAATTTTCAGCAGCAGGCTTACCTATAACAAAGGCTCCATGGTGGTGCATATGCTTCGGAAAAAACTGGGCGATGCCGTTTTCTTTCAGGGCTTAAAAGATTATTTGGCCGATCCGGCGCTCGCCTATGGCTATGCAAAAACCCCGGACCTCATCAGAAATATGGAAAATGCCAGCGGCGAGGACCTTTCGGAATTTTTTGACGATTGGATTTATGGGGAAGGCTACCCGCGTTTTACCATTACCTGGAACCAAGCGACTGCCGGAAGCCTGAATGTGAGAATATCGCAGGCCCAGAGCAATCCTTCCGTATCGTTTTTTGAAGTGCCCGTTCCCTTGAGACTTCACGGAACACAGGGTGAAACACTGGATATTGTTTTGGACAACACCTTTGATGGCCAGACTTTTCAACCTGCGGTTCCCTTTACCGTAAACGGCGTTCAGTTTGATCCAGAGCACGATATTATCTCAAAAAACAATCAAGTTATTCTGGGCACAGACGATTTGGCATATGACCAGCAGTTGGTTTTATATCCAAATCCAGCTTCGGGCCTTATCAATCTTCACAAACCAGCTGCATTGCAGGTGAACCAAGTTCGCATATACAACGCTTTGGGGCAAATGCTTTATTCCGAAGCCTATTCAGAAACCATTGATGTCTCAAAGTTTTCAAAGGGTATTCTGTTCTTTCAAATGGAAACTGCACAGGGAGTCATCAATAAAACGATTGTGAAGGAATAATTTTTATACAAATGCTTTCCCGGTCCTAAAGGGAGCCATCAGAGCAATACACTTTAGGGGCCGGGGGTAAAACTGAAACAATCCCCAGCTCTAAAGGGCTTTCGAAGGTTGCTCCCCTTTAGGGGTTTGGGGTGAATGTGGCAAATAATCTTCACTATAAATCACAAATAAGCGGGAACACAGCCGCTTATTTTTTTTGCAAGCTCTAAAAGGTTACTTTTGTGCGATTTTTTGCTGAAAACCGCCATATTGGCAAGCAAGGTCATTTTAGGCTCGATTTTGGTAACGGGTGATTAAAAATTGAGACTATTTATTAAAACATCTATATAAAAAACTATGAGTCCATTCGCTGTTAAAGCTATACAACTTCTTTTAAGTCTTTCATTACTTATCGTGCTGCACGAGCTGGGACATTTTATTCCCGCCAAACTTTTTAAGACCCGTGTCGAGAAATTCTATCTTTTCTTTGATGTGAAATTTTCGCTTTTCAAAAAGAAAATAGGCGAAACCGTTTACGGAATAGGTTGGTTGCCTTTGGGCGGTTACGTGAAAATTTCGGGAATGATAGACGAGAGCATGGACAAGGAACAAATGGCGCAGCCGCCGCAACCGTGGGAATTCCGAAGCAAACCGGCTTGGCAACGATTGATAATTATGCTTGGTGGGGTTACGGTAAATATTATTGTGGGGTTTGTAATTTATATGGGGATTCTCTACTTCTACGGAAGAAATATAACTACCAATGAAGACATTCCACAAGGTTTTGCGGTAACCCAACAATTTAAGGATTACGGTTTTCGCGATGGCGACCACATCTTGTCCGTAAATGGCGAACCGTTAGAAGATGTGATGGAAATTAACCGGTATATGTTTCTGCGCGATGTTTCAAAAGTTGAGGTAAAGCACGACGACGGTACCGTTGAAACCATTTCAGTACCCGAAGATGCTGGCACCAAAATGTTCCAGAACGACACACATTTTCCTTTCATCCCTCGGCAATCGGCAACTATTGACACCTTAATCCCCGATTATCCTGCCATTGAAGCCGGCTTTCAAAAAGGCGATAAAATTATTGCCGTTAATGGGCAACCGGTACAGTACTACAACGATTTTCAAAATCTAGTAAGTTCCGAAGCAAACACGGAATACACAATAGTTGTAGCGCGCGGAAACCAGCAAGACACCCTAAGAGTTACCACTAACGAGGATGGAAAAATTGGGGTGAATACATTTGGGAAGGACATTATTTCACAATTGGGCAAAACCAAAATAAAATATTCTCTGGGCGAGAGCATCGTGGGTGGTTTTGGCTATGGCTATAATACGTTGAAAGATTACGTAAAACAGTTTAAGTATGTATTTACCTCCAAGGGCGCAACACAAGTGGGCGGGTTTGGCGCCATCGGCAACCTATTCCCCGATGCTTGGGACTGGCAGAGCTTTTGGGCCACCACGGCCTTGATTTCCATCATTTTGGCATTTATGAACATTCTGCCCATTCCCGCTTTGGACGGCGGCCACGTAATGTTTCTTTTATATGAAATCGTTACGGGCCGAAAGCCCGGCGATAAATTTATGGAGTACGCCCAGATGGTCGGCTTCTTTATTTTGATAGCCTTGGTGCTCTTTGCCAACGTAAACGATATCTATCGTTGGCTGTTCGAATAAAGCTTGCGCCTTGTTTTTCTTTTTCCCTCTCCAAAAGGTGGGAAAAACCCGTAAAGATTACCATTATCAAAAAATACTTCGGAACAACAGCCGGGGTATTTTTTTTGAAATCTTTGATGACATTTCCATTCCGTTCGCGATGTATTTAAAATGGCAAAGTTGAATTTTTCGGCTTTTGGACAATAAAATAGGCAGTGGATCGGTTCCTTTAAACGAAAAAAAATATCCACTTAGCTTAAGTTGGCCAAAAATTTTAAAACGATTGCAGATAAATTGTATCTTTCTGTATTGTTTTAAAACAAATGCAAGAAACCAATAACCAAAAATTA
Organism: Aequorivita todarodis; assembly: GCF_028561335.1. Lineage (GTDB taxonomy): Bacteria > Bacteroidota > Bacteroidia > Flavobacteriales > Flavobacteriaceae > Aequorivita > Aequorivita todarodis. Next base: position 41,803 of record NZ_JAQQTG010000003.1, on the reverse strand, counting down.
AAGGATTTGCCATTAAACAGGACGGCAGTGCTCATTAAGCAAAATGACGCCGCCACATTAAAAGAATTATATAAAACAAACTTTGCGAAAGTGAAGCGCTACGTTCTTAAAAACAGCGGCGATGAACAACAGGCAAAGGATGTGTATCAAGAAGCATTTGTGGCAATGTGGCGAAATGTTAAAGACGATAAATTTTCTGCTGAGAGCGAGACCGCCATCAACGGCTATCTTTTTAAGATTGCAAAATATAAATGGCTGGATCACGTGCGCTCGGTGAAATATAAAAACACAACCTTCATAAATCGTGAAATAGAATATGACGAACCCGACACAGATGAAACCGAAGCGCAAAACAGAAAGATCAAGCTAATTATGGAATCCATAAACCAACTTGGCGAGCGTTGCCAGTTGTTGCTGAAACTCTTTTATTTTGAACGGAAATCCTTTAAAGAAATCGCAGAGATCTTGGTTATGGACGAAGCCTCGGCCCGCAACGCAAAATATCGATGCCAGGAACAATTAAAAAAAATGACCCAAATTATCCCCCATGGACCCAAATAACAACATACAAGACAATCGGGAAACCCAAGAGCTTATAGATGCTTACTTGCTGGATACTCTAGATCCGGAGGCCCAAGCAGATTTTAAGGAACGAATGAAACTATACCCAGAGTTTCGTGCCATGGTTGAGGAGCAGAAAACCTTGATTAGAGGTGTGGAAGAACACACCCTAAAAAATTCCCTGGACAATTTTCATGCAGAAATCGTGGAGATCCCCGAAAAAAAATGGTTATCGCCCGGTTGGTTGGCACTGGCTGCCTCCTTTTTAATACTCATCTCCGTAAGTACTTGGGCTATTTTAAGCAGTGGCAATTCACCCCAAAAAGTCTTCGCGGCAAATTTTAAACCAGACCCTGGTCTCCCGACCACCATGAGCACTTCCTCAAATTATGACTTTTACTACGGAATGGTAAACTACAAACGCAAGGAATACAACGAAGCCATTTCGAGCTGGGAGACTCTTTATGCTGCCAATCCAGAGAACGATACCGTGGTTTATTTTTTGGGGGTCGCAAATTTGGCAAATGGCAACGCCCGCCAAGCAAAAAAATATCTGCAATCCGCAAAGGAAAAACCCGAAGGTGCTTTTTATGAAGACGCGCTATACTATTTAGCTTTGGCCCTTTTAAAGGAAAACAAAATAAAGGAAGCCGAACAAGTGCTATCCAAAAGTACTTCCCCGGCCAGTATAGTACTGCTTAAAGAAATAAAATCATTATAGTCTTTCCTGAATTTTCTTATTTCCCAAGCATAAAAAACAAATTCAATAAAGTTTTATTTTTTATTTTGAAGGAATCAAAAAATAGGTATATTTGCAACCGCTAACGCAAAATTCCTCCTTAGCTCAGTTGGTTAGAGCATCTGACTGTTAATCAGAGGGTCCTTGGTTCGAGCCCAAGAGGAGGAGCTTAGTTAGAGAAAGCCTTTACAGCAATGTAGAGGCTTTTGTGTTTTTGGTTCTTTTTCAAGCCATCTTTCCTTATTCAAAACCTCAAAATTTCTATATCTTTAAAACCTTAAAACAAACTCAATGTTCGAGCAAACATTCAAAAATATTGATGACCTCCTCTTCAAGGATGCAGGGGCAGATAGTGAACTGGATTACATAGGGCAAACCTCGTGGATCATGTTCTTGCGCTACTTGGACGATTTAGAAAAAGACAAAGCCGATGAAGCCGCACTTCAGGGCAATGAATACAGTTTTATATTGGATGAAAAATTTCGGTGGAACAACTGGGCAATGCCCAAGGATGCCCAGGGCAATTTGGACCACCATATCGCTCTAACCGGTACTGACCTAATACAGTTTGTGGACGGCGAACTATACCCGTATATGGCAAGCTTTAAACAGAAAGCTGATAACCCGCAGACCATAGAATACAAAATAGGCGAAATTTTCTCTGAGCTTAAAAATAAAATCCAAAGCGGGTACATTCTACGCGAGATTTTGGGCTATGTGGACGAGTTGCCGTTCCGAAGTACAAAGGACAAGCACCAACTTAGCCATCTGTACGAAACCAAGATTAAAAATATGGGCAATGCCGGCCGCAATGGCGGGCAATACTACACCCCAAGGCCACTTATTAGGGCGATGATTGAAGTAGTAAACCCACAAATGGGGGAAAAGATATACGATGCCGCCGCGGGCTCCTGTGGTTTCCTGTGCGAGGCTTACGACTATATGTACAAACGTATGGACAAGACCACGAGCAACCTAAAGACCCTGCAGGAAGACACCTTTTACGGCAAGGAAAAAAAGAACCTCGCCTACGTAATAGGCATTATGAATATGATCCTCCATGGCATTGAAGCCCCAAACATCATCCACACCAATACGCTGGGCGAAAACATTCGCGACATACAGGAAAAGAACCGATACAACGTAATCCTTGCAAATCCACCTTTTGGCGGAAAGGAACGCAAGGAAGTACAACAGAATTTTGACATTAAAACCGGCGAAACAGCCTTTTTGTTTTTACAACATTTTCTAAAAAGCCTAAAAACAGGCGGTCGCGCTGCAATCGTAATTAAAAACACTTTTTTGAGCAATACCGATAATGCCTCCATTGCCCTGCGCAAGCAATTGCTGGAAAGCTGCAACCTACATACAATCTTGGACATGCCAAGCGGCACGTTCTTGGGCGCGGGCGTAAAAACGGTCGTGCTGTTTTTCCAAAAGGGAGAGCCCACTAAAAATATATGGTACTACCAATTGGACCCGGGCAGAAATATGGGCAAGACCAACCCGTTAAATGATGATGATTTAAAGGAATTTGTAAGCCTACAAGCCACAAAGCCGGAAACGGAAAAATCGTGGAATATTAAAGTGGCGGAAATAGCTGAAACCACTTTTGATTTAAGCGTAAAAAACCCAAACACCCCCGAAGAAGCACCCTTGCGAAGCCCAGAAACTATTTTGGCCGAAATGCAACGCTTGGATAGGGAAACCAGTACCCTGTTAGAATCTGTTAAGGAGTTGATATGAGCGGGAAAGATGAAATAACGCCTGTTTTAATTGAAAATAGAATCTTTACTTGCCGGGGCGAACAGATAATGACGGATTATCATCTGGCCGAACTATATAATGTGAAAACCAAAAGGCTAAATGAACAGGTAAAGAGAAACAATAAGCGTTTCCCTTCTTCATTTATGTTTCAACTTGCTACAACAGAGTGGGATAATTTGCAGTCGCAAATGGCGACCGCAAAAAGAAGAACGTTACCTTATGTCTTCACCGAACAAGATGTTAGTATGTTATCAGCAGTATTAAAAAGTGATATAGCCATTGCCGTAAGCATCCAAATTATGAACGCCTTTGTACAGATGCGAAAAACAATAGGCAACCATCAGCAATTGCTGCAATTATCCAAAGACTTTACAATAATATGAGAGAGAGTTGGAAAATTCAAGATTTAGGAAATGTGTGTGATATACTCGATAATAAAAGAAAGCCTATAACAAAAAAAGATAGGATTGAGGGTGACTATCCATATTATGGAGCAACAGGCATTTTAAGTTATGTAAAAAATTATCTGTTTGATGAGCAACTCGTATTGCTTGGTGAAGATGGAGCTAAATGGGAATCTGGAGATAAGAGCGCATTCATTATTAATGGGAAAACTTGGGTTAATAATCACGCCCACGTTTTGAGACCAAAAAGAGAAATCTTAAATGATCATTGGTTAATTTATAATTTAAATTTTCAGAACTTATTACCTTTTGTATCCGGGATGACTGTTCCCAAATTGAACCAAGGGAATATGCGAAAAATCCAAATCCCAATCCCACCTCTCCAAGAACAACACCAAATAGTAGCCATTTTAGACCAGGCCTTTGCGGCAATAGACCAGGCCAAGGCCAATATTGAAAAAAACATAGAAAACGCCAAGGAGCTGTTTCAGTCTAAACTAAATGCCGTTTTTAGCCAGCGTGGCGAAGGTTGGGAGGAGCAAGAATTTGCAAACGTCATAAAATTGAAAAGTGGGCAAAACTTGACCTCAAAAAATATGGTCGAGGGCGATTATCCTGTATTTGGCGGTAATGGTATTGCAGGATATCACAATAAATACAACTTGTCTGGCAAACAAATTATTATTGGTAGAGTGGGTGCTCTCTGTGGAAACGTACGATACCTCGAACAGCCCATTTGGCTTACAGATAACGCTTTTCAAATTACAAATATGAAATACGATTTTGATTTTCAGTTTTTGACATACTTACTCAATCATAAAAATCTTCGTAGTTTAGCCCGACAAGCCGCCCAACCCGTGATTTCAAATTCTTCACTAAAAGATTTAATATTAAATTTTCCAAAAAATATAACAGCACAAATAAAAATCAGAGAAAGAATAAGTCTTTTAGAGAATGAAGTAGAGAAAATTATAATTCCTTATAATAATAAGTTAGCCGCATTAGAAGAACTCAAAAAATCCATTCTCCAAAAAGCCTTTGCGGGAGAGTTGACAAATAAAGCAGTTGAAGTATGAATGAAAAACAGTTGATAGAACTTATTAATGAGCTGGTTAAACAGCCCCACGAGAGTGAATGGGTAGAGTTTAAGCACAACTATCACGCTGTTGAGGAAATCGGCGAGCGTATCTCCGCTTTGGCCAACGGTGCTTGTATTCACAATCAAGATTTTGGTTATTTGGTTTTTGGCGTTGAAGATAAAACACACACTATTTTAGGCACCACATTTAAGCCCAAGACCCATAAAAAAGGGAATGAAGAAATTGAGCATTGGTTATCACAGCGTATCGATCCACGTATAGACTTTAATATTTTCGAATTCAATTATGATGAGAACAGGCGTATTGCTGTTTTTGTAATTCCTGCAGCACACAACAGGCCTGTTGATTTTATGAAGAATGCCTATATAAGAATAGGTAGCATAACCAGAAAGCTATCAGAATTTCCAGAAAAAGAAGCTAAAATATGGCGTAAAAAAAGCAAGCCTTTTGAAGAAGAAATAGCAAGTGATGGTTTAACCATAGCAGATATAGTAAGGCTTTTAAGTACAGAGACCTATTTTGATTTATTGAAATTGCCGTATCCAACGAATCAAGAAGGAGTAATTGAAAAGTTTGTTGAAGAAGGTCTAGTTATAAAAAATAAAGGATATGCCATCACACAGCTTGGAGCTGTCTTGTTTGCAAAAAATTTACAGGATTTCGATTCGGTTTATAGAAAAACTGTTCGAGTAATTTTATACAAAGGAAAGAACAAAGTTGAAACAGAACGTGAACAAATTGGAGGGCGGGGCTATGCATTAGGGTTTGAAGGTTTGGTAAATTGGGTAAACAGCCATTTGCCCGCCAATGAAGAAATAGGGAAAGTCTTACGTACAGAAAGTAGAATGTATCCCGAAATCGCTATAAGAGAATTAATTGCAAATGCGCTTATACATCAAGATTTCACAGTCAAAGGTTTTCCGATGATAGAAGTTTACTCAGATAGGATTGAAATCTCTAATCCAGGTATTCCATTAATAACACCCGATAGATTTATTGATGCCTATCGTTCAAGAAATGAAAAATTAGCTGATTTGATGCGTCGTTTGGGTTTTTGCGAGGAAAAAGGAAGTGGCTTAGATAAAGTAATTTATTATAATGAATTGTTTCAGCTTCCACCAATTAATGTGGAAGCAAGTGAAAATAGAACTACAGTAGCAATGTACAGCTACAAAAAGTTAAATGATTTAGATAAAAAGGAAAAAATTAGAGCCTGTTATCAACACGCTTGTTTAAAACACGTTTCCAATGAAAAAATGACAAACCAAAGTCTTCGGGAACGCTTTAAGATTGAAGCGAGAAATTACTCCATTGCATCTAGAATAATCCGCGATGCCCTTGAAGAAAACGTAATTAAAGAAGTAGATCCCACAAATAAATCAAGAAAATATGCAAGTTACATTCCTTTTTGGGCATAATCTTTATGTGATACGTTTACGTATTAAAAAGTCGAAAGGCTTCAAACGCCTTGATATACAAGGGTATTCTTATGTGACGGTTATGTGATAGTTATCAACATTTAACTACAGTTATCAACACCTATAATATGGATAAATCTTGAAAATTATTTTCATAAACAAATGAACGAAGCCCAAACCAAACACGACCTAATTACACCCGCGTTGCAAGCCGCCGGATGGGGCATTGTTGAGGGCTCGCGCTTGCGTTTGGAGTTTCCCATAACCAAAGGACGTTTAATAGGCCACGGCAAGCGCGCCAAACCCATTTTTGCAGATTATATTTTAGAGTATAAAAACCTGCGTATTGGCGTGGTAGAAGCCAAAAAAAGAGAGCTATACTATACAGACGGGTTGGGGCAAGCCAAGGATTATGCAGAACGCCTAAACATCCGTTACGCCTACGCCACCAATGGCCTGCAAATATATGGCGTAGATATGGACGAGGCCACGGAAGGCGACGTTTCAAGATTTCCCACCCCAGAGGAGTTATGGGAAATGACCTTCCCCGCCCCAAAAGAAGAATACAAAGTTGAAATTGCCGACTGGAAAGAACGTCTCTTCGCCATCCCTTTTGAAGATAGAAGCGGTACGTGGCAACCGCGCTATTACCAAGAAAACGCAATTACAAAAGTAGTAGAGGCGATTGCCGAAAAAAAGAACCGGGTTTTATTAACGCTGGCAACAGGAACAGGCAAGACCGCAATTGCCTTTCAAATTGCCTGGAAATTATTTCACGCCAAATGGAATTTAAAACGGGATGGCAGCAGAAGCCCACGCATACTTTTTTTGGCAGATAGAAACATTCTGGCAGACCAGGCCTTCAATAGTTTTAACGCTTTTGAAGAAGATGCCTTGGTACGCATTGCTCCTTCTGAAATAAGCAAGAAGAAACGGGTGCCAAAAAATGGCAATATCTTTTTTACCATATTTCAAACCTTTATGAGTGGCCCTGACGATTCGCCCTACTTTGGGGAATATCCGCCAGACTTTTTTGATTTCATCATTATAGATGAGTGTCACCGTGGAGGCAACAAAGATGAAAGCTCTTGGCGTGCCATTATGGAATATTTCAGCCCAGCGGTCCAGTTGGGATTAACGGCTACACCAAAACGTGATATTAATGGCGATACCTATAAATATTTTGGTGAACCAGTATATATCTATTCCTTAAAAGAAGGCATTAATGATGGTTTCCTAACCCCTTTTAAAGTAAAGGAAATCAGTACAACATTAGATGAATATACATATACCAATGATGATGACATAGAATTTGGAGAAGTTGAAGAAGGACGTGTATATACAGAAGCGGATTTTAATAGAATTATTGAGATTAAAGAGCGTGAAGCCTATCGTGTAAAGCTTTTTATGGAGAGTATCAACCAAACCCAAAAGACTCTGGTTTTCTGTGCTACCCAAATTCACGCTGCTGCTATTAGAGATTTAATCAATCAGTATGCTGTTAGCAAAAACCCAAATTATTGCCACAGAGTAACGGCGGACGACGGCAAGATTGGCGAAATGCACCTTCGGGACTTTCAAGACAACGAAAAGAGCATCCCTACCATACTTACTACTTCACAAAAGTTGAGCACAGGTGTAGATGCCCCAGAGCTACGCAATATCGTTTTGATGCGACCTATTAATTCAATGATAGAATTCAAACAAATTGTGGGTCGCGGCACGCGATTGTTTGACAATAAGGATTATTTCACCATTTATGATTTTGTAAAAGCCCATAAACATTTCCAAGATCCAGAATGGGACGGCGAACCTTTAGATCCCGCAGAACCCACGGAAGGCGGAAAATCCAAGCATTGTAAGGATTGCGGAGAGAAACCCTGTATTTGTGCCAAAGAACCTGACCCAATTTGCTATGCTTGCGAAAATGACCCGTGCGTTTGCGAAAAACCGCCAAGAGCCCTTATTAAAATTAGGCTCTCAGATAAAAAAGCAGTGGAAATTGATTCAATGGTAAAAACCTCTTTCTGGAATTCTGACGGAAAACCTATTTCTGCCGAGGAATTTATCAGAAGTTTATTTGGAGACATCCCCCAACTATTTAAAAGTGAGGATGAGCTACGGAAAATATGGAGCCTTCCAAGCACGCGCAGAAAACTACTTGAAGAACTGTCAGAAAAGGGATATACCACGGCGCAGTTGGAAGATTTACGAAAATTGGTACAAGGTGAAGACAGCGATCTATTTGACGTGCTCGCCTATATAGCTTACAACAAATCATTAATGCTGCGAATGCACAGAGCTGAAAAGGCAAAAATCCATTTTAATGATTACAACCCAGCCCAACAGGAATTTCTCAACTTTGTACTGGATCAATACGTAAAAACAGGCGTTGAAGAATTGGATGAAAGCAAATTGAGCAACTTATTGGTTTTAAAATACCACGCTATTACAGATGCAAAAAATGAATTGGGCAGTATTCCTGAAATCAGAAATGCATTTATCGGGTTTCAGTCGCATTTATATTCGTCTGCTATTTAATTATTAAAGATATCCGTTGGGGCCTCTTGCGCTCTTCTGCCAAAAATCCCTTACAATTCCTTTACAAACCCACCGGATCCCATTCTTTCCAGATTTTTTCAAAATTGTTGATAAACATTGGACAACAATTTTAGGCTCCCATTTAATTGTGCCGATTATATTTTAATATTTATACTTCAAATTTAATTCTAATTTTTAGTTCGCATTGCCATGGAAATTACCCACGTTATAAAAAGAGATTCAACCACAAAACCCTTTCATTTACAGAAGATTACGGACGCGATTTTAAAAGCGATGACCGCTGCAAAACAGGGTGGGACCGAAGAGGCGCAACGCATTTCCGAGAATGTTTACAAAGCACTTTTGGAAAGAAAAAGATTGGATGGAAAATATATTCCCACGGTTGAAGAGGTCCAGGATTTTGTGGAAACCAAATTGATGGAAAGCGGGTTTTTTGATGTGGCAAAGCGATACATCCTCTATCGAAATCAGCAGACCCAAAAGCGTAAGTTAAACATATTCGAAAAACGGATAAATTTAAAACCGTATGAGTATCCCGCGCTTTACGAATATGTGCCGGCCATCCGTCATTCGTATTGGATACATACCGAATTCAACTTTACAAGCGATATTCAGGATTTCAAAACCCGCCTTTCGGATGTGGAACAAAGCGCCATTAAAAACACCATGCTCGCCATTTCCCAGATTGAAGTGGCCGTAAAGAGTTTTTGGGGCGATATTTATCACAGAATGCCAAAACCAGAAATTGGCTCCGTGGGCGCAACCTTCGCGGAAAGCGAGGTGCGCCATCACGATGCCTATTCCCACCTACTCGAAATATTGGGCCTAAATGAGGAGTTTCGGAATCTGAAGAAAAAACCGGTGATCATGATGCGGGTCCACTATTTGGAAACCGCCCTTAAAAATGCCAAAAGCGACGATAATAAGGAATATGCCGAATCTATCTTGCTGTTCTCGCTCTTTATAGAGCACGTTTCCCTATTCTCCCAATTTTTGATCATTATGGCCTTTAACAAGTATAAAAATATGCTCAAAGGCATTTCGAACGTTGTAGAGGCCACTTCGAAAGAGGAGCAGATCCATGGCGATTTTGGAATTGACGTCATCAAAATAATCAAGGAAGAAAATCCAGATTGGTTTGACGAAGGCTACAACAGCATGATTCAGGAAATCTGCAGGGAAGCCTTTACGGCTGAAAGTAGAATCGTGGATTGGATTTTTGAGGATGGCGAACTTGACTTCCTGCCCAAGGCCGTCGTAAATGAATTTATAAAAAACCGCTTCAACAATTCCCTTGAAAGCATAGGGATTGAAAAAATATTTGAGATAGACGAAAGCCTTTTGGCACAGACCGAATGGTTTGACGATGAAATTATTGGCACCAAGCACGGCGATTTCTTCGTAAAACGCTCTATCAATTACAGCAAAAGAACCCAAAGTATAACCAGTGATGACCTTTTTTAAATGAACGAACAAAATCTAAACCTCGACACCCAGACTTCAAAAACAAATTCAGAGACCAACAACCTCGTAAACGCTCGAAAAGAAGCGCTACATCAAACTGGAGAAAAAGAAAAGCTTGGCTTTGAATGGCTTACCGAACACAGTCGCAACTTTTTGGCCTCAGGGTATATTGCCCCCGGCGTTAGCGCGGAAGAACGCATTCGCGAAATAGCAGACAGAGCCGAACAAATATTAGGGATTCCCGGATATTCAAACAAGTTCTACAACTATATGTCTGAAGGTTTTTTCTCTTTGGCATCACCCGTTTGGTCTAATTTCGGAAAGAAAAGAGGGCTTCCCATAAGTTGTTTTGGATCGCATATAGACGATGATATGGGGAACATTCTATACACCCAATCTGAAGTTGGCATGATGTCCAAACTTGGGGGTGGTACTTCGGGCTATTTTGGAAAAATCCGTCATCGCGGGGCTGAGGTAAAAAACAATGGGCAAGCTTCCGGTGCTGTCCACATCATGCAATTATTTGAATCCATGGTCGATGTCGTGAGCCAAGGTTCGGTTAGGCGGGGCCGTTTCTCGCCCTATTTGCCAGTGGAGCATCCAGATATTATGGAGTTTTTGGAAATCGGTACCGAAGGAAACCCAATCCAGGAGTTAACCCACGGGGTTACCGTAACCAACCAATGGATGCAGCAAATGGTAGATGGCGATGAGGAAAAGCGTGCCATCTGGGCAAAAGTGCTCCAGCGAAGAGGTGAAATGGGCTATCCGTATATCTTCTTTAAGGACAATGCCAATAATTTTGCCGCAGATGTTTATAAGGACAAAAACCTTCCTATATATGCCAGTAATCTTTGTACTGAAATAATGCTGCCATCAAATGACAATTGGTCGTTTGTCTGCGTGCTTTCCTCAGTAAACCTGTTGCATTATGACAAGTGGAAGGATACCGATGCTGTGGAAACCATGGTCTATTTCTTGGACGCCGTAATTACCGAATTTATTGAAAAATTGGAAGCATATCGCGACTCTGAAAGTAGGGAGGACCGCCAAACTTTTCTGTTTATGGAAAGGGCGTACAACTTTGCAAAAGACAACCGCGCCTTGGGGCTTGGCGTTTTGGGCTGGCATTCGCTCCTACAATCGAAAATGCTTCCGCTGGACAGTCAGAAAGCCTATGACTTGAACAGCGAGATTTTTAGGCGTATCAAGGAGAAATCCTATAAGGCCTCGGAAGAATTGGCTGAACAATTTGGCGAGCCTGAAGTGCTGAAAGGCTACGGACGGCGCAATGCTACGCTCAACGCCATTGCGCCCACAACTTCATCGGCTTTCATTTTGGGGCAAGTTTCACAGGGAATAGAGCCGATATGGTCCAATGTGTATGTGAAGGATATCGCCAAGATAAAAACCACTATCAAAAATCCATTTTTGGAGCAATTGCTTGAAGAAAAAGGGATGAACACTTTGGAGGTATGGCGAAATATTCGCGATTACGACGGCTCCGTTCAGCATCTTGACTTTTTGACCGACGAGGAAAAGGACGTTTTTAAAACCTATTCAGAAATAGATCAAATGGATTTAATTTACCAAGCTGCCAACCGTCAAAACCATATAGACCAAGGCCAGTCCGTAAATATAATTGTGCATCCTGAAATGCCCGTGAAGGAGATCAATAAAATTCACGTGACCGCGTGGAAATTAGGATTGAAATCGCTTTACTATCAACACAGTATGAATGCCGCCCAAAAGTTCGCCCAGAAAAAGGATTGTGCAAGTTGCGAGGCATAATTTTCAGTTTTAATAATAATGCTTCAAAGAGCGTCAAAAAAAATAAAAAACAGGTTCAAATATAGCTGAACCTGTTTTTTTATTTAAGATTGGTTTTAACGAGATACTATTTCAGAAAAACTTCAGACAGATGAAAAATATATAACTTTGCATCCAGTAACAACGGCCTCATAGTTCAATGGATAGAATAGAAGTTTCCTAAACTTTAGATCCAAGTTCGATTCTTGGTGAGGCTACAAATAGTCGGTAAATGGTCGTCTTTGGAAAGTAGTGAGCTAAATATTTAAGTTTAGCCAGGGTTCATTTCGGTCGTGCCTTTCTTAAGTCTTCCTATGCTACCCTCCAATCGCTACCGGCCATTAGCCCCTTAATACTTCCCCTTCAAATTTTCAAGCATTATTTCAGTCATTTCATCCAAAGAAATTTTACTTTTCCAGCCCCAGTCTTTTCTAGCTTCGCTATCGTCAATACTTTGTGGCCAGCTATCCGCAATGGCTTGCCTGAAGTCGGGTTCGTAGCTGATTTTAAATTCTGGAATGTATTTTTGAATGCTTCGGGTAATTTCCTCAGGATCAAAACTCATGGCCGAAAGATTATAGGAACTGCGAATTTTAATCTTTTCACTTTCAGCTTCCATTATGCTTACCGTAGCATTTATGGCATCGTCCATAAACATCATGGGCAGCGTTGTTTCCGCATTTAAAAAGCAGATGTATTTTTTATGTTTTAGGGCTTTGTGATAAATATCCACGGCATAATCTGTGGTTCCACCGCCGGGAAGGGTTTTGTAACTTATAAGCCCGGGGTAACGAATGCTGCGCACATCTACGCCATAGCGATTGAAGTAATATTCGCACCACCGCTCCCCCGTTTGCTTGCTGATGCCGTAAACAGTGCTGGGCTCCATAATGGTGTGCTGCGGCGTATCGGTTTTAGGGGTCGAAGGGCCAAAAACCGCAATGCTGGAAGGCCAGAATACCTTTTCAATTTTTTTGTCCTTTGCCAAATTCAACACATGAAAGAGCGAATTCATATTCAGGTTCCAGCCTTTCATCGGAAATTTTTCCGCCGTAGCTGAAAGCATTGCCGCCATCAAATACACATCCGTGATCTCGTGCCGAATTACCACTTCTTCAATCGCATTGTAATCCATGGCGTCCAAAATTTCAAAAGGGCCACTTTTCATCAACTCTTCGTCGCCCTCGCGGATGTCGCTTGCTATCACTTTGTTCTTTCCAAATTTATTGCGTAGATAAATTGTTAATTCAGTACCTATCTGCCCGCAAGCACCTATAATAAGAATCCGCTTCTTCATTTGTTTACTGTTTTCAAAAAATAAAGTGTAAAGATACATATTATCAGTTCTTTCGGTACTTAAAAATTATATGTGCCATTTATTTAATAACCAGTATCTTTGTGCCTCTTTTATTTTTTATGAAGTTTATAATTCCTCTTTTATTGAGTATCGGTTTTATTTTTTCCTGCGGAAATTCTTCCGAAGAAAACCAAAACCAATCTTCCTCAAACGACGTTTCCATAATTTTTGGCACTAAAGGTTTTGACTTTCCGCCGCTTTCCGCGCCAGCAAAGGAGCAGGCTATACATTGGGGCGTTCTGGAAGATTTCCTTTTGGAAGCAAAAAATGTCAACGGCAGCAATTACCAAGACCTTCGCAACCGTTCCGAGCTTTTAAAACAGTACTCCGATTCGCTTTTAAAAAAAATCCCCGACACCCTAAACACCAAACCCATCAACAGCAGGCTGTTGGTGCTTAAAACCCGATCGGCATTATTGTTCCAAGCTGCCCACCAAGCCACCATCGACTCTTCAAAAGTTCAAAATTCAATGGAAGAATTGAACGTTGCCGTAAAAAACCTGATCGTGCAATTGAACGAGAAATTTCAAAAGGACAATATAGATTCCCAAAGAAGGGAAGATGAAGAAACCGAACTGAAAAAACAACAGCGCTACAAAGATTCCATTATGGACTTGGAGCTCCAGGACAAAAAAAACAAGAAAGTGTAACAATCAAAGAGAAAGAGCAACTTATACTTTCAGTATAATTTTAAAACAATAAATACCTTAAACAAAAACCCTATAATGAAGACTAATTTTTTAAAACCTGTGTTGGCTTTTGCAGTAGTTGCAGTAGCCACAACCGCTTGTAAGGAAAAAACCGATGTGGCCGTAGCAGACACCGAACCACACGGAATTATCCTTGCAAACATGGACACCACTGTGAGTCCGAAAGCAGATTTTTACAACTACGTGAACGGAAACTGGATGAAAAACAACGAGATTCCGGATGATGAAACCAGTTGGGCCGGGTTCACGATTCTGCGTAAAAAAACAAGCAAGGACATGCTGAACATCTTGGAAAAAGCCAAGAAAAGCGGAAAATACGCTCCCGATACGGACCAAGCCAAAGCCTTGATGATCTATGAATCTAAGCTGGATACCGTTGCAAGGGACAAGGCCGGTATTGACCCCATAAAGCCAACGCTTGAAAAAATTGCAGCCATGAACAGCATGGAAGATTTTCAAAAATTGATGAGCGAAGATGCCGTTGCCGTTTCACAACCATTTTTGGGGCTTGCGGCTTTTTCAAACCCAAGCAATAGCGCGATGAACTCGGCTTATATTACACCTGGCGGTTTAGGCCTTCCAGACCGTGATTTTTATACCAATACTGATCCCGCTTCGGTAAAAATCCGTCAACAATATGTAGATCACATTACACGTATGCTTCAATTTCTTGGAGATACTGAAGAATCTGCCCGCCAGCAGGCCGAAACCATCCTTGCCTTTGAAACCAAACTTGCCACGCCAAGATTGGACAAGGTTGCGAGCCGCGATTTCAGAAACTTCAACAACCCACGAAGCATTGCCGAATTGCAGAATATGCTTCCACAGATTCAATGGGAAAAGGCATTTGAGCAAATGGGCATCGATAAAAAACTGGACACCGTTATCGTGATGCAGCCAAAATACATGGAAACCTTGAAGCAAATATTCGCAAAGCCAGATTTTGATACTTGGAGAACCGTAATACGCTGGTCCACCTTGAACAATTCCGCTGGAATGTTGACTACTGAAATAGATAAAGCCAATTTCGATTTTTATGAAACCACGCTGAAAGGCACCAAAAAACAAAAACCTGCTGACGAACGCGCCCTTGCAACCGTTAACGGAAGTGTAGGCGAAGCCTTGGGCAAACTGTATGTGGATGAAATGTTCCCGCCAGAGGCAAAGCAAAAAGCAGAAGCAATGATTGCAAACGTGATTGCAGCCTACAAAGACCGAATTAACGCTTTAACCTGGATGAGCGACAGCACCAAAGTGAAAGCTATTGAAAAACTTGACAAGTTCACCGTAAAAGTTGGCTATCCTGACAAGTGGAAAGATTATTCCTCCATGGAAGTGAAACCTGCCAATACCTTTTATGACAACATGATTGCCGTAAAAACTTGGAATTTTAAGGACAATCTTGATAAAATTGATGAGCCTGTAGATCGTACCGAATGGGGAATGAGCCCACAGACGGTCAATGCATATTTCAACCCGTTCAACAACGAGATCGTATTCCCGGCGGCAATCCTGCAACCGCCTTTCTACGATTACAAGGCAGATGAAGCTGTAAACTACGGGGGCATCGGCGCGGTAATCGGCCACGAGATTTCACATGCTTTTGATGACAGCGGCTCCCGTTTTGACGCCAACGGCAACCTGGTAAACTGGTGGACGGATACCGATCTTAAAAACTTCACCGAGCGTGGCGATAAACTTGCCGAGCAATACAGCAACGTAGAAGTTTTGGACAGCGTGTATATCAACGGAAAATTTACCTTGGGCGAAAACATTGGCGATCTTGGTGGCGTGCTTGGGGCCTATGACGGTTTGCAGCGTTTTTACAAGGAAAACGGACGTCCCGACAACATTGACGGTTTCACGCCAGAGCAACGGTTCTTTATGAGCTGGGCAACGGTTTGGCGCACCAAATCTCGTGATGAAGCACTTCGCAACCAAGTGAAAACAGACCCACATTCCCCGGGCATGGTTCGGGCAACGCAACCCTTGCTGAATGTTGACGCTTTTTACGAGGCTTTTGATATTAAGGAAGGCGACCCCATGTACCTTGCCCCTGAAGACAGGGTTCGTATTTGGTAGTTTTTTAAAGTATTTTATTGAAATGGAAAGGAGCTGTAACAGGCTCCTTTTTTTATATTGAAGTTTTAAAGGAATAATCCAAAATAGCTTTCAAATTCTCTGAATCAACCTGTTTAAAAATTTCATTTGAATCAGCTTCCGCAAAAGTTGGCGGTTCCAAACCAAGTTCATTCGACTTTTGAATGTAATAGTCCGCTTTTTTGGGATGGTTTGGGTTTACGGCATTAAACACTTTTCCGAAGGCATCCTGCTTTAATATTTCAACCAAAATATTTATACAATCCTCACGGTGAATTAAATTAACCGGCGCATTGCCATCTGCCAAATCCTTTCGCCCCGCCAAATATTTTGCAGGTTGCCTGCCGCCGCCTATCAACCCGCCGAAACGCACAACGGTAGTTTGCAATTCTTCCGAATTAATGAATAATTCTTCCACTTGTCGCAGTTGTTTTCCCGCGATGGTTTCGGGTCTTGGATCGTCAATTTCGGTAACGTTTCCCTGTGAATCGGCGTAAACAGAAGTACTGCTCACCAAAATAATTTTCCTGACGGCAGCTTCATTTATCGCGGAAAGCAAATGGGCCATTTTTAAAACATAATCTGCGCCCGTGTTTTTCCGAAGTCCGGGCGGAATCATTATAATTAAAAGATCCGAATTGTTTAAAAGCGCCTGAATTTCCCCGGCAATTCCGTTTTCCGAAATTTCAACGGGAAAAGCGTCAAAGCCGTTTTGTTGCAATAACGTAGCTTTTTCAACAGTGGTCACTGAACCTTTTACGGTGTACCCCAGTGAAGCCAAACGATACCCCAAGGGTTGTCCGAGCCATCCCAGGCCCGCAATGGCGATTGTTTTATTTGTCATTTAAAAGTATTTACAGCATTAGTCGGCAACGTATCGCGAGCTTTCATCGGAAGCGAATCTACCGAAAAAGTCCGTTTTACCGCCACGGCATCGGTAATTACAAAAGGTTTCGGCATTGTATAGTCTGGCCTTTTCGCTATTTCAAATTGTGGGTTTGTCATTAAATCGAAGGAATATTCCATCACTTTAAATACAATTGGTGTATGTTCCGCTACGGAAAATTTCACTTTTAAGGAATCGTTTTCAGAAACGTAATAATTGATGAGGGCGCTATTTTTGGTGCCCCGATAGTCATTCGAAATTTTTGGGATCGGCATGGTTTTACCGTTAAATTCCAGGGTTTTAAAAGCTGGATTCCCTACGCCGTACAAATCTATTTTGTTCACTCTCCGTTGCGGCACGATGCTGAACTTGACATTCCGAAGGTTTTCGATCAAGGTATCTTCTTCCAAAATTATCTTAAAATCCGGGATATTTTTTTCCGGCGCTTTAGCCATATAGCTATAGGTAAAGCCATATTTATTATAAGGTGCTTCAGCTAAACTGTCAGTTGCCGTTTCGGGCTTTTCGCCCAAATATTGCTGCGTCCATTCGTCAATTTCCTTGTCGTAAGTAAGCCAATAGGTTTTGTCCGTATCGGCATCTTTGTAGTAAATTAGGCTGTTTGGCTTTCTTCGCTCTTCGGAAAAATCGCTTTTTGAATGGGCTATTCCGAAGAAAAGTACCGCGAGCAGCAAACATACAGCCGAAAGCAACCCTTTCATTTTATAATATCCAAAAACGGGCCAGAGCAACGCAAAAAGCAAAACGGTGAAAACGCAGCTTATTACGAGCATTTTCAAGCCCAGCCCAACTGGAAAAAACTGAATGAGCGGCGCAAAAATAAAGATTGCCGGAACCGCCAAAAGGGCCATCGCCAAAAGATTGGGGCGTTCCTGCCGAAGCATCACAAAAAACGACAACAATCCAAAAAACACAGGAATAATGAAGAAAGCGGCTCCTTTCAGAATAATAAATACAGCTGCGTTTATCAAAAGCCAAAAAAACAAAGGAGCAACGTAAAAGGAAGGCTCGCTGAAATTTTTAGTGAATTTTTTATAAACCGCAAAGGTAATGGCCAACGAAAGGAAGACGAAAAACGCAATGTACCAATGCCCGTTATAGGTAAAGCCTTGTTGGATTTCGGCGTATTGCGGGTATATCATTAAAATCAATTTCCAACCAAAAAGACCAACACCCCCGCAGATAATCAGCGAAAGCAAAAACGGAGCGAAGCCCAAGCCGATTGCTTTTCCATTCAATTTTCTTTTGTTTAGTCCATAAAAAATCAAAAAAAGAAAAAATAGCGTTGCCAAAATGAGCATCGGCAAAATCCACGAAAACGGGTAGCTTATCATTTTTACCAAGGGTAGGTTTACATAAACATCATCTGTTTTTGACTTTAGGCTTGAGAGATCGGCATTGGCAAAATAATGGATCAACGGAAGCAGATAACTGCCTTGGTGCATCAAACTGTTCCAGTTTAAATGATACATATTGTCATTGGCCGTGTGGTAGTTGAAATGACTGTCAATAAAGGCGAAGAAAAAACTGGGTATATCTCCATCTTCCCTAAAAACAGTGGAATCGGTATCGTTGGGCAGCATTTTGTAAACGCTGTACATCAACGAAGAGGCAACCGGAAAATCTGGGTTGGCCGCTATAAATTCCTTTACCAATTTTGAATTTCCGCCGTTGGTCTCCAAAATCATATTGCTCGGGCCGCTGGTGCCACGCGCTTCAAAATTGAGCACCAAGCCTACATTTTTTGCCCACGGATGCTCGTTTACAAAAAGTTTGGCGCCGTCCAGGCCAATTTCCTCGGCATCGGAAAAAAGGATTATAATATCGTTTTGGGGCTGTTCCCTCGAAGCCAGATAAGCACGGACACTTTCCAAAATAGTAACCAGGCCACTTCCGGCATCGCTGGCGCCAAAAGAAGGCACAAGCGCACTATCGTAATGTGAAAGCAGCAAAAGCGCCTTTCCCTCTTCGGTACCTTTAATTCGGCCAATAATGTTTATGGGCTTGTTTAGCGTTTTCGATTCGGGATTTAGGCTAAATCCTTCTTGGATATGGGGATCGAGACCCAATTTTCCCATTTCTGAAATCAAAAACTTTCTAACTTCCCCATGGCCCTCGGAACCTAAATAATGTGGTTTTTTAGAAATTTCACTTAAAGGTTGAAGCGCCCTATCCACGGAAAATTCGGTGGCAGGAGCCGTTTCGTCTCCATCGTAATGTGGTGTCAATCCATAAAAGCTGTAATAGACTAATGTAATTATGAGCAAGAGCGAAAGAATGGCGCCAAGTTTTTTCATGGTTGGGGAGTTTTGTTTGCTATAAATTCTGTTGCCCCAGCCCTGAGGGTTGCAGGATATATAACGTATTTGTCAAAATTCAAGAAATTTTCCTCCCTTTAGGGCAGGGATGAAAAAATTTAGGTTAAAAATACGATTTTAATCGGGTTAAGTTAAAAGGTTCATTAGTATTCCGTCAGTAGTGTTTTAACCCTTTTAACTTATATCTTAATAGTCCAATAATTTAATTTAATAAAATTGTTTATCTTAGAAGTTCGCAAAAATTTGATATTATGGGAATTAAAAGTTTTATAGGCAGAAGGGCAAAGCCCCAAAAAGGTTCTTCGGAAAAAATAAAGGTCTCCGATTATATGACTCGCAAACTCGTTACATTCAGGCCAGAACAATCTATTTTGGAAGTAATGGAAGTGCTTTTGAAGAAAAGAATTTCCGGCGGGCCCGTGGTAAATGATAAAAATGAGTTGGTAGGTATTATTTCTGAAGGCGACTGTCTAAAAGAACTGAGCGATGCCCGCTACCACAACCATCCCATGGAAGACGTAAAAGTGGAGCAGCACATGATAAAAAATGTGGACACTATTGATGGCGAAATGAACGTATTGGATGCGGCCAATAAATTTTTGGAATCAAAACACCGCCGTTTTCCTATTTTGGAAAAGGGCAAGTTGGTGGGGCAAATTAGCCAAAGCGATGTATTGCGAGCAGCTATGAAACTAAAGGGACAGACTTGGTAATTATTCCTTGTCCCTAAAAATTATTTCTATCCGTTTATCGGGAATTAACCACATGAATGCTACCAATATGTATAATATACCAGCAATCCACGGATTCAAGAAAGATCCAATGATTGCGATGATATAAATTATTGGCGAAGCCTTTCCTTTTAAATCCTTTCCCAATGCTTTTGCCAACAATGAATCCTTTCCCTGAACGGCCAAAATTCTATTCTGAAGAATAAAATAAGCAATCGCCGCCATTAACAACACGCCACCGTACATCGCCATAGGCAGTTCGGCAAAATGGTTCTCACCCACCCAGCCCGTAACAAAAGGAATCAACGACAGCCAAAACAATAAGTGCAGGTTTGCCCAAAGTATTTCCCCGCTTACCTTTTCTACGGCGTGCATCATGTGGTGGTGGTTGTTCCAATAAATTCCCACATAAATAAAACTTAAAACGTAACTGAGGAATACGGGCAACACGGGCACCAAATCACTTAGCTCGGTTCCGTGCGGCACTTTTAACTCCAAGACCATAATTGTAATTATTATGGCGAGTACTCCATCGCTAAAAGCTTCCAATCTGCTGCTGTTCATAACGGATTTTTTATGTGAATTATAAAAGAAGTTGTTTTTCAACAATTTAAAGTACAGAAATTTTTATAATTATCTCATTTATTAAAAACTTGATTATCAAATATATATTCGTTTACAAACGCTTACAAACAACTATAAACGAAAGTAAGCACTTAACAACCAACTAAAATTTGGAAGCCATCGTACGTTTGTCCTGTCGAATAAAATGAAATTCGATAGTATCAATTGTTTAACCCGCCTGCCTCAGGCAGGCATTAAAAATTAGAAATCATGAGCACACTTAGAAACAAAGTACAGTTGATTGGAAACTTGGGAAACGATCCCGAAATCGTAAATCTTGACGGCGGAAAAAAACTTGCCAAGTTTAACATCGCCACAAATGAAACCTACAGAAACCAAAAAGGTGAAAAAATCACGGACACCCAATGGCACCACGTTGTTGCTTGGGGGAAAACCGCCGAGATCATCGAAAATTATGTCACAAAAGGAAAAGAAGTGGCAATAGAAGGAAAACTTACCTCAAGATCCTATGATGACAAAGAAGGAATCAAACGTTATGTAACCGAGGTAGTTTGCAACGAGCTGGTCATGCTGGGGAGTAAATAAATGACCGGCCATTCAAGCCCCCGCTTTTGGTGGGGGCTTAATTTTTAAAAGTTTGAATCGCTATTTTTACAAAAATGGAAACAACTGCCCAGCTAAATAAGTTCGAGCTGCTCAAAACGCATTTCGGATACGACAGCTTTCTTCCCAACCAGGAAGAAATCATAAATAATGTAATGGACCAAAAAGACACGATTGCCATTATGCCTACGGGCGGCGGGAAATCGTTGTGCTTTCAATTGCCGGCTTTGGCCTTGGATGGTACGGCGATAGTGATTTCTCCATTAATTGCTTTAATGAAAGACCAGGTTGATGCCTTAAAAGCAAATGGCGTTCCGGCCCAGTTTTTCAACAGTTCGCAACCCTACGAGGAACAACAGCAAGTTTTAAGGGAATTACAAAGCGGAAATTTAAAATTGCTATATGTAGCGCCCGAGAGTCTTCCGCAGTTAAATTTTATTCTGAAGACAATAAAAATCGGTCTTTTTGCGGTTGATGAAGCGCACTGTATTTCCAGTTGGGGCCACGATTTTCGGCCTGCCTATACCCAACTTAAAAGTTTGAAGGAACAATTTCCAAACGTTCCATTAATAGCCTTAACCGCAACCGCAGATCGCGCCACCCGGGAAGATATTGCCGTGCAGCTCGCTATTCCAAACGCTGAAACGTTTATCGCTTCCTTTGACAGGCCCAACCTTTATTTGGACGTCCGCCCCGGTCAAAACCGCAATAAGCAGATTTTCGATTTCTTAAGAAACCATAAAGGCGAATGTGGCATCATTTATTGCCTAAGCCGAAAAAGTACCGAGAAACTCGCGGCCACCCTTTCGGCAAAAGGTTATAAAGCGGAAGCGTACCACGCCGGCTTGACTTCCGAGGAAAGAACGCAAATCCAGGAAAATTTCATCAACGATATTTCACCGATAATCGTCGCGACCATCGCCTTCGGAATGGGCATCGACAAAAGCAACGTACGCTGGGTAATACATTATAACATGCCAAAAAATATAGACGGCTATTATCAGGAAATTGGTCGGAGTGGCCGCGATGGACAGCCCGCGCACACCATCCTGTTTTATAGTTTTGCAGATGTCATTATGCTTCGGAAATTTGCCGAGGGCTCCGAAACCGAGACCTATCAATTGGCAAAACTGGAGCGCATGCAGCAATACGCCGAAGCCTTGAGTTGCCGTAGAAAGGCGTTGCTCGGCTATTTTGGTGAGCACATCACCGAAGATTGTGGCAATTGCGACATCTGCAAAACACCGCCCAAATATTTTGACGGCACGCTTATCGCTCAAAAAATCTGTTCGGCAGTGGCGCGATTAGAGGAGCAGGAAGCCCTTGGGATGGTTCTCGACGTGCTCCGCGGCGCACAAAATGCACAGGTTCACGATAAGGGTTATCAAAACATAAAAACCTACGGAGCGGCCAAAAACATTGCATGGCGCGATCTGCAGCAATATGCCATCCAACTTTTAAACCAAGGGGTTTTGCAAATTTACTTCCACGAAAATGGCCGGTTATTGCTCACACCCCTCGCCAAAAAAGTTTTGTTCGAAGGCAAAAAGGTACGTTTGGCAAATATCATTCAAGAAGTGGAAACCGTAAAAACCGAACGGGCGTCGAGAAAACGAGCCGAACTTTTCGACAAACTAAGGAAACTTCGATTGAAATTGGCTGAAGAAATAAACAAGCCCGCCTTTGTGGTTTTCAGCGATGCTACCTTGGAAGATATGGAACACAAAAAACCGCGAACCCGTAAAGCATTTGCAGAAGTTTCAGGTGTTGGCGAGGCGAAACTTGAAAAATATGCAGATGATTTCCTAAAAGTCATCAATCGGCATTTGGATGGTTTGGAAAACAACCTTCCCACCTACGAACGCAGTTTTAAAATGTTTGTTGAAGAAAAGCTCTCTGCTTCTGAAATTGCTGAAAAACGGGGTCTTTCGGAAGATTCTATATATGGACATTTCTTAAAAATGCACGAAGGAGGAGCGGAAATTGACCTGTTACAATTTATTTCTTCCGATGAAATTAAGAAAATCCTGGAGGCGAACGATCAATTAGGAAATTTGGATACACTAAAACCCTATTTTGAATATTTTGAGGAAAAGATGCCGTACTGGAAAATAAAAATGGGGCTTTATCTATTAAACAATTCAGAGATCAATAGATAAGTTTTTATCTATTGTTAACTGTTGTGCATAATGTTAAAACGATGTCCATTCGATTTCTGATCTATTTGGCCAAAAAGCACAACGGGTTTAAAGCTGTAATTATCTATCGCATAAATACATTTAATTCGTTTTAATCTGTTCAATGTAGGTTTCAACTTTAGTATATTTTTGAACTTTTTGATCCCAATTACGATTGGTAGAAGCAAACCAAAATTGAAGGTAATTGTTAAGATATTTCTATTTGAATACTAAAAGCAGATAAAAAATCAGGATTATTGTATGTTTGTAAAAACAGAAAAAAGTAAGCCGTGAGCAAGTCGATCTATTCTTGGTTATGCGCAAAAGTATTATAGAATAATTTATTTGATTTAAACTTTCTTAAAAAGTTATTTGATTACACTTAATTATGCCACTAATTTAAAAATTCGTACCTTATAATAAAAGCCATGTTCATGTTATAAGTGCAACTGGCCAAGTTGATTTTAATTTTTCTATTGGGCTAATGTAGCCAAACTTTCTCACTCTTCTGTTATTTATCAGTCTTTCAATTTCCCTTATCCTGTCTTCGCTTATTAGGTTCAGGTCTGTTTTCTTGGGCAAGAACCTCCTGATGAGCCCGATCCTGTTCTCTACCGTGCCTTTGTCCTGCGAGGTGTACGGTCTGGTAAAATAGGTCTTCACATTGTGCGTGCTGGCTATTTCTGTGTGTCCCGCAAACTCCTTTCCATTGTCAAAGGTCATTGTTTTTATCCAGCTGCTCCCTATTCTGGATATCTGTGCATTTATTTTTTCCTGTACCAATTTTGAGTCCTTGCTTTTTAAAAAATCCATCGTGGTTGTCAACGTTGACCGTTCTGTCATTACCAACAAGGCGGATTTGTGATCCTTTACCATCATCAGGTCAACTTCCACATCGCCCAGGCGCCTGCGGCCCTCAACAACCTCTGGCCGCTGCTCTATCGACACCCTGTCCTTTATCGTGCCCCGGCTGTTTTTATAGTTGCCACGCTTGGATCTCCGCCTGCCGTGACGCAGATAACGGTAAAGGTCTTTATAGGGCAGGTTCTCTTTTCGGTTGCTTTTCTTGCATTCCCATATCCATTGATAGATGCACTCCAGGGAAACCCCTTCTATGCCAAGGACTTTCCATTCGACCGCAATGAGCTCGGGGCTCCACCGTTCCTTCCTGAGCCACCCGGCTGCCTGGTCCTTGAGCTCTTTTGTCAGTTTTACCTTCTTGTGCTTGGCCCTGTGCCTTTTTTCGGTCTTGCCCTATGCCAGTCGGGGCGGGTATAGGCCCGCGTGCTGCACGCGTTTGCCGATGTTCCTCTTCAGTTCCCGGCCAATTGTACTCTTGTGGACGCCAAGGATATCGGCTATCTCACTTTTGTTGTTTCCTGCCTCCAACAATGCACCAATTTGGTATCTTTGCTCTCGGCTGAGTTGTTTATATTTCATTGCAACGCAAATTTAGCACTTGGCCAATCATTGGGGGCTAGCCCCCAATGATTTTTATTTTGAGTTGCACTTATCTGTTGAACATAGGAAATATAAACCTTTAAAAATTTTAAATATTGAAATTGCCTTATCTACTTTTTATATTTTTTTGTTTATTTCATACAAATACTTTTTCTCAAGAAGTAAGTAGCGAAGAGAAAATCGATGAAAAATTCATTAAAATTTCTTCAGATACCACAACAAATCCTGCTCAAAAAGAAATAGAGTACAAAAAGTTATTGGAAGAGTCTATAAAATTTGAATACAATAACGGTATTTTAAAATCTGGCTTTAAACTAATGCGATACTATGTCGATTTAGGGCAAAATGATAATGTTATAAAAATAGGAAATCGGCTAAAAAAACAAACTGCAAATGATGAATCCTCTAGATTACTATTAGCCCGCATCTATCAACTTAATGGTTTAGCGTTTGGATACCTTGGAATGCTTAATGATAGTAGGAAAGATTTTAAAGCTGCCATTAACTATGCCGAAAGTTTAAAAGATGTAAATCAAAAAAATTACGTTCTTTCACTATGTTATGAAAATTACACCTTATTATTCCATTCAAGACACTTCAAAGAGTTTTCTAAAGACTCTACACTGATTTATTTAGATAAAAGTATAGAAAAAGCATATCTAATTGAAGATGGAAACAACCTTATATCTAAAGATTTAAAGTATGACATGATTGCTTTTGCATATATGCGCATGGCCATTCATTCTTTAGAACTAGTAGATGAAAATGGCTATCTAGAATTGGCTGAGGAATACCTTGACAAAGCTTTAAAAATCAATGAAAATTACAATATTCTGCCCAGAAATGAAATCATGCTATTTAATCAGGTGAGTTGGTTGTACATGGAAAAGGGCGAATACTCAGAATCTATAAGCTTTGCAAAGCGAGCATTAAATCTAGAAAAAAAATACAATGCACCTTACCATAGGGTAGAATCTTTTGAGTTTCTTGCCAGTTCTTATTTAGAGCTTGGAGAGAAAGATAAATCGAAAGAATATCTAGGAAAATATACTTTTTTAAAAGACAGTATTGCACTTACAGAAAAAAACAGCATTGATGTGCCATTGACCCATAAAATAACAGAAGTAAGCGGATCTCTTAAAAAAAGCAATAAAAAGAATGCGCTCATTATTGCAATAGCATCCTTGTCTATTATTATAGCACTATTCATTTTTTGGAGAAGGAAAAATAAAAAAATCAATGAAAAATATTTAGCTTTAATAAAAAAAATAGAAGCTAAAAAACTATATGAAGATGAGAAATCTGAAGAAGGGATCATTGTAATAAATGATGAAGCTACGAGTTATTTACTAGATAAATTAAAAAACTTTGAAAAAAACAATATTTACCTTAAAAAGGAAGTAAATCTAACCTGGTTAGCAACCCGTTTTAACACAAACACAAAGTATCTTTCTCAAACCATTAAGCTCAAAACGGAGAAAAATTTCAGAGACTATCTCAATGGGTTAAGAATTAATTACATAACCAATAAGCTTTTTGAAGATCCGAAATATAGAGAATACAAAATCAATTATCTTGCTGAAGAGTGTGGATATTCATCATCACAAGTTTTTGTTATTGCGTTTAAGAAAGAAACCGATGTTACTCCTTCTTATTTTATTAAAAAAGTAAAGAAAGGGACTATCTCATAAAGCGTGTAAGTTAAAAAAATAGCGGGGGCCGGCCCCCGCTATTTTTTTGTTTAATTTTAAATATGTACACATTATGAAGAAAGACGATTTAATTTCAGATGATTTTCTGAAGCAATTCAAATATCACGAAGAGCTTACGAGCTTTTTGAAGCAGATTCAAAAACGTGGGATTGAAAAGATGCTCGAAGGTGAGCTCGATGGCCACTTGATTTACGACAAGCATCAAAAATCCACAGGTAACAATGTTCGCAACGGACACTCCAAGAAGAAAATCAAAACATCCATTGGCGAATCCGAGATTACTGTTCCCAGAGATCGGGATGCCTCGTTCAATCCTACGATAGTACCTATGCGGGGCAATATGGTCGATGGTATCGAAAACGTAATTGTGCCCCTCTATGCCAAAGGAATGAGCAACAGCGATATTGAGGAGCAGATTCGTGAAGTCTATGGTTTTGACGTGTCTACCTCGACCATATCAAGGATTGCAGAAAAGATATCTGGAGATATAGTTGCTTAGCAGAACCGTCCATTGGAACCCGTATATCTCATTGTCTGGAAGGACGTATAGTCTTCAAGGTACGGGAGAATTCAAAGGTCATCAACAAGACTATTTATATTGCCGTCAAAAGCTGGTGCGATAACTGGGAAGACCTTACAGTGTTTTATGAGTTCCCTGTGGAGATTAGGAAGATTATTTACACCACAAATCTTATCGAGAATCTAAATGGGAAGATAAGAAAGTATACCAAGAATAAACTTTCATTTCCAACAGACGATGCTGTAATGGAATCTGTATATTTGGCAGTACGTGAAGCAACTAAAAAATGGACAATGCCTATAAGGAACTGGGGCATCATTTTAAATCAGTTCCTAACGATCTATGAAAAAAGGGTCAGACTTTAAAAAAGTCCAACCCCTGTTAATTTAAACTAACACACTTAGTGGGATAGTTTCCTAAACAAACCAAATATTAATCTCTACTCATTTACAATATTTTACTCCTTCACAATAAATTCCGATCTTCTGTTCTGTTGGTGTTCGGCCTCGGTACACTCAATGTTGTTACCACAGTAGTTTACCAATTGTGTTTCCCCAAAACCGCGTGCTGTTAAACGATCCCTGTCTATGCCATGTGCTATAAAATACTCCATAGTGGATTTGGCGCGTCTGTTTGATAGTGTCATATTATAACTATCACTACCTCGGCTATCGGTATGCGAGCGGATATCTATTTTAAGTGCAGGATGCTCTCTTAACACCTCCAATACCTTCTGAAGTTCAATCTCGGCCTCAGGGCGGAGGTTCCACTTGTCAAAATCAAAGTAAATAATCGGGATGTTCAACACTTCTGCCAAATCGGTCCCTGGAATAATCTGCGCTTTGTTTTTTTGTAATTGGAAGTTTATTGTCTGTTGTTCTAATCCAGATTTCGATATTTTTTCATCTGTATCATAAAGTTCCTGGCTTGCACGGATTGTGTAAATATTATACCTATTGGTCTCAATAGCGTAATAACCATCTGCATTGGTAGTAAGTGATTGAAATAGCTTGCCTTCAGAATCAGTTAGTGCAACAGTGGCACCTGCAATTGGTAAACCAGTTTGTTTATCGGTTACGTATCCATCAATTTTTGCTTGGTACACTTCTTTAATCGGTTCTGTTTCTATGAACGTGTATATGTTATCGTGTACGAAGGTTCCTTCGCTCTGGGAACGGTTGGTGCTTATAAATCCTTTTTTTGTTTCCTTGTTTATTCCAAAGGAAAAATCATCTGCATAAGAGTTTATAGGGGCGCCAACGTTTAGTAGGTTACCGTATCCTCCATTCTTGATTTTTACATAAAATACATCCAATCCTCCAAGACCAAAATGTCCGTCGGATGAAAAATAAAGCTCATTGTCTTCCGAAACAAATGGGAAGGTTTCTTTCCCGGCTGTGTTTATGTCTGGGCCCAGGTTTACGGGTTTGCCAATGGTGCCGTCCGTAGCAATGCTCGCCACATAAAGGTCTGATTCTCCAAACCCGCCTGGACGGTCTGAAGAAAAGTAAAGTTTGGTTTCATCTGGGCTTAGAGCGGGATGTGCCGAAGAATAAACATCGCTGTTAAAGTGAAGTTCTTCGGGTTTTTGCCAGACATTATCCTTTTTTACTGATCTGTATATTTTTAAGTTTTGATCGTTCTTTCTGTTTTTAGCAGTAAGGTTGCTTCTGGTAAGGTACATAGTATTTCCGTCCTTGGTGTAAATAGGAGACGACTCGTGGAACCTACTGTTCAATTTTCCTCTTATTTTGGTAGGTTTCCCAGTGGCAACATTGTCTTGGTCGAGTTCAATTTCGTATAAAGAAAGAAAGCTCAATCCGTCCCAAGCATTTTTAGTGTTCAGTATAGTAGGGTTATCTACGGTTGCTGCATAAACCAATTTGTTGCCGACCTTTGTATGGCCGAAGGTTACTCTATCTTCATCGTAAATTGCATCTATGGGATGCAACTGATATCTTCCTGAGTTTTGTTGTATTAAGTTTAAATAGTCAATAACTTTTATGGCTTTCGGGTCTGTACCGTTTTTAGCGATAAAAATATCGTAGTATTTGGCTGCTTTTTGGTGGTTTCCGGTGGCATTCAAGGATTGTGAATACCGCAATAAATCAATAGGTGATTTTGGGTTTTGATTGAGTTCAAAAAGTTTGCCATACCATTTTACCGCGTCGCCATACTGTGCGTTAAAGTAATAGGTATTTGCCAGTTTGGAGAAAAGCTCTTCGGAAGTATATCCCTTTTCAGCTACGGCAAGATATATTTTTTGGGCATCCACATAATCCAAACGATCGTAACTGGAAGTGGCCTTGGTTAGTTTTTGGTCTTGGGCATTAATTGGCACCAAGAAGCCCAAAAGAAATATAAAGAGGAGGGTTATAGTAATGTTGTTCTTCATCTGTAGATAATTTTTATTTTTATTAGGCTAAGGATCACTTGATTTTAGAAGAATCTCGGGTTTACCTTAGCTCTAAGCTTGGTGCCTAGTTCAAATCGTAAAAAGATCTCGTGAGATCCGTCGTTGTAATTTCCTAATGGGGTCGTGTCATAATCGTAGGCATAGCCAATCATTATATTATCATTCACCTGAAACCCTGCTAAGGCACTTACTGCAGCATCAAATCTATAGGCTAGACCAAGGGTTACGCGATCGTAAAGTAGGGCGTTTGCCGAAACATCAATTGCCAAAGGAGCACCAGATACTGCTTTTGCCAATAGGGTAGGTTTTAGTTTTAGGTTTGGATTCAAGGTAAACACATAACCCGCTATAAAGTAAACATGTGTTTTTTCGGTCGCGGTTGATACTTGCACATCGTCATAGTGATCTGTTTCCAAAAAATTTGGTGAGGAGAGTCCCAGATACCAATTCTCAGAGTGCAAGTAAAGTCCCGCGCCAATAATTGGAGAGCGATAATTGTTTTCTGACAGGTCGTAATCATTAGGATCGTAAATAACCAACTTGGTTGGATCTATATCTAAAAATGAAAAACCACCTTTTAATCCGAATGATAGTTGTGTTCCTTCCGAGACATTTACGGTATATGAAAAGTCTGCTGTTACAATACTTTCGACCGATGGCCCAATTTTATCACTTGTAAAACCCAGTCCAAGTCCGACACCTTGTACACCTATTGGTGAGTGTACTGAGA
This sequence comes from Aequorivita todarodis, assembly GCF_028561335.1. Lineage (GTDB taxonomy): Bacteria > Bacteroidota > Bacteroidia > Flavobacteriales > Flavobacteriaceae > Aequorivita > Aequorivita todarodis. Next base: position 11,652 of record NZ_JAQQTG010000003.1, on the reverse strand, counting down.
AGTTTAAGGTCTCTGGTGCACCGTCAAGACCTATCCACTGGTTTCGGTAATCTCCGAGCATGCTTAAAGAGCCACGGGTACCTGCATAGGCTGAATTTATACTTACGGTGTTATACATATACTGGGTGAACTGTGAATCTTGCTGTGCCTGAACATCAGGAGCCGCTGAAAACATACATCCCAGTAGCATAAAAACAAATAATTTTGATATTTTAATATTCATGAGATTTCTTTCTTATTAATTGCCGCTTAGATATAAAAAACCAGCTTGTTTATGTCGCTTATTTTCTGATGGGTTGCCATATTGGTAATCCAAAATATAAAAATAGGTACCTGTAGGTAATTGTTCGGATTTGTCAACGGTCATCCTTCCTTTTGAAAACCCATCAAATACATCGCCATCTATTCCGTAATTGTCAGACTCGAAAACCTTTACACCCCATCGGTTGAAAACCTGAACATTGAGATTGTAAATATCTTTGCTGTTTGAGGTGTCAATAAAGAAATAATCGTTTTTGCCATCGCCGTTTGGGGTTACTGAATTATATACCACAATATCACCTGAAAGGACAAGATCCGTTTTTACACGGCCAAAAGTAAATACGCCGTAACCGTTTACGGCTGTGGTTATTGTTTGGGCCTCTAGATTTATGGCTCCTCCTTCGTCTACCCACATATTGGTGTCTGGATTCCACCGTACAATGGTAAGTGCATCGCGCTGGGCGGCATCTATCATAGGTTGTGGGGTAGTAACATCGCGCCAAGAAAGGGTAATTAACATTTCCTCATTAGTGGAGGACTCTTTTTTAATAGTCCAATATTCTTGGTTGTCAATTTCTTGTATTACACCCGCTTTAAATTTGTGCGGATACAGTACGTCGGAATTTTCAAAATAGAATTTTCCTTCAAAAATGGCAGCTGTGTTTGAAGGTGCCGAAATACCTGCGAAACGGTAAAACCCACCATCGCCAATGGGATAGGTGAATTCTGTATTTCCAAATTTATTGACAGGTCCATCTACGTGGCTGTAATCTGAAGTGTTTATATGAAAAGCATCCGTATTGAAAGTTATTTTGCCTCCATAATTATCATTGTCCAAAATACCGTTGTAAAAATCTGCTTCGCCACTAATATCTATACTTCCAGAAACTTTAAAAGGCACAGTATTGCTAGAATTGTTAAAGTAAACATCGTATAGATAGCTCACTTTTGCCCCGCTAATGTTCTGGTCGGAACCCCCTGTAAACTGTGTTAGCCCCGTGTTTTGATAAAAATCTACAACCCCATCATTGTTAAAGTGACCGTAAATATAGATGTTTCCATCGTTGAAGAACTCGCCAGATGGAGTATTGTCGAAATCGCTGACCATACTAACAATCGTTTCCGGAGCAACAGTCGCCTCTCCTTGGTTTGTAATTTGAGCGCTCAATCGAAAACTTACGAACGATATTGTTAATAATGTATATATATACTTATTCATATTACCTTTGAGATTACTTTGTTTTATTTAAAACTTTCATTTTCCATAATCTAGGAACTTTGATTTCTGATTCTATTTCCAATAGCTCCAATTAGTACCATCGAAAACCGCAAGTGCTTTGGCGTCAGTATCATAGCACATCATTCCCGGATATGGGCTAGGCACATTTAAATGTGGCGAAGCTATTTTAGGAAGTATTAAAGCCTTGTTTGTTGACTCAAGTACCAAAACGCCATCTACTGTTGTGCTTTGGCTACCTATTACCGTTTGCTTATTGTTTGGCGTGCCTGTGTATGCTAACACATTGGTATCATCGCCTGCATCGCTTAAATTCATCCATCCGCTGTTTTCGTACACTTTTACCGTAGCGTCGTTTTTATCAAAAAGGAATGTACCATTAGCTGGTGTTGCTGGCAACGTTTCTACTGCTGGGAGAATGATCCCTTTTGTAGTACCTGCTGCAAAATCTAAAACAGCATCGCCATCTACGGTTTGCTTTTCTATGGCGGTTTGAGCATAAGCCAAACTACCAATGAAACAACATCCTATTGCTATTAAAATTGATTTTTTCATTTCTTGTTTATGATTTATGCTGTAGGTTTTAGGCCTTATGCTAATAGCCTATAGCCTTATAGCGCATTAATTATTACAACTTCTTTCTATACATTTCCAAACAGTACCGTTGTATAGTTTGACACATTGTTCGTCTGTATCGTACACCAACATACCTTCTACGGCATTTAATGCGTCTATTTGTACAGTGGTTAAACGTGTAATGACAAACCCTTGGTCTGTAGATTGTATGGCAATAAAACCATTTGGCACATTACCTGGCCATGTACCTACAGCGCCGTCTCTGTCTGAAATACCTGTTTTGGTGAACTCTGTTGGCGTTCCTGTTGCTCCCGGTTGGGTACAATAAGGGCAAGGTATTTTATTTAAGCCGCTTCCATATCCACTGATATAGGTTGTACCCACTACCGATTGGGTAGCCACGATGGTGTTTGGTGCTCCATCATTCCAAACAATAGAGTTAAAGCTGTTGCCGTTAAACAACTCCAAAGGGTGCAATGCCCCACCGGAAGTCTTGCTTCCGTACATACTCACATCGCCATTAGGAGCAATAACAACGCGTATTAGTGGTGCAGAAGCATTACCGGTCATCTGCCATATTGCAGCTGTATTAGTCTCATACTCGTCACCATCAACAAATCGCACATTAATTCCACTTGTCCCAGCCGACTGGAATTGAATTTCTTGAGTAGCTAACTGAACGCCGTTAATATCCATATTGAAGGAATTGTCCAAAGTATAAATATCAAACTGGAAACCAAAATTGGTAGCTGGTTGGTTAAAGGTTACCGGAACACCTCCTTCAGAAGAAAAGGTATTTCCCGCCACTTCTTCCACACATAGATCAGGATCGACAGTACATTGTTCCAATGTGAGTACATTAGACACTATTGGGTTTTCTTCGGCACAGGCGTTGCCCGGTGCTGTAATTAGCTGGAAAACACTAGATGCCGTAGGGGCATCGGTAAAGATGTCGCTGGTGATATCTAATACCACATCAATAGAACTTGTACCCGTTGGAATAGTTACATTGGAGTATTCAATATAGCTATCGCCCGCTGCGCCAATTTCTTGTGTTCCTGTAATTCCGTTATTTAGGGTTACAGAAGAAATTTCTTGTCCTAAAGCATAGAATCCTTGTAAAGTAGCTCCGGTAATAGCGCTTCCACTGTTATTTGTAAATTCTACTGTGTAAGTTGCCGGCGTACCGCTTTCTAAACAGGTTTCGCTAGCCGTATAGTTAATTGTTACATCTGGTGTAGTATAAGTACTAGCCTCAAAGCTAACTTCACTATCTGGGTTTGCTGCAGGATCTACACTAGAATAGGTGTTTCCTGATCCGGATGTTACCGTATAACTACTAGATGTATTGTAGGTAGTTGTTGTACCTGCTGTGCTTCTTACATTAACATACAGGTAGTTTGTAGTACCTGCAGGCACCACCAATCCATTTAATGTAAATGTACTAGCATTGTGGGTATAAGCTGTTGTTCCTGCTCCAAAGTCAGAATCGTTATAGGTATCATCTACAAACTCTAAACCAGCTGGTAAGGTTTGTGAGATATTTATGGTTCTGTCTTCACAACTAGAGTTTACAATACGTAAACGCATAGTAGTGTCCATACACGTTGGTACATCTTCACTTTGTGTAAAATCTTGAACAATGTTTACACCATCTTCGTTAGGTGGTAAAGCCACCATACACTCGAATGAGATGTCGCCAATATTTAACGATCTTAAGGTGTTTTTCGTATTGTTACGGTTTACTTCGGCAATAATTTCTATTTTATTAATAGACTTGTTAAATCTAACATTTGCCGTTGAGTATAGTGAAGTTAATCCTCTATACGGTTTGGTACCTACTACTTCATTACCATTAATATCATAGGTTGTTGTTGCAGAGCGCGGATATGCATCTGTAATAATAGGTGCTACCTCGTTGCCATCACAATCGTACCCTTTAATGGTAAATTTATTCGCATTATCTAAATAGGTATTGATATTAGAAATTTGGAAACTTGCAGCCGCCACATCTTGGTTTAGCTCAATGGTATGGGTAAGGGCTACGTTTTGGTTATCATAACGTCTAGAAATCATCCATCTACCGTAAGCTCTTGGCGTGCTGTTAGGGCCGTACTCTACATTTGCAGGGTCAGCAACATCCATATCTACATACAAGATTCCTTGGTCTGTTGACCCTATGTTTTCTTGATCAATAACATTATTGGTTCTTTCTGCAAGTGTATCCCAGCTTCTACCTGTTCTAAAGATAAAGTTTCCGCCAGTACATACGTCGCAATTACTTGCTCCTACAACACCTGCAAACTTGATGTATCTTACTGCATCTTTAGGGAATTTAGCCTTAAAGCTAGCAATACCTGCTGCATAAGATGCTGCTGGAACTCTAATTAAATTGGTTGTAAATGCATCATCATTTGCTATCCATATTTCAATTTCTGAATTGAATGTATAGGCACTTAAATCTGCTTGTAACCACACTGCATCAGTTGCATTGGTGTTTTGTACACGCCATACTCTGTTGGTTGTAATTAAAGCAGGGTTTAATGTTTCGCCCGTACAAGGGTCCGTAGCCAATGAGGATTCGCCAGTTGCTTCGTTATCTCCAAACAATATATAGGCTTCGTTGTTGGTAAAGCTTGTTCTAGAAGCATCCATATTGCTTGCCGTATAATCATCATCAGTAGCTAGAGTTAAAATAGTTCCTGCATTGACACTTTTTGATACTTTTTGCTCAAAGCCACCAATATCAGCTCTTGCCATACCAAAAATATTATTGTTGAAGGCTGTATTATCGGCACCATCCCAAATAATTGAGGTCGCAGAAGCAGTTGACCCTAAATAGTGGTCTGTATCTACTCTGTCTAATGTGATACCGTATTTGATTGCCAAATACGAATCTACACGTCTTCTTTCTTCGGTTGTTAAGTTACCAGCGCCATATACGATGGTTTCTCCTAGGTTACCAATAAATCCAGGGTCATCACCGTTTGCGGTTCCAGCATCTCTTTGCTCACCAAAAATATGCCCTCCTATCATTTGTCCTCTTGCTGAAAAAGTTAAATCGCTACCATTTTCAGCACCATTTAAACCTTGATTGACAAAAGTATCTGTATTGTATCGATACATAATACTAGGTATATTGGCATCAAAAACAACTCCGCCAACACTAGCAGCACCTGTTGGAGCACCTCCGGTGTTATTACGCGAAATATAATTACCATTATAGATTAGACCAGGAGAGTCCCAGTTAGTTCCATTAAAAGTGGTATTATCCATACCTATACTAAATATACGAGAGTAGGCATTTCCTCCGGTATTGGTTAGACCTTCTTTGGTAAGTGTAAAGATGTCAAAGTTGGTACTACTTAAAGTCTGAACATTTAAGTTTGCTAATGACTGGTTAACTGCTGTAAAGTTGATACCCGGGTTGAAGTTGAAATAATTAGCAGCCCCTTCTGCATACTTAGGTAAATCTAAACTTCCCAGTTGTGATGTTACCGTTCCTGAGAAAAAGTCAGTCCACGAGGTTACATCTGTACCGTCACCTGTATTGTCAGCGTCTTTATCGGCTCTGTACCAATAGCTCAAATTATTGATTACACCTGCAGGTGCGTATCCATAACCAGCAAAGGTAAAGTACTCACCATCTGCCAATGAGATGGTTGCTGTTTTGTAAGCTACTCCATTAATGGTCGCGTCTGTGGTCATTTCGGTGAAATTGTCACTACCATCAAAGGTTTCGTCTGAAGATTTTACCACATACAAATTGCGCACATTACCTGGCCAAGCCACTGTAACAGCACCTACACCATTGGTGTTTTGCGCTTTCCAGATAGCTGCGAAACGTAAATTTACTTCGCCATTGCTACCGCCTGTATAAACAAGCGATTCTGATAATGATTGTGATAATCCATTGTCTCCTACTAATAAAAACTGACCGTCAGATAATGTATTGGTGTTAGCTGCATTGGTATTGGCTAAACCACTAGTACCTGCACCAATAATTAATTGTTGTCCTGCGTTGGCACTTTGTGATTGTTTTTGGTGCAATGCAGAAATGTTGTCTCTGGCAATACCAAAAACATTGTTGTAATAATTGGCGTCAGCTCCGTCCCAAACTACAGTACTTGTAGAACTTAAATAATTTCTGTTTTGATCTACACTCAAAGTTTGTCCGTATTTAATCGCCAAGTAAGATTCTACGCGATTCAATTCGTCAGTAGATAATTTACTGTCAAACACAATCATTTCGTTTTGTTGGCCATCCAACTGATAGCCTGCATCTGCCTTACCTACCATAAAGGCATTGCGGTTGGCATCAAGACGAACATCAGTTATAGCATTATCAAAAGTTTCGTGATAACCACCAAGTGTGATGTCAACTAAATTATTACCATCAGTACCGGCGCCATTCTCCCAAGTACCTCCGCCAATAAATGGACCATCTATGGTGTAAGTACTTACTGGATCATACTCACCTAGTCTAGGGTAAAATAAAAGTTTATCAGGATTGAATCTATACAAACCTGGATCATCCATAGCATTGCCTGCGCCTGAGACTCCAAACCCTATAAATGGAGCTTGGCTTGTAGTGCTTCCTGCTGAGAAAAGTGCTCCGCTGCTTCTGTCAATCATATTTCCATCTACATTTCCGTCATACTGTAACCATTTTTGACCACCTGTATAGGTTACCGTCGGGTTGAAATTGACTAAAGTGGTAGCATCAGAAAAATCTGGTCGATATGAAGGGTTAACGGTTTGTGATAATGGGAATGGTTTGTTGTTGAACTCATTCCATTGTTGTATCGTTGTTCCATCTGTTACTGGAGTTGTACCAGAATCTGTAAACATAGTACTCACCGCATCTGCACGGTACCACGCTGCAGATGTAACACCTCCTGGCGCATATTGGAATCCTGCCAAAGTAAAATACTGTCCGTCTGCTAATGTAACTGTAGCTGTATTGTATACCACACCGTTAATCGTAACTTCTGTAGCCATTGATGTAAACGTATCAGTATTGGTAAAAGTCTCGTCTGAAGATTGTACCAGGTACAAATTGTTTACGCCTTTTGGCCAAGCCACAGTAACTGTACCTACACTATTTGTATTTTGTGCTTTCCAGATGGCTTCGAAACGGAAATTGGTATCGCCGTTTGCACCACCGGAATAGACTAAGGGTGTTGTTAGTTTTTGTGCCAGACCATTGTCTCCTACTAGTAAGAATTGACCGTTTGTTAAAGTGTTGGTGTTGGCTGCATTGGTGTCGAATAATGAGCCGCCTGCACCAATAATTAATTGTTGGCCTGCGTTGATACTTTTCGATTGTTTTTGGTGCAAATCAGACAGATAATCATTGGTTATACCAAAAATATTATTGTTGTAGCTGGCATTTGTTGTAGCATCCCATACCGTAACTGATGCACTACTTAAATAATCTGGAACTGCTGTTCCTGCGTCATCTAAAAGTGTAATACCATATTTAATGGCAAGGTAAGAGTTGATTCTTTGCTTTTCATCTCCTGTAGCGTTCTGGTGATCTGCACTGTAGGCAAACACCTCTGGCAAACCACCTTGATATACCTCGCTACCATTACCTGTAAGACCAAATCCTTCAGAGCCTATTGCAAAGTTTACTGCTGATTGTATGGAACCGATGTTGGTGGTTTCGTTAGCATAAATTTGTCCGTTAACGTTTAAGTAAATTCCATTGGTTGCTCCTCTCCAGCTCATCCCCCCAATGTGTGCTGGAAGAGAGTTGGCACCTACATCTTCATTAATTGCCGTACCATTATCTCTAGTTATGTAATAATTATCGTTTCCTTTGACCAAATTAGGGTCGTCATCGCCCCATCCATAAGGCGTTCTCCAACCTCCTACGTCAGCATTCATCATAACTCCATAGGCTGAACCTGGGCTATCTGTTGTAGGGAAATATACTTGGTTTTCGTTATAGAAAAAGTCATTTGTACCGTCAAAATAATAAAACGGATTAAAGTTGAAGCCATAGTTTTTACTATCGGCTGCATACATAGCATCGGTCACCAAGAGTGGTTCGTTTGCATTGTTGTTTGGTTGAAACACATCACGTCCGTTAGCTGATACATCCTTCCAAATATCTTTTTGACCAGGAGTTGTAACACCATCATCGGCTTTATGCCACATTAAAAGATTGGATAAAACACCACCTGGTGCATGAGCGTAACCAGTAAATGTAAAATACTGTCCATTTGTTAGGGTAAGCGTTGCGGTGTTATAATCTACACCGTTAATATTCACTGTACCAGTCATAGCAGTAAAATTGTCGCTACCGTCAAAAGTTTCGTCGCTAGACTGTACTGCATATAAATTATCAATACCTGCAGGCCAAGCTATGGTTACTTGCCCTACGCCATTGGTGTTTTGTACTTTCCAAATAGACTCGAAACGGAAATTGGTCTCACCGTTTCCGCCTGAATATACTAATGGCGTAGTTAAGCTTTGTGCTAAACCGTTGTCTCCAACCATTAAAAACTGACCGTTGGTCAGCGTATTAGTATTTGCAGCATTGGTATTGAATAGCCCACTGCCTGCACCAATAACTAATTGTTGGTTTTGGTTGGTACTTTTTGATTGTTTTTGGTAGAGTTCAGAAGCATCGTCTCTGGCAATACCAAAAATATTTTGATTATATGTAGCATCTGCTGTCCAAACCGTTGCACCTGCTGCGTTTACATAATCACTACCGCCTTGTGCATAGGTATTACCATATTTTATGGCTAGATAAGACTCTACACGGTCCATTTCTGCCATAGACAAGGCGTTCTCGAAAATGATAACCTCGTTTACCTGACCGTTCATACCACCCCAATTGCTATCACGCCCAACTCTAATGTCACGAGAAGCGTTATTAATTATTGCATTTTGAAGTTCAGTATTGTTGTACGATGACCGAACACCATTCAACGAAACAATGGAGGAGGCATATGAAGAATTTGCCCCATCTCCATTTATCCAATTGGCTCCCGATATAAAATAGTTGTTATCGGTGAATGAGTTGGTACTCAACCCTTGGTAACCAGGGCCACCTGTAAAAAACAACAAGTTATTCTGTCCATTATTAGAGGTATGCAACCCTGGATAATCCATAGTTGCATCAAAGCCCATAATACCCGCAGGGCCAACAACATTTAAATAACCTGCAACGTATAGGGTGCCTTCTGTACGGTCTATAATATTAACGCCTGTAGCTGGTTGATACTCTAGATAATCATCATTTGGGCCACTAATGGTTATCGTCGGGTTAAAGTTTACCAATGTAGTTTGGTCGGAAAATAAAGGCTGCCTAGCCGAAGTTGATTGATTCAAGTTGTGTACAGCACCGAGATATTCGTTCCATTGTTGTATATTGGAATTGTCCGTAGCCTGGGTTACCCCTGCATCTGAAAACACAGTGTTTTGAGCATCCGCCTTATACCAAGCTGCAGGAGCAACTCCTCCCGGACCCTGCGCATCCATAGTAGGAATAAATACACAGGCGAAAAATGTTGATAAAAGTAATAAGTATAATTTTTTCATAGATTTCATTTTATAAGCTTCTCTCCTTTTTTTAAAAGGAGAAAAGCCATAATAAGAAAGATTGTCTATTTTTTGGTATCGCTGTTTTGTAGCATCAAACTTTCCAATCTATTCATTCTAGATTCCATTTCTTCTTGTTTCTTTTTAAGTTGCTCAATTTCCTTGTCTTTGGACTCGATTAACTTTTGCTGGTCTATAGTGTGCAAGTATAATTCTTCTACTTTTTCCAACACTTGAACAGACAATTCAGAAATGTTTATTTGGTATTCGCCCTTTTCATTTTTTGCTAAAGAGTCGATATTTGTTATACCTGGTAAATGACGATTGTTGTTAATAAAGGTTTCCACCTCTTTTAATGATTTGAAACTATAGTCTTTATTTATAACTGAGTAACCATCAAAATAATCCTCGAAAACGTAATCGGCATAGATAGAGTTGGTGGTTAAAATAGAACCATTTACGGCTAACTTCACATCTGGGTTTGTTGTCCCTAACATATCGTCTGTGCCGATACCTACATTACCCATTTGATAAATATTTTGGGTGTTTTGTGTAGCTTGTGTGCCAACAGCATCTTGGTTGTACCAAGGTTCTTTCCCAGCAATATCTGTAGTTATACCGTCTTCGCTAGTGTATGTAAAAATACCATCATTATCAAGGTCGTTAAAGGTTGTTACGGTTTCTTGGATATTTTCTGTAGTACCTGCACCATCGTCGTGTGTTGCAATAGTTTGCGGTGTAAGACCCGCTGTTACTCCTGCTGTTGTAACTGGTGTTACTACTGAAGGATTGCTACTTAAACCACTTAAATTTACCATTTGCGTACCACCGTCTTCTATTGTAAGGGTAAGCACGTTTGTGGTTCCATCTAAACTAAAATCTGTAATTTGCTGGTCGTCGGTGTTAATTTGTGCAGCTAAATCTGCTAATGCAATTTTTACTTCACCGCCATCGCTATCTGTTAAAATTAAATCTGTACCGTCTTCGGTTAAACTTATATTGGTGGTGTTTGTATCTATACCTACATATCCAGATAGGTCTACCGATTGCGTACCTCCGTCTTCTAATGTAAGGGTAAGTACGTTTGTGGTTCCATCTAGACTAAAATCTGTAATTTGCTGGTCGTCGGTGTTTACTAAACCGCTCAAATCTACTGTACCGCCATCTTCTAATGTTAAAATGTTTGTTCCTGAATCAAAGCTTAATTGCTGGTCGTCGCTACTATTGGCAGTAACCATATACTCAAGATATTCTTCGATGCTATTGTACGTATTGCCGTTGACCGTAACAGGGCCGCTGTTCACGATGTCCTCAAACTGGTTGACGATGTCAGCGGGCACATCAACCGTAGTAACGGTGCCGTCCTCCGAAGTGTAGGTGTACATGCCGTCGCCGTTGTCCACCAAGGTGGTAACGGTCTCGTTGGCAGTAACCATATACTCAAGATATTCTTCGATGCTATTGTACGTATTGCCGTTGACCGTAACAGGGCCGCTGTTCACGATGTCCTCAAACTGGTTGACGATGTCAGCGGGCACATCAACCGTAGTAACGGTGCCGTCCTCCGAAGTGTAGGTGTACGTGCCGTCGCCGTTGTCCACCAAGGTGGTAACGGTCTCGTTGGCTGTAACCATATACTCAAGATATTCTTCGATGCTATTGTACGTATTGCCGTTGACCGTAACAGGGCCGCTGTTCACGATGTCCTCAAACTGGTTGACGATGTCAGCGGGCACATCAACCGTAGTAACGGTGCCGTCCTCCGAAGTGTAGGTGTACGTGCCGTCGCCGTTGTCCACCAATGTGGTAACGGTCTCGAAGTTAGGTATCATCGCCCCCAGGTCAAGGTCGGTGGCCACGCCATCCTCATCGTTGTAGGTCAGGATACCGGTCGTGGGATCGAAAGTAGCCGAGGTCAATGTCTCGTGCTGGGCGATAATGGCAGCAATGTCCAATACCGTCGGGTCTCCGTTTTCATCTATATAGGTAATCGTCCCCGCAGCGGTGTCCTGCGAGATGGA
>NZ_JAQQTG010000029.1 GCF_028561335.1 Aequorivita todarodis | reverse complement strand
TGGGTAAAATACCGCCAGTAAAATATGCGGAATTTAATTCTCTTGGGGCTAGCCCCAAGAGAATTAAAAATAATAAGTTTGTAGAAATATTAGAAGAATGAACAGTTCTAATTAGGGGAAGCTTACAAAATTACAGCTGAACCTTATAATTTGGACATTGATTATGTATATAAAGCAGTTCTGAAAAAAATAAATAATGAAGTAGATAAAAAATATTCTGACACTTTAAACTATCTAAATCGGAATTATAAAATAATAGAGAAATAATAATAAACGGAGAAAGCCAGTTGCCAACAACGTATATAAAAAATAGCGCGAGTCATTGCTAACACAAAGGTTCGGGCATTTTTGGAAAGTCGCCAAATTTTTAAATTTGACGATTTCCCAAAAATAAAATAAATAGTAAAATTTAAAAATTCGGCTTGTGTTTCATCCGAAAAATATCGCTTATTTTCAGCGCTACTTTTCATATACAAGACCGTTGCCCACAATTATGAAAAAAATCCGAACACAAATAATATTACTTACTTTATTGACAATTTCGTTTAATGGATTTGCTCAAGAAGTGACATTTTTTAATGCTGATGGATTTTTTTCAATTGGAACACAATCGAACCGAACCGCTTCAATAACATTATCAGACATTGACCAAGATGGAGATTTAGATGCACTTGTAGCAAATGGAAGACATTGGGCGGAACAAAATTACATTTACTACAATGACGGAAATGGAGGTTTCAAATTAGCCCAACCTATTGGTAAATTTCTTGATGCCTCTTATGCTGTGAAAAGTGCTGACTTCAATAATGATGGATTTATAGACATAGCAGTAGCCAACGATAATATTCCAAATAAAATTTATTTTGGTTCTGCAAATGACAGCTTTGACAAAGAAATTTCTTTTGGTTCAATATCACCTTCACGAAATCTTGAAATAGTAGATATTGACAAAGATGGAGATTTTGACCTGATACTTTCAAATAGAAAAGCCGTAAATGAAATCTGCCTCAATGATGGAAAAGGATATTTTGAAAATATTATCACTTTTGGAACCGATTCTGACCAAACAATTCAAACAAAAATTGTCGATATAAACAAAGACGGATTTTTAGACTTAATTACAGCTGAAAGACAGAGTAAAAACAAAATTTATCTAAATGACGGAAAACAGAATTTTTCAAAAGTAATAGAATTTGGCAATGGAGAAGATGAAACCCGCTCTATTGACGTTGGAGATTTTGACAATGATGGATTTTTAGATATTATAACAGGAAATTTAGGTTCAATAAATAGCATTTATTTTGGCGACAAAAATTTGACTTTTAAGCGAGTTTTCGATTTCAAAACCGAACGTCAAACTTCATCAATAAAAGTAGCTGACTTAAATCAAGATGGATATTTAGATATAGTTGAGGGAAATTCAGAAGAACGGAATTATGTTTATTTAGGCCAGAAAAATGGCACGTTTATAGAAATTGGTTTGCGAGAAGACTTAAAAGATGATACTTATAATATAGAAATAGGAGATTTAAATAATGATGGATTTCCAGATATTGTGGAATCAAATTCGGGAACTTGGAATTTATATTACAGAACTCGGAAAAAATAACTGTGGGCAACACCGTATATAGCTCATAGCTGGGCAGTTGCTTAATCGAAGTTTAGGCATATTTGCAAGTCCGCCAAATTTTTTAATTTGGCTTATTGGGAAAAAAAGATAATAAGAAAATTAAAAAATTCGGCTCGTGCTTAACCGAAAATTTATCGCTAATTTGCACGCTACGAGCCATATACAAGACCGTAGCCCACAATTTAAGAGGGTATAATCCAAACCCCATAAAAATCGCTCCCCGACCGGATCCAGGATCTTTATAGATTACTGGGACATTTACTCGCAGCGGTTGGATAAAAGCCTTCCAAGCAGTT
>NZ_JAQQTG010000028.1 GCF_028561335.1 Aequorivita todarodis | reverse complement strand
GAAGCGGTGGGACCGGCACGCCGTTGTTCGCCGGCAACAGCATCACGACCACCCAGACGATCTATGTGTACGCGGAGACTGGCACCACGCCGAACTGTTCCGCGGAGAACAGCTTCTTGGTAACGATCAATAACTGTACAATTATACTTGAAAAGATAGCGACTCCAAATAATCCACAAGATTGTACGCCAGTGGCTCCGGGAGAAGCAATTTCTTATACCTTTAAAGTAACAAATCCAGCGGGGAATGCTCCAATCAACAATGTTGAATTAAGAGATCCATTAATTGACCCGACTAATAACCCTCTTCCAGGCCCTGATAGTGGAGACACATCAAACCCAGGAGTTTTGGATGCAGGTGAAACTTGGATTTATACGGCTTCTTATATAGTAACGCAACTCGATATTACTAATGGACAAGTTCAAAATACGGCTACCGTAAATGGACTAGCCCAAACTTCAGGGAATGCTTATCCAGTATCAAATACTGATACCGTTACAGTTAATCTTTGCCAAGATGCCAAAATGTCGATTGTAAAATCTAGCACTAGCGCAACAGGTAATTGTATCAATTTTGAAGTTGGCAATACAATAGATTATAAGTTTGTTGTAACCAATGATGGAGATGTTGATATTTCAAATGTTGTAATTACCGATCCTCTATTTTTAGCACCAAATCCAGTAGTTCCTATAGTATTGGTTTCTGGTGATAATGGTGACGGTATTTTAAATGTTGGCGAAATCTGGACATTCAATGCTACTTATACAATAACTCAAAGTGATATAGACGCTGGTTCTGTTGTAAATACTGCAGAAGTAAATGGAGGCTCAGTTTTGGGTCCTGTAGATACTGCTACCAGTAATACGGTTACAGTATTGATTTGTCAGACTGCGAAGATTGCATTGATCAAGATTGGTAGCTATGATGGCACTGATCCAACAACTGGCAATTGCATTAGTGCCCCGGGCGATGAGATCAGCTATACCTTTAGCGTTAAGAACACAGGAAACGTAACATTGAACAATGTTATGGTGACTGATGCTGGCGTTACAGTGAGCGGCGGTCCTATCAGTTTGGCGCCCGGCCAGGAGGACACCACGACCTTTACTGCCAGCTATACCATTACCCAAGCAGACATTGATGCAGGCATGTACTCCAACCAAGCCCTTGCAACGGGTACGCCACAGAACGGCCCCGATATTACGGACGATTCCGATAATAACAGCTATACAGAGGATGACCCTACAATTGTGACCATTTGTAACTTCCCTTGTATTGACATTATAAAGATAGGAAGCTACATTGGTACAGACCCATCGGGCAATTGTATTAGCGCCCCTGGAGATGTGATAACCTATACATTCAAGGTTCTAAATACAGGAAATGTTACTATGACCAATGTAATCGTTACCGATCCGTTGGTAGCTGTGGTTGGTGGTCCTATTGCTTCTATGGCTCCGGGAGTTGAAGACACCACTACCTTTACGGCCAGTTATACCATTACTCAAGAAGATATTGATGCTGGCCAATTTACCAACCAAGCAAAAGTTACGGGTACACCTCCAACGGGTCCGAACTCAACCGACATCTCCGATGATAATAGTTATGCAGAGGATGACCCTACAGTTGTCGAGATATGCCAGAACCCAGACATCGCAATCGTAAAAACTGGAATCTTCAACGACGTTGACGGCAACCAGTGCGCCGATGCGGGCATCGATACCATTACCTATACGTTCACCGTAACCAACCAGGGCAACGTGAGCCTATCGAACA
>NZ_JAQQTG010000027.1 GCF_028561335.1 Aequorivita todarodis | reverse complement strand
GAAGCCGTCTCAATAATCTAATTGGGACGGTTTTTTATTTTTTGGTTGATGGCGATGATTTTTTGGTAATTTTAAATTTAGACGCAAAGTTGGCCTTTCTTAGGCACTTTTCTTTCTTAAATTGTGCGCTAAGGCGTGCAACCCGAACTCCAGTTCTGCTTTTTCTATTCCTTTGTGGGTAAATCGTTTGAAGTTTCTGTTAGATTTTATGTGTGCAAATACCGGCTCCACATCAGCGGTTCGCTGTTTGCGCTTTAGTTTCCCTATTTCACTGAGCAAGTTGTTTCTTGCTTTTTCCTTGTGCCTTTCCAGAGCGTGGTTTCTTTCTACGACCCTATTGCCCTTTGCCTTAAAACAGGCTCCGCGCAGCGGACAGCCTTGGCAGTTTTGTGCCCTATATGCGGTACTGGTTTGTAGGTAACCGGATTTGGTCTTTCGCTTTCGCTCCCCTATTTTTTTCATTGGCTGCCCCATTGGGCAGATGTAGTGGTCCTGCTCTTGGTTGTAATATAACTTATCTCTATGGAAGTCCTCATTTTTCTTTTTCCGCTTCGATTTTAAAATGCCCTGTTCCTTGTCAAAAGTGTTGTACTTTACATAGGTGCCTATCTCTTTTTGCTCTAAAAACGCATAGTTCTCTTCGCTTCCGTAGCCCGCATCGGCGGTAAGCTGTTCCGGTAAAAATTCGTATAAACATTCAAAGGCATCCAGGTGCGGTCTTAATGTATTGAGGTCGTTGGTGGTCTGGTGCAGGGTATAGTGGATTACAAACTGGGACTCTGAGCTCACTTGCACGTTGTAGCCCGGTTTGAGCTGCCCGTTCTGCATATGGTCATCCTTCATGCGCATAAAGGTAGCGTCGGGATCGGTCTTGCTATAGCTGCTGCGCCCGGCCAAGATTTCCTGTTGTTTTTCATACCTGTCCAGGTTCTGTGGAAAATTCTTTTGGATATACCGCAACTTGGCCTTTGCCCTGGTCGAGGCCTTTGGGCTTTTGCTGATGATCTTCTCTATTTTCTTGGCTGTTCTTGCTACCTTCTCCTTGTCAATCTTTTTAAAGTCGGGCGGGGTGGGATCGCTGTCCTCCTCATCTGCGATGTCCTGGGCATAGTGCCACATCGCTTCAAGCTGTTGTGCCATTTTCTCTTTGCGCGTCTTGATGGCATTGCCCCAGACAAAGGTGTACCTGCCGGCCATGGACTCGATCTTGGTGCCATCGGTAAATACTTCCTTAAGGGTAACGAGCCCTTCTTCCGCCAAAAGCAGAACGACCTGTTTAAAGATGTCCTTGAAAATGGTCTTGAGCTTTTTGCTGCGAAAACGTGCGATGGTGTTATGGTCCGCAACTTGTTGGGCGGCCAGCCACATAAAGTTGATGTTCTCGCGCATCGCTTTTTCTATCTTTCGGCTGGAGTAGGTATTGTCCATATAGGCGTAGACCATTACCTTGAGCATCATTTTTGGATGGTAGCTCGGCTTTCCTTCTTTGCTGTACTCTTCTACAAGTAAACTTAGGTCGAGTTGCTCAACGATACCATTGACTATACGTACAGGATGGTTTTCAGGAATGAGTTCTTCGATAGAAGGAGGGAAAAGCCAATTTTGCTGTTGGTTGTAGGATTGAAAATTGGTATTCATATCTTTGATTGTCAGTACTTAAAGATAAAAAATAACCAATTTTTAAGCAAGCTTTTTAATAGAAAAAGCCGCCCCAGGTTTTGAGACGGCTTC
>NZ_JAQQTG010000026.1 GCF_028561335.1 Aequorivita todarodis | reverse complement strand
ACCTCTTATGTTTGGTCATTAAATGATTTGTCCAAAAATACGATTATTTTAGGCTTTTAAATTAAAGGAATAAGATCAGGTTAAGGTTGCCATTTAAACCTAGACAACAACAATACTATGTATGTCCACCCAAAGATAACAACCTTTTCCTGTATTTTTCCAAGAGTCGCAACAGTATTGAGAAACCATGGCTATATGCCTGGATTTCGTATCAACTAAGAGGAAAGACGGTGGGAAAAATCCTTATTCTTAATAACCTAAAACAAGAATAATGGTACAACAAAAAGTATTGAAACAAGTAGTAGGGATTGATATAGGAATGGAAAGCTTCTTCGCCTGTTATCAAGTGAAGGACCAACAGGAACGTATTGCCATCAAAGGGACCAAGTCATTTAAAAACAGTCCCAAGGGCATGGTAGAGTTCCTCTCATGGTGCAAGAAACGTGAGAAGGGCACAGCTCCACAGCCCATTTATGTTATGGAAGCCACGGGCGTTTATTATGAGAACCTGGCCTACTTTCTCTATGAGAACGACCAAAAGGTAAGCGTGCAGTTGGCACAAAAGCTAACCTACTTTGCCAAGAGCAACAACCTGAAGACAAAGACGGACAAGGTCGACTCAAAAATGATTGCCACCTTTGGGATGGAAAAGGCATTGGGCACGTCTGATCTTTGGACCCCGCCAAGCAAGGAGTTCAGGGTCATAAGGGATCTATCAAGAGAGCATACCAACCTCAAGAAAGAGATCACTGCCGCCAAGTCCCAGCTCCATGCCCTGGACCACGCCCATAAGACCTATAAAAAAGTGATTACCCTTAAAAAACAGATGATCTCTTTTTATGAAAAACAGTTGGATGTCATTGAGAAGGAACTGAAAAAGCAAATAAAAACAGATGAGCAGCTCTACAAGAAGATCCGGAACATTGAAACGGTAAAGGGACTGGGCTTCATCACGATCATTAAAGTAATATCCGAGGTAAATGGTTTTTTGCTCTTCACCAATATCCGCCAGTTGGTCAGCTACGCGGGACTGGATATAGTAGATAAGGAATCCGGCAAGTACAAAGGGAAGACCCGGATATCAAAAAAAGGAAACGCACGCATCAGGTCTGCACTTTATATGCCGGCGGTGGCCGCGGCCACGCACAATATTAACTTGAGGGACTTCTATGAACGCGTAAATGACAACCGCACGGTAAAAAAACATGGGGTCGTGGGGGTGATGCGAAAATTGTTGATCCTGATATACACATTATGGAAAAAGAATGAGCCTTATATTGTGGATTATCAGCTGGGATAGACTTCGGGTAACGATGAAGGGCGGGCCTTCTTTTTGCCACAAAAAGGGCGGAGTAAAACTCCGCCCGGTAGATAGACTTCGGTACAACGAATTGGACGAAGCCTTCTTTTTGCAATACAAAGATATTAATTAAACAATTGAAAAATGATTAGGATTTGAACACAGTATCTTTGGGGT
>NZ_JAQQTG010000025.1 GCF_028561335.1 Aequorivita todarodis | reverse complement strand
TGTAAGCTTCCCTTAAAACCGAACTGTTTAAAAGTAGAATAATTATCTTAATTTTAAACAGTATTATGAGACGAAGTAAATTTTCACCGCAACAAATTGCAAAGATTTTAAAAGAATTCGACAACGGAAAGAGTGTTGATGAGATCAGCCGTGAGCATGGCGTCAGTCCCGCCACCTTCTATAAGTGGCGCTCTAGGTATGCCGGTATGAACTCCAAGGAGCTCAAGCGCCTCAAGGAGCTGGAAGAAGAGAACGCCAGGCTCAAACAGATGTATGCCACTTTGGCCCTTGACCACCAGATGGCCAGGGAGATCATCGAAAAAAAGCTCTAAAGCCCTGCAGGAAGCGAACCATTGCCAAGGAACTTATTCATTACGGCATCAGTAGGGCGTGCCGTGTCCTCAACATGAGTAAGAGCGTCTATTATTATAGGCCGTTGCCCAAGGATGATACCGAGATAGAACAAGCCTTGCGGCAAAAGGCAAAGGAACATTCAGAAGAAGGTTTTTGGAAGGCCTATGACCGGTTACGCCAAGAGGGGAAACCCTGGAACCACAAGCGTATGCACAGGGTCTATGTGGCACTGGGGCTCCCCTTGCGCAGAAAGGTTAAGAAGCGCTTGCCCGCGAGAATAAAAGAACCCCTGGAGGTTCCCGGCGAGCTTAACCATACCTGGAGTATGGATTTTGTAACAGACGTCCTAGAAAACAAAAGACGCTTTAGGGCATTTAATATAATCGACGATTTTAACAGAGAGGCACTCCATATTGAGGTCGACTTCTCCCTTACGAGCAACCGCGTGGTCTGGGTACTCAACCACCTTATCAACAAAAAGGGCAGGCCAAAAAAGATACGGATGGATAACGGACCTGAGTTTATAGCCAAGATCGCCTCGGAATGGAGCATGATGCACAATATTGAGTTCAAGTATATACAACCGGGCAAACCCACACAAAATGCATTTGTAGAGCGGTTCAATGGAAGTTACAGAAGAGGGGTGCTGAACAAATATATCTTTGAGGATATAGACCAGGTAAGAGAACAGACACAGATATGGATGCACGATTATAACCATTACCGCCCTCACGATGGGCTGGGTAAAATACCGCCAGTAAAATATGCGGAATTTAATTCTCTTGGGGCTAGCCCCAAGAGAATTAAAAATAATAAGTTTGTAGAAATATTAGAAGAATGAACAGTTCTAATTAGGGGAAGCTTACA
>NZ_JAQQTG010000024.1 GCF_028561335.1 Aequorivita todarodis | reverse complement strand
TAACCCGTTGTGCATTTTAAATAATGCTGATTTTAATATTGTTGATGTTTCTGCCAAAGATAAACTTGTTGATATATTGAATAGCTGTAAGTGCCGTTATCTTTGAGATTATCCTTGTTTTGAATCCCTTAAAGGACTTTGCATAATTGCGTCTTATCATAAACTGGTCACATAATTGTGAAAACAGCGTTTCTATTCTTTTTCTCTTTTTTCTAAATATATAGGGTTGCCTTTTATATTCTTTTTGGTTCCTTCTCATTGGTGTGTTGAGCGTTATGTTACAGGTTTCAAAAAGGTTGAGCTGTATTTTTGCAGACAAATAACCTCTATCGCCAATTAACGTACAGTCGCCCATCTGCATCTTGATATCTTTTAGGTAATTGATGTCGTGCACGGAAGCAGGGCTTAGGTCAATACTCTGAAAAACACCGTTTACAGAGCAAACCGCGTGCAGTTTGTATCCATAATAATTAGCACTCTGTGCGGCACAGTACCCCTTGTCAGGAAAAGCAAAATCGTCTTCTTTGCATATTTTAGAACGTGAACTGCGGGACAACTTACAAACCTCTAAAGGCATACTGTCAACGACAAAATAATCTTCAAATTCATTGAAATGCGATGCCAGTTTTAAGCGAATTTTATCAAGCTCATTGGCGAGCCTTCGCCTTCGCCTGTTGTATACACTTCGCTCAATTTTTGTATATATCATTTCGGGAAGTTTTCTGAAAAGATCGTTTTCACTATCTATGCCCATAAACTCAGCCGTTAAACTCAAACTTATCAGTTCCAGGTCACAGAGCTTTGGTTCACGCCTTTGATAGGGTAAAAGTTGATCTTTTGATATTTTTCTTAAAACTTCCAATATTCTTTCGTAATTTGCACTTAAGTTGTTCATATATAATGTTTTATGGCTAAAACAAGATACTGATTATCAGTAATATGGACAACTTTTTTCTTTTAAATCATAATGCACAACGGGTTA
>NZ_JAQQTG010000023.1 GCF_028561335.1 Aequorivita todarodis | reverse complement strand
GAGTATGTTAAATAAACTGTGTCAAATTAAAAAAAGGATGTTTAAACTTTTTAAATTTGACATATTATGAACGAAAATTTTGATTTTGAAAAATTCTCACGCGATGCGATCGAGAAATTGAAACAAGGCAAGCCTTTAACAGGCTCAGAAGGGGTTTTTACCCCCTTGTTAAAGATGATCTTAGAAGCTTCATTAGAAAGCGAAGTAACTGGTCACGTTCAAGAGACAAAGCCTTTTAAAAATAGGCGGAACGGCAAAGCTAAAAAATTAATGAAGAGTGACTTAGGAAGTTTTGAGTTAGAAACTCCCAGGGATAGAAATGGAACGTTTGAACCCCAAACCGTACCTAAGAGACAAGTTACAATCAGCAGTGATATCGATAAGAAAATTATTGGACTCTATGGTTTGGGAATGAGCTATTCGGATATTCAAAATCACTTAAGAGAGATGTATGATTTTGAGGTCTCAGATGCTACGATAAACAGTATAACAGACCGAATAATACCTGAGATAAAAGAATGGCAGAACAGGCCTTTAGATAGCGTTTATCCCCTAATTTGGCTAGACGCCATGCATTATAAGGTCAGAGAGGAGGGAAGAGTCCAGAGCAAAGCTGTTTATTCTGTCCTGGGGGTAAGCCTGGAGGGTCAAAAAGAAATATTGGGTATTTATTTTGGCAGTAGTGAAAGCAGTAGTTTTTGGAGGCAGGTACTCAACGATCTACAAAGTCGTGGCTTAGAGGATATATTTATCGCTTGTATTGATAATTTAGCAGGTTTTGGAGATGCCATAG
>NZ_JAQQTG010000022.1 GCF_028561335.1 Aequorivita todarodis | reverse complement strand
GATGGTGGCCTCACTTATCGAAAAATATGGTGCGGGTTCATCCCGATAGCTATCGGGACCCGCCATCAGTACAGAATCCCCATTGTTGAAAGACATTGGGGATTTTTTATTTTTAGTGTATGGCAACGGTTTACATCTTATATTCCAAATCGACCGATGGCTATTATACAGGTAGCTGTTTGGATTTCACGGAACGTTTTCAAAGGCATTTGGACAAAACCTATTTCGATTCCTATACGAGAAAGGCTTCGGACTGGACTTTATATTTAGCAATAAATGGTTTGGGCTATCAACAGGCACGGAAAATAGAAAAGCACATCAAGTCCATGAAAAGCCGAAGATATATTGAGAACTTGAAAAAGTATCCTGAGATGGTGGCCTCACTTATCGAAAAATATGGTGCGGGTTCATCCCGATAGCTATCGGGACCCGCCATCAGTACAGAATCCCCATTGTTGAAAGACATTGGGGATTTTTCTTTAGGTATCCGATCAGCTTACATCTTTTTCTTTTAGGACACTTTTAAAATTCCGACTATAAAAAAAAGAAGCCGTCTCAAAACCTGGGGCGGCTTTTTCTATTAAAAAGCTTGCTTAAAAATTGGTTATTTTTTATCTTTAAGTACTGACAATCAAAGATATGAATACCAATTTTCAATCCTACAAC
>NZ_JAQQTG010000021.1 GCF_028561335.1 Aequorivita todarodis | reverse complement strand
GGGAGTGTTCAATTAACTGTGTCATCCTATTTTATTCTATCACTAAAATAAGCATTCAAATCATTTTGTATAGCTGACCAATGAAAAATTTGTCCATTCCATCTGGTCTGGGCATTCATTATTGCTAGATACACTTGTTTCAATATAGCGTTTTCTGAGGGAAAAGCACCTTTGGTTTTAGTGACTTTTCTTATCATTCTATGATAGCTTTCAATGGGGTTGGTGGTATACATAAGTCGCTTTAAATGGGGTGAATATTTGTATATATTAGATAACCTATCCCAGTTCTTATCCCAACTTCTAAATATGGCCGGATATTTTTTAGTCCACTTCTCTCTGGCGTTTTCTAAGGCTTCAAGCCCTTTTTGTTCTGTTGGAGCCTGGTAAACAAGTTTAAGATCCTTCATTACCGCTCTTAAATCTGAATGAGTCACATATTTTGCACTGTTCCGCATTTGATGTACCAAGCATAATTGAACTTCAGTCTTTGGATAGTAATCC
>NZ_JAQQTG010000020.1 GCF_028561335.1 Aequorivita todarodis | reverse complement strand
CGTTGTCGAATTCTTTTAAAATCTTTGCAATTTGTTGCGGTGAAAATTTACTTCGTCTCATAATACTGTTTAAAATTAAGATAATTATTCTACTTTTAAACAGTTCGGTTTTAAGGGAAGCTTACAGCGTGCTCTACAGGGTTAATAGTAAAACCCTTTTCAGTTGCGGCTTCCCCGCCATCAACTTCTTCCAAAGGAGTATCAATTATTGCTTCGGTTTCGGTTTTTTCTGAAGTATTTTTGCAAGCTGTAAATACGATTGCCAGAAATAAAATGTGGACTAGATTCTTCATAAGAAAAAATTTTAATGAAGATACTAAGAATGCTTTTGTTTTTTAGCCTTTTAAAAGCTTTTTAACTGTTTTTAAAAGTTTTAAGAAAATCCACTCTTCTATTTCGGGAAACAGGTACTTTATGGTTATTGCTCAAAATTAAAGTTCCTTCGTTGAGGTATTTTTGAATATGGTCTAGATTTATAAGATGTGATTTGTGAACCAAAAAAAAGTCACTGTTTTTTAAAAGTTTATTGAAATGGCCAATACTGTTTGAACTTAAAATAGATTTTCTGTCGTCAAAATGTATTTTGGTATAACCATCGGTACCTTCGCAATGGATTATGGAATCTATTTTTACAAATTCCAGACCCTCTTGGCTGGGAATGACCATTTTTCGATCTTGAAAAGATTGGACCCCCAAGTTTTCAATAAGCAGTTTGTTTTTCTCTAAAGCCGTTTTGGCTTCAATGTTTTTTATAGCCTTTAGCACGGTAGCAATGAGTGATTGATTATCTACAGGCTTAACCAAATATCCAATAGCGCAATGGTTTAGTGCATCTACAGCATAACTGTCAAAAGCAGTTACGAATATAATTTCAAATGTGGGGTTTGGGATTTTGGCAAGTAGATCAAAACCGCTCATTTCCGGCATCGCTACATCTAAAAATACCAATTGAGGGTTCAATTTCTCAATTAAAGCTAAGCCTTCCACCGGACTTTGGGTTTCGCCAATTACCACAATATTGGTGCAAAAGCGCTCCAGTTTGTTTTTTAGAATAGCTAATGCTTTTCGCTCATCATCTATTAATAAGGCGGTAAAACTCATAATTATAGGGATTGGTTAAAGGTTAGGGTAACACAGGTTCCGGTTTTTTCTATATCTATTTCTGAGCAGTCCTTAATAGAATATTCAATATTCCAATTTGTACTTTGGTTAAGTAACTCAATTCTTTCTTGTAAAACTAAGGAAGAATTTGATCGATAATTTTTTGATGATGTATTGAAAAGTTTTTTCGCTTTAATTACTCCAATTCCGTCATCTTCTACAAGTACTTGATAGGTTGTGTCATTAATAAATATGAACTTGATTGTAACGGTCCCGCTTTCTTTTTTGTGGAACAATCCGTGATTTACGGCGTTTTCAACAATGGGCTGCAAAAGCATAGATGGAATGGCTTGTTCCTCGACATCAATTTTTTCTGAAACGACAATATTAAAATTCAACTTTTCTTCAAAGCGTAACTTTTCAATTTCAAGATAATTTTTGAGCAAGCTTAGTTCTTCTTTGATAGTAACAGTTTGTAAACGAGAATATTCGAAAAACAACCGAATGAGCTGTGAGAATTTTGACAAATAATTTTCGGAAAGCTCCACTTCGTTTCGTTGAATGAAATACTGAATTGCATTTAGTGAATTGTGAACAAAATGTGGATTCATTTGGCTTCGTAAAGCTTGCAGTTCCAAACCGGCCAATTTTTTTTCGTGCTGTGCTTTTGTTTCTTCTTTTTTTCTGATTCTTGTTTTTAAAATTTTGAAAAATAACCAAAGACAAAAAAGCGCCAATAGTCCAAAGCCAATTTTAGCAATTAAGGTTTGGTACCAAGCAGGAATTACGTGTAAATATTGTTTGGAAATAGTTTCGTTAAAATGCTGATCGGTAGCTTTTACTTCCAGTGTATAGAGTTTTGGTGAAAGATTTGAAAAATTAAGAGTTTTTGTAGTTGTAGAAACCCATTCTTTTTGAATAGGCAATAATCTATATTGATAGGCAATTTGCTTTTGATTTACATAATCAAGCGTTGAAAACGAAATAGTAATTTGATCGCGCTCCCCATTTTTAAAGAATAAAGTATCGTTTTGCGAATTGAAATATAATTTTGGTTTTTTCTGATAACTTTTACTATTAATATTTAAAACTGCTAAGCCGTCATCACTGGCAGCATATAACAAACTATCCTTTATAAAAATATCATTGGTATTGTCTTGCCAAAGTCCGTCTGCCGTATAAAAGGCATCTATAATTTTGGAGCTTTCTATATTTTTTTGGTCCAAAGCTATTTTTTTTACTCCTTTTTGGGTCGCCAGCCACAACACATTTTCCTTTTTTATAATCCGCTGAATGCTTAAACCATCTGTTTCTTTTAAATGGAAAATTTTTTCAGAATCATTATAAAGATAAACCCCGCGGCCATCTGTGCCCACAAATAAGTAATCATTATCTGGCATTAGCGTTGAAACTGAAACGTTCAACAAGGGGTCTTGACTCTTAAACGTTACTATTTTATCACCTACAATTTTGTGCAATCCATCGCTTCCGGCTGTATATAATTGGTTTTTGAAAATCTCGGCAAATAAAAGCCCATTTTTAAAGACTATAAATTCTGATGGTTCATCCATGTTTTTATTTAAGATTATAGCGCTATTGGTAACTATGTAATTAAAACCGTTTACTGTAGCAATATCCTTAATTCCCGCAACTTTATCTCCCGTGCTTTTCAATTTTTCATAGTGTAATGGCTTCAAAAGAGATTGTTCTATTATAAAGGAGTTTCCTGCTGAAATGAAGTATTTAATGTGATTGGCCCTGTTTTTTTTAATTTGATATATCTCTGCATTCTGTTTGGTAAAATGATTTATTTTTTTGAAGTTATCCTCGGAAACCACATATTGGAAAAAGCCGTCATCATTTGCGCCCGCATATAGAATACTGTCCATTATATTGATTTTTTGGATCTTTTTATTCTTTAAATAATACTTGGTTTGCTGAATGTTTTTCGGAATCATTGATAGACCATTTGAAAGGTCTGCAATCCAAAGATTTCCATTATTGTCCTTAAAACTCAGCTTGCTCATATCCATCGGGAAGGAATGAGTTTCCTTTAAATTTAATTCATTGTCAAAAATTATAAGTTTGCCGGGAATACTTACTTGAATTTTATCTTTTTGGCTCGTACATCTAAAATATTTAACTTCCTCAACGTTCACCAATTCTTTAAAAGATTTATAAATAGTGTGATAGGTTTTGAAGTCAATGAACAAAACTCCTTTTCCCATGGCAAAATACCCTATTTGATTGTACAATAGTCCTTGGTTTTCTATCATTTTATTTTCAAATTCCAAGGGAATATTTACCGTTATTTCTTTTTTAAAACTTAAATTCCAATCATAAACCAATAATTTATCCTTTTGAAAAAATAAAATATCATTGGTTTCGGGATTAACAAAAATAGGCATGGATAATTTACTATTATAACCATACTTTTTTTGAATTTCCAATAAATTCATATTAATTGAATCGAGGTTTGAATGATTCAAAAACCCAGCATCAACTATATTGTCCTTATTAAAAGTTTGCACTCCAGATGTTCCATTGAACCACAAACTATCTTTCGATTTATAGATAAATCTAGGCGATATAACTTCATTTTGCTTGGTTGCAAACGTATGTATACTATCATTTTTAATATAACCTTGTCGCTGGCTTTTTGAAAAAAACCAAAGCCTTCCCTTCAAATCTGGCTCTAAAAGCCAAGTGTCGTTGTTGGGCAGTCCGTCTTTTATGGTAAAAATCTTAAATGTTTCACCATCATATTTTACCAAGCCTTGTTTAGTGGCAAACCACATAAAACCATCCGCGTCTTCTGCAATGTCATAAATATGATTGGTGGGCAGACCATGTTTTGTTGTAAAATGCAATGTTTCCTGGGCAAAGGTTATTACCCAGGAACTTAAAAAAGTAATTATAGTTAGTTTGGTTAGCACATTTAAAGATAAGTTTTCTAATTGTTTTTGGTTGAAATGCCCATTAAATAGAAGTTGAAACTTTCGGTTTTTACTGTATTATCAAATAAATTTATTTCGTAAAAGTTGGTAATATCTATATTGTTATTGTCTCGGGAAGTAATGTAATAAGTATCATCACAATCATCATAACTAGTAGCATAAAACTCAGAATTTAAATTAATTCCATTTGCCATAAAATCGAAGATAACAGTTGGGGCAGTAGTGGGATTATTTGGGTCAATGCTCACAATTTCTAAACCTTCACCTTGATTATTATCTCGTTCACGGATGGCCAATAAGTTGCCTGTATTGCGATATTCCAAACCATAAAATCTTTGGAAGTTTGTCGTCGTGTTGAAGTCTGGAACTAATTCAACAGCATTGGTTGTTGAGGTTGCAGTATTGAAAATCACAAGATTGGTTCCAGAAACAAAATATAACATTCCGTTGCCATCCGTTGCTGAAGACATACTTTCCCAATCAAACGAACTTAAAAGCGGAAACGAATTTGTTATTATTGTAGTTAGCGACCCATCATTCAAGTTTATGGTTTCAATACTATAATTAGCTGGATTTGTAGCATAACCAAAATTATCAATTGTAACTGCATACAAATTGTTATTGCTAAAAATGGGCGCTGAATAAAATCCTGCTACAATTAGCTCTTGTCTGCTTTGAGCACTTACATCATACACATAAAGCCTTTGTTGTAAAGGAAATTCAATAAAATACTGACCAGTATTGGCATTAAAACCATCATAATTTGAAGGTCTATTAAACACATCAAATTGGGTGTCGTCCTGTTGGTCATGTCTAATATTTTGAAATACTAAAGGTGTATTTATAGGTTTTGAAAGACTATCCAAAGAAAATCGCGGCTCTCCCGTATCTCCATCAGATCGCATAATAAGCAATCCTGTATCGCAGATTCCTTGAGGATCAGGATCGGGTTTTGTAGTTTCGCAAACAATATCTTCGCTGTTGCAAGCCAATAATACAGTAGCTAATATGCAGAATAATAAATTATATGTTTTCATTATATTTTGATTAAATTATTTAAAATATTATTTAGTCATTTGTACATCTCCAAATTCAAAGGTTTCAGTTTTCCAAAACCTTCCATGTTCAATACAGCTTAAGTCCTCTCAAATATTGAAATCAACAACAGTAGTAGAGGTAGAAATAGTATGCTTAATAGTTTTAATCCCTGAGTTTATAAGAGATTTTGTTTCTTTGTTCTAACTCTTATCCTACTGAATTAATTATTTTGTTTTTTATCTTAATACATTTACATGACCCGCAACTATTTTTTTAGTAACCCGCCTAATGTCTTTTGAAATACATACCCCAAACAATCTTCTTTTACAATATTCTTCAAGTGTATTAAAGGTTACTTGTGTATCATTTTTATAGCTACAGTTTTGAACAAAAAATCGCCATTCATACGTATCCGTCTGAACATAGTTGCCAGATCCATCTTTTCCATCCCAATAAATAGAATAATTATTAAAACCATTACAATTGTCTCCTTTCATTTCTCTTATTAACTCCCCCCAACTGTTAAAAATCCAAAGTTTATATTTTGTTGCATTGTAAGCATTTGGAGCATTTACTGGTTTTGCTGCATTGACTATATAAAATTTATCATGAATACCCGGTGTATTTCCAGTTGGATCAAATCTAGATGTATGATCTAGTATGGGAAAAGCTCCAGTTGGTATGTCATTAACCATTATAGTTTGTGTTAATGAACTACTGCCGGTTGTAGCAGTAATAGTATAAGTGCCATTTTGCTTTACAGTAATTTCTTTAGTAGTTTCTCCAGTATTCCATTGGTAAATTGCTGGTTTGTCAGATGTCGCAGTTAAAGTCGCACTACAACAATCATTTTTTTTTTGAGATAACTTTAAGGATGTTATTTTTTCAACTAAATCAATATTAGAACAAGTAAACCTTTCGCATATATTGCAATTGGCATCTTGCCAACTTATTTTAGTACAAATTTTTACACTTGCAACACAACAAGGAATTTCAGAAGCAGGGGGAAGAAGATAAGTTACCTTAAATTTATCACCTCCTTTTAACATTGCTCCATTTGGATTTTCCCATATTATTTCTCTATTATTAATTCTATTATCAACATCATTACCTAATTGTTTTAATAAATCAAAATTTGGTAGATTTAATGTGTTGGGTTGCTTTAGTGCATTTGGTGTATTTCCTACGTATTCATCTGAACTATAAATACCCCCCCATAGTGCAGGATTATTTACACAGGTAGCACATTGATCATAATTATAATTAAATTGTATATCAGTAATACTTACCCTTAGCTCCTTTATAGGTACTGTAGCATCTTTATGTATTGTAAAGGTTTCATCAGCATAGGATAAATTTGTAATGTTTATAAATGTATTTTGAACTGAAAATGGATCCTGTTCTCCATAAATTTCTAAATCGGTTTGGCAGCAATCAAAGTTAAGGGGACATAAAATATCATAATCATTGTTACTTCCTTGGTTTACACCACTAGCAGTATTTCCAATTATTTTAGGAGTAAGGTTAAAAGTTCCTAGTTTAGGTTTTCCAATTATCTTGAAATCAAAGCCTTGTAGATTTATATTTAAGCCGTTTGTATTTGAAGAATTTAAATTAAAGCAATAAGTATTACCTGAAGTTAAAGTTGGGCTATTAATAGTATTTACAACTAATCCGTTTTGAATTATTTGCAATTCAATATCTAATGACGGATTACTTCCGTTAGGCAACGTGTAATCTACACATATTTTACCAGGAATTTTACAATCATCGCTCTGTCCTTGATTAAGTTTTATAGAGCCTTCATCGCCATTTGCACCTTCACATCCTATACATATATTATCAATATACGAATACCCCCAATGTCCTCCGCGCCAACAATCTCTATTTTCAAATTCTATAATTATTGTTTGACCTATTAATGAGCTTAAATCAACTGTAACACAAGTCCAGTCTTTGTATTGTATTCCATTATAATTTTTCAATAATGGATGTGCGGAACTGATAAAGTTTATGCCATTTCCCCCTAAATTAACAAGACTATTATAATTTATTAATATATTGGACGCGTCTAGTATATTTACTCTAAAGGACGGATCAGAATTTTGACTATGACCAGGATTTTCAACGACCATCGCATAACTAAATGATAATAAAGAATTTGTTGGAGTAACAGTAATCACTTTAGCCATACTTTCTTTACCAAACTTTACTCCCTTGTTTCCTAATCTCACAGAAGTAGTATTCCCAGTTGGAAAATTCCATATTCTATTTAAAATAGGTATAGTTGGATCAGGACCACTAGTCACTGATTTATGATGAACAGAAACTGAATGATCCGCAGCATTAAATGAACCTGAATTCATAATATTTGAGCCGGATGCATTTGTATATGTTATAGGACCCCAAGAGCCTGAATCTCCTTCCCAATAAAAATTCCAATCATTGGGAATAATACCAGTTTCAAAAGTGCCATTATCACATAAGTTATTAACACTTCTTGAACTAATTATAGATTTATAAAACTCTTGTTTTTTTACAAATTCTTCCTTCCTAGAGGTATAATACTCTTCAAAGGATTGTTTTAATTCATTATTTTTTTCTTCTTCGGATATAGAGTTGTACTCAATTTGAGCTTGTGCTCTAAATCCTTTCGGTAAATCTTGTGCATATCCCTGTAAACCGACCAAAACAGTTATTATATACATAATTTTTTTCATTTTTTTCATTTTTAGTTGGAGTTTGGTTGAATATCGCCTGATTTTTGTTTGAATTTATCTTGATTTAGAACAATTGGGCAATCCCTCCATGATTTTATATAGAAGACCTGTTTGTAATTTTTATATGATTTGGAATCAGCAAGGATTTCAAAACTATAGTATCTATTTTGTCTTAGATTCATTCCTTTACTTAAAGCCCAATTTTTTAGATTTAACTGTCTTGTTATAACGTTGCTATCATAAGAATTCCAACTCTCTGTTACACAATTTCCATTAATTATTCCTTGTTGATTTACTTCACAAAGCTTAAATTCCGTAAATGAATAATTAACGCCAAAATTTGTTTGAGTGGTCATATTCAATGGAAGACAATAGCTCTTAGAGTCATCATTTATTGTGAATTGTATTTGATTACATGACTTTACAAGTACTTCATTGCTAAATCTTTCCTTCCAAATACAAGTGGACCTAGCCCTAGTTACTATTCGTAAATCATATGTATAGCCTGGCTGTAAATACGCCAAGTAATCTATTCTAGAGTTTACATTGAAATATGTTTGTCGCCACCATGTTGAAGTACCCTTCTTTTTCCAATAATATCTAACTCTATACTCCGAATTATTATTTGAAGCCGAACTCACGTCAATTTTAATTTTTCCGCATTCGTAATTGAAAACTCCTATCCCAACTCTAGAATTACATCTACTAGATCTCGAAGCAGTATGCTCTATTCCTCCGTCATTTTGCAAGTCTTGTTCAATAGATTCTACCTGATCAACTTGCGATTTAATTAAATTGTCTGAAGATTCTAAACCTTGCCTCCTGTCACTTAGTTCCTCTTCTTTTAGTTTTTTATTCTTTATATTTTCATTCTTAATCTTATTTGTCGTAGTAAAGCTTTTCGAAGGTTTTAATAATATACCAGATTGATTTTGTTGGTTGCCAACTCCTGTGCCAATTCCTCCGCTACCAATTCCTCCATTTCCAGTGTTATCTAAACTAGAATCATAATCATAACAAACGGTAAGTTCACTACAGGTTTGACAATTGATATCGGTAAACGTATAGCGTATGCAAACTTTGTATTTACTATGGCAACATTCTAATTTGCTTAAATCAGGTAAACTAATATTCATTTCAAAAGTTTTTGTATTCGAAAAATCAACTCCAGTAGCAAGCAGTGATTTCCAGGTAAATTGATTACCATATCCATCACTATTATCATCTTTTAATTCTGCGATACCATTATTCTGCCAACCATTATTTGAACTAATCTTTCCAGATTGAGAACCGCTTGCAAACACCCCCATTTTACTATGGTCTTTTGTGCAAGTATAACATTGTTCATCACTTACTGCATGTTGAACAGAAATAATCTCTGCATCTACCTTCATTATTGGATCTGCATTGAGAATTTGAATATCTTGTCTGATGCGCATATTCGATACAACTGGAAAGGGAAAGACCCAAAATCTTTTATTTGAGGGTACAATATCCCAATCCTCGCAGATGTCACAAATGCAATTGGGTAGTTCAATGGTTTGTGACGGACCACAAATGGACTGATCATTAGTGCCTGGTCTGGTTACCATACCGGCCACAAAGGTTACGGAGGAAGAGCTAATCGGAAGGGAAAGCTCAAAGCAGAAGGAAGCGGATTGATTGGGCTGTAATGCTGCCGAATAACCTGGATATCCTGAAACTGTTGACATAGGAACTGGAGGACAGGAGGAGGGCATAGCTGTATTGGTGATTGTTAAAATGCCACTCGTATTAACCACGTCAAAAATTTGATTATTTCCCGCTAACACATGTGGTGTTAAAACTCCCGGGACACTACTGGTATTTTGTACTGTAAAAGTCCCTGTATATTTTACATTTCCTGAATCGTCATAAGCGGGAGAATCACATTGAATATCAATATTGGTAAAATTATAGATACAGTCACTTGGTCCGCTTCTCGTTGATGAGTTTTGAGTTGGTTTTATGGTAAAGACGCTAATATCAGTCGTAGTCGGTTCACAATTATTATAGTTAGTAGTAATTCTCCAGCTATATTCTCGTTTACCATCAAGATTATAAAAATCTGAAGTCATTTTTTTAGTGAACTTAAAATTTGGTTGCTTAACCGTTTTTTCAAACAGACGCTTTTCGCCATAAAACAATTCAAAACTATACGATGTGGCTTTTGGTTTAGAATGATTAATCCAATTAAATTCAGGCACAACTCCAGAATCTGCAAAATAGGTTTGACCATTATATGGACTTTTTAATTTGGTATCGTCACAAATAGACTCCTCTTGTGGGTCTAGTGTCTCGTTAGGATTTTTAACTGGGATGTTTTTAACTTCACCAAAACTAAAAGTCAAGCCCGCATTCACATTAAAATAGGAGGGACTAAAACTTTCCTTAATAGGGTCTTGGTCAATAATTAACTCTGGATTGTCAAGATTGTCTAAACCACAATTACAATATTCAACCTTTGCAGAACCATATACATATTGTAGATTCAGAAACAGTGAGATTTTTTTGGAAATTTGATAGTTCAATCGAATCCCGCTGGTTATCCCAAAACCAGAACGCTTTTGTTCAGGAAGATCAAAAATAGTTTTAATACCATTAGGATATTGAAAAACTGATGCTGTTTGTGGTGTTTTTAAATAAAGGAGTCCAAACTTTGCATAGATATCTACATTAAATTTAGAAGTGCCCAATCTATAAGTGGGCCCAAATGTAATAGCCGAGGCGTTCCATTTTCCATTAGTAGTATTCAAAATACTGTAAGGAACCGAAATACTTGAAAAATCAAAGGGGTTTGAAAAGTCATTGTATTGATAATTAAAATCTATTCCCAAAGCAAAATTTTTACTCAAATACTTATCAATCGAAATCCCGAATACAGCCCCGTTTTTAGAAAAATCTTTAAGTTCATCTTGAGGTAAATTGATCCCTACATAGGGAGATAACTGCAAAGTTTTTTCTTCTTTTGTCTGCGAAAAGGAAAAACAACTTATCAATAATGATAGTAGTAATAAAAAAGTTGGTTTTTTTATATTCATGACCCTTAAATTTTCATTAAAAGTCTCATATCTCTTTAGTTCTAAGAAGGCATAGTTGCTTATTGGTCGTTCCCAATCGATTATCGGGAATTATCAATTTATCATTAGAAAAAAGAAGAAATAAATTGGAATTGAAATAGGAAAACTGTTTATAAAATACTGTCACTCACCAAATAAGCAATAGCCTTCCCAACTTGATTGGGAAAAACTCCCGCAGATGGCGACCCTTCACAAATGTGAAGATATCTAGCATTCTCAATTTTTGAAAAATAAGAAACAAACTGTCGGGCTTCGGTCAAAGAAAATCCGCTGGGCGTCATGGCACTGCTGCCCATCATTTCAACGGAATCCATATCCAGTTCGATTCCGAAGTTTTCATTGCAGCAGAAATTTTCTGCGTCTTTCAATGCTTCTGAAAACGATAATTTATTATTGATGGAAATATCTTCAAATAGATTAAATTTTACCCTTTTGGAATTTTTTTCAATGGAATTAAAAACCGCTTCGGAAGTATAATTTTTGTGCAAGCCGAAGATGAAGTAATTCTCCAAAAATCCATCCTCAAAAGCATACGAAAACCCGTTGCCACTGTGGCGATGTTCCAGAGTTCGAAAATCCGTATGCGCATCAAAGTTGATGCAATTGAGAGCTTTTTCTATACCTTCCGAAGTGCCTTTCAAATTTCCAAAACTGTTGTTGTGGCCGCCACCAATGATTATCGGGAACTTACCAGCCGCAACAATCGCTTTTACAACTTCCGCAACTTTATGGTCTATTTGGGTAACGAGTTCGCCTAATTCTTCAGCATAATGAATTTCTTCTTTTGAAATACTTTTAGCCTGCTTCATTTGGGTGTCGCAGTCAATTTCACCCAAAAGAATCACGTTTTCAGCATTGTTCAGATGATTGTGCTGCATATTTAAAAGGCTTCCCAAAGCGGCGTCCCAAGCTTTTGATGTACCGGGATTTCCAAAATTAGCGCGAACGCCAATGTCTTCGGGAATTCCTAAAAGCACGTATTTTGCGGCGTGGTTTTTTAAGTCTTCAAGCTTTTCAACAAAGGCTACTTTTTCGCCAAACTTGGTTTCCCCAGCCCGCTTTTTTATAGTTGAAGCTACATTTTTTTCAGAATAAATTTTCAAAAACCCCATTATACCTCTTTACCATTAATAATTACGGAATCAATCAGATTACTGCCGAAGGCGTACGGTAAATAACCATACGACGGAACTGGTTTTGTGATAATGAGATTTGCCGTTTTTCCTTTGGTAATACTGCCGTGGGTTTTACTGAGGCCCATGGCGTAAGCGCCATTTATTGTTGCGGCGTTTATAGCTTCTTCGGGGGTCAATCGCATTTTTATACAGGCAGTTGCCACCACAAAATTCATATTTCCACTGGGTGTGGAACCGGGATTATAGTCTGTTGCAAGTGCCAAAGGCAAGCCCGCATCAATCATTTTTCGTCCGGGGGCGTACGGAATACTCAAAAAGTAGGAGCAGGAGGGAAGCGCCACCGGCATTGTGTCGCTATCTTTTAAATCCTCAATGTCCTTCTCTGTCATCACCTCCAAATGGTCCACGCTCAGAGCGTTGTGTTTAACGGCTGCCGCAATTCCACCGATACTGTTGAATTGATTGACGTGAACTTTTGGAATTAGGTTGTATTTCTTTCCTTCCGAAAGAATCCGTTCCATATCATCGACAGAAAAATAACCCTCTTCGCAGAAAATATCCACATATTCGGCGAGCTTTTCTTCGGCAACTTTCGGCAGCATTTCGTTGCAGAGCAAATCCAAATAACCGTCTTTGTTGCCTTTGTATTCCGTGGGAATTGCGTGTGCGCCCAAAAAAGTGGTTTTGATGGTAATGGGGTATTCTTCATCCAGTTTTTTAGCCACGCGAAGCATTTTCATTTCGGCTTCCGTTGTAAGTCCGTACCCGCTTTTAATTTCGATGGCGCCAGTGCCGAGGCGCATCACTTCTTCAAGTCGCGCCGCAGATTGATGGTACAAATCCTCTTCCGAGGTTTGTTGCAGTTTTTTAGCG
This sequence comes from Aequorivita todarodis, assembly GCF_028561335.1. GTDB lineage: Bacteria > Bacteroidota > Bacteroidia > Flavobacteriales > Flavobacteriaceae > Aequorivita > Aequorivita todarodis. Next base: position 254,971 of record NZ_JAQQTG010000020.1, on the reverse strand, counting down.
CTGTTCACGATTCCACCGCCTTTTTCGGCGATTTCCTGATAGCTCAAACCGTTGATTCTGTCCACAAATTCCTGCTCCCGATTGCCGGCGTAAACAATGTGGCTGTGGCTGTCGCACCAGGCTGGCATCACTATTTTTCCGCTGCAATCCAACGTCTTAAAACCTTGGTGCGGCCCCATTTTGTCCATAGTTCCGTAATCTTCTATCACGCCGTGGTGTATAAAAACCCAAGCGTTTTTGAGGGTTGGGAGTTCTTTCATTTCTTTTCCGCTTAACTTTTCAGGGCAGTTTTCGCGCACTTGGAGCAATTCTTTTATATGGGTGAGCAGTAGTTTCATGGAATTGATTTAAACAAAATTTTTTATAAAGATATAGAATCTAAAATCCAAAATAGAAATTCCAATTTCCAAAAAGGAAATAACATAAAAATTTACATCAGAATTTTTGCAATCGAAACAATTAGTCTTATTTTTGATATTATAAATATCGTAAAATGATACAATTAGTTTCAGACTATTCAAATTATTTGGACGAACTCCCAGAACTTATAAAAAATTCGCCCTATAAAACGGCTTATATTATTGAAAGACTTCAAATTCCTAAACCTACTTTTTACCGAAAATTGAAAGAGAGGAGCTTTACCGTGGCCGAGGTAAAGGAACTTACAAATATTCTATTTCCGAAGGAAGCCATTCTAAAAGAGATAAGGGAAAACATTCTAAATTCCCGAAACGAAATAGAAGCGGGAAAGTTTACCGACCACGGTGATTTTATGGAGGAAATAAGGAAGGAATTTCTTTAGTCCCAATAGGGTCTTTTATGGTTGTTCCATACGTCCAGAATATGTATGCATTCGTCTTTCACTTCATAAAAAGATAAATTTGTTTCACGACCAATATTTTTTAATAACCAATTTGTTTATCAAACGCGCCCATTTCTGGAAACATTTTTAGTTTTTCAACAATGTCTTCCAATTTTAGAATAAAATTTTTCATCACGCTGTAGCCCCACTCTTCAAGTAAATAATTCAGGTTTTGTTTGTAGTTCCGCTTTGCGGTTTCAGACCAGATAGATTCCATATCCTACATTTTCAAATAACTAAAATAATCAAATCCATCTTTAATGTTATCACATCTATTACGTGTAAATTGGAATCCATTTGGAATTTGGTCTTTGTTATTTGGGATTTTCTTCCACGGAATCTCTATCTTTAAACCTTAAAAACATAAGTCAAATGAAATCCGAAAAATTAGGCCTCAACACCATCTGCACCCACATTGGCGAGGTGAAGGACGAGCAATTCAAGGGCGCGGTTTCGCCGTTGTTTATGTCCAGCAGCTATGCGTATGAAGATGTGGAGGTTAAGCGGTACCCGCGCTATTTCAACACCCCAAACCAGGAAGCGCTTTGCAGGAAAATAGCAAGGCTCGAAAAGTGTGAGGCGGGGCTGATCTTCGGAAGTGGAATGGCCGCCGTAAGTACTGCGATGCTGGCTTTTTTGCACAAAGGCGACCACGTTGTCCTACCCCAAACTCTGTACGGAGGCACTTATAATTTTGTGGTAGAGGAATTCCATAAGTTCGGAATAGAATATTCCTTTGCCGAAGGTTTTTCGGAAGCGGATTTTTCTGAAAAAATTCAAAAGAACACCAAAGTGCTTTTTGTGGAAACCCCTTCCAATCCGCTGATGCGAATTACCGATTTGGAAATGATTTCAAAATTGGCAAAACGGCACGGCCTGATTACGATGATAGACAATACGTTTGCTTCGCCGGTAAACCAGACCCCGGCCGATTTCGGCATAGATATTATGATTCACAGTGCCACAAAATATATGGGCGGGCACAGTGATATTTTAGCAGGCGCCGTGGCAGGAAGCGAGGAACACATTAAAAAAATCTGGAACCTTGCCAAAAATCTGGGCGGAAGCCTTAGCGACTACACCGTTTGGCTTTTGGAGCGAAGCATGAAAACCATGGTACTCCGCGTTAGGGCCCAAAACGAAAACGCCAAAAAAATGGCGAAGTGGCTCGACGGCCACCCCTTGGTTGAAAAAGTGTATTATCCCGGATTGAAAACCCATCCAGACCACGGACTTGCAAAGAAGCAGATGAGCGGTTACACGGGAATGCTTTCCTTTGAAATAAACGAATCTTTGAATGTGGATGAATTTTTAAAAGGATTGAAAATGATTAAACCGTCCATGAGCTTGGCAGGTGTGGAATCTACCATTCTTTCGCCTGCAAAGACTTCGCACGCGCTACTTTCTGCGGAAGAACGAAAGCGACAAAACATTAGCGATGGCTTGCTGCGTTTTTCTGTGGGAATTGAGGAAACGGAAGATATAATTGCCGATTTGGAAGGCACTTTCGAAAAGGTTTCAAAGAAAAATTTAGTTTAAATTAAAAAGATAGCCGCCCTCGCAGACAGCTTTTTAAACTTATAAACCCATAAACATATAAACTTTAAACTTTTTTATGAAGATTGATATACTCGCCATTGGCGCACACCCCGATGATGTAGAATTGGGTTGTGCTGCCACTTTGGCAAAAGAAATTAGCAACGGAAAAACGGTAGGAATTTTAGACCTTACCCGCGGCGAACTTGGTACCCGTGGCACGGCTAAAATCCGCGACAAGGAAGCTGCCGACGCGGCAAAAATTTTGGGAGTTAAGTTTCGGCACAACCTTGAATTTTCCGATGGTTTTTTGGTAAATAATGCCGCATCACAATTGGAGATTATTAAAATCATTAGAAAATACCAACCAGAAATAGTGCTTTGCAACGCCATTGACGATAGGCACATTGACCACGGCAAGGCGAGTAAACTTGCCAGCGATGCTTGTTTTTTAAGTGGTTTGCAAAAAATTGAAACAATTTATGAAAGCAACCATCAAAAAGCTTGGCGGCCAAAGCACGTTTACCATTACATCCAATGGAAGAACATCGAACCCGATTTTGTGGTTGATGTAACCGGATTTTTGGATAAAAAGTTAGAAACGGTATTTGCATACAAAAGCCAATTTCACAGAAAAGAAGCTGATGAGCCTGAAACTCCAATATCCTCAACCAATTTTAGGGATAGTATTACGTACCGTGCCCAAGATTTAGGCAGATTGATAGGTACTGAATACGGTGAAGGTTTCACTGTTGAACGATATCCTGCGGTAGCTTCGATTTTTGATTTAATTTAGATGCTGGGTGCTGGGTGTTGGTGAATAAGATGATATATTGAGGAAACCGACAAAATCTTTCTTGAAGGTATTGCATAGCCTTAAATATTGGTTTATATTTGCGCCTGCCTACCAAGAGAGGTAGGTCGCGCTTAGCGAAGTTGTGTTTTAAAGCACAATAAATGGTGGTTGTAGCTCAGCTGGTTAGAGCGCTTGATTGTGGTTCAAGAGGTCGCCGGTTCGAACCCGGTCTTCCACCCGAAATAAAAATCCTCCCTTTTTTGGGGAGGATTTTTTCGTTTCAGTTTTCACGTTTCAACTTTCAAGTTGAAGTTTCAGAGATCAAAGCTTTGTTGTTTTTTCAACTAACCGGCCCCTATTTTTCTATTTCAAACAGTCATGTTCTAAAAGTCCTGTTTCCCTTAAGTCCTGTTTCCTGTTTCCCATAAGTCCTGTTTCCCTACTTCTTATCTATTGCAATTCTGTTTTCGCGATTGGCAATTTCCCAAGCGGTCAAAAATATGAGCTTCGCGCGCTTTGCCATCAATTCATATTCTATTTTATCGGGCGTATCGGTCATTTTGTGGTAATCTTCGTGTACGCCATTGAAGTAAAAAATAATGGGAACGTTATTTTTCGCAAAGTTATAATGGTCACTTCGGTAATAGAAGCGGTTCGGATCGTCGGGGTCGTCATATTTGTAATCCAGCTCCAGCTTTGTGTATTTGTTGTTCACTTCCGTGGAAACGTCCTGCAATTCCTGGCTTATTTTATTGCTTCCTATTAAATAGATATAATTCGGATTGTCTTTTTTCTCGGGATCAATCCTGCCAATCATATCTATGTTAAGGTCGCAAACCGTATTTTCCAGAGGAAACAGCGGATTTTCGGTGTAATAACGCGAGCCGTACAGGCCAATTTCTTCTCCCGTAACGTGAAGAAACAAAATGGAGCGCTTGGGGCCATTGCCATCTTTTACAGCCTGTTGGAAGGCTTGGGCTATTTCCAAAATGGAAACTGTACCACTGCCATCGTCATCGGCGCCATTAAAAACATTTCCTTCCTTATCCATCCCCACGTGGTCTAAATGTGCAGAAATAATTACAACTTCATCTGGTTTTTCGGAGCCTTTAATATAAGCAACTACATTTTCAGAAGGTTGCGGATCTCTTCTTCCCGAAAAAAACCCGGCCGGGATATTCTGAAAATAATTATCGGTTCCCGGAGCCGGTTTAATGCCTTCTTTCACATAGAAATCGCGGATGTAATTTGCTGCCATACGCTGTCCTTTGGTTCCCGTCATTCGCCCTTCCATTTCATCACCTGCATAAATGTAAAGATGCTTTTTAAGATCTTGGGCGGTTATGGTATTTGCATACTCGATGCCGGTTATCGGTTGGTGCGCACTGTTCTGTGTGGCATTGCAAGAGAAGATGAGGGGCGAAAGAAATGCTAAAAAAAGAAGCTTCATAAAATTGGAGGGATAAAGTTATTCAAAAGAAACGAGTTCGTAATCTTCTGGCGCCAAACCACCCTCGCCAATTTTTTTGTAGTTAAAAGTATATGTTTTTAAAATTTCATTGCCTTCCCTATCTTGTGATTTTACGGTAACCTTCACTATATATGTTACACCAAGGGAAGCTTCGCCAGTTTCGGTTTCGGTCAGTTCGATATTCTCGTCATTAAATTTTGTGCCCTCGGGCAGCTGCAATTTTTCAATGGCATCTTTTTTTGCCAGCTCGCGAATAACCTGTTCCTGTTTATTTTCGGTAGAACATGCCACGATCAGTAACGATATTAAAATAAATGCGATTTTTTTCATGATATTCTTTTTTAGGTTAATGCGTAAAGATAAAATAAGTTGGAAGGCTTAATGCAAAAGTTTTGTGAAAATAGGCACTTTGGTTTTTTTGTTTCAAATTTTTGAAAAAGACAATCCGTATATTTGTAAAAAAACAGAAAAACGATGAAGGTAGAACAAATTTACACCGGGTGCCTTTCCCAGGGAGCATATTATATAGAGAGCAAGGGCGAGGCCGCGATTATTGATCCTTTGCGCGAAACAAGGCCTTATTTGGAACGTGCGCAGCGGGACAACGCGAAAATAAAATATATTTTTGAAACCCATTTTCATGCAGATTTTGTGAGTGGGCACATTACGTTGGCACAACAGACCGGAGCTTCCATAGTTTACGGGCCACACGCCAATCCGTCTTTTGATGCTATTCTGGCGAAAGATGAGGAGGTCTATAAATTGGGCGATGTTACTATTACCGCCATCCACACGCCGGGCCACACCATGGAAAGCACAACCTATTTGCTGAAAGATGAAAACGGAAAGGACTACGCAATCTTCACTGGCGACACACTTTTTTTGGGAGATGTTGGCCGCCCAGATCTTGCCCAAAAAGCAAATGAGATAACGCAGGAAGATTTAGCGGGAATTTTGTTTGATAGCCTTCGCACCAAAATAATGCCGTTGGCAGATGACGTTATTGTATATCCTGCCCACGGTGCTGGTTCCGCCTGCGGAAAAAACATGATGAAGGAAACCGTCGATACTTTGGGCAACCAAAAAAAGATGAATTATGCCCTTCGCGCAGACATGACCCGCGAGGAATTCATTAAAGAAGTAACCGATGGCCTAGCCCCGCCACCGTTGTATTTTCCAATGAACGTTAAAATGAATCGCGAAGGTTACACTTCTTTTGATGCGGTAATTGCACAGGGAACAACGCCTTTGGACCCCGAGACTTTTGAAAGAATGGCCAATGAGACCGATGCCGTTGTTTTGGACGTCCGCAATCAGATTGACTTTATCGATGGCCACATTCCACGCTCCATATTTATCGGACTGGACGGAGGTTTTGCACCTTGGGTGGGAGCGTTGCTCGCAGATGTGGAACAAAAAATATTGTTGGTAGTGCCTCCGGGACGGGAAGAAGAGGCGGTTACCAGATTATCAAGAGTAGGTTTTGACAGAACCCTCGGGTATTTGCAGGGAGGCATAGATGCCTGGAAAGAAGCCGGAAAGGAAATCGATACCTTGGAATCCGTTGACGCGGAAACCTTTAAGGAAAAACTGGAAAATAAGATTCCTGTTTTTGATGTTCGCAACGATGGCGAATATGCCAATGGCCGAATATCCTGTGCGGCCCACGCTCCTTTGGGTTTTTTGAACCAATATGTTAATGCTTTTCCCGATGGCGACAAGTGTTACCTCTATTGCGCGGGCGGCTACCGCTCCGTAATTGCCGCCTCTATCTTGAAAAAACGGGGCATCCACAATGTGGTGAATGTTGCCGGTGGTTTTGCTGCGATTAAAAATGCTGGCATTCCCGTCCTGTAATTTCAAAAAATAAATTCATAAAAGTAAAGCCCTTAATGAACAATTGAGGGCTTTACTTTTATAGCTATTTAATATGGTTTTTTGCTTTTAATTCTTTCTACATTCCCAAAATATCATCCTTTTTATACTTTTTGAATAACTCATAGATAGCTGTAATTCAGCACTTAAAATTATTTTGTTAAACTTTTCAGAAAAAAGATTAAACAAAATGATTTGTTTCTTAGTTTTACTTCGAACTAAAAACTATTTATTATGAAAAAAGTATTACCAATTATTGCAATTGCTTTATTTACAATCAATTCAATTGCACAGACAGCACGTGTACAAGTGATACACAACTCAGCCGATGCGGCTGCAGCAGAAGTAGATGTTTATATAAATTCAGATTTAGCTATAGATGATTTCGCTTTTAGAACGGCCACACCGTTTCTTGATCTTCCGGCAGGTGTAGAGATTAATATAGGTATAGCTCCTGGAAACAGTACAGATGTAGGCGATGTATTACTAACAGTTCCCGTAACGCTTACTGAAAATGAAAAATATATTGTGGTAGCGGACGGTATTGTTAGTCCAACTGGCTATAATCCGGCACCGCCACTAAGTCTTCAGGTTTTTCCAATGGCTCGTGAAATGGCGATGGATCCAACGAATGTAGATGTACTTGTGCACCATGGTTCCACCGATGCCCCAACAGTTGATGTTGTTGAAACAGGAATAGGCGCGGGCACTGTGGTAGATAATATATCATACACAGAATTTCAGGGCTACTTAGAGCTGCCAACAGAAGATTATATCCTCGATATTACAGATGAGACGGGGACGGTTACGGTTGCAAGGTATCAGGCTCCATTGGCAACTTTAGGATTGGACGGAGCGGCCTTGACCGTATTAGCTTCTGGATTTTTAGATCCTTCACAAAATTCAAATGGTCCCGCTTTTGGGCTTTACGTTGCAAGTCCCTTAGGTGGTGCCCTGTTGGCACTTCCATCAGTTCCTTTAGGTATTTCTGAATTTGATTCCTCGGCTTTTGCCCTTTATCCAAACCCCGCAAGTGAAAGGGTAAACATAAGCGCATCGGGAATAGATTTAAGCCAATATTCAATAGCGGTTTCAGATATGTTGGGACGTATAGTTATAAAAACTGAAATTAACATTGACGGAATGATTGATATCAGCAATTTGAGTGAAGGAATATATAACCTGACAGTCCTGGACGGTAACAAGATTTTAATAAATAAAAAGTTTGTTAAAAATTAGTGATTGTAAATTTAATTAAACTGAAAGCCCTGCAAACCATTAAGTTGCAGGGCTTTTTCTTGCCATTTTTATTCTTCAACGTGCTGAGTTATTCAACATCGGCAAGGTCTTCCAAAGTTTTTACTTGATTCAGTGTATTGTGTATTTCTGTTGCTTGGTTTTTAAGTACTTCAAAAATAGTGGAAGGAAAATTTTGGTTTTGAAGTTTGCTCTCATATTCCTTCCAGCTCGCTTTTTCACCGCGGATGCACTCTTCCAAAATTGCTTCGTCAGTATTTCCGGCAACGGAACTTTTAATATCGATCCAAGTCCTGTGTAGATCTCCCGTTAAACTTCCACTTTCCTTAGGCTTTTCGTTCAAGTTTCTGATCTGCTGGTCAAGTTCTGTGGCAAACCGGTTGCGCTGTGATGCTTGTCTTTGAAGAAAGCGCTTCAAATTTTGATTTTTTGCATCTTTCATCGCCTTGGTGAACCCTTTTTCGGCATCATAATTTTTTTCCAATAAATCCTGAAGATTGTTCACAATCTCTTTGTGGATGTTTTGGTCGGCTTTTTCTTTTGTCGTTTCCATAGTCTTTTGTTTTAAATTTTTCGTTTAAAGATAGCATCGGCAGTAACAAATAATTCTTAGCAATTTCACAATTGAGGAGTCTTTAACGCCTGGTGTTAAAGGAATTTAAGATTTTAAAAAAGTGGGGAAGTAATAAATAATTGCCAAAGCATGTCGCTTCAACCCATTGTTTCAGTAACTTTCTAAAAAAAATATGGATATACGCTCAAATGAACCGTATTGGTTAATCAAAAACTCGCTTCCCCAAAGCTATCCTTCCCTAAAAAAATCCATTTCCGCTGACATTTTGATAATTGGAGCGGGAATAACGGGCGCCCTCATAGCCTATAAACTTATAGGTGAGGGAAAAAAAATCGTGATGGTTGACCGAAGGGATATTTGCAATGGCAGCACCGCGGCAAGCACTTCCATGTTGCAGTATGAAATTGATGTGCCCTTACACAAATTAATAGAGCAGGTGGGCTTAACCTGTGCCGTTTCCAGTTACCAAAATTGTGAAAATGCAATAAAGGAGATACGAAAAATCGCAACCGCAGTTGGCAGTAAATGCGGATTTAAATATATGAAAAGTGTATATTTTACTTCTACTAAGAAGGATTTAGAATTTTTAAGGAATGAATTTAAAGCAAGAGAAGCGCATGGTTTTGATGTAAAATGGCTTTCCAGAGAAGAACTCCAAAGAATAGGTTTGAAAGCCTATGGCGCGATTGAGTCAAAATCTGGTGCGGTGATGGATGTTTATGTGTTGGCAAATGATATTTTGAAATACTGCAACAAAAAAGGATTGGCCATATATGATAGAACTTCTGTGGAAGAACTAAAGACCAAAAATGATATAACCATAGCGAAAACAAAAGAGGATTTTACCATTGAAGTTGAACACGTTGTAAACTGCACCGGTTATGAGAGTACTGAAACGGTGAAAGAGGATATTGTAAAGCTCAAAAGCACGTTTGCATTGGCTTCCGAATCTTTTTACACCATGCCAAAAGCATTTAAAGATCGAATTTACTGGAATACGGATGCGCCCTATTTATATTTTAGAAGTACGGATGACAACCGGATTGTGATGGGTGGTGGCGATAGGGATTTTAAAAATGCGATGCGCCGTGATGCGTTGCTTCCAAAAAAGGAAAAGGAATTGGCAAAAAGTTTCAAAAAATGTTTTCCCGAAATTGAATTTATTGCAGACTATTCTTGGGCGGGCACTTTTGGCGAAACAAAGGACGGCCTGCCCTATTTCGGAAAACCCGATCCTAAAAGGAACGAACATTATATTTTAGGTTTTGGCGGCAATGGCATTACCTTCAGCGTTATGGGGATGGATGCCGTTGTTCATTCAATCAACAAAACACCACATCCTTATTTGGAGTATTATAAATTCAATCGATAACTATTCTTCTAAAACCGATAATATATTTCCTGCCGGATCTTTAAACCAAGCAATGTCTGGGCCTTTGTCGCTCCAGCAAATCCCTTTATCATCTGTTTTTATTGGCTCTTCGTATTGAAGAAATGCTATTCCTTTCTCGATAAGTTTATCTACTGTATTTTCAATATTTTTTACAGGAAAATTAAGAACTGTGAACGTGGCGGTTTCGTGATCGTTTTTGGGGTAAAGAATAACACTATGCCCATTTTGGAAATGGAGTTCCAAATGCCCCATTGGATTATCTTTTACTTTAAGACCAAGCAAATTTTCATAAAATTTTTTTGCCTTTTCAATATCTTTTACGGAATAGCCGCTGAACGCCTCTGAATTTTGTAACATGATTTTAAAATTTATTTTTCTGAAAGTTCTTTTATTTTCTGAATTTTCTTCAATTTCCTTCGTTCTAAATTTTACAATATCACGAATCAGTTTCCAGGGAATTTCTTCACTAATAGGAAATTGAATAGAGCCTTTCCCGGTTTTGTAATTTAAAAGTTCTTTTTGAAAAGCCTCATTTCCCGAGGGAAGCGCGTAAAACCCAATATGGTTTTTATAGCCCGCAAAATAAACCAGGGGTTTCCCCTTCAATTTAAAAGCCGGCATTCCATAACTCATTGTTTCCACGCCCGTAGGTGCTGCTCGCTTTATTGTTTTGCGTAAACGTTTCAGAATATCACCAACTTTTTTCGGAAACGGGCTTATGTATTCATCCGTGTTTTTAGGATTTGAATTTTGCATTACTTCGGCATTTTTTCCATATCCATATAAAGCATATTCCAACGATGGCCATCCAAATCACTAAAAGCAAAACCGTACATCCAGCCTTGTATTTCTTGGGGTTTACTGAAAACATCGCCGCCAGCGCTTTCTACTTTTTTTGCCATTTCATCCACTTCCTTTTTGCTTTCGGCATTAAAGGAAATCATCATTTCAGTTCCTTTTGAAGTGTCTGAAATCTTGTTCTGAATAACCCCTTCAAACATTTTCTCTTCAAAAAACATAATCGGCATGGTTGCTTTTCCTACCAATAGTGCCGTCATTGTCTCGGTCTCGCGTTCAATTTTGAAGGAGAAACCTATTTCGGTAAAAAACTTTTTAGATCGCTTTATATCTTTTATGGGAAGGTTGAGCCAATATTCTGTTGTCATAGTTTTTAGGTTTTTAATGTTGCTGTCGTATTTTGTATTCCTTACAAATTTAGAGACCTTTCTTGTGAAAATTGAAGTGTAAATACGCCAATTGTAAGGGGGATTTACGACAAAAAAAGCCCAACCAAGATGATCGGGCCCCGAAAATTAGGTTTGTTATTTAATTTTCATCACAATTTATTTCTTCCAAAGGCATTGCGTCATTAAGAGTGAATTCTGTATTGTTTTTGAATTTCATTTTGCCATCTCCTGCTTCCACTTCCCCAAAACCTTCCACGAGCTTGTTTCCTTTTTTCAAAAACATAACTTCACGAACTGAAAGAGTGCCTTCCGAACCGAAGGTATAATCTGCAAAAAGTGTGTCGCCAACCATTTTTCCTTCAAACGTACCGTCGCTTTTGTCCTTTTCAAAATAATTATAGCTTAAGGTACCTGCTACCTCATCGTTCATCTTTTCCATTTGGAGCAACACGGTGTCTTTTTTTGAAACGTACCGATAGCAAGCTATTTCGGGGGAATTCACGTCGCTTTCCACGATATCCGCTTGTTGGGGCGCCATCCCTTCGGAGTTCTCTTTTTTTGTTTCATTTTTACAGGAAGTGATTGAAATTGTACCAAGAATTGCAAAAATTAAAAGATAATTTTTCATAGCGCTATTTGTTAGGTTGTTATGGAATCTTAGAGGTTTATTATCATAAAACTAAAGAAATATCCCTTGTTTCAATTATTGGTTAAATATATTTTAACAAAAGCGCTTTTCAATTTCAGGAAATCTGTTTCAGTATTTTTCGCGCCCTTGCTTGATAGCCGGCACTTTTATTGGGAGCATTTTCGGTAAGAATGTTCTTTAGTTCAGGATAAATCCATTGCTTGTCTTCGTCCCATCCCAAATAATAGAGGCATTCCATAGCCGGTGCCTGGCAGGCCACTTTTTGGTCCGTGATGAGCCAATCAAAACAGCATTCGGTAATAGTTTTTCGTTCCTCTTCATTTAAGATTTCGGAAAACATATCGAGTGTTTCCATGTAGTGGAAATGGCAGAGCATTTCACAGATCTTAGCACAGGAACGAAGCGCCGAATCATTTTTTATTGTGGGAAGTCTTTCAAAAAATAGGTTCATATATTTCAAAAAAAGTTCGGGCCTGCGCTCACAAATCAGTTCCAATTCCCACGCAGCCTGTACCAGCAGTTCACTTTCCTCCGTAAAACACCATTGCAGTGTTTCCCGAACGTAACGGGGCTTTTTGACAATCCATGAAGCGATCTCCTGTCTTTTTTGTCGGCTGCTGTCAACCTCGGCCAATTTCGCTTTTAAATCTTCGGGAAGCATACAATTTCTATTTTAAAAGTGCTACAACCTTTGGTACACCGGTGGAAGCTTTTTCGGTAAAAACCGTTATTCTTTTACTCTCTGAAATGGAAGGTTTGGGATCCACAAAATAAATATGTGCATCCGGTTTGGCATACTGTACCAATCCCGCCGCGGGATATACCTGCATCGAGGTTCCCACAATAATAATCGAATCGACTTGCGCTACAACATCGGCCGCAACCTCAATCATCGGGACCATTTCGCCAAACCAGACAATGTGGGGGCGCAGTTGGTGGTTGTTTTCACAGAAATCTCCCAAGTTCAAGTCCTCTTTCCAGTCTAAAACCAAATCTTCATCAAAGGTGCTGCGCACTTTCAGCAATTCTCCGTGAAGATGTATTACATTAGTGCTGCCCGCCCGTTCGTGCAGATCGTCCACATTTTGGGTAATGATAGTTACCTCGTGCGTTTTTTCAAGTGCTGCCAAGACTCTGTGCGCGGCGTTTGGTTGCACGGTTAAAAGCTGTCTTCGGCGCTGGTTGTAAAAATCGAGTACCACTTCCGGGTTTCTCTTAAAGCCTTCTGGCGAGGCAACCTCCATCACGTCGTGGCCTTCCCAAAGCCCATCACTGTCCCGAAATGTTTTTATGCCACTTTCCGCGCTCACCCCGGCGCCTGTCAATACTGCTATTTTCATAACTAAGTTATTTGGTTACTAAGTTATTCATAATTGCCGTTTTTAAAAAGGAACTATTAAATCAATAACTTTTATCTTAGCCAAATCGAAGATATTGACGATTAACGATTAACGAATAACGCTTAACACTTAACACTTAACTCTTAACAAATAACTCAATAACTGAATAACTCAATAACCCAATAACTCTCTCCAACCTTGGATTTAGAATTACTAAAATACCTACAAACCTACCTCACGGAGCGCAGAAAAGACCTTTTCCAAAAAGTGCTTTCCGAACGAACCCGTCATTTTACCGTGGCAACCGAAGACGTGTACCAGCTCCACAACACCAGCGCGGTAATGCGTACCTGCGATGTTTTTGGCATTCAGGATTTGCACGTGGTGGAAGAACGCCTGGGAAAGCGCGTGGATAAGGAAATTGCCATGGGCGCGCAGAAATGGGTAAGTTTGAAGCGGTACCACTCCATCACCGATTGTATTAAAAATCTTAGGGGTTCGGGCTATCAAATTATTGCCACCACACCGCACGATGCTTCGACCTTGTTGCACGAATTTGACGTTTCAAAAAAGAGCGCCTTTTTCTTCGGAAAGGAGAGCGACGGCCTCAGCGATACGGTAATGAACGCCGCCGATGGTTTTTTAAAAATCCCGATGTACGGGTTTACCGAAAGTTTGAACATCTCGGTTTCCGCAGCGATTATTTTGCAAAGCGTTGTTTCAAAAATGAAGCAGCATAAAGTAAACTGGCAACTTTCCGAATCCGAGAAACTGGAGATTGAAATGGAGTGGATGAAGAAAACGATTAAATCTTCGGAAGAAATAATTGAAAGGTATTATCTTGAAAATTCCAAATCACAAGCACCAAATAACAAATAAAAATTCAAAATTCAATGTTCAAAAGTTAGACAATCGACAATCGTAAATCGCAAATCAAAATCTAACCCTTAAAAAAGATTCCCGCCTTCGCGGGAAATAAATATGAAACTCGTCTTCGCCACCCACAACCAAAACAAATTCGCAGAAGTAAAAGCTATGCTTCCGAACCATATTGAATTACTTAGTTTAGATGATATTGGTTGTGACGAAGACATTGCCGAAACGGCAGACACCATTGAGGGCAACGCAATTTTAAAGGCGAATTACGTTCGCAATAAATACAATTTAAACTGTTTTGCGGATGATACCGGGCTGGAAGTAAAAGCCCTAAACAACGAGCCGGGAGTTTACAGCGCCCGTTATGCGGGAGTTTCGCACGATTCAACCGCGAATATTAAAAAACTGCTGAAAAATTTGGAAGGCAAAGAAGACCGCTCGGCAAGATTCAAAACTGCAATTGCCTTGAATATGGAACACGAAGAGATTATGTTTCTCGGAATCTGCGAAGGTGAAATAATCAAAGAACCCCGGGGCGATTCAGGCTTTGGTTACGACCCAATCTTTCAACCCAAAGGCTTCGATAAAACCTTCGCCGAAATGACCCTCACCCAAAAAAGCGAAATAGGCCACCGTGGAAAGGCGATGCGGCAGTTGATTGATTACCTCTCTGATTGATCAACGATATGTAAAAGTTTAGCTTGATAGAATAAAATTCCTTACTTTAGAAGTATAAACTCCTAACTAATGACTAACCAATGTAAAAATTTTTAAACTTGAAAACAGATCCAATTATTATAAAGAGATTTTCGTTATTTTCGAAAATACCGTAAGAACTATGATGAGCTATATTCCATGGAGCAGCCCGTGTCCCGATAGTTTTACAGTTGGACAAAAAGTTCGGGTTTGGCAGACGATAAATGATAACCCTGCTGTTTTTGGCCCAGTTGAAACAGATATAGCGTCACTTTATGAGCCCTATAAAGGAACCTATTATAATGCCGGTCCTACCTTACCGGAGCATATACCATTATTTCAACCTGGTTTTGAATATCGTTTTGTGGAATGTAATTGCAATTGCCCGCAACCTGCTCCTTATGGCACTCCTTTTAACTATAATGTTGCTAGAGTTTTAAAATATGTGAGCCCAAATGAAACAAATTACGCAACAATTTTTCACCCTAACCACTCGGCAATTAATATCGAAGAAGTTGATATTGCCTTTCAGGATACTCAAGTTGAGAGATGTTATGATAACTTTAATCGTACTCCCAGCGGAGGAAGTATTACCAAGTTTAACGATGATGTATTTAACTCCAATATTACGGTAACGCCACAAGATTCTTTAGGAATAAACAACCCTAATTTAATTAATACTTTGCAACAAGGCTTGTACAAAATTGAAAAAGTTTTTATAGATGGATCTAACGAAGAAACTGTAATTTATAAGGAGAATAACTAAAAACCTAAGCAATGAGGAGTTATTTTTCTATTCTTTTGTGTTTTTTGTGCATAGTAGCCTCTGCTCAGTTTGGACCACAGCAAGTTATTACTACGGAGGCTATTGGAGTTGAATTGGTTATTGCGGTAGATATTGATGGCGATGGGGATATGGATATTGCCTCAGCTTCTAGGGGAAGCGATACCATTGCTTGGCAGGAAAACTTGGATGGGCTTGGTGCTTTTGGGCCTCAGCAAATGATTACAACTTCATTAGACCAAACGGTGTATGTGGCTGCTGCCGATTTGGATGGAGATTGGGATATGGATATTTTGGGGATATCGGGTTTTGGAGATTTGGTAGTTTGGTTTGAAAATTTGGACGGATTAGGTAGCTTTAGTCCACAGCGTATTATTGACGCCTCCACTATTTTGCCAAGTGAAATTATTACAGCCGATATAGATGGTGACGGCGATGAGGATGTTGTTGTTTCTTCTCGTGGGGAAAATGCCATCATTTGGTTTGAAAATACCAACGGTCTTGGAGATTTTGGTCCAAAACAGGTTGTTACTAATTCTGCCCTTTCTGGGTTTTCAGTTTACGCATCAGATCTCGATGGGGACTTGGATATAGATTTGGTGGCAACCTCTTCTGGAAACAAACGCTTGTATTGGTACGAGAATCTGGATGGATTGGGAACTTTTGGTCCCGATCAACTCATTGTTGAAACCTCGGATTTTGGAGGCTTTGTTTCGGTTTTTGCAATAGATATAGATGGTGATGATGATAATGATGTACTTGCAGCGGAGTTTGGAGGAGATAGGCTATCTTGGTTTGAGAATACAGACGGCTTAGCTACTTTTGGCCCTCAACAAATTATTACCTCCACCCTTATTACGCCTTATATGGTGTTTTCGATAGATTTAGATAATGATGGCGATGTAGATGTGCTATCTGCCTCTGGAACCGATGACAAAGTAGTTTGGTTTGAAAATACAGATGGTCTGGGAACTTTTAGTACAGAAAAAGTCATTACAACACTTACTGACAATCCACGTTCTGTATATGCTGCGGATATTGATAATGATGGAGACAATGATGTACTCTCAGCTTCTATTGCAGATTATAAAATTGCTTGGTACGAGAACTTAACCGTGCTAAATGTATCAGAAAATCCATCCGTAGGCATAGCCGTTCATCCTAATCCAGTAACTGATATATTAAATATTACTTCACCTCTTGTTATTTATAGCGTTGAAGTTTATAATATTGGAAGTCAGCTTATTGAGCGTAATTCTTATCATCAACAATCGGTGGCTATTGATTACAGCAAATATTCTTCTGGCATTTATATAATAAAAGTAATTTCCGATACAAATATACAGGTCGTTAAAATTGTAAAAAAATAGTTCCACTATCCATTGGGTGTATTAAATGATAGTTCCTGTTTCTTTGAATTTTTATGGACGATTTCCTCCGGACTCAATAATCAAAAAAAATCTACAATCGTACATCGTATATCATAAATAAAACACTACTTTTGCGCCCTTGAAAAAAATCAATCGCCAGAAGCTTTTGGTTTTCAGGAAAAATCCTCAGGGTGAGGAGTGTTATAGTGAAGCTGTCCGTTTTTTATATGTCCAGTAGCTTCCCATTAGCACACATATAAAAATTTTAATACATAAAATGACAGCATTTAAAGCACTCGGCTTGGAAGAAAATCTTCTAAAAGCCATCGCCGACATGGGTTTTGAAACCCCTTCGGAAGTACAGGAAAAAGCAATCCCAATCCTTTTGGAACGCGAGACCGACATGGTTTCCCTGGCCCAGACCGGAACCGGTAAAACCGCAGCATTTGGTTTCCCCATGTTGCAAAAAATTGACGTAAACAGTCGCACTACCCAAGGACTTATCCTTTCGCCCACCCGCGAACTGTGCCTTCAGATTACAAATGAAATGATCGCCTACGGCAAGTATATGCCGGGCCTTAACGTTACCGCAGTGTATGGTGGGGCAAGCATTACCGATCAGGCGCGCCAAATTAAAAAGGGTTCACAGATTATCGTGGCAACCCCGGGCCGAATGAAAGATATGATAGGTCGTGGTCTGATTGATATTTCAAAAATAGAATACTGCGTGCTCGATGAAGCCGACGAAATGCTCAACATGGGCTTTTACGAGGACATCACCGAAATTCTTTCACATTCGCCAAAAGAGAAAAGCACTTGGCTTTTCAGCGCGACGATGCCGAAGGAGGTTTCCACGATCGCAAAGAAATTTATGCACACGCCCGTGGAAATTACCGTGGGTACCAAAAACGTTGGTTCCGACCAAGTTTCGCACGAATATTATCTGGTAAACGCCCGCGACCGCTACAACGCCTTGAAGCGTTTGGCAGATGCAAATCCTGAAATCTTTTCCGTGATTTTCTGTAGAACAAAACGCGACACCCAAAAAGTTGCCGAACAGCTTATTGAAGACGGTTACAACGCCGCGGCCATTCACGGCGATTTGAGCCAGAGCCAACGCGATACGGTAATGAAGTCGTTCCGAAATCGCCAAATACAGATGCTGGTAGCAACCGATGTTGCCGCCCGGGGCATTGACGTGGACGATATTACGCACGTAATTAACTACCAACTGCCAGACGAAATAGAAACCTATACCCACCGTAGTGGCCGTACCGGACGGGCTGGAAAAACGGGTATTTCCATGGTGATTGTTTCAAAAAGTGAAGTGCGAAAAATTCACACGATTGAAAAAATGATCCAAAAGAAATTCATTGCCAAGGAAATACCTTCGGGAATGGAAATCTGTGAAGTACAAATGTTCCACTTGGCAAACAATATTAAGGATGCGAAAATAAACCCTGAAATAAACGCCTATCTTCCAAATATAAACGAAGTATTGGCAGATTTTTCAAAGGAAGAGCTCATCAAAAAAGTGTTTTCCGTAGAATTTACACGTTTCTTGAATTATTACAAAAACAGCAAAGACCTCAATATTTCTGGGGAACGCAATTTTTCTGATGAAGACGCAAAGGACAGTACCCGCTATTTCATCAACATAGGTTCAAAAGACGATTTCGATTGGATGAGCCTAAAGGATTTCCTCCGCGATTTGCTTCAATTGGGCAAAGAGGATGTTTATAAAGTTGACGTAAAGGACAGTTTCTCTTTTTTCAATACCGATACCACACATCAGGAATTGGTAATGGGCATTTTCAATGATTTCAAACTTGATGGCCGCCAGATAAATATTGAAATTTCCAAAGATACCGGTCGCAGCAAAGGCAGAAGCGGTGGTGGCAGTCGTGATCGCGGCAAAAGAAGAGGCGACAGAAACGACCGTGGCGATGGCGGCGGAAGAAAAGGTGGTTTCAAAAAACGCAGCGGTGGTTTTGATGGAGGAGATAAACCAAAATTCAAAGGAAAAAGCCGTAGGGGAGCCCCGCGCCCAGATGCAAAAGGCACAGGCGGAAGACGCAGAAGAAAGGGATAGTTTTTTATGAGTTATGAGTTATGAGTTATGAGTTATGAGTTATGAGTTATGAGTTATGAGTTGCGGAGTTTAGGGCTTAAAATTATGATAGACAATTGCCCCCAGCCCTAAAGGGTGCGAGCAAGGCTCTTCCTTAAGGACTGGGAGTAATGCTGACGGGTTGATAAGCCGAGACGTTTATATTTCTGGGTTCAGTTGTTTCTTATCATCATCCAACACCCGTCATCGGTCACCCCGCACCCAGCACCCCGCACCCAGCACCCAGCATGTTTAAAACTTTAGCATCACTTTAACGTCGATATAATTATATTTACGGGCCTTTAAGAACGAGGCCCGTATTTTTTTATGCTTATGCAAACCTTCAATTTTCTGCAGGAATACATATTGGAAAACGATGCAGTGCGGCTCAATCCTTTGCATCATTCCGATATTGACAGACTCTTGCATTTTTCCGAACAGCAGCCCGAGCTCTGGAGATATTCCCTTCAGCCCGCCAACAGTCCTGAAAATTTAAAAGTTTATGTGGAAATGGCCTTACAGGGAAGAAAAGATGAAACGGCATACCCCTTTATTGTTTTTGACAAGCGCACCCAGCAGATTGCGGGCAGCACCCGCTTCTACGATTTTCAAAAAAACCACAACACAGTCCAGTTGGGCTATACTTGGTACGGAAAGGAATTTCAGGGCACCGGACTAAACAAGCAATGCAAAATGCTGATGCTCGAATTCGCTTTTGAAAAACTTGGCATAGACCGTGTAGAGTTTCGTGCAGATGCAAACAATGAAAGAAGCATCGCCGCCATGAAAAGCATCGGCTGCACTGTGGAAGGCATTTTGCGAAGCAATTGCGCCGCACCCGAAGGAAGAAGGGACAGCATCGTGCTGAGTATTTTAAAGGATGAATGGTTTGGCGGGGTAAAAGAAAATCTAAAAGCTAAAATTGAAAAAGAGCGGAACATTTCCTCCCAGTGAAATTTTTCCGTATATTAATTCACAATATGAAAAAACACGTCCTACTTTTTGCCCTTCTTTTTGTTGCCGCAATTTCCTTTGCCCAGGAAAATACGATAATCAAAGGTACCGTGATGAACGATGCCAACGATAATCTTTTGGAAAACGTAAACATCGTGAACCTTAACCAGGTTATAGGTACCACTACCAACGAAAAAGGAGAGTTTGCCATAAGGGCTGCCGTTAATGACACGCTTTATTTTTCGTACCTCGGTTTCAAGTCGCTGCGTGTTCGGGTGACCAATGACTGGCTTAGGTTTGGCGATATAAAGGTAAAAATGACCGAGTTGGGCATCGCTTTGGAAGAAGTAGTAATCAAGCCCGTACAGCTAACGGGTTATGTTGAAATTGACGCCAAACTCATCCCTATTTACGATAATTACCGGTACAGAATTTCGGGATTGAATACCGGCTACGAAGGCGGCAGCAATCAGCCGGGGGCGGTAAGTAAGGTGTTAAGTTCTATTTTCAATCCTGCCGATTTTCTCTATAACGTCTTCGGAAAACGACCGAAACAGATGCGAAAACTACGACAAATGAAGGAAGACGACGAAATACGAAACCTCCTTCAAAGCAAATACGATCGCGAAACCTTAATGGCCGTCCTCCAATTGGAGCGTGCAGATATTGACGAAATATTAAACAAGTGCAGTTTTTCCAAAGACTTTATCCGCACCGCCAACGATCTGCAGATTCTCGATGCCATCAGCGGCTGTTATGAGGAATACAAGATTTTGAATAGGGATAAATAATTTTGAAATTTATTTTTTTTGACGCTTCACGAATTAAGTCAGAATCAATTCCCCCTTTGAAGGGGGCTAGGGGGATGTTCACGATAGGAGTAAAATTACAACAAAACTATGAATGAAATCGTCAACCGGCAGCGCAACTTCTTCAACACTCACGCCACCAAAAACCTTCACTTTAGAAGAAAGCAATTAAAAATTCTTCAACAGGCATTACAACAAAATGAGTCCCTGCTTCACGAAGCTATTTACAACGATTTTAAAAAGTCAGAGTTTGATAATTACACTACCGAGCTTTCCCTGCTTTTCAAGGATATTAAGGAAGCACGGAGCAATATTTTTAAATGGACACGCACCAAGCCCGTTTCTACGGGGATTCTAAATTTTCCGGCTTCCAGCTACATCATTCCGGAGCCTTTGGGCGTGTGTCTTGTGATTGGCGCTTGGAATTATCCATACCAACTTTCCTTCGCCCCGGTAATTGCAGCCATTGCCGCGGGGAACACGGTAATACTAAAACCCAGCGAACTTCCCTCAAACACTGCCGCCGCAATGGCGAAAATTGTAAAGGAAAATTTTGACCCAGCTTTTTTCACGGTAGTTGAAGGTGGAGTACAAGAGACCCAAGAACTTTTAAAGCAGAAATTCGACAAAATATTTTTTACCGGTAGCACCAAAGTAGGCAAGATAGTTTATAAGGCCGCAGCAGAAAACCTCACGCCCGTAACTTTAGAATTAGGTGGTAAAAGCCCCGCAATAGTTACTGAAAACTGCAATCTGAAAGTTTCGGTAAGACGACTGGTTTGGGGGAAATTTCTGAACGCAGGCCAAACCTGTATTGCCCCAGACTATATCCTCGTCCACAAAAGCATCGAACAGAAATTTCTCGAACGGGCAAAAGAGGAAATCATAAGCCAGCACTTTGCTTTTGAAAATGATAATTATCTTCAAATAATCAATAACGATAATTTTGAGCGGCTTATCAAAATGCTCAATCCCGAAAAAATATATTATGGCGGCCAAACCCACAAAGAAACCCGTTACATCCAGCCCACTATTCTAAAAAACGTGACTATGGATGATGCGGTGATGCAAGAGGAAATTTTTGGCCCCATCCTGCCTGTACTCACTTATGAAACTATTGAAGAGGCTATTGCTAAAGTGAATAGTCTTCCCAAACCGTTGTCTTGTTATCTCTTTACAAAAAGTAGTTCCATAAAGAAGAAAGTATTAAAAGAGATTTCCTTTGGAGGCGGCGCAATTAATGAAACGGTAATGCACATCAGCAATTCGAACCTGCCTTTTGGCGGCGTGGGCCAAAGCGGCATCGGCAATTACCACGGCGAGGCGGGCTTTAGGGCCTTTACGCATTACAAAAGTGTTATGGACAAGCCTACTTGGTTGGACCCTTCTATTCGATACTATCCGCATACACCTTTGCGATTGAAATTGATGCGGTGGTTTTTGAGGTTTTAAGGTTTTCTTTGAAAACTATTCGAGAACTTGTTGCAGTTGTAGCGTGAGTTTTGGAATTTTATTTTTCACTACATCCCAGACAATAATGTAATTGACTCCCATATAATCGTGAATCAATCGGTCGCGCATACCAGCCATGTTTTTCCATTCAATGGAATTCCATTTTAGTTTGAAATCGGCTGGAATTTTTTTGGTTGCTTCGCCTATGATTTCTAAACTCCTTACAATGGCCCGTTTCAGAGTTTCATCCTCCAAAAATTGTTCATAGCTACAATTTTCTGTAACCGAAATAATGTACCGACACTCATCCAAAATATGCTTAAGAAATTCCGTGGTGTTATTATGCATACTGTACTTCGTTTAAAATATGGGGGCCGATATGCGGACTCAATCCATTTTTGGTAATTATTTCGATTTTTTCATTTGGGAACAATTCCTCCAAAAAATCATATACCTTCATTAAATTGTCGAAATTTTCGTGTTTGGGCTCAAAATCGATTAAAAAGTCAATATCGCTTGCATTGGATTGCTCCCCACGCCCGTAGGAACCGAACAACCCAATATTCTGAATACCAAACTCCACAAACTTTGATTGGTTTGATTTCAAAATTTTCAAAATTTCTTCTTTTGTGGTCATAATCAAGCCTTTTTCCAAAGATACGAAAGTATATTCCACAAAAAATAACGGTAATGCTATTTGTATGATGCGCTCTGAATTCGCCAAAACCGAAAACTAAATTTTCACTACCTTTCCAAATCAAAACCAAAACAATACCCAATGAAAAACCTTTACATCCTGCTTTTAATTTTTACTGCCCAGCTGACCTTCGCCCAAATACGTTTTCAAAATATTCCTGAAAACGCAATATACCCTGAAAGCACGGTGGTCGAAACCATTACCGCGACTATCGCTTACCAAGGTTATGACGAAACCCAAGCCTATTTTGGGCAAGGGGAATACGAAATCTATTTGGATAATGTAGATGGCGTGCTGGACAAGCCCATACTCGTTCTCGATGGCTTTGACCCGGGCGATTCTCGCGATATCGGCGGACTTTACGCCAGCTTAAGTTTTGACGGCCAAAATCTTGCGGACATCCTCCGCGATGAAGGGTTTGATATCGTCATCCTTAACGCACCATTATACAACACAGGCGGAAAAGACATAGACGGCGGTGCGGACTACATTCAGCGCAACGCCATGGTCTTGGTTGCAATGATCCAGAAATTAAACGCAGACAAAGTGGGCAATGAAGAACTCGTAGTCCTCGGTCCAAGTATGGGTGGCCTTATTGCCCGCTATGCCTTGGCTTATATGGAGGACAACAGTCTTGATTCCGAAACACGATTGTACCTTTCGTTTGATTCCCCCCACCGCGGCGCAAACATCCCGATAAGCCTTCAGTATTTAATAAACTATTTCGCAGTACAGGTGGGCGATCCCACAGCACAACAGGTTGTGGACCAGTTGTTGAATTCGCCAGCCGCCAAGGAAATGCTCGTGGACCATCTGCTGGGGCATTTATTGGCAGGATCAGACTACGAACAAGACCCCACCAAACTCTTGCCCTTGGGCGCTCCGGGTTTTAGAGACCAGTTTCAGGCAGAACTGGACGCCTTGGGTTTCCCAAGCAACGTAAGAAACGTAACAATGATCAATGGCGCCGGAAACGGTACTACCACAGGAAGCCCGGGAATTACGGTGATTGATACCAATCTTACCATAGACGCAACCACCGATGTGGACGTGGCGCTAAAGTTTACACCAGCCGCCAACCAAACCAATACGGTTACCGATGTAACCGTCAACTTTTTTGGTATTCCCATAAATACATACCAGACTATTTCGCAAGCTACAGGTACCAGCGATGGCGTTGACAGTGCCCCCGGCGGAACGGGTAGCATCAGCGATGCCCTTGGCGATGGTGGCGGCAATCAGGTTTTGATAGATTTCATCAATGCCCTGCAACAGGATTTGTATTCCTTCGTTCCAACCATGAGCGCTTTGGCGATTGACGACCCCGATTGGTTCGCCATACCCAATTTGGCCAATTCGCCCTTTGTCAATTTTTACATTCCCAACGAAAATGAAGACCACGTAACCGTTACCGCAGCAAGCGCCCAGTTTGCTTTGGATGAAATTAGAAATGGAACGATAGGAATTTCAGAAAACCATTTGGACAATCAATTCGTGCTTTCGCAAAATCCGGTCTCAAACAACATCGTTATAGCAATTCCGAAGCATGCTTCAAACAATAAATTGACAACTTCGGTTTTCAGCATTTCCGGTCAGAAATTGATGGAGCAGACCTGGAGCTTACCACAGCAAAATATTACCTGGGGCCACAATCTTGCAAGTGGAATTTATTTGTTGAAATTGGACAATAACGTTACTTCCCAAACCATAAAAATGATTGTAAAATAAAGCGGTTTTAAGAATGGGGAAATATATAATTGTTCTGGCTATTGGTTTGGGCATTTTTTCGTGCGCACCAAAAAAGCAAAATACAATCGCGATAGATGTGCTTTTAATTCCTTCGGAAGAAATGTATGCACAATCGCTTCAGTTGAATTCACTGATAAATCAAAACAATCCCAAAACCATCAAGCTCGACGAAAACCACGTGCCGCACATCACGCTTTTGCAGTGTTTTATAAATCAAGAAGATTTGCCAAAAGTGAAGAAAGTTCTGGAGGGTTTGTTCCAAACAATTGCAAAGGACAGTTTAAGTGCCGAAAGTATTTCCTATAATAACGCCGAAGCAGAAAGTTTCGCAATGATTTCCGTTGGAAAAAGTGGGCAATTATTGAAACTTCACGAGAAAACGATTGCACTGGTAAAACCGTTTATAGTGAAGAACGGCTCCGAAGCATCATTCATTCAAAACCCCGACGGCAGCCCCATTAGTGAATCTACCGTTGCTTATGTTCCAAAATTTGTGGACAAATACAGTTATGAAAATTTCGATCCGCACATCAGTCTTGGGGTTGCCCAGAAAATTGTGTTGGACAGCTTGGCGGAAAATGTTTTTAAACCGATTAAATTTAAAGCTGCATCGTTGCGCGTTTATCAGCTGGGTGATCACGGCACCGCACAGAAACTGCTTTGGAAATCTGAATAAATAAAACCTGTCTTTTTGAATGTTTATTTAGAGTGAATTCTCCGTGCAACTCTGCGCCTCTCTGCGTATCTTTGCGTAATAACACATAAAATATGGACCACACAGCAAAAATGCTTCGCGACGACGCGCTAAAAGGAAAGACGATAGTAGTAACCGGCGGCGGCAGCGGCCTTGGAAAAGCAATGACGACCTACTTTTTGGAGCTCGGCGCCAATGTAGTAATCACTTCCCGAAACCTTGAAAAACTACAAACCGTAAAAGAGGAGCTTGAAAAACAAACGGGCGGAAAAGTTTTACCCGTACAATGCGATGTGCGCAATTACGACGAAGTGGAAGCAATGGTGGAAGCCTCTGTGAAAGAATTTGGCACCGTGGATGTTTTGCTGAACAATGCTGCTGGCAACTTCATTTCGCCCACCGAACGGCTTTCCGCAAATGCTTTTGATACCATCATTGACATCGTTTTAAAAGGAACTAAAAATTGTACCCTCGCCTTTGGAAAACATTGGATAGATAAAAAAGAAGAGAACAAAACCGTTTTAAATATCGTTACAACCTACGCTTTTACAGGCTCTGCTTATGTTGTGCCCAGTGCCACGGCAAAAGCCGGCGTATTGGCAATGACGCGTTCATTAGCTGTGGAATGGGCAAAATACGGCATCCGCTTTAACGCCATTGCCCCGGGACCCTTCCCTACAAAAGGTGCTTGGGACAGACTGCTGCCGGGCGATTTAAAGGAAAAGTTCGATCCCGCGAAAAAAGTTCCCGTAAAACGCGTGGGCGAACATCAGGAACTCGCTAACCTCGCCGCATATTTAGTTTCCGATTTTTCGGCATACATCAACGGTGAAGTAGTGGTTATTGACGGCGGCGAATGGCTGAAAGGAGCGGGACAGATGAATCTTTTAGAAGAAGTTCCCCAACAGATGTGGGATATGCTGGAGGAGATGATCCGATCTAAAAAAACCAAATAAAGAAATTCCAAATTACAAGCACCAAATTCCAAAAAAATGGCACGTGTTATTAGCTTTGAATTTTGCTAATTGAATATTATTTGGAATTTCCCCAAAAGTTCCTCCCCCTTTTTCAGGGAGAGGTGGCAAAACAAACCGTTTCTGTTTATGGCAGAAACGGTTTGTTTTGACGGAGGGGGTAATGTTTACTTCCTGTTAACAAATACAATTTTCTATCCACATAAATAATTGTACTTTTAACCACTAAAATCTTAAGCAAATTAATGGGTAAAATTATTGCAATTGCAAACCAAAAAGGAGGCGTCGGAAAGACCACGACCTCAGTAAATTTAGCGGCCGCATTGGGCGTTTTGGAGAAGAAGGTTTTACTCATAGATGCAGATCCACAAGCCAATGCCACCTCAGGTTTGGGCATTGATGTGGAAAGTGTTGAAGTGGGAACCTACCAATTGCTTGAGCACAGCGCCAGCGCAAGGGAAGCCATCGTTTCCACAAATTCACCCAACTTAGACCTAATACCCTCACACATAGATTTGGTTGCTATCGAGATTGAATTGGTAGATGTGGAAAACCGCGAATATATGCTGAAAAAGGCCATCAATGGCCTAAAGGCAGATTACGATTATATCCTGATTGATTGCGCGCCATCGCTGGGATTGCTTACGTTGAATGCCCTTACTGCGGCAGATTCGGTAATTATTCCAATTCAGTGTGAATATTTCGCCTTGGAAGGGCTTGGGAAGCTTTTGAACACCATTAAAAGTGTCCAAAAAATTCACAACGTAAACCTCGATATTGAAGGTCTGTTGTTGACTATGTACGACCAGCGACTACGCCTTTCAAACCAAGTGGTGGATGAAGTGAAGAAGCATTTTGACGAAATGGTTTTTGAAACAATCATTCAGCGAAACGTGCGTTTAAGTGAAGCGCCCAGCTATGGCGAAAGCATTATCAGTTACGATGCCGCGAGTAAAGGCGCCGACAATTATTTAAGTCTGGCGCACGAATTAATTCAGAAAAACGAAAAAGAATAAATGGCGAAAGCGACCAAAAAACAAGCCTTGGGCCGCGGACTTTCAGCACTTTTGAAAGACCCGTCCAACGATATAAAATCAGTTGCAGACAAAAATGCCGACAAGGTTGTGGGCAGCATTGTAGAGCTGGAATTGGGCAGTATTGAAGTAAATCCATTTCAGCCGCGAACCAGTTTTAACGAAGAATCGCTTCGTGAATTGGCCTCGTCCATTAAGGAATTGGGCGTTATCCAGCCCATCACGGTTCGAAAACTGGATTTCAACAAATATCAATTGGTAAGTGGCGAACGCCGTTTTCGCGCTTCAAAATTGGTCGGTTTGGAGACTATTCCAGCCTATATTCGTATTGCAAACGATCAGGAATCCCTAGAAATGGCTTTGGTGGAAAACATCCAACGGCAGGATTTGGATCCCATTGAAATCGCGCTTTCCTACCAACGGTTGATCGAGGAAATAAACGTAACCCAAGAGGAACTGAGCGACAGGGTAGGGAAAAACCGTTCCACGATCGCCAACTATCTGCGTTTGCTGAAATTGGACCCCATCATCCAAACAGGAATGCGCGACGGCTTCATCACGATGGGCCACGGCCGTGCATTGATAAATGTTGAAGATAATAGTGACCAGCTTGATATTTACGAAAAAATTTTAAGCCAAAGCCTCTCGGTTCGCGATACCGAGGCTTTGGTACGGGGCTATAAAAACCCTGAAGAAAAAGCGAAGCCACAAAAAGCGACTGCGCCCCCTTTCGCCAAAAAGGCAAAGAAAGAATTGACCGATCTTTTTGAGACTTCGGTAGAGGTCAAGGTTTCTAAATCGGGAAAAGGGCAGCTTGTGGTTCCTTTTAAGAACAAAGAAGACTTCGAGCGCATTTTGAAGCTGATCAAAAGTGAAAAGTAAGTTCCTAAATATTTTTTTTTCAATCTTCGCCACAGCACTGTTTGCGCAGACTTCCGATTCTTTGACTGTAAAAAAGGAAGAAAGGGTAATTGTGGTGAGCGATTCGCTTCTTCCAAAGGAAGAATACAACCCCTTGGCTCCGGCAAAGGCTGCTTTTTATTCCGCAGTGGTTCCCGGGCTTGGACAGGTTTACAATAAAAAATATTGGAAAATCCCAATCATTTACGCAGGAATGGCGGCCGGAATCTACTTTTACAAACAGCAGGATGATGATTACGACCGTTTTCGAAATGCTTATAAAAGAAGATTGGCGGGATATACAGATGATGAGTTTCAGGGAATCTCGGACGACCGTTTGATAAATGCCCAAAAATCTGCCCAAAAAAACAAGAGCATCAGTATTATCGTTACGGTTGCTTTTTATTTATTAAATGTAGTTGATGCCAATGTGGATGCGCATTTACGGCAATATGAAGTAAGCGAGGACCTTTCGCTGCAACCCAATTTTGATTATAACCAATTTAACGCCAAACCGCAGTACGGAATGTCGTTGACGTATCGGTTTAAGTAGAATACAGAGAACAGAATAAAGATGAGAGAACAAAGAAATATGAACCAAGAATGGATGCAACTTTTTGTATGTATTCCTCATACTTCCGTCACCCGTCACTCGTCATCCCGCGCCCAGCATCCCGCACCCAACACCCGCCAATTATGAAAATAGCACTTCTCGGTTACGGAAAAATGGGCAAGACCATTGAAAAATTGGCTTTGGAAAAGGGCCATTCCATCGTTTTTAAAAGTACGAGCGAATCTTCCGAAGGAAATTTTGGGGACGCTGAGGTTGCCATCGAATTTTCTTCGCCCGAAGCCGCGGTTGAAAATATTTCCAAGGCGTTGAAAGCCGGAATACCTATTATTTCGGGCACAACGGGCTGGCTTGATAAATATGATGAAATGGTAAACTTATGTAAAAACCGTAACGGAAGCTTTATCTATGCGTCCAACTTCAGCGTGGGGGTAAACCTTTTTTTCAGCATAAACGATTATGCCGCAAAGATGATGGCGAAGTGGAAAGATTATAATGTTTCCGTAGAAGAAATCCATCACCTTCAAAAGAAGGACGCGCCCAGCGGCACGGCCATCACCATTGCCGAGGGAATATTGAAGCACAGTGATAAAAAGGATTGGAAGCTAAATACTTCCGAAGAAAATTTTTTAAATATTACAGCAAAACGGGAAGAAGATGTAAAGGGAACCCATATCGTTTCCTACGACTCTTCCTTAGATACCATATCCCTAAAACACGAAGCCCACAGCCGCGAGGGGTTTGCTTTGGGAGCCATTTTGGCCGCAGAGTTTTTAAAGGATAAAAAAGGTATTTTTACGATGAAAGAGGTATTGGCCCCCTAACCCCCAAAGGGGGAATATAGAGCAGATCCATTTGAATTTAGAATTTACAAATTTGATTATAAAAATAACATTTTAAAAATTTCCTCTTGCTCCCTCTTCGGGGGCCGGGGGGCTTATTAATTATGAGTTGGACAGGTTGGTTTATATTTTTTTTGATAGTTCAGGTAATCCATTTTGCCGGCACCTGGAAGTTGTACCAAATAGCGGGTAGAAAAGCTTGGGAAGCAGCCGTGCCGGTTTACAATGCCGTGGTTTTGATGAAGATTATCAACCGTCCGTGGTGGTGGACCATTTTGCTTTTCGTGCCCATCGTTAATCTAATTATGTTCCCAGTAGTTTGGGTAGAAACCTTGCGCAGTTTTGGCCGAAATTCGACGACAGATACCATTTTGGGAATTGTGACCTTGGGTCTTTATATCTATTACATTAACTACACTCAAAAAGTATCTCATATAAAGGATAGAAGCCTAAAACCTCGAACTTCAACAGGGGAGTGGGTGAGTTCTATTTTGTTTGCTGTGGTTGCCGCTACTATAGTGCATACCTATATTATGCAGCCGTTTACCATCCCCACTTCTTCTTTGGAAAAAACACTTTTGGTGGGCGATTTCCTCTTTGTGAGTAAATTCCATTACGGCGCGCGTACTCCTATGACGCCCGTTGCCTTTCCGATGGTACACGATACCATTCCGGTGGTTCACACAAAATCATATCTTTCTGAACCGCAGATTCCTTATTTCCGTCTTCCGGGTTTTCAGGATATAAAGCATAACGACATTGTAGTTTTCAACTGGCCCGTGGATACGGTAAATGCCTTTCAGCAGTACGGCGACGGAAAATATTATTACAAGCCTATCGATAAAAAATCGAACTATGTTAAACGTTGCGTTGGACTTCCGGGCGACTCTTTGGAAGTGCGTGATGGCTATGTTTTCATCAACGGAAAAAAGAATGATTTGCCCGATCGCGCAAAAATTCAGTTTTCTTACGATGTGAAAGTAAACGGGCAGCTAAACCCCGAAATGCTTAACAACCGTTACGACATTACTGACCGTTATGGCTATCAAAACGGGACTTATCGTTTTTCGGCGATTTCGGAAGAATCGTTGAATATGCTGAAAAACAACCCAAATGTGGTTGAAATTGCGCGTCTTCGCAATGAAAAAGGAATATGGGACCAAGGCATTTTCCCAAACAACCACAACTATCCTTGGAACAACGATTTTTTTGGGCCGCTATATATTCCGAAGAAAGGCGCAACCGTTGCCATTACCCCGGAAACACTGCCATTGTACAAACGCATTATTGAAGTATATGAAGGAAGTGAACTCGGTATCGACAATAAAATAACCCAATCCGGCACCGAAGTTTTATTGAACGGGCAGCCACTTACAGATTACACCTTTAAAATGGATTATTATTGGATGATGGGCGACAACCGAAACAACAGTGAGGATGCCCGTACCTGGGGCTTTGTACCTTTCAACCACGTGGTGGGGAAACCGGTTTTTGTATGGATGAGCTGGGACGGAGTAAACAAAAAAGTACGTTGGGACAGGCTTTTCACCACCGTTGGAGGTAGCGGGAAGCCAGTTTCTTACCTGATGTATTTTGTGATTGCCGTTATCGGTTGGTTCGTTTTTGATTTCTGGAGAAAAAGAAAAAAAGGAACTAAAAAGTAAAGGTTGACCACGAATACACGAATAATTTTATAAATATATTCGTGGTCATTTTTTATTCAGGCACTAATCTAAAAATTCCCTGCCCTTCCACGGCGATATAAATCAATCCGTCCGGGCCCATTTTTACGTTTCGAACCCGCCCGATATCCTGTGCTATTTTTTCACGATTTGTCACCTCTTCGTCTTCCAAAGTAAGCAATTCCACATAGCCAAACTTTAAAGAACCCACCAGTAACTTGTATTTCCACTCCGTGTATTTATCGCCTGTAACAAACGCCATCCCGCAGGGCGCAATGGATGGAACCCAATAATAAATGGGCGGTTCAATTCCGGGTTTCGTGGTTTCATCGGTAATTTTTGTACCGCTGTAATTGATACCGTATGTTACAATGGGCCAGCCGTAATTGGCGCCTTTCTTTACAATGTTTATTTCATCGCCTCCTTTTGGCCCATGCTCGTGCATCCAGATTTTTCCGGTTTTGGGATGCTTTGCCATTCCCTGTGGATTGCGGTTGCCGAAGGTGTAAATTGCTTTTTTGGCATTGGCTTCGTTGTAAAATGGATTGTCAGTTGGGATGCTGCCGTCATCGTTCAATCGGTAAATTTTACCGCCATCACGGGTTATGTCCTGCGGATTTACATCGCGTTCACCTCGGTCGCCAATGGAGAAATACACAAAACCATCGTTGTCAAATTCAATCCGCGAACCGAAGTGCTGTCCGGCCGTAGTATTGGGTTCGGCTTTGTAAAGGGTTTCAATATTTGTAAGCGAATTGCCTTCCAACTTGCACCGCATCAAAGCGGTATTGCCTCCTTTCCCGGGTCCTTCTTCCGAAGCGTATGTCATATAAATCCAACCGTTTTCTTTATAATTCGGGTGCAATTCTATATCCAGCAAACCGCCTTGGCCACTGTTGTAAACGGCCGGCACGTTGGCTATCTCGGTTTTTTCACCATTTTTAAAATGAATCAATCGCCCATCCTTCTCGGTAATGAGCATACTGCCGTCGGGAAGCCACGTCATTCCCCACGGAATGGTCAACCCGTCCACCGCTTCTTCAATTTTATAGGTTTGCGGTTCGGTTTTCAGCGCTACATCATTTTTCTTTTTGTGCTGGGCACAGGATGTGAAAAAAATGAAGGCTGTTGCAAAGACAATGTACTTTTTCATCTGTATAACATATTTAGAAAAATAGAAAGACCTGCCTTGTAAGCAGGCTGGTGGAATGCCCATGCCGATAGCTGCCGGGACATTTTCGGTTGGTTTGCATTTTGGCAATGGGCATTTCATAATCATTTTGTTTTCAAAAAGATACTGAAATTATGTTATAAAAATGGAAACCCTTAAAAATTTATTGCGTTGAAAAATGGTTATTTCTTCCTTCAGAAAATTCAACCGATAAAATTTTGCCGGAATGTGAAAAATTATTGTAACTTTTGATCTCCTCACGAAACATCCCCTTTTTTATTTAAGTAGCTTACAATCAGTGATTTAGGGTTTGTTTAATTCATTTAACCTTAAATTTAGAAATTATTCAAACTGCTGTATTTGAGCATTGTATGCCAAAATCCAGGTTTTTCTATTAAAAAAAGCAGTCTATTTTTTAAAATAACCTAATACCCGATATTATGGAACCGATCAAAAAACTAGTAGTTTATGGTGAAAAGGAAACCGACGCAGAAGGAGCCGTTGTTTATAATTTACAGGCCAGCAATAGGGATGTTTCCAATCAGCACGAAATCCAATTAGAGGGAAATGACAAGTTGTTGGAACTGGTTCTCGACGACGGCACCTCTTGGATGTGCGATGCCTCGACCATGCACGAGGTTTTTCCGGAACTCGATCCAGCCCTAAAACCTCCGGGCAGCCGCGATATGCAGCCCGATGTTTTTGTGATGCCCGATTCGGTGGATGCGCCTTCAACGGAAAGGGGAATTGTTGGCAAAATTGCGTTGAAACTTTTAAAAGTATTCGCGAAAAAGGCCCTTGGTAGTGGCGTGGCGGCACTTTCAAAAAAACTGGAAGACCAACATCTGCAAAACGAAATAGACCCTGCCGTTATGCCCAAAAACTTTTTGGCTACGGGCGCAGCATTGTTTACGGTTGATAGGGATTTTAAATTTGGTGTTTTCGATGGAAAACCTTCGAATAGCCCGTTTTTTCTTTTTATACACGGAACGAATTCAGATACGTTTGGGGCATTCCAGGATTTAAAGGCTTCTCCCGTTTGGAATACGCTGCATCAGATTTATGGTAAAAACGTGCTCGCTTTTCAGCATAGGACCCTTACCGAAAGTCCGTTATTGAATGTGGTGAAATTGGCCAAAATGTTGCCCGATAATTCCGTTGTGCATATGCTCACCCATTCCAGAGGCGGGATTGTGGGCGATATTCTGAATAAGTACAGCAATAACAATGAGCAAGCAGCCATTGGGTTTACCAATGACCACATTGCATTGCTCGAAAAAGAAGGCGATAGGGAAGAAGACATTGAAAACATAGAAGCGCTCAACAGAATTTTTAAGCATAAAAAGATAACCGTAGCCAAATTTATCAGGGTTGGCTGTCCCGCCGCGGGTACCAAGCTGGCCTCAAAAAGGTTGGATCACATTCTGAATGTGTTTTTTAATTTGATAACCTTGGTTGGAGGTGCGTTTGGAGATATTTTAAAGGAATTGCTTTCCGCAGCCGTTGAGAGTAAGGACGACGTTTCGGTACTTCCCGGTTTGGAAGCCCAAAGACCGGAATCGCCGTTTATAAAAATTTTGAACGACCCTTCGCCGGAAACCGCCATCAACGGAAAACCTTTGGCTATTATTTCAGGAAACGGACGGGTAAGCTTTTCAGGACAGGGGCTTTTTGTAATCCTCGGAAAATTGTTCTACTGGCAACGCAATGACTTGGTCGTGAATACAGATTCTATGTATTTGGGTGCAAAGCGCAAGGACAATATTCAATATTTCTTCGACCAAGGGGCTGACGTAAACCACGTAAAGTACTTCGAAAATGATAAAACCCGCGAAGCAATAGACTTGGTGCTTAAAACCGCTGAAGGGCAGCTTATTCCGGGATTTAAATGTATTGCACAAAATGAAATTCCCGGAAGCGATAGAGCCCTCGTGGAATCTGGAGAACTGTATCCTTCCACATCGCCACCTTCCGGCTCCAAACCCATTGTGGTTATGCTGCCGGGAATCATGGGCTCCAACCTTACGCAAAAAGACAAGGAAATATGGCTCCATTACGGACGTATTCTTACTGGCGGATTGATAAACCTTAACTATTCCAATGTAAATAAAATTGTTGCGGATTCCGTTGTAAAAACTTCATATTTCAAACTTTACAAATGGTTATCGGGCAAATACGATGTGGTGGTCTATCCCTTTGATTGGCGCAAACCGCTTCCCGAATGTGCAAGTGAATTCAATATAAAAATTAAAAGTCTGCTTAAAATTGGGCAGCCCATAAAGATTATTGGGCATTCCATGGGCGGGCTGTTGGTGCGTGATTTTATTCTAAACCACGACGATACTTGGCGGGAGTTAAAAGATTCAAAAGGCTTTAGATTGCTCTTTCTCGGATCGCCGCTTGGGGGCTCGTTCCGTATTCCTTCGGTTTTGTTCGGAGAGGACGCCATAATCCAAAAGTTGAGCAAATTGGACCTTTTCCATACCAAGGAAACGTTGCTTAAAATGTTTTCGAAATTTCCTGGAATTTTGGCCTTGCTGCCTTTAACAACCGATCCGAAAAACGATTTCGCAAAAATGGAGACTTGGGAAAATATGCGGAAATATTTCGGAAAAACGGATTGGCCCTTACCGCAGCAGTCCGATTTGGATTACTTTAAAAATTACCGCGACAACATATTAAAGAAACGGGACGAAATAGATTATTCAAGCATGGTCTATATTGCCGGAAAGGATAAAATGACACCCTGTGGTTATTATCTCGACGAAATTCCGCCGAAAAAGCAACTGTATTTCCTCTACACCAGCGAAGGCGACCAAAGTGTAACTTGGGCATCCGGTATTCCGAAACAGCTTGTTGAGGCCAATGCGGTTTATTATTCACGGGTTACCCACGGTGCCCTGGCCAATGAGCCCGATCTTTTTAATGCGATAGAAGAAATCCTTTCCACCGGGCAAACCAAATTGCTCCGCAATACCAAACCCTTATTGCGCGGGGAGGAAACAATCTTTAGGGCTGAACCGGATATAGATTTTGATCTATCCGAAAATGGTTTGGAAAAAACAATCTTGGGCCTTGCTGATGAAATAGAACCGGTTGGCAGCCAAATTCCGGTTAGCGTCACCGTTAGTAATGGCGATTTACGATATGCTGAATATCCAATTATTGCAGGCCATTTTTTGAATGATGGTGTGCTTTATGCGGAAAAGTCCATAGACAATTATCTTAACGGTAGCCTGACTGCTAAACACAGATTG
The DNA here is from genome assembly GCF_028561335.1 of Aequorivita todarodis. Lineage (GTDB taxonomy): Bacteria > Bacteroidota > Bacteroidia > Flavobacteriales > Flavobacteriaceae > Aequorivita > Aequorivita todarodis. Next base: position 219,409 of record NZ_JAQQTG010000020.1, on the reverse strand, counting down.
GGGCTTTACCCCGGTGAAATTGGTACGAGCGCTATATTTCGCAAAATAAAGGAATGCGACTTTGAAGGTGCAATCATCGTTGGGCTTGGGGAACCAGACCAACTTACCGCTTATCAACTTTCAAAATCTGTGGAACAAGCAGTTTTGAATTATTTGATAATAATCCGAGGTGATGCCGTTTCCAAAAAAGGCATAGGGGTTTCTTCTTTAAGCGTTGCATCGGGCTACGGTGGCCTTTCCGTTGAAGGCTCGCTTAAAGCGATTATTTATGGGGTTAATAGAGCCAATGAAAAAATAAAAATGTTGGGGGCCGATGGTTACGGCACGGTTCAGCATATTGAAATAGTTGAACTTTACGCAGACCGGGCCTTAAACTGTATGTATGTGCTCAACAAAATAGCCAATAAGGAAAATTCAACTTTCAATATTATTATTGGCAATAAGCGGATCACAAATTTATTGGGTATCCAAAAAAGAACGCCGTTGGACACTGCGGAAGATTGGTGGAACAGGATAACTATTAAATACAAAGAAGCCAACGAACAAACCGGAGAACTTTCCAGTATGGTTTTTGGTTCTTCCACACGCGATTCCAGGGAAGAAGAGAACGAACTCTACAGCAGTACGCCATTGATAGACCTCTTTATCTCGGAAGTTTCCAGCAGTAACCAGTGGTCTGCCTGTACGGCAAAAACGCTTTTCGAATTATTGATTCCCAATAACTTAAAGGAGAAACTTAAACGAAAAGGAAACATTTCTTGGATACTCGATAGCAAAACAGCTTCCTATCCGTGGGAATTGCTTCAGGACAATACAACCAATTCCAAACCGCTTTGCATCAGTGCCGGTATGATACGACAGTTATCCACCAAAGACTACAGAATCAATATAAAACGTGTGGCGGAAAAAGGAGCCCTGATTATAGCTGACCCTATATTAGATGGTTTTATTTCCCAATTGCCAGGTGCAAAAGAAGAGGGAACTATGGTTAAAGATACATTGGAAAATGTAGGCTACCCTACCACAAGTCTTATAGGAACAGGCGCCGCGAGCATAGTCAAGAGTTTTTTCTGCAATGACTATACAATAATACATTTGGCAGGTCATGGGGTTTTCAACGCAAAGTCTCCAAGAAAATCGGGAATGGTTATCGGCAAGGATATTTTTCTTACGGTATTCGAAATTGAGCAGATGCCCGTAGTACCGGAACTCGTTTTCGTAAACTGTTGCCACCTTGGTTATACTAATTCGGAAGACGAAAGGTTTTATCGGGACCGGTACAAATTGGCCGCAAACATTGGCACACAATTGATAAGCATAGGAGTGAAAGCCGTGATCGCTGCCGGTTGGGCTGTTAATGATGCCGCAGCATTGGATTTTGCACAGGTTTTTTATAACAATATGTTCTCCGGGAATAATTTTGGCGATGCCGTGAAAAATGCCCGAAATTATATTTATGAAAAACATCCGGGCAACAATACTTGGGGAGCCTATCAATGTTATGGCGATCCTTTCTTTAAACTGAAAGGGGTCTCTGCAGGAAAAAGTTCTTGGTTGCCAAGTTATATCGTCCCACAGGAAGCAGAGATAGATCTCGATAACCTATCGAATCAATTACAGATGACAACGAGTTCAGATAAAGACCATTTAGCAGAATTGAACACTATTATGACCGCGGTGGACAGGGATGTTTTCAGGACCCCGCAAATTATTGAAAGAGTCGCTAAAATTTATCAGGAACTGGCCATGTATATTGAAGCTTCAAATAATTATGAAGAGCTCCTAAAAATGGAAAATGCCGATTTCTCCTTTTCCTGTATGGAAAAATATTGCAACACACGGGCAAAGATGTACATCAAGGAAATTTTCGAAAATGAAAATGCCACTGCAGCTTCCAAAAAAGAAGCGTATCAAAAGACGGAACGCGTTATCAGCGACCTTACCGTATTGCTTTTTGCAGGCGAAACAGCCGAACGCCACAATCTTTTGGGCAGTGCCTACAAACGGTTGGCGATGTTGGCTCCAGACGCCAAAAAGCGAATAAATGCCTTTAAAACTGCAATCTCCCATTATGAGAGGGCCTATACTAATGATTTCAATTCAAATAAAACTTATTCCATCGTAAATTCCATAGAACTCGCTTGCATATTAGTATTGAGCGGTGCAATGGGCTATGGCAGTGAATTTACCGTAGATCGAAAAAAATATAAATTGAGATCTATTTCCGAAGTACAACAAATACTGGGGGAGCAACAAAATAAATTAAAAGAAAAATCTGAGGTCCAAGACCTTGACTATTGGGACTTGATTGCCTGTTTGAATATAGATTTATGTCTTCTCATGATTATTGAAGATGAAAAAATTGAAACAAAATGGGATGAGGTCATTCAAAACTTTAAGAAAATATGGCAAAAAGCCGGTTCCGAAGGAAAAAAAGCGGCAGAACTGGAGCATCTCGAATTTTTGACCCATTCTCTTAATGTAGCAGCAGGTTTACCTGGCGAAGTTTTTAAGCCGCAAAAGGATTTGGAAACCCGAATCAATGAGTTGAGGACAGCATTAAGCGGGGTTAGAAAAAAGTTGAAGTCAGAAAGTGCTGTAAAAGCAAAACCAAAAGCGGCAAGTTCAAAACCGAAACCAAAACCCAAATCAAAGCCCAAAAAATAGGTTTAAAGCCAAATGTTTAAAGCAAAAACCTTGTTGATATAATTTATCAGCGAGGTTTTTTATTTTACGATGGATAAGCATTGGCATAATCTTTCAACAAATCTTACCTTTATCAAAATTTCAGTTTATGGAAGAAAAATTTAAAACGATTGTCAATGATACCTTTGAGTTTTCATTGCAAGCGAAAGATTTGGAAACACTTGACGTGATTTCCGATAACAAAAAATCCAATATCATTTATAATAATAAATCGGTTGAGGTTGAAACCCTCGGGGCAGATTTTAGAAATAGAATTTACACGCTATCAATAAATAGCAATCGCTATCAAGTGAAGATTGAAAATGAACTGGACGCCCTTATTTCCAAAATGGGACTTTCACTTGGGAATGATTCTTTTGAAGACGAAATCCACGCCCCGATGCCGGGCATTATTTTGGAAGTAAACGTTTCCGAAGGCGATGAAGTAAAAAAAGGCGATTTCCTCTGCGTTTTAGAAGCGATGAAGATGGAAAATACGCTCACGGCGCCGCGCGATGGCGTTGTAAAATCGGTAACTATTGCCAAAGGCGAAACCGTCGATAAAGGAAAACTGCTAATTGAATTGAAAAAAAATGATTAAGAAAATATTGGTCGCCAACCGAGGCGAAATTGCTTTGCGAATAATGAAAACCGCCCGAAACATGGGCATTAAAACGGTTGCCGTTTTTTCCGAAGCAGACAGAAATGCGCCCCACGTAAAGTTTGCGGATGAAGCCGTTTGCATAGGCCCGCCGCCTTCCAACGAATCCTATCTTTTAGGCGATAAAATCATAAAGGTTGCCAAGGAATTGAATGTGGATGCCATCCATCCCGGCTACGGATTTTTAAGTGAAAATGCCGAATTCGGCGAAAGTGTCGAAAAAAGCGGAATGATTTTCATCGGCCCAAAATCGCATGCCATCCGCATCATGGGAAGCAAGCTCGCCGCAAAGGACGCCGTGAAAAAATACGATATCCCAATGGTTCCCGGCACCGATGAAGCTATTACCGATGTTGCCTCAGCAAAGGAAATCGCAAAAGAAATTGGCTTCCCAATTCTTATAAAAGCGTCCGCTGGCGGTGGCGGAAAAGGCATGCGCATTGTTGAAAATTCCAAAGAATTTGAGGAACAGATGAAGCGCGCCATCAGCGAGGCCGAAAACGCTTTTGGCGACGGCTCCGTTTTTATTGAAAAATTTGTCACCTCGCCGCGACACATCGAAATCCAGGTTTTGGCAGATAATTTTGGCAACACCGTCCATCTTTTTGAGCGCGAATGCAGCATTCAGCGCCGCCACCAAAAAGTAGTAGAGGAAGCACCTTCCTCGGTTTTGACGCCGGAATTGCGCAACCAAATGGGCGAAGCGGCTGTAAAAGTTGCAAAAGCCTGTGAGTATGTGGGCGCGGGAACGGTGGAATTTCTTTTGGACGACAAACACAATTTCTATTTCCTCGAAATGAACACCCGCCTGCAAGTGGAGCATCCCGTTACCGAACTCATTACCGGCCTCGATTTGGTGGAACAACAGATAAACGTTGCCAATAATGAAAAGCTTTCCTTTTCGCAGGAAGATCTAAAAATCTCGGGTCATGCTTTTGAATTGCGTGTTTATGCAGAAGACCCATTGAACAACTTTATGCCAAGCGTTGGAAAGTTGGAAGTGTATAGTCCGCCGAGCGGAAAAAACATTCGCGTGGACGACGGTTTTACCGAAGGCATGCAGGTACCGATTCAATATGACCCCATGCTTTCAAAATTGATTACCTACGGAAAAACCCGAAACGAGGCGATGCAGCGGATGCTGGAAGCCATTTCGGAATACGATATTGAAGGTGTAAGCACCACGCTTCCCTTTGGAAAATTCGTTTTTGAACACGAAGCCTTCCGAAGTGGAAATTTCGACACCAATTTTGTAAAGAAATACTATTCCGAAGAAAAGCTGAAAGCCATCAATGAAGAGGAAGCCAAAGTGGCGGCGCTTTTCGCATTAAAACAATATTTAAAAGATTCAGAAATGCTTCGTATGCCGAAGTAGCAAACCAAACCCCAAAGGTTTCCAAAACCTTTGGGGTTTTAATGCATATAATATGACCGACAACAATAAAAAACTGCAAGCAATCCTTTCCGAAGCCAAAAAAGGCGGCGGCGAAAAACGAATTGCAAAACAGCACGAAAAGAAAAAACTCACCGCCCGCGAACGTGTGGAATATCTCCTCGACGAAGGCTCCTTCGAGGAAATGGGCATCCTCGTAACTCACCGCACGACCGATTTTAATATGCAAAACGAAGTGTATTACGGCGATGGTGTAGTTACGGGCTATGGCACCATCAATGGTCGTTTGGTATATATTTTCGCACAGGATTTCACGGTTTTTGGCGGTGCGCTTTCCGAAACGCATGCTGAGAAAATCTGTAAAATAATGGATCACGCCCTGAGCGTTGGTGCGCCCGTGATTGGCTTGAACGATTCTGGTGGTGCAAGGATTCAAGAAGGCGTACGGTCTTTGGGGGGCTATGCCGATATTTTTTACAGAAATGTGCAGGCTTCGGGCGTAATCCCGCAGATTTCGGCAATTATGGGGCCTTGTGCCGGGGGTGCAGTGTATTCGCCTGCGATGACCGATTTCACTTTAATGGTGCAGGACAGCAGTTATATGTTCGTTACGGGACCCAACGTGGTGAAAACCGTAACCAATGAAAACGTTACTTCCGAAGAACTTGGCGGTGCGCGGACCCACGCCACCAAAAGTGGGGTGACACATTTCACGGCGGCGAATGATATTGTGTGTTTGGAACAGATTAAAACCCTGCTCAGCTATCTTCCGCAGAACAATAAATCCGTAACTGATAAACTGCCTTTTGAAGCTGCCGATGAGTTTCGGGAGGAACTGGAAAGCATCGTCCCGGATTCCGCAAACAAACCCTACGATATGCACGCCGTAATCAAGGGAATTATTGATGCGGATTCGTTTTTTGAAGTGCATAAAGATTACGCGGACAACATTATAGTCGGTTTTGCACGATTGGGCGGCAGAAGTATCGGCATCGTTGCAAATCAACCGATGAGCTTGGCGGGTGTTCTTGATGTGGATAGTTCCAAAAAAGGTGCACGGTTTACGCGTTTCTGCGATTGTTTCAATATTCCACTTTTGGTTTTGGTGGACGTGCCGGGATTTCTTCCGGGAACCGACCAAGAATGGAACGGCATCATTTTAAACGGTGCAAAATTATTATTTGCTTTAAGCGAAGCAACCGTGCCTCGTGTTACGGTAATAACCCGAAAAGCCTATGGCGGTGCTTACGATGTAATGAACAGTAAACACATTGGCACCGATATGAACTACGCATGGCCAACGGCTGAAATTGCCGTGATGGGCGCAAAGGGCGCCAGCGAGATTATTTTTAGAAAAGAAATCGCCGAAGCTGCCAATCCCGAACTGAAACTTTCGGAAAAGGAAGCGGAATATGCCGAAAAATTTGCCAATCCATTTAAGGCCGCACAGCGCGGATTTATCGATGAGGTAATCCAGCCCCGCGAAACGCGCAGAAAACTGCTGAAGGCTTTTGCCATGTTGGAAACGAAGGACGTTCCGCGGCCAAACCGAAAGCACGGGAATATTCCTTTATGATTTAAAAATTAAAGTGTACATTTTAAAGAAACTCCTAAAAACCACCCCAATATTTAATATTCCATTCGGTAAAATTTTAAAAAAAATCGTCTTTGTTACATTTGTTCTATTATTTGAAACAATAGAGCAAAAGAAGTTTATGGTTTAAGTAAATCTTTGCAACAGAAACCATTAAACTTTTTATCTATGAATGCGTTTTTTTTAAATTCTAACATCCTTAGTAAAGGATTTCCTTCTCTTATTTTTTTGTTCTGGACCTCTTGCATAATTGCGCAGCCCGATATTATCTGGCAAAACTCCTTGGGTGGTACGCTTAATGATGAAGCCCAATCTTCAGCCGTGACGGAAGATGGCGGTATTATTTTGGCGGGTTTTACCGAGTCTAATGACGGGAACGTCACCGGAAATCACGGAGGCAAGGATTATTGGGTCGTAAAGCTTGATGCCAGTGGCGTTTTGGAATGGGAAAAGGCTTTTGGCGGCTCCGCGGACGATCGCGCCAATTCAATTATCCAAACCGCTGATGGCGGTTACATGGTTGCGGGCAGTACCGCTTCAAATGATGGTGATGTTTCGTCCAATCACGGAAGTCGTGATTTTTGGGTATTGAAATTGGATAGTGCCGGAAACATAGTGTGGGAACAGACCTATGGCGGAACAAATAATGACGATGCCCAAGCTATTATTCAAACGGCAGATGGCGGTTACATGGTTGCCGGAAATTCGTATTCTTCCAATGGCGATGTTGGCGCCAACAATGGCATCCAAGATTATTGGATGGTAAAAATAGACCCCGCAGGAGCAATTGAATGGGAAAATAATTACGGTGGCTCGGCCATTGAGTATGTCTGGGCAATAAAACAAACCTCTGATAACGGATATATATTGGTTGGCGATTCTGAATCGTCTGATGGGGATGTTTCCGGCAATCAGGGCCTCAGTGATTATTGGATTGTAAAAACAGATAGTTTTGGTGCATTGCAATGGCAGCATGATTATGGAGGTTCCGAACGGGAACGCCCAAAAGATGTAATTCAGACCGATGACGGTGGGTATCTTGTGGTAGGTGCTTCAGAATCCAGTGATGGGGATATCGGCAACCACTACGATTGGTACGATGTATGGATTTTGAAGTTGGATGCTTCCGGAAATTTGGATTGGGAAAAATCATACGGCGGAAGTTTTGGCGATTTTGGCGAAGCGATCATACCCACGGATGCCGGGAATTATTTAATAGGAACGAGCAGTCAATCCAGCGATGGGGATGTGGGCAATAATCATGGGAACTTCGATTGTTGGGTCTTTCAAATAAATGCCACGGGCAACATTGCTTGGGAGCGTTCCTACGGTGGGTCTCACCATGACTATATAAATGCTATCGGCTTAAATGATAGCGGAAATCTACTTTTTGCAGGATATTCCTATTCCGATGACGGTGAAATAACTGGCAACCACGGAGCTTCAGACTTTATTTCGATACAGCTGGAGAGCCTGCTTTCTTCCCCGGAAGTATCGATTGTGCCCATTGAACTTTACCCCAATCCGGTTGCTAATTCCCTTAATATTAAATCTGGGGTTCCCGTAACGGAAATCTCTATTTCAAACTTATTGGGACAGCAAGTTTTTTACAAAAGGGATACTGATATTTCCTCATTAAATCTTGAAAACTTATCTAAAGGGGCCTATTTTCTTACGGCTACGCTTCAGGAAGGAAGAACATTTACTCAAAAAATTCTTAAGCAATGAAAACACAATTAACGTTTTTGGTACTTTTCATTTGTAGCCATAGTTTACTGGGGCAACCTGCGAATATGCAATGGCAAAATTCCTTGGGCGGATCTGGAAATGAATATGCCTATAAAATTATACAGACACCTGATAACGGCTTTATAGTTATGGGGCACAGTGAATCGAGTGATGGCGATGTTTCGGAAAACAAGGGCAATATGGATTATTGGCTGGTTAAACTAAACGGGGCAGGCCAACTGGAATGGGAACGCTCCTATGGAGGTTCAGGTTATGAGTTTGGGTACAGTGTTATAAACACCAGTGATGGCGGATATTTAATTGGAGGGCAAAGTGAATCTACGGATGGCGATGTAAGCAATAACCACGGAATGAACGATGCGTGGGCGGTCAAACTGAATAGCGTTGGGGATATTCAATGGGAAAAATCGTATGGCGGAAGCTTAAATGAATATATTACTGGGATGATTGAAACCACCGATGGCGGATTTTTATTTATTGCACCTACCACCTCAAACGATGGCGATATAACCAATAACCAAGGGGAACGCGATTATTGGATTTTTAAGACTAACGCCCAGGGAACCATTGAATGGCAAAAAACATACGGGGGTTCCGAAAGCGACTATGCACAGGACGTAAAGCAAACCCCCAATGGTGGATATATTGTTACCGGAATGAGCCGTTCCACCGATGGTGATATAACAAATCCTCACGGCGGCTATGATTATTGGGTGCTGAAATTGGATCCAATTGGAGATATGGAATGGCAAAAAAACTACGGGGGCAGCCAAGATGATTATAGTCTCGCTATTTTATTGACAGATGATAATGGCTATATTATTTCCGGCTATTCTAAATCCAATAACGGTGAAGTTAGTGGTAACCACGGCGGTAATGATTATTGGGTCGTTAAAATAGACGGAGCCGGAAATTTGGAATGGCAGAAATGCTATGGTGGGAGTGCTGATGACCTTTCCTCTTATATCGTTGAGAGTACAAACGGCGGGTATGTGATTTCCGGGGTGTCTTTTTCTACCGATGGAGATATTACAAACAATCACGGCGAGCGCGATGCCTGGGTGCTGGAGATAGACTCCTCGGGCGGTATTCTATGGCAAAGCACCTTTGGGGGCTCTGATCTTGATACAACCAACGCTGTTGTTGCCACTTCCGATTTCGGCTATGCCCTGGCAGGATATTCAAAATCCAACGATGGCGATGTGAGCGGGAATCACGGGCAGCACGATTTCTGGGTGTTCAAACTCGACGGGGTTCTTTCACTGGAACAATATGTGGCCGTCCCCATTGTTATCTATCCCAATCCCGTTCATACCTCCCTTTATCTTGCATCTAAGGCTCCTGTTACGGAAATCTCTATTTCAAACCTTTTGGGACAGGAAGTTTTATTCAAAAGGGATTCAGGGATTTCTTCAGTAAATATTGAAAATTTATCTAAAGGTGTTTATATACTCACGGCAACAATTCAAGAAGGAAGAACATTCACCCAAAAAATTATAAAACAATAAAGGCGCGGCTATTTTTTTTGATACTTTCCTTTCAGTCCAGAAAATAGTATATATCTGATTTTAAAAACAATAACTATTGTTACAGCGAATAGTGAAGGGGAAATTCCCCGCGAACGCGCAGAAAATAGTTGAAAGCTTTTGGGATGCTGGAAACAAAGGACGTTCCGCGGCCAAACAGGAAGCACGGGAATATTCCGTTGTAAATTTTTTAGTAACATCGATGTCCGGTCGAGCCTGCCTTCCTACGGAGAGCAGGCAGGCGCCGTTGAGACCTCTTTTTGGAAATTTTCTTTTTTTAGATGATAGTTGTCATAAATGAATGGGTTGGAAATTCATAATTTTAACGGTTAACTAAGCCCGCTCCAAAAATGCCCATAACCAACTTCAATATAAAAGGCCTGACCGACGCCGAGGTCTTGGCTTCGCGGAAAAAATTCGGCAGCAATGTTCTCGAATCAAAAAAGAAGAACCACTTTCTTGAGGCTATAAAAGGCTTGGCAAAAGAGCCGATGGTGATTTTACTGCTGGTTGCCGCAACCCTCTACTTTTTCACCGGAAATACGGGTGATGGTATTTTCCTCGCCGCCGCCATTCTTTTGGTTGCCGCCATTTCACTTTATCAGGATGCCAAAACCCATAACGCCCTCGAAAAACTAAAGGAGCTCTCCCAACCGCACTGCAAGGTAATCCGCAATGGGGAAGTCATCGAAATAATGAGCCAAGACGTGGTAGTGGGCGATTTTTTAATGGTAGAGGAGGGGTCAACCATTGTGGCTGATGGCATTATCGTCCACTCCAACGACTTTTCGGTAAACGAATCCATTTTAACGGGGGAATCCTTTTCGGTTGAAAAGGAGGCAAATTCCGCAGACAACAAAATTTATATGGGCACCCAAGTGGGGGGCGGGCTTGCCATTGCCGAAATAACCGCAATAGGCAACCAAACCAAGGTCGGCAAAATAGGGAAGAGCATAGAGGATATTTCTTCCGAAAAATCGACGCTCGAACTCCAGATAAACAATTTTGTAAAAAAGATGGTAATCGCCGGAGCGGTGGTTTTTCTCTTGGTTTGGGGCATCAATTATTACAATTCCGAAGACGTTTTGGACAGTCTGTTAAAGGCCCTTACCCTTGCCATGAGCATCTTGCCGGAGGAAATCCCGGTGGCCTTTACCACCTTTATGGCCATTGGCGCGTGGCGGCTGATGAATATGGGCGTGATCGTAAAACAGATGAAAACCGTGGAATCCCTGGGTAGTGCCACGATAATCTGTGTGGACAAGACGGGGACGATTACGGAGAATAAAATGCGGCTCGATAAAATTTTCACGCTGGAAACCGATAAGGTCACTTCAGTAAAAGAGGTACTTTCCGCCAGTGAAAAGGAACTCATAATTACCGCAATGTGGGCCAGCGAGCCCATTCCTTTTGACACCATGGAGCAATCGCTGCACCGTTTTTATAAAAGGATTGCTGAAAGCGATGAAAGGCCCAATTTCAAAATGGTCCACGAATATCCTCTGGGAGGCAAACCCCCGATGATGACCCATATTTTTGAAAATGACAAGGGAGATAGAATCATCGCTGCCAAAGGTGCGCCCGAAGCTTTGATGGCAGTTTCAGGTTTAAGTGATAGTGAAAAGGAAATTTTAAAAAAGAAAATAACGGATCTGGCAGCCCAGGGCTATCGGGTTTTGGGCGTGGGAATTTCAAAATTTGAAGGAACTGACTGGCCAAAAAAACAACAGCATTTCAAGTTTGAATTTAAGGGCCTCGTCGCTTTTTATGACCCGCCGAAAGGAAACATTTCAAAAGTATTCCAAGATTTTTACAATGCGGGCATTGCGGTTAAAATCATCACTGGCGATATTGCCGAAACCACTGCAGCCATTGCCAAAAAGGTAAATTTCAGGGGCTCGGGGGAAGTTATTTCAGGTGATGACCTTGTGCATCTGAACGATTCGGAACTGGCAAGGATCACTTCGGAAAAAAATATTTTTGCGCGAATGTTTCCAGAAGCGAAACTTAAAATAATCAACGCCCTAAAAGCGCAGGGCCATATAGTGGCGATGACGGGAGATGGCGTAAACGACGGCCCGGCGCTAAAAGCCGCAAATATCGGGGTGGCAATGGGGAAGAAAGGCACCGAAATAGCCAAACAATCCGCCTCGCTTATCCTTGTGGACGACGACCTTTCCAAAATGGTGGAGGCCGTGGCGATGGGCAGAAAAATATATTCCAACCTTAAAAAGGCGATTCAGTATATCATCTCTATCCACATTCCCATAATTCTTACCGTTTTTATCCCTTTGGTCTTGGGCTGGGTCTATCCCAATATCTTCACGCCCGTACACGTTATTTTGTTGGAATTGATAATGGGCCCCACCTGCTCGATAGTTTATGAAAACGAACCGCTGGAAAAGGATTCCATGCTCCAAAAACCACGGCCTTTTTCCAGCACCTTTTTTAATTGGAGCGAACTTTTCACCAGTATTGTCCAAGGATTGGCGATTACGGCCGGCGTACTTGCGGTATATCAAATTGCTGTAGGCAATGGAGCAAATGAAGCGATAACCCGGACCATGGTATATACCGCCCTCATAACCGCAAACATTGTGCTGACCTTTGTAAACCGCTCTTTTATCTACTCCATTTTTACCACTTTCAAATATAAAAACAACTTGGTGCCAATCATCGTGGGCATTACCGTGGGCATTACCCTGTTGCTCCTTTTTGTGCCGCCCTTCACTAAGTTTTTTCAATTTGAAAGACTTGATATAAACCGGCTCGGCATCAGTGTTGGGATCGGGATGTCGAGTGTGTTGTGGTTTGAAATCGTGAAATGGTGGAAACGCAAACAAATTTCAAAAACAGCTATTTCCTCTTCTTAATCGGATTTAAGTTATTGATAAACAATATTTAACTGATTTTTATCATAGTAAAAAACTGCTTTCCAATGTAAATTTGAGTGTTTCACGAAAACGTAAACATTATGAAAAAGTTCAGTTTTTTTCTTGTTGCCACCATGCTGCTGTTTTCGATTGGAGCGGAAGCACAGGAAAAATTTTCGTTGGAATTCAGGCCTGGTCTTAATTTTCCCACGGGTGACGTGGGCAATACCGACACCAAAATTGGCTTTGGTTTCGAACTTGCGGGAGCCTATAAAATTATGCCCCATTTAGCAGCTTATGCGGGTTGGGGATTAAACGAGTTTAAGGGTGATGATAATTTTTTAACTGAGGAAATTAAACTCAGGGAAACAGGGTACACCTTCGGTTTTCAAATCATAAAACCTATCGGCACTTCCGCATTTTCTTACTTGGCAAGGGCTGGAGCGGTTTACAATCATATAGAAATGGAAAATAACAGCGGTAGTTTTGCCGCCGACACTGGCCACGGATTTGGATGGCAAGTTGCTGCAGGAGTAGATTATGAGTTTGCCCCCAATCTCGCGTTGCGCCCAATGCTTCGCTACCGTTCGCTTTCTAGGGATATAACGATTGAAAATACTTCAACTGAATTAAAACTGAATTATATCTCATTTGGAATTGGTTTGGCTTGGGACTTTTAAGACCGAAATCACGAAAAGTATTTTAAAATGAAAATTGCATTCTTCATTCTTCTTTTACTCCACGGGCTTATTCATTTGATGGGCTTTTTAAAGGCTTTTGGCTTTGCTGAAATTCCACAATTGTCACAAAATTTCTCAAAACCGCAAGGTCTTTTATGGCTCGCGGTCGCTTTGACTTTTATAACGATAGGAATTCTATTTCTGTTAAAAAACAATCTTTGGTTTTGGATCGCCGTAGCAACGGTTGTAGTATCTCAGGTCTTGATTATTGTGAATTGGCAGGACGCCAAATTTGGCACTTTCGCCAATTTGATCGTTCTTATTGTAGCCCTATTGGCAATGGCGAGCTGGAATTTTGAAAGGGAATTTAAAAAAGATATTTCCCAGTCCTTTAAAAATGTTGGTATTTCCGAAGAAATAATCTCCGAAGCCGATGTTGCCCAACTTCCTATTCCGGTTCAGAACTATCTCAAATATGTCGGGACAATCGGCAAACCTAAAATAAAAACTGCAAGAGCTATTTTTAAAGGGGAAATGCGCGAAAAGGGAAAGGATTGGTTCGCGTTCACTTCGGAACAGTATAATTTTTTTGAAGATCCCACGCGCTTGTTTTTTATGAAGGCCAATTTCAAAGGCTTGCCCACCCAGGGCTATCATCGATATAAAGATGGAAAGGCATCGATGCTTATAAAACTGCTGTCCGTTTTTCCTGTGGTAAATATCGCGGAACCCGAAATGTTCAAGACCGAGACCGTCACTTTTTTTAACGATATGTGCCTTTTTGCGCCAGCAGCCTTGATTGATAAAAGGATCGATTGGCAAACCTTGGATAATAATTCGGTAAAGGCTGTTTTTCACAATGAAGAAGTTTCAGTATCGGCGATTTTGAAATTCGACGAGAGTGGGCGATTGATCAATTTTATTTCGGAAGATAGGGTGGATGTGAATTTTAACCAAAACGTTCCGTTTTCAACCCCGGTTACCGAATACGGCACGGTCAATGGCTATAAACTGCCCGTTGCTGCAGATGCCGTTTGGCACTTTCCCGAAGGCGATTTTGTTTACGGAAAGTTCTATTTACAGGATGTTCAGTACAATTTAAAAATTTCAGATTAGGAAAATGGACTATTCAAAAAACAAGAAATTGCTGTTTATAAAAAGCCTACATACGGTTATTTGGCTGTTTTTCAACGTGGTGATTTTCTATCTTTTATACGCCGCCATCGCCAATAAAATTGATAAATGGGTCTGGATTTGCATTGCGCTTGTTTTGATGGAAGGCTTGGTTTTGCTGGCTTTTAGAATGTTTTGTCCGCTTACGGTTATTGCCCGAAAGTACTCCGACTCCACCAAAGCGAACTTCGATATTTTTCTTCCGAATTGGTTGGCGAAATACAATAAACTGATTTATACTACCATTTTTGGTATTGCGGTGATTATTGTACTTTATAGATGTGTCTCTTAAGTCGTGCAATTGCGAATATTTCATAGGTATATAATTGCAATTTCTCTACGCCTTTCAGATATTTACAAAAAGAACAGATGCTATGAAAATAATTTCGTGGAACATCAACGGCGTAAGGGCGATAACCAAAAAGGATTTCTTTGACGATTTTTCAAACATGGATCCAGATATTATCTGCTTTCAGGAAACCAAGGCCCAAGATGATGAGGTAAAAACGGCCTTGTCCAAAATTACCCAGTATCACCAATATTACAATTCTGCAGAGCGGAAAGGCTATTCTGGTGTTGCGGTCTTGAGCAAAAAGGAACCTGTGGCGGTAACGTACGACATGGGTGTTGCGGAACACGACAACGAAGGCCGGGTAATCTGTTTGGAATTTGAGGCTTTCTTTTTGGTCAATGTATATGTTCCCAATTCCGGGCAACAACTGGAAAGGCTGGATTATAGAAAGACTTGGGATGACGACTTCCAAAGCTATCTCATTAACTTGAAAAAATCAAAACCTGTAATTCTCTGCGGCGATTTAAATGTTGCCCACCGTCCCATCGACCTTAAAAATGACAAGGCCAATTACAACAAAACCGCAGGTTATACCCAAATTGAAATTGACGGAATGGACAATTTGCTCAACGCAGGTTTTGTGGATACCTATCGGCATTTCCATCCGGATAGCGTGGCCTACACCTACTGGAGCTATCGGTTTAAGGCTCGGGAGCGCAATAGTGGGTGGCGCATAGATTATTTTTTGGTAAGTGAATCCTTGCTCGAAAAAATAAAAAATGTAGCAATATTATCGGAATATTATGGCTCCGACCACTGCCCAATCCAACTTGAAATTGAATTGTAGTCAATTCTTAAATAGGTTTTCGTTTTCCTTTAAAGCGGTCATCGCTTCAGAATACCCCATTTCAAAAATAGCATCCGTATTGCTCATACCGAATATGGCAAAGCCTCCCACATCTTTGGGCGCAATAACGAAATCGCATTCGGGGAATTTTCTTATAGAATCTGAAACCGCCCTGATTTTAAGTGCCCTATCGGCAACATTATAGGAATGATTCAAATCCTTGATGCTGATTTTCTGTAGGGAGTTGATATACACCCCAATAATTGTATCGCAGTGTTGCTTTAGCGGCTCCACGGGAAAATTATTCAGTATTCCCCCATCAATATAGTACGAACCATTAATCTCGGTTGGGGTAAAAACGCCCGGAAAGGAAGCGGAAGCTATAACCGGTTTTATAAGCTGGCCTTTGCTGAAAATCTTTAAATTTCCCGAAATCACATTGGTCGCGGTTATATAGAGCGATTTTTCCAGGGCGTCAAAATTATCCCTCGGAAAAAACACTTTTAGGTCGTCATAAAACTTTTCGGTATCCAAAAACCCCGGTTTGTTAAAGGCAAATCTTTTGGTGGTAAAAATTGAAACGGTTTTAAAGAATTTTAATATTTCAGACCAATGGACCCCCGCCGAATATAACGCCCCCACAATGGCGCCCACACTGGTGCCCGAAACGTGGGTGGGTGAAATGCCGTGCTCCTCCAATGCCTTTAATACCCCGATATGCGCGGCGCCCCTTGCTCCGCCACCGGAAAGGACTAAACCAAGATTCGTCATTGTTCTAAATTTTGATAACAAAATTGTAAAAATTAAAGCAAATAAACCCTGACCAAAATCATAATCGAGCTCAAAATTGATAGTTAAATTTGGATGGTATCTGTTTGCTAAGAATAAGATTTTGAATCTGTTAATTAAATTTATTGCTGATGTTTGTCATAGTTATTCCCTATTCGTAGGATTATCTTTGATTTTCCCTGTTGTATATGAAAAAAGAAAACTCCCTTATAACCCGTACAAAATCGTTTTTCGCTGAAATTGGCGATATGACCTTATTTGCCGGACGTTTTTTTCGGGAATTGTTCAGTCCGCCATTTGAATTTAGGGAACTGATACGCCAATGCTACAATATGGGCATCCGCTCCCTGTTTTTGGTAATGGTGACGGGTTTTATTTTGGGCTTGGTCTTTACGCTTCAATCGCGCCCCACTTTGACCGATCTTGGCGCGGCCTCGTGGATGCCATCCATGATCAGTATTTCCATAGTGCGGGAAATCGGCCCGGTAATAATCGCCTTGATCTGCGCGGGAAGGATTGGCTCTGGTATAGGTGCGGAACTCGGCTCCATGCGTGTAACCGAGCAGATAGACGCAATGGAGGTCTCGGGCACCAATCCGTTCAAATATTTGGTGGTTACCAGAATATTGGCGGTTACCTTAATGTTGCCCTTGCTCGTAATTGCGGGAGATACCGTCGCATTATTCGGATCTGCTATAATCGAGAATTTAAAGGGAGATGTTTCCTATACGCTCTATTTTAATAAGGTTTTTGACGCCTTGAGCTTTAGCGATGTGCTTCCCGCAACCGTCAAGACCGTATTCTTTGGCTTTGCCATCGGCCTGGTGGGTACCTACAAAGGCTACAATTGTTCCAAAGGTACCGTGGGGGTAGGGGAAGCCTCAAATTCAGCAGTGGTTTATTCCTCTATGTTATTGTTTATAATAGATTTTATTGCCGTATTTGTTTCGGATATATTTTTTGAAGTTTAAATGAAAAAAGAAAACCAAACACCAGTCCTTGAGTTAAAAGATATCCATAAGAGCTTTGGCGAAAACCATGTGCTCAAAGGTTTCAATCTTCAACTTTTTAAAGGGGAAAACCTGGTGATTATGGGCAAGTCTGGGTCGGGGAAATCGGTTATGGTCAAGTGTATTGTGGGCTTGATCCAGCCCGATAGCGGAAGCATTACCATTAACGGTCACGACATCATCACCATGGGCCAAAGGGAATTGGATTTTCTGCGGACGCAAATCGGTTTCCTCTTTCAGGGCAGTGCTTTGTACGATTCTATGACGGTTCGGGAAAACTTGGAGTTTCCGTTACGAAGACACAAAGATAAAATTGAGGATTTTAAGAGTACGGAACAATCCGTACAAGATGCGCTAAAAAGCGTGGGACTGCTGCACACAATCGATTTGATGCCTTCCGAACTTTCCGGCGGAATGCAACGTAGGGTAGCACTGGCACGGGCGTTAATTTTAAAGCCGAAAATAATAATGTACGATGAGCCCACAACGGGCTTGGACCCCATTACGGCAAACGAGATTATCCAGCTTATGCGAAGCATCCAAAAAGAGTATAACACCTCTTCCCTCATTATCACGCACGATGTGGATTGCGCAAGGGTAATTTCGAATAGAATAATATTACTGGTAGATGGAATCAACTATGCCGAGGGCACTTATGATGAACTGTCAAATTCCAGTGATCCCCAAACCCGGGCATTCTTTAAAAACTAAAAATTATGGCTAAATCAACTTCCCAAAAAATAAAAGTCGGTCTTTTCGTAGTGGTGGGCACCGCCATTCTTATTGCGGCGCTTTATTCCATCGGCAACCGACAGCACATTTTCAGCAAAAACATTGAGCTCTACGCTACCTTTGGAAACGTAAACGGCTTAATTATAGGCAACAACGTGCGCTACTCAGGCATTAACGTGGGCACGGTAAGCAAGATTGAAATGATCGAGGAGGGAACCATCACTATCCAAATGAAGGTTGAGGCAAAAACCTCAAGATTTATTAAAAAAGACGCCATAGCTTCCATAGGTTCCGATGGGTTGGTGGGTAGTATGGTCGTGAATATTATTCCCGGGAAGGGTCAAAACACACAAGCTGTAATTGCGGGCGATACCATTCAATCTTACAGTAAAATTGGCGCTGACGACATGCTTTCCACACTTAACACAACCAATGAAAATGCCGCTTTGTTAACTGCAGATTTGTTGAAAATAACCAATAAAATCCTTGAAGGTAAAGGCACTTTAGGAGCATTGGTTACCGATACGGTATTGGCGCAGGATTTAAGACAGACAGTGGTAGAACTCAAAAAAACTACTGAGGGTACCTCTGCCGCCATTTCACAAATAAATACTATTATCTCAAAAGTGAATTATGATGAGAGTGCGGCTGCAGTGCTTTTGAGCGATACGGTTTCTGCCAACCAAATAAGGGACGTATTCAGCAATCTTGAAAAATCGAGCCAGGACATTAATGAAATAACCAAAAATCTCGAAGCCTATCTCACCGAAATAAAGGCTGGAAAGGGAACTCTGAACTATATTACACAGGATGAGGTTTTGGTAAAAAACATCGATTCCACGATGGGGAATATAAAGGAAGCCGCCGAAAAATTAAACGAAAATATGGAGGCGTTGAAACACAATTTCCTTTTCCGTGGTTATTTCAGAAAAATCGAGCGCCAAGAGAGGCGGGAAGCCAACGAAAAATAATTATAAAAGTGGTATTTTCGTAAGTCAAAAAAAACCAACCAAACAAAAGTGATAATGCTCGATAATTTAAAGGAAAACTTCTCGCATATTTTTGAGGACGCCCTAATTGACGAAATTGGCCAAGTAGGGGTTTTAAAGGAAGTCAAGGAAGGCGAAAAGGTAATTGAAATTGGCGATTACGTGCGTTCCATGCCTTTGCTTATTTCAGGAGCGATTAAAATTTTAAGGGAAGACGATGATGGGGACGAACTGCTGCTCTATTTTTTGGAACGCGGCGATACCTGCGCAATGACCCTAACCTGCTGTTTGGGACAGACCAAAAGTGAGATCCGCGCCATTGCAGAGCTCGACACAACCTTGATTATGATTCCCATCCAAAAGATGGAGGAGTGGACGGGCAAGTATAAAAGTTGGCGCAATTTCGTCTTTCAAAGTTACCACGCCCGCCTTACCGAAATGCTTGAAACCATTGACAGCATTGCATTTTACAATATGGACGAGCGCTTGGTAAAATACCTTCAAAACAAACAAAAGATAACCAATGATTCCCTCATCAATTCCACCCATCAGGAAATTGCATATGAGCTTCATACTTCGCGCGTAGTGGTATCGCGTTTGTTGAAAAAGCTGGAATCCATGGGGAAAATCGAACTTAACCGAAATAGTATTAAAATAATCGCACTTTAGTTTTAAGATGACATATTTAAACCGTTGAAGTGTAACTTTTGTTACTGTCAAGGGTGAAGTTTCCCTTTATTTTTGAAGTGTCCACAACTTTATACTTAAAATATGAAACTTTTAGCCACATTATTTTTGATCAGTTTATTCACTGCCTGCAATACCAATCCCCGCAGCGAATATTTGGCGATTGCCGAAAATGCAGACAACACTGAAACCGAAATAAATCAGGAACATCCCGGCAAGAAATTGATGGAAAACAACTGTTACGTTTGCCACAATCCAAAAACTGCCGAAGATGCAATGATTGCCCCTCCGATGGTAGCCGTAAAGATGCATTATATTTCTGAGGAAACTTCAAAGGAAGAATTTATTGAGGCAATGGTGGCGTGGGCCAAGAATCCTTCCGAAGAAAAATCAAAAATGCCCGGCGCCATCAAGAAATTCGGATTGATGCCCTATCAATTCTATCCAGAGGAAACTATCAAGCAAATTGCAGATTATATGTTTGATAACGATATAGAAGAGCCCGAATGGTTTGACGCCCACTACAAGCAAATGCACGGCGACAGACCGCAGATGAAAGGCCGAATGGGTCGCGGAATGGGGAATGGCAAAGGAATGGGTAAAAACCGAGATACAAATGCCCAACCTTCCGTAAAGGAACGCGGCATGCAAATGGCCCAGTCCACCAAGGCTGAATTGGGGAAAAACCTGATGGGCCAGATCCAGAAAAACGGGGTTATCGCTGCACTTGACTTTTGTAATGTCCAAGCTCTGCCCATAACGGACAGTATGGCTACCGTCCATAAGGCACATATAAAACGCGTTACCGATAAACCGAGAAACCCACAAAACAAAGCCAATGCCGCAGAGCTACAATATCTTGAAAACTTTAAAAAACAAGTAGTTGCCGGAGACGAGGCAAACCCGATTGTGGTTGATTTGGGCAAGGAAACAGAATTTTATTACCCCATCGTTACCAATTCCATGTGCTTAAAATGTCACGGCACGCCCGGAAAGGAACTGGAAACCCTCACCTTGTCCAAGATACAGGAACTGTACCCAATGGATAAGGCTACTGGCTATGGCGAAAATGAAGTGCGCGGCATTTGGAGTATCCGTTTTGAAAATTAGCATATGAATTATTACGAAACCTTTTGGAACCACAAATACCTTAGTGGTGAAACGGGCTGGGATATTGGCTACGTTTCTACGCCAATAAAGGAATACATCGACCAACTTTCAGATAAAAATTTAAAGATTTTGATCCCCGGCGGCGGTAATTCCTATGAGGCGGAATACCTTTTTGAAAACGGTTTTAACAATGTTTTTGTGGTGGATATTTCATCTATACCCTTAAAAAATCTTGCGGAGCGCCTCCCGTCATTTCCTAAGGACAACCTTTTGCACGCCGACTTTTTTGAATTGGAGGACACCTTCGACCTGATTTTGGAACAGACTTTCTTTTGTGCGTTGGAACCATCACTTCGTGAAGAATATGTAAATAAAATGCACAAAATGCTCAAGCCAAATGGCAAGTTGGTAGGATTACTTTTCAATATTCCCTTAAACGATGACAAACCTCCTTTCGGGGGAAATAAAACAGAGTATCTCTCCCTTTTTAAAGAAAAATTTAAAATAGAGACAATGGAGGTCGCTTATAATTCAATTCCACAAAGAGCGGGAAATGAATTGTTTTTTATGCTTTCAAAAAAATAGGGCATAGCCACATTGTAACCGATGTTACTTGATACCTCAATTAAACCAGCTATTTTTGACCCTTAACCCGTAATTATGGCATTAATAGAAATCCTTGGATATATAAGCGCATTGTTTATAGGTTTATCCTTGGGCATTATTGGCGGCGGAGGTTCTATTTTGGCAGTGCCGGTTTTGGCTTATTTATTTTCGGTAGATGAAAAATCTGCGACCGCTTACTCACTGTTCATTGTTGGAACCAGCGCACTGGTTGGTGGAATAAAACAATATTTCAAAGGCTATGTAGATTTGCGGACTGCAATTGTATTTGGTTTTCCGGCAATTATCGGGGTTACATTGGTAAGGCATTATTTAGTGCCCGCTTTGCCGGATGTATTATTGACCATAGGCCAATTCCAACTCACCCGAAGAATGGGGATGTTTGGTCTTTTCGCACTTTTAATGATTCCCGCTGCCTTTTCCATGCTAAATGGAAAAAAAAATCTAACCAAAAAAACTACTGGAAAAGTAAAGTACAACTATCCTTTAATATTGATTGAGGGATTGATTTTAGGCGCCGTAACAGGTATCATTGGTGCGGGTGGTGGCTTTTTGATAATACCTGCCCTGGTTCTTTTGGCCAATGTAGAGATGAAGGTGGCCGTAGGGACTTCACTTATTATTATTGCGCTAAATTCATTGATTGGTTTTTTTCTGGGCGATGCCCTGGTACGACAGATAGATTGGATTTTTCTATTGACCATCACAACAATATCACTGATAGGTATTTTCATCGGTAGCTATCTCGGGAATTTTATCGATGGAAAAAAACTGAAAAAGGCTTTTGGCTATTTTATTTTTGTAATGGCCATCTTCATCTTCTATATGGAATTTATAGTCAAACAGTAGTGTAACTTATGTTACTGTACACAAATTCATTATAGCTTAATTTTATCTAAAATTTAAAAAGAATAGTTAAAATTAATTATTATGGAAACAACTTCAGAATTACAACAAGTAAACACAATGCCGAGAATAGGAGATAACGCACCAGATTTTGAGGCGGTTACAACAAAAGGAAAAATAAAGTTCTCAGACTTTGCCAAGGACAAATGGGTAGTGATGTTTTCGCATCCAGCCGATTTTACACCTGTCTGCACCACCGAAATGAGTGGTTTCGCACAGCGAAAGGGTGAGTTTGACGCACTCAACACAGAGCTTTTAGGTTTGAGTATAGATAGCATACACGCACATTTGGGCTGGGTTCAAAATGTAAGGGAAAATACAGGCGTATATTTTGATTTCCCGATTATAGCAGATTTGGATATGAAGGTTTCAAAACGCTACGGGATGCTTCAACCCAATGAAAGTGAAACAGCTGCCGTACGCGCGGTATTCTTTATCGATCCCAATAAGAAAATACGTTTGATAATGTACTATCCATTAAATGTGGGTAGAAATATGGACGAAATTTTACGTGCGCTGAATGCCCTTCAAACATCAGATAAATATGGCGTGGCAATGCCTTTGGATTGGAAAAAAGGGGATAAGGTAATTGTAGGGCCCCCAAAAACATTGGATGAGCTTAATGAAAGATTGGCAGACGATTCGTTGGAAAAAGTAGATTGGTATTTGGCGAAGAAAAGTATTTAAGCGCTTAAAAAAATCAGCCTTGGGGTTTTGTCTTCAAGGCTGATTTTTATTATATTTAAATAAAAAGGATTATGAAAATTAAACAATTTGAATACGAACCTCTTTCGCATTTTTCATACGCTATTATCAGTGATGGCAAAATGGCATTGGTAGATCCCGAAAGAAACCCACAGCAATACTATAAATATGCCGAAGAAAACGATGCTAAAATTGTTGCCGTTTTTGAAACCCATCCGCATGCTGATTTTGTAAGTTCACATCTTCAAATTCATAACGAAACAGGCGCAACTTTATATTGTAGTGTGAAAACGGGCGCTGATTACCCACACGTCTCTTTTGACGATGGCGATAAGGTTAAAATGGGCAATACCACTTTTAGGGCTATAAATACCCCGGGCCATTCGCCCGATAGCGTTACCATTGTTGCCACGGAAGAAAACAAGACAGCTCTATTTACAGGCGACACCCTGTTTGTGGGTGACGTTGGCCGTCCCGATTTACGCGAAAAGGCTGGCCATATGAAGGCCAAACGCGAGGAACTTGCAAAAATGATGTATGATACCATTCAAAATAAATTTACCGATTTGCCCGATACGGCCTATGTTTATCCAGCCCATGGCGCAGGCTCCCTCTGCGGAAAAGGAATGAGCGAGGACGCTTCGTCAAGTACGTTGGGCAATGAGCGCATTGGCAATTGGGCATTTAAGAAGCAGACAGAGGAGCAGTTTGTAAATCATTTGCTGGTTTCCCAACCTTTTATCCCGCATTATTTTGGGTATAATGTGGATATAAACAAAAACGGTGCAAAAAACCTGCGGACTGCATTGGGCGGTATTTCATTTAAGTTGGATGTTGAAAAAGCCGAAAATGATGCCCTGATTATTGATATTCGCGATGAGGAAGATTTTAAGAAAAACCATTTGCCGGGCAGTATAAATATTATGGCTACTTCCGACACATCAAAGTTTGAAACCTGGTTGGGGTCTATTGTACGGCCTGATGAGAAATTCCATTTGGTTGTCGATTCCATTGAAAATGCTGAAAAAATTCTTCACCGTACGGCTAAGATAGGTTATGAAGCCAATGTAAAAACAGTATTTACCCTCGGGAGTGCCAGTTTTGAAAAATCGGCTGCTTTCAATTTGGAGGATTTCAAAAAGAATACAGAAAAGTACACCATAGTTGATATTCGTAATGAAAGTGAGGTATCCGAAGGGAAATTCTTTGACAAAGCCATTGCTATTCCGTTACACCAATTGCGCGAAAAAGCGGAGGAGATTCCTACCGACAAACCCATAGTGGTACACTGTGCAGGAGGATACCGCAGCGCTGCCGGTAGTAGTATTCTGGAGAAAGAGTTAAAGATTGAAAAAGTTTATGATCTAAGTGACGATGTTGAGGATTTTAAATAGTCACAATTTCACACCAAAGGCCAAATCGCCAGCATCGCCCAAGCCCGGCAGAATATAGCCGCGGCTGTTTAGTTTTTCATCTACGGCTGCTATCCAAAGATGTGTATTTTCGGGAAATTTATCCTGAATATACGCTATTCCGGGTTTGGCGCCGATGATGGATAGAATATGGATTTGCTTTGGCATTCCGTGACTTTTAAAGGCTTTAAGCACATTTTCCAACGTTTTTCCAGTTGCCAGCATCGGGTCGGTCAATATCAAGGTTTTTCCCTCAACGGAGGGCGATGCCAGATAATTTACGATCACTTCAAAGGCATCATCGCCATCGGCGTGGTGCCGGAATGCAGAAATATAAGCGTTTTCGGCCTTGTCAAAAAAACTTATAACCCCCGTGTGAAGGGGCAGGGCCGCCCGTAAAATGGAACAAACAACAATATCCGTTTCGGGTACTTTCATTTCCTTTTCCCCCAACGGCGTTTTTACCACTTCCGTTTTATAGTGAAGTGTTTTGCTCATCTCATAACTGAGAATTTCCCCAATACGCTCAATATTTTTCCGAAAGCGCATGGAATCCTTTTGAATGGAAACATCGCGCATTTCCAGAACAAATTGGTTGAGAACGGAATTTTCGTTGCTGAAGTCGTGGACTATCATGGTTTTAAATAGATTGGTATTTTCTGAGGTTCAAAATATGGATAATTTAGATAAAGGTAGAAAAAGGAGCAGCATATTTTACAAACTGTAACAAAAGTTGCATTATAAAGAAGCTGCATCTTTTATCTTTGTTTAGATTTTCACCATCAATTTTCTGAAGTATGGAAGATATGCTCTTTTATGATAGAATGCAATTTGCATTTACTATCACTTTCCACTATTTATTTCCACAATTGACCATGGGACTGTCTTTAATGATTGTCTATTTTAAATGGAAATTCCTAAGAACCAAAATTGATAAATACAACGATGCCGCGAAATTTTGGATGAAGATTTTCGCACTTAATTTTGCAATGGGTGTTGTTACCGGAATTCCAATGGAATTTCAATTTGGAACCAATTGGGCAAAGTTTTCAGAGCTTACAGGGGGTATTATAGGGCAGACCCTTGCAATGGAGGGGATGTTTTCCTTTTTCCTTGAATCTTCGTTTTTGGGGTTATTTCTTTTTGGAGAAAAATTAATGGGTCAAAAGCTCCATTTCCTAACGGGATTTCTAGTGTTTTTAGGGTCTTGGGCTAGTGGTTATTTAATTATAGCTACCCATTCTTGGATGCAACATCCGGTAGGTTATGAAATTTTAGAGAATGGAAAATTTGTGCTTAACAATTTTGGGGCTCTATTTTCCAACCCTTGGTTGCTGCCTTCTTATTTGCACAATCAATTGGCGTCAGTTATTACAGCATCTTTTGTAGTGGCAGCCATAGGCGCATTCTATCTGTTAAGCAATAAACATAGTGAATTCGGAAAACTTTTCGTAAAAACTGGAGTGATTTTTGGTTTGGTTTCTAGCGTTTTGGTGGCTTTTCCCACAGGAGATTGGACCGCTAAAAATGTTGTAAAACATCAACCTGTAACTTTCGCGGCTATGGAAGGAATCTTTGAAACAGAAGATAAAGGTTCTGAAATTATTTTAATTGGGCAGCCAGATACGGAAAATAAAAAACTCGACAACAAAATTGCCGTTCCAAATGTGTTGAGCTTTTTAACTTATCAGCGATGGGATGCTAAAATAAAAGGCTTGAATGAATTTGATGAAAGTTTATACCCCACTAACATTCCTGGATTGTATTATTCATATCATATTATGGTTGGCTTGGGTACAATTTTTATTGCTTTAATGCTTCTTGCAAGCATTCAATTGTTCCGAAAGAAACTCTATAAAACCAAATGGATTTTATGGTCTCTGATGTTTATGTTGCCATTTCCCTATATAGCGAATACTACGGGTTGGTACACCGCAGAATTGGGTAGGCAACCTTGGTTGGTTTATAATCTCTTGCGAACTGCTGATGGCATTTCGCCAACCGTCTCATCGGGAAACACATTATTCACCTTGCTTGGTTTTATTGGTCTTTATTTGTTATTGGGATTGCTATTTTTAATGCTAGCAGGAAAAATCATCAATAAAGGGCCTGAAACCACAAAACAAATCTAACTATGGAATTATTTTGGTATATCGTTTTAATGACAATGTTGACCATCTATGTTATTTTGGATGGTTATGATTTTGGTGCAGGCATCATCCATTTATTTTTTGCTAAAACTGAAAAAGATAAAAAAGCTATAACAAGCGCAATTGGCCCATTTTGGGATGCCAACGAAGTTTGGCTTATTGCTGCTGGAGGTGTGTTGTTTTTTGCTTTTCCCACTTTATACGCATCATCATTTAGTGGCTTTTACTTACCGTTAATTATGATTTTGTGGTTGCTAATCTTTAGGGCAATTGGCCTGGAGTTGCGGGGGCAAATCCATAATAAAATGTGGGAAATTATTTGGGATAAAGCCTTTGGAATTGCAAGTTTATTATTGGCTCTGTTTTTTGGAATTGCCTTGGGGAATGTAGTTAGGGGCGTGAATTTAGGAATGGTAACCGATGGTGTTTCTGCACACGAACCCCATTATTTCTTTTTACCCCTTTGGAATTCATCCTTTAGCCCCCATGCAGAACATTTGGGTATCATTGATTGGTTTACGTTGTTATTGGGGGTGGTAGGCGTAGTGTCATTAACCATTCACGGAGCAAATTGGATTATCTTCAAAACAAATTCCGATTTAAATCAAAAGCTAAAAAAAGTAGTTTTTAAACTGAATATTGGATTGTTGGCTTTGGTAATAACCTCATTATTGACTTGGCACATTATTGAACCAAAACCTTTTCATAACTTTATAGAAAATCCGTGGCTTTGGATTTTCCCACTTATTGCATTCACGGGACTTTTCGGTTTGTTCAAAGTAAAGTCCTTCAAGAAGGATGGGGTGGGTTTTTTGTTCTCATCCTTGTTTCTATTTGGCGGATTAACCACTACCGTGGCCTCAATATTCCCAAAAGTATTGCCTTCAACCAATGATGTGAATCCTTCCTTAACGCTTTATAATGTTGCTGCGCATGAATATGGATTGTCAGTTGGTGTATATTGGTTTGTAATTGCTGCCATTCTAGTTGCAGTTTATATGTTTGTTCAGTATCGTATTTTTAAAGGGAAGATGGACGATGTGGGCTATGGGGAACATTAACCGTATTCTGAAATACATTTATTATGACAGATACACTCATAGCAATTATCAGCATTTTTGTTGGCATTATTGGAGCTAATGTATATGGCACCATTAAGAAAAAATATACAATGGGATTTACAGCAAATACCATCGCAGGAATTTTCGGCAGTATTTTCTTTATTAAAATATTTGGAAAACTTGGTTTTGATCCTATTTCAATAATGGAATCTGGAGGCGTAAATGTTGTTTTGTTTGCAATTAATATGGCGGTATCACTATTAGGTGGTGCTATCGGGTTGATTGCTGTCAAGATTATAAGAAACAGACTTGAAAAAAAGCCTTAATAGGAATTTTTTTATGCTATGTAACAAAAGATACTGTACTACACTATAAATTACTGCAATTTTGAAAGGTCTAATTGACTCACCTTTATATGATTAAAATCATTTTAAGGTTTTGCTCGGTGATGTAATTTAGACACTTAAAACCTTCGAAAAATGTCAAAAATCGTAATATTGGGTGCAGGAATCTCGGGTCACGTAGCTGCCTCACACCTTCGCAGAAAACTGGACAAGACCCACGAAGTAATCGTGGTTTCGCCCAATAGCAATTATCAGTGGATTCCCTCAAACATCTGGGTGGGCATTGGCCGAATGAAATCAAAGGAAATACTTTTTCCGCTTGCACCTTTATATAAAAAGAAAGGAATTGGTTTTAAGCAGGCGAAAGTTACCTCCTTTTATCCCGAAGGCGATAGCGAAACTGAAAAGCCATTTGTGGTGGCTGAATATGTTTCCGCAGAAAAAAAAGGCGAAACCGAAAGAATAACTTACGATTACCTCATAAACGCCACAGGTCCCAAACTCAATTTTGAGGCTACTGAAGGATTGAATCCCGGAACAAACAAAACGTATTCGGTTTGTACCTATACCCATGCAGACCACGCCAATGAAGGTTTACAGGCCCTAATTGCTGAAATGAAAAAGGGTAAAGAGGCAAAAATTGTTATCGGCACAGGCCACGCAAAGGCTACCTGCCAAGGTGCTGCCTTTGAATATATATTGAATGTGGAACAGGAGCTTCGCCGTCAAAAGGTTCGCGACAAAGCTAAAATTACTTGGATTTCCAACGAATATGAATTGGGAGACTTTGGAATGGACGGTATGTTGCTAAGCTACGGCAGCAACATTATGAAATCGCACGAAATGGTCGAGATGGTTTTTGAAGATCGCAATATTGATTGGATTCTGGGCGCAGGCGTAAATAAAATTGAAAACGGAATTGCACATTATGAAACTTTGACCGGGGAATATAAAACCATTGAATACGATTTTGCGATGTTGATTCCATCCTTCTCTGGCCACGGATTTAAGGCTTTTGATAAAAACAATAACGACATTACGGAAAAACTTTTTAAAGGATTTATGATCGTGGATGCAGACTACGCGCCAAAACCTTATGAAGATTGGACGGTGCAGGACTGGCCCGAAACCTATCAAAACCCAAACTATAAAAACATTTTTGCACCGGGGATTGCTTTTGCACCGCCGCATAGCATTTCCAAACCCCGCAAAAGTCCAAATGGCACCGAAATCTTTCCAGCGCCACCAAGAACGGGGATGCCCTCTGGAATTACGGCCAAATTGGTTGCAGACAATATTATAGACAGTATAAAAAACAATACGGAATCCTTGCACCATAAAGGCTCTATGGGCAATATGGGCGCGGCCTGTATCGCCTCAGCGGGCTTTGGGATCACAAAGGGCAGTGGGGTTAGTATCACCACCTTTCCCATTGTGCCAGATTACAAAAAATATCCAGATACCATGGGCAGAAAACTGGGAAAAACCTTTGGAGAAATCGGGTTGGCAGGCCATTGGCTAAAACTAATGCTGCACTATGCCTTTATGTACAAGGCCAAAATGAAACCTTTTTGGTATTTAATTCCTGAATAATTAGGCATTAGGCAGTAGTTAGTAAAGTGAGAATCATAGGTAGTATTCAAAAACCAATAATAATAGTAATAAAAATAAATAATAAGAAATGACACAGAGAATATCAAAATTCAAACGTTTTGTGATGATGAACCCCATCATCCAATTTTTTAAATTTATTTTTTTGAGCCTTAAGGTATTGCTCATCGTGGCCGGAGGTCATGGGGGTACGCGTGAAGTTCACAAGTAATCTTATTTCTATGCGCCTACTATTCATAATTATTGACTAATTTTACCTTTTGAATGAAATCACTGTTTGCCATAACGTTTTCCTTGCTTATCGTTTTCCAAAGCGTAGGTTTTGGGGTGCAGGATATTCTTCTGCTCGGGCGCTTGGTTCAGCACGCTGAATACCACTCTGAAAATTACGGCGACGATTTCTTCACTTTCGTTGAAAAACACTACGGCTCCTTAAAAATGGAGCACCAGAAAAATCACAATGAGGAAGACGAGGAGCATGAAGAATTACCTTTTCAGCATATTTCCTGCCACCATCTTTCAACAGATGTGGTGCTGGTTCCTTTTGAAATTTCTATTGTAAAGGTGGAAATACATGCACGGCAATCGCACACCTTCCACTATCAAAATCTATACTCCTCACTTGAAAAATTCTCAATTTTTCAGCCACCTAAGTTTGCATAACAAAACGGGCCTTATTCGGAAATAATCGTTTCCAATTTCTTCTAGAGGCCACCATTTATCGCTTTAAAAGCGGTCAGTATCAATTTTTATTATTTCGATTTTCAACAGTTTTATGTTGAAGTTGATAAAACCATAATTTGTTATGCTAACTAAAATCATTCAATTCAGTATAAAGAACAAACTTATCATCGGGCTCTTTACGCTACTGTTGATAGGCTTTGGGGTGTTTTCGCTCACCCAGCTTTCCATTGGTGCCGTGCCCGATGTTACCAACAACCAGGTGCAGGTAATCACCACTTCCCGCAACCTTTCCACCCAGGATATGGAGCAGTTTATCACCTATCCCGTGGAGCTCGAAATGGCGAATTTGCCGGGGGTGATCGAGATCCGCTCCACTTCCAAATTTGGGCTTTCGGTGGTTACCATCGTCTTTGAGGAACGTATGGGCACCTATCTGCCGCGCCAACTCATAGCCGAAAAGATAAAATCGGCCTCCGAAAACATTCCCGAAGGTTTCGGCACGCCGCAGATGGGCCCGATAACCACAGGGCTGGGCGAGATATACCAATACATTCTCGACGTGAGACCGGGCTATGAGAACGCCTATACCGACACCGAACTGCGCACCATCCAGGACTGGATCGTAAAACGCCAACTCTCCGGCATTCCCGGGGTGGTGGAGGTAAACACTTGGGGCGGCCATTTAAAACAGTACGAGGTGGCCATCAATACCCATAAGCTGAACGCCATGAACATCGCGGCCGCGGAAGTCTTCACCGCCTTGGAAAAGAACAACAGCGTTTCTGGTGGAAGTTATATTGAAAAGGAAAACCAAGCCTATTTTATTCGGGGCGAAGGGCTGATTACCTCTTTGGAGGACATCCGAAATATAGTAGTAAAAAACGAGAATGGCTTTCCTATTTATGTGAAGGATATCGCCAAAGTACAATTTGGAAGCGCCCCCCGTTTTGGCGCCATTACTGGCAACGGCCAAGGCGAAAAAATCCTCGGCCAGGTAATGATGCTAAAGGACGCCAATTCCAATCAGGTTATCAAGGATGTGCAGGACCGGGTGGCCGAAATATCCGAATCCCTGCCCGAAGGCGTGTACATCAATCCGTTTCTCGATAGGAGCGTGCTCATCGGGAAAACCACCTTCACCATTGCCGAAAACCTCATTTTGGGCGTGCTGATCGTGATTTTCGTAGTAGTGCTTTTGTTGGGAAATTTCCGCTCGGGGCTCGTGGTGGCCTCCGTTATTCCGCTATCGCTACTCTTTACTCTTTCTATGATGTATATTTTTGGCGTAGATGCCAACTTGATGAGCATGGGCGCCATCGACTTTGGAATTATCATAGACGGGGCAGTGATCATCGTGGAATTTGTCGCCTTTAAAATCAGCAAGCACGCGTCAAAGCTAAATGCCCTTCCTTCTTCCGAAAGGCAAATGGAAAAAGACGAGCTTACCGTGAAAAGCTCCTCAAAAATGATGAATTCCGCCATTTTTGGGCAGTTGATTATTCTGATCGTTTTTATCCCAATTCTCTCCCTCAGTGGGGTGGAGGGCAAAATGTTTATCCCGATGGCGCAGACCTTCAGCTTCGCCCTCATCGGTGCCATGATGCTCTGTTTCACCTATGTGCCCGTGGCCGCCTCGGTCTTTTTAGAGCCTACGGTAGCTTCCAAGAGAAATGTTTCCGTCCGCATTATGGCTTTCCTAAATCGCTTTTACGAACCCACCATCCGCTGGGCCTTGGGCGCGAAAAAGTTGGTGTTGGGCGTTGCGGTGCTGATACTTGCGGCAACCATCTTTATCTTTTCAACAATGGGCGGGGAGTTTATCCCTACCTTGGACGAAGGCGATTTTGTTATCCAGCCCGTGCTGAAAACGGGAACCTCCCTTAGCAATACCATTGCCATCACCACCCAGATTGAAAAAATCCTGATAGACAATTTCCCCGAAGTGGACCAGGTGGTAAGCCGTATCGGTGCCGCCGAAGTCCCCACAGACCCTATGTCCATGGAAGAGAGCGATATTATTATTACCCTTAAACCAAAAAGTGAATGGGTTTCGGCCAAAAGTAAAAATGAACTGGCGGAGAAGTTTAAGGAGGCCTTGGCGATAATCCCCGGAATGGAAGTGGAATTTACCCAGCCCATCGAAATGCGCTTTAACGAACTTATCACAGGAGTTCGGGCAGATATTGCCATCAAGATTTTTGGGGAAGACCTCGACCTGCTCAGCAGCCTTGGCAACGAAATAAAAAACCTGGTGGAAAATGTGGAAGGCGCAGATGACATTATTGTGGAAAAAGTAGCCGGCCTGCCCGAGATGAACGTCACTTTCAACCGTGCCAAAATTGCCCGCTACGGCCTAAACATTGAAGATTTAAACGAAATGATTGCCATGGGCTTTGCGGGGAAATCCATGGGCAGCATTTTTGAGGGCGAAAAACGCTTCGACCTCGTGGTACGGCTGGATGAAAACAACCGCCGCGACCTTTCAAACCTGCAAAACCTCTATGTGGATACCCCTTCCGGGGAAAAAGTGCCCCTGCGCGAACTGGCGGAAATTAAATACGCAAAGGGCGCGGCAAAAATCTCACGCGACGATACCAAACGCCGGATAGTAGTGGGCATCAACGTGCGGAGCCGCGACCTGCAAAGTGTGGTGGACGATGTACAGGAATTGATTGACGCCAACATCAAGCTGCCCGTGGGCTACACTATTGATTACGGTGGGCAATTTGAAAACCTGCAAAGCGCCAAGGACCGCCTGCTGATAGCGGTACCCGTGGCCTTGCTCCTGATATTCGTGATGCTGTATTTCGCCTTTAATTCGGTCAAGGAGGCTTTGATGATTTATTCCGCCATACCCTTGGCGGCGGTGGGTGGCGTGTTGCTGCTCTGGCTGCGCGATATGCCCTTTAGCATCTCGGCAGGGGTCGGTTTTATTGCCCTCTTCGGAATTGCGGTGCTCAACGGCATAGTGCTGATAGAACATTTTAAGGAACTCAAAAAAGAAGGTATGACAGATAAAAAGGAACTGATAGTACAGGGAACAAAAGACCGACTGCGGGCGGTATTGTTGACGGCTTTGGCTGCCGCCCTTGGGTTTTTGCCGATGGCCGTTTCAACAAACGCCGGGGCTGAGGTGCAAAGACCCTTGGCAACCGTGGTCATTGGCGGCTTAATAACCGCTACCATTTTAACCTTGGTTGTGTTGCCGGTGCTCTATTCAATTTTTGATTCAGATAAAAAAACAATCAGTTTAAAAAGAAAAACTAAAAAGTTGCCTGTGGCCATACTTATTTTCTTGCTTGGCTTTTCGGGAATGGCGCAGGAGTCGCCCAAAACCTTGGAAGACTTACAGCAAATGGCCTTGGAAAACAACGCGGGTCTAAAAGCGGCCTCCCTCCAGAAAGAGGAAGCAAACGCTTTGATAGGCAGTGCATTCAATTTCGATAAAACTACGGTCTTTTATGAATTCAATGAAAATGATTTAGGACCAAACAACGAGCCGCTCGAAGTTTTTGGCGTGCAGCAGGATTTTCTTTTCCCCACGGTTTATTTCGCCGAAAGGAATGTCAATAAAAGGCAGTTCGAAATGCAAAGTAGCCAATACGAACTTCAAAAGCGAAAAACGGAAGGTTTGGTGGCCGCTGCCTATTATCAGTTTCAATTTGAAAAAAACAGGGAACGCGTTTATCAAAGCTTGGACAGTCTTTACCAAAACTTTGCCCACGCCGCCCAACGCCGTTTTGAACTCGGGGAAACCAATTATCTGGAAAAGATAACTGCCCGTGCCAAACAGCGACAGTTGGAAACCGATTATAGGCAGAGTAGGGAAGATGTGCGGATTGCAAGGGAACGTTTGAAGGCAGTTGTTCAATCCCAGGATAGCTTGCAGGTTTCAACCCAAACTTTGGAAAAACTGAAACTTTCACTTTCAAGTATGGAAGCGCACCCAGCAATAGATTATTATGAAAATAGAACAGATTTTTTTAATGCAAAGCGCAGTCTTGAAAAACAGCATTTGTTACCAGACATCAGTCTTTCCTATTCCCTGGGAAGCAATTCGGGCTTGAGCCAAAATCTATATGCCTATCAAATTGGCCTTAAGATTCCGTTGCTCTTTAGCGGGAATGCCTCAAAAATAAAAGCTTCCAAAATTGCGGCGAACGTAAGCCAGCAGCAAGCTGAGGATTATAAAATCCAACTCAATTCACGAAAACTTCAATTGCTCAACGAGGTTTCAAAATATGAAGAAGCACTGAGTTATTATGAAACCGAGGGAAAATCCCTTTCCGAGGAAATTTTAAAAACGGCAAATATCGGTTTTAAAAATGGGGAGATAGACTTCTTTCAATTCATCCAAAGCCTTGAAAACGCCTATGAAATTGAACTGCAATACCTCCAAAATCTGAACAATTACAATCAGGCGGTCATCGCCCTTAACTATTTAATACTCTAAAAATATTCGTTATGAACTATATAAAATCACTTTTGTTGCTTTCCATTTTAGTTTTGGCGGCCTGCAACAATTCAAAA
This sequence comes from Aequorivita todarodis, assembly GCF_028561335.1. Classification (GTDB taxonomy): domain Bacteria; phylum Bacteroidota; class Bacteroidia; order Flavobacteriales; family Flavobacteriaceae; genus Aequorivita; species Aequorivita todarodis. The sequence continues at coordinate 184,592 of NZ_JAQQTG010000020.1, read as the reverse complement.
ACAGAGGAAGCCACTCTTGAAATGGCTTCGGAAGAAAATAATTCAGGAATAATCCATCTTTCAAAAGCGCAGTTTGAAAATGCAAAAATGGAGATAGGCCAACTCACCGAAAAACCCTTTGCGGAAACAGTGCAAACCAGCGGGATGATTGACGTGCCGCCACAGAGCCGGGCGGTGATAAGTGCCTTCGCGGGCGGATATATTAAAAACACGCCGTTGTTGGTGGGCAATAAAGTCTCCAAGGGACAACGTTTGGTAACACTGGAAAATCCAGAGTTTATAACGATGCAGCAGAACTATTTGGAAACCGCCGAGCAGCTTTCCTATTTAAAATCGGAATACGAGCGGCAGCGGATTATGTTTGATGAAAAAATCACTTCCCAAAAAAGTTTTCTAAAAGCCGAGAGCGAATACAAATCGAACTTGGCGCGCTACAACAGCCTCAAGAAAAACCTTGAAATGCTGAATATAAACCCAGCATCGGTCCAAGCGGGAAATATCGTTTCAGCAGTAAATATTTACAGTCCCATAGACGGCAACGTGACCCAGGTTTTTGTAAACACGGGTACCTACGTTTCCCCGGCCGATAAGATTATGGAAATTATGAATACAGACCATATCCACTTGGAATTAAAGGTTTTTGAAAAAGATCTCCTACAGCTTAAAAAGGAACAGGAAATTTTATTTACGGTGCCTGAGGCCTCAAAAGAAGTTTTTAAGGGCAAGGTATATTTAGTGGGAACTTCCATTGACCCGAACAACAGAACTTCTTTGGTCCACGGGCATATAGATGAAAAGGATGAGCAAAACTTCACTGCCGGAATGTTTGTTGAGGCGCAGATTGTTACGGGCACTTCAGACCAGTGGGCGCTTCCGGAAAACGCCGTGGTGGAAATGGAAGGGAAACACTACGTGTTAAAAATTGAAAATGAAACTGCCGACGAATTTGAAATCCTTCCCGTGGAAGTAAAAATTGGAGCAACTTACAATGGCTTCACAGCAATTGGGAAATCGGAAGAATTTAAACCTGAAACTAAGTTTTTAACCAAAGGTGCATTTGTGCTCTTACAGGAAGAAGGAGGAGGGGGGCACGATCATTAAGAACCAAACGTCATTGCGAGCGCAGCAAAGCAATCTCATGAGGGTTAGGCAATGCCCCCAACAGATTGCTTCAGTTGCTCCTTGGGTCGCTCCTTCGCAATGACGTTATTCGACCCTTCTTCTAGCTTTGTTCGAAGCTTGTTCGAAGAATGGGCCCTTTCTTCGAACAAAATACGAACATGGTACGAACAACACTCGAACAAACACCCTTGAAGGTCGCAAGTTGCTAAGTTTGAATTTTGTTTAAAAACGGTCAAAAGTGTGCAAATGTGGTCAGGGAGAATCATTTGGCATCAAGGGCAGTCAAAGTTGGTCCGTGGTGGTTAAATGTGTTTTAAACCTGCGTGCAAATAACTGATTCCTTGCATCAAGTTTCCAAAGTTTGTTAAAAACCGCTCGATCAAACCAATTTCTTCTTTTGGGGTTTTTAAGTGTTACAAAATACTTCAAACCTGTTCAAAATATCACAAGAACCCTCCAAAAAAAATCAATTAAAATCAATACGCATCAAAAGCGGTCAATACGTTTATGGGCTTGGTGTTCAGGAAATTGCACTTTATTTTAGACTTGAATTTTTAACTGAATGTCTAATTTAAATTTTAAAAATTATGGGAAAAATTCCAGACGGCATTTTCGGAGGTTTCACCCCGCTGGTGCGCGATTGCATCGCGTTCTTCCCGGTCTTTCCCTATTTTGTTTTCGTTTTGACTCCAAAATGATAGCTCAAAAAATTTAGGTCAAATAAATCATAAGAAACGAACATCCATTTCAATTTTATACGTATCTTGCTACTACCGCACATTTGGGCTGCTATTCTCCTCCAAAAAACAGCCACGTGAAAAATTATATAATTTCCTATCAAGAATTATAATACTCCACCACAACAATTTTATAATTTTATTTCAATAATTATATTACTTTTACCTGCAAGAAACGTGCGATGCATTCGCAACTATCTGCACTTTGCATTGTAATTACCTGAGCTTTATTAGAAATTAACCATTCCCCCAATAGCAATTCCCATGGCACTTAAATACCGCATCACCAAACGCAAGGACAACATTGGCCCCGAGGGGCAGGAATATTATATCATGCAGGCCATTGGCACGGGCGAGATAGATATTAAACGGCTCAGTTACCTGATAAGCAATGAGTGCACCGTAAAGCGGCCCGACGTGGTAGCGGTGCTCACCGCCCTGGGCGATAAGATGAAGGAGCTGTTGGCAGATGGCCACGTGATCAACCTCGAAAACATTGGCCGCTTTAAAATGGGCTTTAAAAGCACCCCGCAGCCCAGTCCCGAATTGCTGCGGCCGCACGAGATAAAAAAGTTCCACATCAACTACCAGCCCACCCCGGAAATGAAAAATTGGCTAAAAGGCAAATCTATAGACGTGGTAAAGGAGCCCCGGAAGCGGTAAAAACCCAAGCTGTTGGCTTTCAACATTCACGCAATTAAAGAGGCGTATTTCATCGATTATTTACTTCCTAAATTTTTCTTAAAGGAAAATTGATATATCTTTCGGGTTCTCCCCAGAAAATTTGTCGCCAATGCGGTTTCCCGTAATGGGATGGATTTATATTGTTTTATATTTGAATAATTTCCCAATATCAGATGAAATCAACCGAAATTCAGCATAACGTCCAGAACCTGATTGACAACTTCTCTAAAGATGAGTTTGTCTTTGACTTATTAATAGCCTACGGCATTTCAAAAACATCTGTAACCAGATTAAAAAAAGGAGACTACAACTTATCCAAAGTTGAAGGTGAAATACTTTACAAAAAGAAAATTTTCTTTAAAGTAGAAGCTACGGACAAACTGTTGAGCAGTATTGACACCATAACAAAAGAAGAACGTATCTTAAAACACAAACCGAGATTTGCCATCCTTACCGACTACAAACAAATTGTCGCTAAAGATCTTCTGAAAGGTAAAAACCTTGACGTCAAGATAAAGGAGTTACCCAACTATTTCGACTTCTTTTTGCCTTTGGCAGGAAGTGAAGTGTACAATGCAAGCAACAACAATGAAGCGGACAGAAACGCTTCTTACAAAATGGCTTCTTTGTACGATTTGTTGATTGAGGAAAACCCTAACATCTACAACTCAAAAGAAAGCATTCACCACCTCAATATTTTCTTGTCTCGTTTGTTGTTTTGCTTTTTTGCAGAAGACACCGAAATATTTAAAACGGAAAGTATTTTTACTGATACGCTTGCACAACATACTGTCGAAAACGGAAAAGACACCAATACATTTTTAGATGAGTTGTTCGACAGGTTGAATACTGAAAAAGTTGACCATCTGCCAGACTATCTTAGAAAATTTGAATATGTAAATGGTGGCTTGTTTAGTCAAAAAATCAGTTCGCCAAGATTTACTTCGAAAGCAAGAAAGACGCTTATCGAATTGGGCGAATTGCAATGGAAGGACATCAATCCTGACATTTTCGGTTCAATGATTCAAGCAGTGGTTGATAAAGATTATCGTAGCGATTTGGGGATGCACTATACTTCGGTAGAAAACATCCTGAAACTGATTAAACCACTCTTTTTAGACGAATTGTATGAGGAATTTGAAAATGCAACAACAGTAAAACAACTCAATGCACTCATTCAACGCATTTCTAAAATCAAATTCTTTGACCCTGCTTGTGGTAGCGGAAATTTTTTGATTATCACTTACAAAGAAATTCGCTTATTGGAAATAAAGATTCTGCAAAAAATTACCGATTTAGAAACTACACCAACGTTCAAATGGACTTCTGTAAATCTCTCACAGTTTTACGGAATAGAGATAGACGATTTTGCACACGAAATGGCAATCCTTTCGCTTTGGTTGGCAGAACACCAAATGAACCGAGTGTTTGAAGAAATGCTGTTTGATTACGGGAAATCCAAACCCATTTTACCACTTAAAGAAGCAGGACAAATACAACAAGGCAATGCCACAAGAAGAGATTGGAATTCAGTTTGCCCAATTACGGAAAAGGATGAAGTGTATGTGATTGGCAATCCGCCTTATTTAGGCTATAAAGGTTGGGATGAAGAACAAAAAAAGGATATGTCTATCGTATTTAACGGGTTTAAAACTGTTAACCGCTTAGATTATATAAGTTGTTGGTTCAAAAAAGGTGCTGACTACATAAAAGGAATGAATGCAAAACTCGCATTTGTTAGCACTAATTCAATCTGTCAAGGTGAACAGGTAAGTTTAATATGGCCTTATTTACTCAATAGTCTTGAAATTAACTTTGCTTATAATTCATTTAAATGGACAAATAATGCAAAGGGAAGTGCAGGTGTATCTGTTGTAATTATCTCTCTAAGAAACATCTCAGATAAGGACAAAGTCATTTTCGATGAAAACTTTAAAACTTTATCAAAAAACATAAATCCCTATTTAACTTCAGGCAGTAACATTTTTATTCAAAAAAGAGATGCACCAATTTCTAATTTACCTGAAATGGCACTTGGTAGCAGTGGAATTGATGGTGGACATCTGATTTTATCTAAAGAAGAGCGTGAAGAATTTTTCAGAACGGATTCAACTTCCAAAAAGTTCATTAAAAAATTTGTTGGTGGTAATGATTTTTTAAATGGCGTTGAAAGATATTGTTTATGGATTGAAGATGACAAAATTGAGGAAGCGTATAATATAAAACCTATTAAAGACAGGGTTGATAAATGTGAAATATATAGATTGAATGCAGGGAGAGATGCTCGTAAAGCAGCAGAAGTGCCTCACAGATTTTTTTATAGGAAGTATCAAAGTGGCGAGTCAATTATAATTCCAATGACTAGCTCTTCAAATCGGAATTACATCCCTGTTGGTATTGAACCAGATGGCTCAGTATTAAGTAACGGAGTGTTTGTTATTTATAATTTTTCACCTTTCCATTTTGGCATATTAAGTTCAAAGTTACATTTACTTTGGGCTAAAGCTGTTGGTGGTAAAATGAGAGAAGATATTAGGTATTCTGTAAATTTAGTTTACAACACCTTCCCTTTTCCAGACATCACCACCAAGCAAAAGGAAAACCTCAACCAATACGTGTTTGATATTTTGGATGAGCGAGCCAAACACCCCAGCAAAACTATGGCTCAGTTGTACAACCCAGCCACAATGCCCAAAGGTTTGCTACAAGCCCATCAAGCACTCGATACTGCCATAGAGCAATGTTACCGTTTGCAACCTTTTAAAAACGATACCGAGCGTTTGGAGTATTTGTTTAAGCAATATGAGGAAATGGTAAAAAAGGATACGCTGTTTGCGAAGCAGAAGAAAACTAGAAATAAGAGAGTTAAAAAATAAGATATGCCAAATTTAGTACACGTAGAATACGACCAAACAGGAAAGAGCAAAAGCACCAACGCTCTTGGAATGCGGGAAATGCAAGAAAAGGCATACGAAGGCAGAACCGCACAGTATTTATTATTGAAAGCACCGCCAGCATCAGGTAAATCGAGAGCTTTAATGTTTATCGCCTTAGATAAACTTCAACATCAGGGCATCAACAAAGTAATTGTTGCGGTTCCTGAAAAGTCTATTGGTGCATCTTTTGGTTCAACAGAATTAAAGAAGTATGGCTTCTTTGCCGATTGGAATCCAAATCCAAAATACAACCTCTGCACACCAGGCGAAGAAAAAAGTAAGGTAACGGCATTCTTGAATTTTTTAGAATCGGATGAACAAATTCTAGTTTGTACGCACGCTACATTGCGTTTCGCTTTTGATGGTTTAGACCCCAAAAAGTTAGACAATACTTTGGTCGCAATAGATGAGTTTCACCACGTTTCAGCAGAAGGCGACAATATTTTAGGTCAGGTTTTGAAAAGCATTATGCACAATTCTACCGCTCACATTGTCGCAATGACGGGTTCGTATTTTAGAGGCGATAGTATTCCTGTTTTAATGCCCGAAGATGAAGCGAAATTTACCAAAGTAACATACACCTATTACCAACAATTAAATGGATACGAGTTCTTAAAGTCGTTGGGAATCGGCTACCACTTTTACACGGGCAAATACTTCAAGAAACATCCTGAAAAAGAAATGTCGGCTTTGGCGGAGATTTTAGATGAAAATCAGAAAACCATCATTCACATTCCAAGTGTAAATTCAGCCGAATCATCCAAAGAGAAATACGAAGAAGTCAATCACATCATTGATGTTTTGGGCGAATTGGAGTATCAAGACGAGACAACAGGCGTTCTGCACATTAAAAGCCACAAAACAGGCAGGATTTTAAAAGTGGCCGATTTGGTTAATGACAATCCAAAATCAAGAGATAAAATAAGTGCTTATCTACGGACTGTAAATTCGCCAGAGGACATAGACATCATTATAGCTTTAGGAATGGCAAAAGAAGGCTTTGATTGGCCTTACTGCCAACACGCCTTAACCATTGGTTACAGAGGTTCATTAACTGAAATTATCCAAATCATTGGTAGAGCTACAAGAGACAGCAACAACAAAACACACGCACAATTTACCAACCTCATTGCTCAACCAGATGCCGAAGATGAAGAAGTAAAATTATCAGTAAATAATATGCTGAAAGCGATTACAGCATCTTTATTAATGGAACAAGTTTTAGCACCAAACTTTAAATTCAAACTCAAAAAAGACGAAGATGATGAGGACGAAGATGATGACGATAACACGATAAAAATTAGAGGTTTCAAATTACCAACTTCTCAAAGAGCAAAAGACATCATTGAAACGGACTTGAATGATTTAAAAGCAAAAATTCTTCAAGACCCACAAATGCTCAAAGCAATGCCAGGAAACATTGAACCAGAAGTAATAAACACAGTTTTGATTCCTAAAATTATCAGAGAAGTTTATCCTGATTTGGACGAAGAAGATGTTGAAGCAGTGAGACAACACGTAGTTGTAGATTCAGTAATTAAAAACGGAACAATTGAGGAACAAGGCGATAAGAAATTCATCCGTATGGCAGGAAGCTTTGTGAACATTGATGACATCCACATTGACCTGATTGACCAAGTGAATCCGTTCCAAAAGGCTTTTGAAATCCTTTCAAAATCGGTAACAACTCAGGTTTTAAAATTAATTGACGAGCATATTCAATCCACTAAAATTGAAATGACCGAAGAAGAAGCGATTTTGCTTTGGCCAAAAATCAAAGAATGGGTAAAAAACAACAAGGGAGAACAACCAAGTATTCAAGCTTTTGACCACAAGGAAAAAAGAATGGCAGAAGCTTTAGTGTTTTTAAGAGAGTTGAAACGTAAAAAAGCACTTGAGAATGGCTAAGAAGAAACTAACCATAGACGACATTTTTAATGATGATGATTTTGGATTGTTAGATTCTAAAGTCAAGGCTTCAACTGTGAAAACAGATGACGAAAGGCTGATTGATTCTTTTGAGGAAATCAATGTGTTCATTGACAAGAACGACAGAGAACCCAACAAATCAAGTATGTCTGAATATGGTTTAATGGCCAAACTCAAAAACTTTAGAGAAAATGAGGACCAGAAAAAAATCCTCAAACCTTTTGATAGGCATAATTTATTAGGTCACGTAGAAATGGAAAAACAATCCATTGATGACATTTTCAATGATGATGAATTGGGCTTGTTAGATCCTGACAAGGATTTAGACATTTTCAAATTTAAACATACACCAAGACCTGAAGACCGAGCAGAAGCCGATTTTGTGGCTCAAAGAAAACCAATGAAAGAAAAGGACTTTGCGAAGTATGAAAAAATGTTCCTTCAAGTTCACAAAGAAATTAAAAAAGGTAAACGAAAGATTAAGCCCTTAAAGGATATAGATAAACATCTTCAAGTCGGTAACTATTATATTGTGACAGGAGTAATGTGCTATCTTGAAAATGTAAACTTTAAAAGATCTAACGAAAAATTATCAATAGAAACAGCTAGAAGAAAAGATGGTCGAACAAGAACCATTTTTGAAAACGGAACTTATAGCAATATGCTTTATCGTTCATTGGGTAAACAAATTCAGAAGGATGGTAAATTAATTACCAACACTTATGACAAAATTGAACAAGACCTATTCATCAATTCAGGACTTGTAAAAGAGGAAGATGTTCAGTCAGGTTGGATTTACGTTTTGAAAACTAAGTCAGCTAAAAAAGAACTTGCCGAAATAAAGGACTTATACAAAATCGGCTTTGCAAGTGGTTCAGTTGATGATAGAATAAAAAACGCCAAAAACGAAGCAACCTATATGTTTGCAGATGTCAAGAAAATAGCGACTTACAAGGTTTACAATCGGAATGCGAACAAAATTGAGAACCTGCTGCATAGGTTTTTTGCAAATGCTTGTTTAGATATTGATTTGTTTAACGATAAAGGACAAAGACTCAATCCGCGAGAATGGTTTGTAGTTCCTTTTGAAGTCATTGAAGAAACAATCCAATTGATTTTAAATGAAAATATCGTGAATTACGAATACGATACTGAAACAAAAAGAATAAAATTGAAATAGAAAAAATGCAACCCGAATCTTTTAAAAAAGGCGACCTATTTGAAAAATTTGTTGAGGATGAATTGTTTAAGGGATCTGATTATGTGCTTGTTTCCAGAACCAACAACTATGATCAAAACATAACCCGGTATGCCGAAGATACTTTACGGCCTGATTTTAAGTTCAGGTGCAAAAAAACTGCCCAAGAATTTTATGTAGAAGCCAAGTACCGTTCCGGCTTTAATGCCGATAATAAGATAGAGGTAATTAGCTATACGCAAATAGAACGGTTTAAAACCTTACAAAGGGAAGAAAACATTCCTGTTTTTATCGCAATAGGCTATGGTGGCACTCCCGACAATCCAAACCGCTTAAGTTTAATTCCATTGAATAAACTAAGTTATCTTGAGCTTTACCCTACGTTTTTAAAACGTTATAATATTACTAAGGGACTTATTGATAGCGCCACTTTGAAATTACCTTTAAAGCAATCAGAAAATAAATTAGACGATTTGCTGAAAAGGCGAGGGGAAGAACCACAAACCCCGGCAAAGAAACCTTCCATTCCTTTTTTTAAAAATAAAAAAATAGTAGTTGCCACTGGAATAGGGTTGGTATTGATGGCCATTTTGTTGTTCAATGCTTTTAATACATCCATAGAAGATTCCTTAAAACAAAAAACAGCAGAATATTACACAACCATACATTCGGGAAATATAGATGCCTTGGAAGATTTTATAAGTCCGAGCGTAGATAAATGGTACACTCGCTCTGATGTTACATTTTCAGAGATCAAAGAGGATACTAAAAGATACATAAAGCGCCATCCACTAACAAGTACAGACATACAATGGGACACCTTTAAAGTCACACCCTTGGCTGAGGGTTATGCCGTAACCTATAATATGATTTACAAACTCCTTAAAGAAAATAAAGGCAGGGACATTATTTATCATTTAAAAATACATGCCGTTTGGGATAAGGATTTAAAGATTACGAGTATGTATGAGGAAAGGATTTAAAAGTGTGTAAGACACGGGCGAGACGCCCGCGCCAGGGGGGAGGGAACGCGATACAATCGCGCACTAGCGGGGGGGTTAGCTGCAAGTGAAACTAACGAGCGTACTTCACCAATAAACTAAGACTAAAATGAGTTACAATAAAGACTTTAATGAACTAGTTGACAAGTGTATAATTGACAAACAATATGTCGGATTGGGAAATCCAAATGCAAAAATATTATTTGTTGGAAAAGAAGCAGGAATGCCGATTGATTCAGAATTAATTCACGGAAGCAGTCAACTATGGAAAGAGAATAAAATAGATTACTCGAATCGTTTTATCCCAGAGGAGGAAAAGTTAAGAAATAGGAACCATACTTGGCAAAAGTATCAAAGATTATACAATCTCATTTTAGACAAACTGAATATATGTGACACGATTTCGAAAAAAGACTTTTATGAAATTAGTTTTGTCGAAAACGTTTTTACGACTGAGTTGAGCACTTTACCAGCTCCAAAGACGAGTGATGCAAAAAAACAAAAAGGATTTAAAACAGCTTTAGAATTACGTAAGGATATTTTTTGGAAGAGCCCGTTTATATTCAAATTCCCAATAATTTTAATTTTTGCCACAGACAATAAATATATTGAAACGTACCGAGGAGAAGTTTGTAAGCTGTTTGATGTCGAATATTCAGAGCAAATTATTTGTGCAAAGACAGATAAATTGTGGATTCATTATTCCATCGAGACAAAAAATAATGTATTTCCTAAATTGGTAATTCATACTAGACAATTGACAAATGGAGCATCGAATGAGTTATTGGAAAAAATTGCAGATGTTGTAAGTGATTTTATAAAAAAGTATGACATTAAGATAAAAGTAAAATAAAACACCAGCAGCTAACATTTTGTATATTGCATAGCGGTCTCGGTGGTATGCGTTGTCTTTGCTCCTTTCTCGACCGTCATTCGTCCGGTGGACGATGACGCTCTTCGAAATCCGCTACGACAACATACAATTTACCGTTAGCTGCAATAGTGAATAACATAAATAGAAAAAGATATGACAAAGAAAATCTGCCTCTTTAATCATAAAGGAGGTGTAAGCAAGACGACTACGACCTATAATTTAGGATGGAAATTAGCAAGAGAAGGAAAAAAAGTGATTCTTGTGGATGCTGATCCCCAGTGCAATTTGACTGGCTTAATACTAGGAGATGATTTTGACGACTTTTATGTCGATCATCCTAATGAAAATATAAAATCAGGTATTGCTCCCGCCTTTGATGCTACACCTGTACCGTTATCTGCAATTGACTGCTATCAGATTCCGGAAAACAATAATTTACTTCTTGTGCCTGGGCATATCGGATTATCCGAATATGAGGTGCCACTTAGTATCGCGCATCAACTGTCTAATACAATCCCAACGCTAAAAAACTTACCTGGTGCTCTTAATAGTTTTTTGGATCTATTGGCACAAAAATATTCAGCAGATTATATTCTTATAGATATGAACCCCAGTTTAAGCTCAATTAATCAAAATTTATTCTGTTTATCTGATTATTTTCTTGTTCCGACATCGCCAGATTATTTTTCAGTAATGGCCATTAAATCTTTGACGAATGTGTTGCCTAAATGGGAACAATGGGCAAAAATGGCAAGAATCACATTTAAAGATAGTTCTTATCCCTTCCCTGATAAAACAACTAAATTCTTAGGAACAATAGTACAGAATTTCACAATTCGAAATGGTGAACCATCAAGCGCTTTTAAGAAGTGGATTGATGAGGTTTCTAATACAGTAACAAATACTTTGGTTCCAACGATTAATGCTGAAGGTATGCTATTAGACCCAGCAAAATATATAAATGGTCAAGTTGCAAAAGGTTATTGTCTAGCTGAAATACCAAATTTCTCAGGACTAATTCCACGCTCCCAAAGAGGAAGACTTCCTGTGTACGAATTAACTGATGCTCAATTAGGTACAGGAACAGTTTTAGAGCAATATCAACAAATACGTGAAAGGTTTCTAAACATTTTCTCAGAATTAGCTGTAAACGTTGAAAACATGACCAATTAATGAATAACGTTTTTAATCAGTTTCAAACGAATATTGAAGAGATTAAGAAAACTCATCTGATAACAAAAAGCTTGCATCTTCCAAATCCTTCAATCATAGACACATCAAATGTGCTACGATCGTGTATTGTTTTAACAGTTAGTGCTCTTGATCACCTAATACATGAACTTACGATTGTTGGTATGAAGGAAATATTCAATGGAATTCGTCCTACTACACCACGATATGATAAGCAACAAATCTCACTGGCTTTTTTTCACGGGATTTCACATTCGCCTCCACTAATCTCATTTGAAACGGAATTAAGAGAAAAACTTGGATGGCAAACATTTCAAAGACCAAATAAAATTAAAGAAGCCATTTCACTATTCCATCCTGTACAATTATGGCAACAAATTGCAATAGTTCTTGGTGATTCTGAAACGAATATTAAAAATCAATTGAATTTGATAATTGATCGTAGAAATATGATTGCACATGAGGCAGATATTGAGCCGATTTATAAAACTAAAAGGAATATAACTGATTATGATGTCGAAGTCTCTATAGAATTTATTGAAAAACTTGGAGATTGTATTTATAATCTTGTAAAATAAAATGCAGCTAACATGCGTAACCGTTGCACAACCCCTTAATTTTTTTAGACCTGAACCAATATAAGCCGTTTTAAGCGGCTTTGTTTTTTTGATTGGACTTGAGAATGAGCCAAATTTGGTGCCTTTAAAAAATGCCTTGCTACATTCTGGAGCACTATTTTTGGCAAAAAACACAAAACCAGGCTTTCCGCCCCGCTCTTTGCGCGTTTTTGGATAAACTTGAGGTATTTCTTGAGGTTGTAGGCCATTGCCGAGAGGTGCATGCATTTGTTGGCCTGTTTAATGCCAATGGTATTGACCTTGCGAAGCCCCATAAACTCCTTGAGGGTTCCAAAGACAGGCTCCACGGTGCTTTGCCGTTTGCTTTTTAGATACCGACCAGTGGGGCTTTTTATTCTCGCTATGTTGCGTTCATATTCTTCCCGGTAAGCAGTGATATTGATCCGCTTCTCGTGGCTCTTGCCTATACAGCTTTCTTTGATGGGACATCCCTTGCAATCACTTCGTTTTGTAAAATAATTATCCTTTAATGTGCCTTTTTCAAGTTTCTGCTTGCGGAAGGTTACTTTCTTTCCCTGTGGGCACAGCCAGTAGTTGCCTTCTTTTATATATTTAAAGTCTTCGGGGCCGCCTTTGTAAGTTCCGTGGGGCGGAATGTAGCTTTTAATGCCCCTGGCTTCCAGATAGGCATAGTTCTCCCCACTGCTGTAGCCGGTGTCTGCCAAGAGGTGCTCCCAAATCATTCCCTCCTTTCTCAACCGCCTGTTAAGTCTTGCCACGGTGTCCTGCAAATACTGGTTGTCTTTCTTGTCGGCGTGGTAAGCCTGCACATCGGTAATCACGTGGCCCCCGGTATCTACGCTTATGTTGCACAGGTAGTTGAGCTTTCTTGCCTTCCCGGGCTTGACACTTATCCTGGAATCGGGATCGGTAGGACTGTAATGGGTCTTGTTGCTGGTGTAACGGCTGCCCTTGTTCTTGGCTCCCGGGCGCATATCCTGGTCTTCGCTCCATCTTTTGTTGCGGCTCTTGATCTCCTGTAATTCTTTTTTACTGGCCGTTATTTCTTGTTGTTCTTTAGGCGCTTTGTTCTCTTTGGCCTTTCTGTCCCTGCTGCTCTGTACGCGCACCTTGGAAAGGTGTTCTTCAAGTTCATCTGCCGGCACTTTGATCTCAAGACTGTCCATCGAGGCATTGGCCTTTACAGGAGCTGAATCGATGGCCTGGGTATGGCCGCTTACCAGACCGGCTTCTATGCACAATTTCAGAACACGGGTAAAGACTTCTTCAAAAATATCTTCCGGGAAAAGTTGCCGTGTGCGGCTGATGGTGCTGTGCCAAGGTAAAGGCTCGTCAATATCATAGTCCAGAAAATAAAGGATGTCCATGCGCATACTGCAGTGGTCCATTAGGCCACGGTCTGTGGTTATGTTTTCCAGATAGCCCACCAGGCATATCTTAAAAAAGACCACGGGGTCTATGCTTTTTTGCCCGCTTTGTCCATAGAACTTATTGGTGAGCGGGTAAAGAAAGTCCAGGTATAGAACTTCTTTTAGCCGTCGGTAAAAATTTTCTTTTGAAACCCTGTCGCTTAGCTTAAAGCTTGTGAAGAGTTTTTCCTGATAGTTTTTCTTGCCTTGCATAGGCATGAAATTAATAAACTTCTCAATTTTATACAAGCCTTTTGCTATATTTGAAGAGGTGGTTGTGCAACGGGCACAATGGCTATAAGTAATTGCTTGTTCTTGCCTACTTCTGAAAATCCTCGCGGATTTTCAGTTTGGTGTATACTTGCAAAGTTAACCGCTAAACCACGCAACTACTCATAGCCCGACCGTTGGCATTTATTGAAAAAACGAAATGGAATCAGAAAAGACATTTAAGACAAAAACGGGATTTTGCCATATCCTTCCTGACAAAATTGTCTTGACAAGAGACGGGGTTGTTGGAAATGTGGCTAAAGTGACTGTTGGTAACAACGTTGCAAGAATCCTTCTAATATACGGAGCAATAACAGTTGGACTGCTCTATTTTGGTTATGAAGCATATAAAAACGGACAGACGTTACAGCCAATATTGTTTGGACTAATTGGACTATATCTGATTTACGGAATTGTAAGTAGTCTAAATAATTCAGCGACACCAATTATTGACCGAGAAAAAATTAAAGATGTAAAACTTAAAAAAGCTGTTAAAGGACTGACTCGTTCGAGATTTGAAGTGCTGTTCGAAGATGAGAACGGAAAAATCAAAAAACGACTGATTATGCTTCCAGGCTCATTGACTGACGGACAGAATGAAACAGAAAAGGCTATTGAAATAATGAGAGAAGAACAACTATTGAAATAAAAAAACAACGAAATGCCAACAACGCATATAGCTTATGGCGGGTGAACAGCTGCCAGCAGGGTTTTCGCTCGGTAGCCAGCTTTAATTTCGGTGGACAGAAAAGTGCTCCGAAACCGCTACAAGCCATATGCAAACCGTTATCTCTCATTTAAAGCAACATCCGAAATATGGTTGAATTTTTATATTGGTTCTATTTTGCTTTAGCAACAATTATTTTTTTCATAGAATTTACAAAAGAAAAAAACTTTTTCATTGTTCTAATAGGGTTTCTTTTAGGTGGAGCACTTCTCTTAATGATACCAGTTCTACCTATATTTTTAATTAAACTTATTCCAGATGATTATTTAATAATCAGGGAAGTTAGTGCTGGAATTTATCTATCGATACTAATTATTCTTTGTTTTAAGTACTTCATCATAGGCTATTTAAAAACTGAACAGGATGAAGTTACTTTGACGAAGAAGAATGAAAATACCAAAGTTACTATAGCGAATTCATCAAATCACGATGATTTTAAACCTAAACCTTCCAATTATAAATCATTTGAAAAAGAAGAAACGAACACAAAAGTAGCCGAGCCTTCCATAGAATATAAAACAGAACCAACGACCGAACAGAAAGAAAAGCCAATAAGAACAGAGCAAATTATAAAACCACGAAAAGAAGAGATTTTACCAAATTCTGTCAAAGAAAATGAAAAGGAAATTTCTGAAATAAAACGTGTCAACTATAGCCTAAATCTCTCTGAAAGTGAAACAAACTTCCCAATCCTAAAAATTCCTAATAAAAATTGTGTTGTTCGTTCTCACAGGTTAGGTTCAACAAAAAGAAGAGGCTTTAAGGAGGCTTCTTTTCAAAAAGCAATTGAGTACTTTTTTTCAACTGATTTTGAGATTTCAGGGAATATTAGATTAAATACAGGTAAAAATACAAGACCATTTGAACCTGATATTGCTATGATTGGTAAGAACAATGATAACATACGAATTGATATAGAAATAGATGAGCCGTATGCAGGCATTACAAGACAACCAACACATTGTATTGGCGATGACGTCAATAGAGATAATTATTTTAAAGACAGAGGTTGGATAGTAGTAAGGTTTTCTGAACATCAAGTTCACACAAAAGAAAAGGAGTGCTTAAAATTCATTTCTAACCTAATATCAGAAATTAGAACAGAGTTTCAAACACCAAGTGACCTTAAAACCTCTGCTCAACTAAACAAAGAAAAGGTTTGGGATATTGTACAAGCCCAAAAGTGGGAAAAAAATAAGTACAGAGAGAAATACTTAAACCACGAGTTTAAAATACTTGAAGAACAAAAGGAAACTCTCAAAAGAGAATTTGATAGCCAAGAGATTGAAGAAGAGAAATACGTTGTTCCAACATCATTCGGACAGGAGGAAAACGAGAGAATTATTGCCTTTAATAAACTTAATCAACATCCAAGAGATAAGAGAGTAAAATTCTATGCTGAAAAACACATTTATACTATTGACGGTGTCGCTTTTCCATCTGCAAGTACTATTGTCGGTCGTTTTTTTCCAGAATTTGATGCTTTTGGTAAAGCTATCAATTTGAGTCCTAACAATGCACTTTATGGGTTGGAGGCGGAAGAAATAGTAAGAATTTGGAAAGAGAAAGGTCTTAAATCCGCTAAGCTTGGAACTTTCTTACACCAACAAATTGAGAATTACTTTCTAAATCAAAATTTCAATCAGACTGAGGAATTTTATCAATTTGAAAATTTTGTTAGCGAACACCCAAACTTAAAACCCTACCGTTCTGAATGGCGAATTTTTGACGAGGAAATAGGAGTTGCTGGTACAATTGATATGATTGTCCAAAATCAAAATGACTTTGACATCTACGATTGGAAAAGAACTAGAAAAGTAATAAATGTATTTGACGGCGAACCAATCAAAATTGATAAATGGGGAAATTGTGGTGTAGGTCAATTAGAACACATTGACGACACCAGCTATAACCGCTATAGCTTACAGCAAAGTCTTTACAGATATATTTTGGAAAAAAACTACGGTATTAAAGTAGGAAAAATGTACCTCGTAATAATGTACCCAGAATTTGAAAATTATTACAAAGTGGAAGTTCCCTATTTGAAAGAAGAGATAGAGCACATCTTACAAACCGTGTGAATAAAAACGAGAGATAACAATGGTAACCGTTGCACAACCCCTTAATTTTTTTAGACCTGAACCAATATAAGCCGTTTTAAGCGGCTTTGTTTTTTTGATTGGACTTGAGAATGAGCCAAATTTGGTGCTTTTAAAAAATGCCATGCTACATTCTGAAGCACTATTTTTGGCAAAAAACACAAAACCAGGCTTTCCGCCCCGCTCTTTGCGCGTTTGCAATGCGTGGCCAAATCTCAAATCTCAAGTCTCAAATCTCAAGTCTCTAGTCTCAAGTCTCAAGTCTCACGTCTCACATCTCACCTCTCAAATCTCACGCCCAAAACCATAAAAATATGCTGTTTAGTCCTTTCACGATTTATTCTTTAACCTGTATAGTTATTTTAGGACGGGTCAAGGATGGGTCACCTTCACCGATACTCCATAGCAAAGCCATAGCAAAGCCATAGCAAGGTCATTAGATTGTAAGAAAACAGGTGCTTTTTCCTACAAAATTTAAAATGGTGTATTTCCTACTTCCCCCAACCTATAAAAAGACCTATAATTGCCTGTGTTCATACACGTTTTAGTAGCCGTTGGGGACTAGGCTCTGGCTGGTGCGTTTGCCACGCGTGTCTCTATTTAGAAATTTATCAAACCCCAACCTCTTAAAAACCAAAAAATTCGTGCATTCGTGGTACCCCAATCTCCATATCCCACTAAAACAATCCCCAAAAACCCCGGGCTGGCACCCCTAGCTGGCGCGCATTTGCAACGCGTGCCCAAATCCATTGCCCCTAAAACATATCAGTCTCCACAACAACCCACTCCCATAATCCCCCAAAAATCCGTATCTTAAGCCTTCACTTTTAAAATCTTCGGACTATGAAAAAACTAATGACTCTTTTCGTTTTGGCAGTGGCGTTCTCCACCTTCGCCCAAAACAAGATCCTTCCAAAAGACATACAAATTAAGACAGCCGTCTTGGCCGCCCCCGAAATGTATCGAGAAGATGCCACGGTTCTGGGCTATAACCAAGAAGGAAAGCTCATTACCCTGCGCGAGGGCAACAACGGAATGGTATGCCTGGCAGACGACCCTAACAAGGCGGGCATTAGCGTAGCCTGTTACGGCGCCGAACTGGAACCCTTTATGGCCCGCGGCCGTGAGTTGGTGGCTGAGGGTAAATCAAACGAAGAAAAACGGGAGGCGCGTAAAAATGAAATAGAGGCAGGCACGCTTAAAATGCCCGAGGAACCCGCAATGGTCTATGTGCTGGCCGGAGAGGAAAACGACTATAGCGCCGAAACGGGCGAACTTCTTAAAAGCAAGATACGCTACGTAATCTACAAACCTTATATGACAGGCGAAAGCACCGGCCTGCCCACAAAACCCCAAGTCCCCGGCATGCCGTGGCTGATGGATGCGGGCACGCACCGTTCGCATATTATGATTACCCCGGCGAATTAGTTTTCGGTTGTGGGTTCTTACTTCGTATCTCATACCTCGTACCTCATACCTCGTACCTCATACCTCGTACCTCATACCTCGTACCTCGTACTTCGTATTTCATAAATTTTCCCTTATGTAATCTTTGTTACAGAACTTCCCAAACAGCAATCTTACCTTTGTACCAGATTGTTCAAATAAATAAAATAATCTAAAGCTATGAGTTATTACATCAGTACAACATTAAAAAACACCACTTTTAAGGAGGCCATTGACAAGACAACGGCAGCTTTAAAGGAGGAAGGTTTCGGCGTGTTGACCGAAATAGATATAAAGGCCACCCTAAAAAAGAAGTTGGATGCCGATTTTTACAATTACACCATCCTCGGCGCCTGCAATCCGCAGATGGCACATCAGGCATTACAGGCCGAAAACAAGATTGGCACTATGCTGCCCTGCAACGTGATAGTGCAGGAACGCGAGCCTGGCATTGTTGAGGTTTCGGCGGTAGATCCCGCGGCTTCCATGATGGCGGTGGAAAATGACTCCTTGGCGGAAATAGCCAAGGACGTACAAAAAAAATTGACCAAGGTCATTAAAAGTATTTAGGAACGTTTCGTGGTTGGTTCGTTCCTAATAAGTGCAGATTTATTTGGTTAGTGAAGAGGCTGTCTTAATAGGCAGTCTCTTTTTGATATAATAGGGTAGGGTTGAGAGATTAATTTTTAATATTCAATATTCAATTATCAATTTTCAACATTCACTACCTACCACCTAATACCTAATACCTAATACCTAATACCCACTACCCACTATCAATACTTCTTCGGTAACATTAGTTACTGACCAAGCTCGATTTCTAACGTATGTTTGCACCAAATTAATTATTAAAATGAAGATTAAAAATATAGTTACACTAATCGGGTTGCTGCCAGCGATGGTTTTTGCGCAGCAAACCGTTCCCATTTCCAAGGCCGAAGTGCTGGAAAAGGTGATCCAACAAAACAACAAGCTGAAGATTAGCGAACAGCAGGTGCTTGCCGCCAAAGGCGATTTCAACCAGACGAACGCCGTGTTCCTTCCCAATATCACAGCCTCGCACAGCGGAATGGCCACTACCAATCCGTTGATGGCCTTCGGGTTTAAACTGAACCAGGAAATAGTGACCCAAGCCGATTTTGACCCGAACAAACTGAATGATCCTTCACAGATCAATATGTTTGCTACCAAAATTGAAGTTCAACAGCCGCTGATAAATGTGGATGGTATCTTCCAACGGAAAGCCGCAAAGGCAAAATGGGAAGCTACCCAGATGCAGTTGGCGCGCACAGGCGATTACCTTGCCCTGGAAACCGAAAAGGCCTATATGCAGTTGCAGTTGGCGTATAAGAGCGTAGCCGTTTTGGAGACCGCCCTAAATGCGGCCAGTGAAAACCTGCGCTTGGCAAACAACAGCTTTAAGCAGGGCTATCTGCAACAGAGCGATGTGCTTGCCGTACAAGTGCGCGTTACCGAAGTGGAAAATCAATTGCAATACGCCAAGAGCAACGTGATAAACGCTTCGGAATATCTTGCCGTACTTATGAACGAGGAAGTTGGGGGAGTTTTAAAACCAACGGATTCCTTAATGGTTGCTTCGGAATTGAATGCTGCGGAAACCCTATCCGATTCCAGGGCCGATATTCAGGCGATGGAATTTGCCGCCGAAGCCTACAAACAAAATTACAAGGCCGATAAAATGACGTTTTTGCCAAGACTGAATGCTTTTGGAAGTTATGAGCTTTATGATGATGAAATATTTCAGGCCGATGCCAATGGTTATTTATTTGGCGCATCCCTTAGTTGGAATCTCTTTGAAGGCTCAAAACGCTTCGGGAAAACACAAAAAAGCAAAGCCGAATTCAATAAGGCAAATCTGGAACTGGAGCAATACAAAGCCGAAAGCAAATTGGAGCTGAACAAAGCAAAACGTATGTTCCAAGATGCGCAGAACAATTTAAAATTAACCGAACTGGCATTGGAGCAATCAAAGGAAGCCCTGCGCATCCGCACCAACCGATTTAAGGAAGGTCTGGAGAAAACCACCGATCTGTTAATGGCCGAGACGCAGTATTCGCAAAAGCAATTGGAATATTTCAACACCGTTTTTCAGCATAATTACGCCTTGGCATACCTTCAGTTTTTAACGAAAAACTAATGAAATTGATCCCGATAGTGATCGGGACGAAATCGAAATCGAAATCGAAATCGAAAAATCAAAATTAAATACAGTATCAAAAAAGATTTAAAAAATATTTATATGAAGTCACTATACACAAGTTTGTTTTTCCTCGGAGTTTTAAGCCTAGCCAGCTGCGGCAATGCTTCCGAAGAAAAAAATATAGATAACACTCCTGCAGTGCCGGTAAGTGTAAGTTCAGTAGCTGCGGAAAACAATTCACCGTTTTTAACCGCCAGTGGCAAAATAGAGGCCGCCAACAGCGCCACTCTTAGCACCCGAATGATGGGCTTTGTGGATAAGGTGCACGTAAATGTGGGCGACAAGGTGGCAAAAGGACAGTTGTTGGTCAGTATCAACAATTCAGACCTTTCTGCAAAACAAGCACAGACCAGTGCCGGGATTACCGAAGCCCGAGCGGCTTTTAACAATGCAGAAAAGGATTATCAGCGTTTTCAAAACTTGTTTGCCGAAAACAGCGCAAGCCAAAAGGAACTCGACGACCAACGCGCCCGATACGAAATGGCCAAGGCTAGATTGGAAGGGGCAAAGCAGATGAAAAACGAGGTGCAATCGCAGTTTGCCTATGTAAACCTTCGCGCGCCATTCAACGGCGTGGTTACCAGTAAATTTATCGAGGCAGGCGATATGGCAAATCCCGGCGTTCCATTGATTTCAGTGGAAGGGCCAGGGAATTTTGAGGTGACGGCTTCGGTGCCAGAGAGTGAGATTTCAAAAATAAAATCAGGCACCGATGTGCAAGTAATTGTAAAATCTTCAGATAAAACATTACCAGGAACGGTTACCGAGGTCAGCACTTCCGCTAAAAACACAGGCGGGCAGTATTTGGTAAAAGTGGTATTGGATAAAACCGATGCCGATATTCTTTCAGGCATGTACGCTACGGTTCAATTTCCCATAGAAAAGAAAACAGATGTTACCACGGTAATGGTGCCAAAGGAGGCCTTGGTAAAACGCGGACAATTGACGGGCATTTACACGGTGAGCCAAAGCAATACCGCCTTACTGCGCTGGTTGCGCCTGGGCCGCACTTTTGGTGATAATGTGGAAGTACTTTCGGGCCTCGCCGCAGATGAAAATTATATTATTTCTTCCGAAGGAAAACTTTTCAACGGAGCGAAAATAACCATTAAACAATAAGCATGAAGGACGGATTAGCAGGCAAAATTGCCAAGTTATTTATAGGCTCAAAGCTTACGGTACTGTTGATGATCGTGTTTATGGTCATTGGCGTTTACAGTTCTTTTTTGATACCGCGCGAGGAAGAACCGCAGATTGATGTGGCCATGGCCGACATCTTCGTGGGCTACCCCGGCGCCTCCCCAACCGAAGTGGAATCGAGGGTGGTAAAACCTTTGGAGAAATTGGTGTCCAACATTCCCGGGGTGGAGTATGTGTATTCCACTTCTTCCAAGGAAGGGGCGATGGTGATCGTACAGTTTTATGTGGGCGAGGATATTGAGCGTTCCTTTGTAAAACTTTACAACGAAATGAACAAGCATATGGACCTGATGCCCCCGGGCGTTACCATGCCGCTTGTAAAACCGCGTGCCATAGACGATGTGCCGATGCTCGGGATAACGCTGTGGAGCGAGAATTATGACGATTTCCAGCTAAAACAGCTTGCCGACGAACTTACCCAAGAAATTGAAAAGGTAAATGAAGTTTCCCTGACCGATAAAATTGGCGGTAGAAACAGGCAGTTGCGCGTAGTGTTGGATAAGGACAAACTGGCTGCCAGCGGCCTTGACTTTTTGGGCGTTGCCGAAATGATAAAGGCAAACAACCAGCAACTGGGCTCGGGCAGTTTTGATAAGAACGATACGGAGTTTTTGGTTACAACGGGAAATTTCCTAAAATCCGCAACCGATGTTGAAAACTTGGTAGTGGGCGTACAGCAGAACCAACCCATTTATCTAAAACAAGTCGCGGCTATTTTTGATGGCCCCGAAATCCCAAGACAATATGTTTCGTTTGGGTTTGGAGGCGCTGGTGAAAATGCTTCAAAGTATCCTTCCGAATATCCCGCCGTAACCATTTCGGTAGCAAAGCGGAAAGGTGCCGATGCGATGAAAATTGCCGATGTGATTATCGACAAGGTTGACCATTTGCGAAGCAACCTAATCCCCGACGACGTTCACGTAGAAATTACGAGAAATTACGGGGAAACCGCTTCCCAAAAAGTTTCGGAATTGTTGATGCACCTGATAGGCGCAATCCTTGCCGTTACCTTGATTGTAATGCTCGCAATGGGCTGGCGCGGTGGTTTGGTGGTATTTCTTTCGGTACCCATTACCTTTGCGCTCACGCTTTTGAGCTATTATCTGCTCGACTATACGCTGAACCGGATCACACTTTTCGCTTTGGTATTTGTAACGGGGATCGTGGTGGACGACTCCATCATCATAGCCGAAAACATGCACCGGCATTTTAAGATGAAACGCCTGCCGTTTAAGCAAGCGGCTATTTATGCAATAAACGAGGTGGGGAACCCAACCATTTTGGCAACCTTTACGGTAATCGCTTCGGTATTGCCTATGGCTTTCGTTTCTGGGTTGATGGGGCCGTATATGTCGCCAATGCCAATTGGGGCTTCCATCGCGATGATACTTTCATTGTTTGTGGCTTTAACGATAACACCTTATTTGGGCTACATTTTCCTAAGAGAAAAAGAAAAGCCTGCCCGCCGTGGTGGGAAAGGAAAAGCGCCAAAAGAAGAAAAACCTTTGGAAAGCACGCTTATCTATCGCATCTATTCAAAACTTGAAACCCCTTTGATTGAAAACAAAAAGACGCGCTGGCTGTTTTTGGGAGTTACCGTGCTGTTGCTGTTGGGGTCTGTGGCAATGTTCTTTACCAAATCGGTTGCCGTAAAAATGCTGCCTTTCGACAATAAAAACGAAATGCAAGTAGTGATCGATATGCCGGAGGGAACTACTTTGGAAAGAACAGCAGTGGTTGCCCGCGAAATTGGACAATACCTTTCCACACAGCCCTTGGTTGTAAATTATCAAAACTACGTGGGCACTTCGGCCCCGATAACCTTCAACGGTTTGGTACGCCATTACGACCTTCGTGGGGGTAGCAATATGGCCGATATCCAAGTGAATTTGGTAGGCAAGGAAGACCGCAGCGACCAAAGCCACGACATTGCCAAACAACTGCGACCCGGTATTCAGAAAATTGGAAAGAAGTTTGGCGCCAATGTGAAGATCGTGGAAGTTCCGCCCGGACCACCCGTGCTATCAACTATCGTAGCAGAAATTTATGGTCCTGACTACGACCAGCAGATTGCCGTGGCCAAAAAGGTAGAAAACATCTTGAACGAAACCCAGGATGTGGTTGATGTGGACTGGATGGTAGAAGCCGACCAAAAGGAGTACGAATTTATCATTGACAAGGAAAAAGCCATGCGCTACGGCGTGGCACCACAGCAGATTGTCCATACGATGAATATGGCGCTTTCGGATAGGCCAGTAACCCATCTATACGATGAAAACGCCACCAATCAGGTGGGAATATTGCTTGCTTTGGATGAAAAGGAAAAATCCACCATCCAGGATATTTCGCAGTTGAAGATTGCTTCCAAACAGGGCAATATGCTTTCTGTGGGCGATTTGGTTTCTGTTCAAGAAAGCACACGCGCCAAGAGTATTTATCGCAAAAACCAAAAACGGGTGGTTTATGTGTTGGCGGATATGGCGGGAGAACTCGAGAGTCCTGTTTACGCTATTTTGGGGATGACAGACAAGCTGAATAATATTGAACTACCAGCTGGTTACAAAATGAATGAACTGTACTTGCAACAGCCCGAGCACGAAGACGATTTCACTGTAAAGTGGGATGGCGAATGGCAGATTACACTGGAAGTATTCCGCGATTTGGGGATTGCCTTTTTGGGTGTAATCATCATCATTTACATTTTGATTGTGGGTTGGTTCCAAAACTTTAAGGCACCTGTTGTTATGATGGTTGCCATTCCACTTTCGTTGATAGGAATCGTGCTAGGCCACTGGATAATGGGCGCGTTTTTCACCGCAACCTCCTTTATCGGGATGATTGCACTAGCGGGAATTATGGTGCGTAACTCGGTGCTGCTGATAGACTTCGTTAATCTGCGAACCGCAGAGGGAATTCCGTTAAAACAAGCCGTAATAGAAGCGGGAGCGGTACGGACAACCCCAATCTTATTGACCGCCGGAACGGTGGTAATTGGAGCATTCGTAATCCTGTTTGACCCAATTTTCCAGGGACTTGCTATTTCGCTTATGGGTGGAACTATTGTTTCTACAGTACTGACTTTGCTTGTAGTGCCGTTGGTTTATTATATGATTGAAAATAGACGGGAGAGGTGAGATTTGAGAGGTGAGATTTGAGAGGTGAGATTTGAGACGTGAGATTTGAGATTTAAATAAGAAATAAAGAAAAAAGACTTAAGACATAAGACGTAGGACGTAAGACGTAAGACAGTCAGGTTTGTATGACTTTGAATAAACAATAACAATAAACAATAACAATAAACAATAACAATAAAAAATAGAAAATAACCCAATGAAACTACTAATAGTAACCGTTGTGGACGAATTTCAGAAAGACGTGCTGCGACTTTTTAAAAAAGCGAATATTGAGAGCTATAGCGGTTCCGATATTGAGGGCTATAAAAATGCTTCTTCCTTTATGATGAATTCCAGTTGGTTTCCATCGGAAAAAGGAGGCGCGGACAGCAGTATGTTTTTCTCCTTCACTGAAGATGAAAAGATTGATTCTTTTTTCAGTTTGGTAAAAGAATTCAATAAAAATCTTGAAACCAACAACCCGATCCATGCGGTGGTAGTACCCATAGAACGGAGTATTTAGGCCCCTCCCGGCCTCCCCGAAGGGGAGGTGATGGAGAGGACAAACAAGATTGTTTAATTTTAAAATTTCAATATTATGATTAACAGATATATTAGGGCAATTGCCGGAACTTTCATTTTAATCAGCCTTTTGTTGGCTGTATATGTAAACATAAACTGGTTGTGGTTTACAGGTTTTGTGGGCGTCAACCTCTTGCAATCGTCATTTACAAAATGGTGTTTGATGGAAAAAATCCTTAAAAAACTTGGCGTGAAGGACGAAGGGGATAGCTGCTGCGCTTAAAGTTTCGCTTTAAAATTCAATAAATCCAAATCCCGCTGCAGAAAATTGTAAGCGGGTTTTTTTGTGAATACGGGTACAATATGACTTTGGTCATTTTAAAACCCGCAAATTCTGGATATATTTGAGATGAATAAAAAAATCAGAGTATCATGACTATAAACATTCAGTATGTGAAAATGCCCACCAGCGAGGCAATGAACGATTATGTTGAAAAAAAACTTCAAAAACTTGCTGAAAAGTATGATTGGCTAATTAGGGCCGACGTAAGCTTTAAGTTGGAAAACAACGTTTACGGCAAAGGCAATATTTGCGAAATGGAATTGAGCCTTCCGGGACCGAAAATTTTTGCAACATCAAAAGAGGCTACGTTTGAGGCAGCCGCAAAAGAAACAATTTCGGACCTTGAAAAACAGCTTAAAAAACGCAAGGCTAAATTCTCAACCCACTAAAAGATCAAAAACATGAAAAAAATATTAGTTCCCGTAGATTTTTCCGAACATTCAGACTATGCATTGGAAGTTGCAGCAAATATTGCGAAAAAACAAAATGCTGAAATTGTTGCGGTTCATATGATGGGTCTTAGCGACGCAGTCTTAACGCGCGATGAAAGCAAGGAAGCTTTTGAGGCGATGTTTTACATGAAATTGGCAGAAAAGCGTTTTGCCGAATTTCTCGATAAAGATTATTTAAAAGACGTAACCGTAACCGATGCCGTCCACAATTATAAAATTTTTAGTGAATTGAACGATGTGGCCCGCGAGTTTGGAGCAGATTTAATTATCATGGGCTCGCACGGCAGTTCTGGTCTTAAGGAGGTTTTTGTGGGAAGCAATACCGAAAAAGTAGTCCGCACTTCCGAAATACCCGTTTTGGTGATAAAGCACCGTCATGAATATTTCAATCCGGAAGTTGGGGTTTTTGCCTGCGACTTTTTGGAAAACTCAATTGGTCCCTACCAGCGCGCCCAAAAAATGTTTGAAGATTTGGGAATTGAAATGGAAATGCTCTATGTGAACCTTGCGGGCGATTTCCGCAGTACCCGCGAAATAGAAAAACGCATCCTCAACTTTTTAAAGAGCGCCGGCGAAGAGAATCCGCTGGAAACCTTGAACAAGGTGGTACAGTACAACGAGTATTCGGTGGAAGCGGGAATTTTCGGCTATAGCCAAGTGAGCAATGCCGATATTATTGCCCTGCCCACACAGGGCCGTCAAGGGCTGGCGCACTTCTTCTCAGGCAGTATTGGCGAGGACGTGGTAAACCATTCCGACTTGCCGGTAATGACCTTTAAAGTATAGTTAATTTAGTTAATTGCTATCGACAACAATTAACGTTAAGAGCAGGAACTTCATATTTTTGGGTTCCTGCTTTTTTTTAAGAAATTTTTCCCGCAAGCCTCATTCCAGCCCGAATATTCAGCCCCATCAAACTCAAATTAATGGCGCCGAGCAGCAACTCAATGCCTTGAACGGTAAAAAATGTGGTGTCAATGTTTTTAAAATTGGCGTGATAGTAAAGATAAATTGCCAGCGAAATCAAGAAGACCCCATTAACGGCCACGAGTTTCATCCTGTTTTGTTTTTGGACTACAATAGGATTTTTGGATTTCCCGGCCAATCTTTTCCCGGAAAGCGCGAGCATGGGCATCGCAATTATTAAAATGGGAAGACAATACAGAATAACCGTTTTCACTTGTTTGATAAAATCTGCATCGCCAATAATTTCGGCAATTAGCGAAAATGTGAAGAAATTCGCAATGGTCAGTGCGGCAATAATTGTTGCCGCAATATGGATTCTTATAAGTTGCTTCCGTTTCATTTCCTTTAAATTTAAGAAACAAAATTATGGAGCTTCCTGTTCTTAAAATTGTAGGAATCGGAAATCGGGCAGATCTTCCCGTATATTTTTTGGGCTTCGGCCGGTAATGTTTTTTATGGTATGGGTGAAATGCGCCTGATCGGCAAAATTTTGATCGTAGGAAAGTGAGGTTAGCGAGGAAGGATCGTTCTTCATTTGAAAAACAGACTGCTTCAATTTCACCAGTTGCAAATAGTCTTTCGGAGAGCAGCCGATGTATTTATGGAAATAATTCCGAAGCATTCTGGTAGAAACGCCAACCGTATCGGCGAGAAACGAAATGGAGGCCCTTCCTCTTTCGGCTTCAATTGTTGCGATTACGGTTTCAATTTGCGAGAGATCTTTCACCAAAACCGTATTTCGGAAGATTTTTTCCACCTCTGCAAACATTTCTTTGGTTGAGGCACAGGTATCAATTTTTTTCTGGAATGATTCGGCTTTTTTTCCGAATAATTCCTTCGTATTGATAACCCACGGCAATTCCGAAACGTTTTTATTAGTGAGATAGGCCAAGGCAAAGGGCTTTACGTGCGCCCCCAGTATTTTCACGCGATCGGTCAATGGCGCAACCGAAATTTGATCCGTCGAAAGGCGCGAAATAATCATTTCCGCAGTTTCCGATTTATTTTTTGAATGATTGGTAACCAAAAAAGGATGCTCAAAAAAGTAACCAAAAGTGAGGCGTGGGAAGGGCAGCACATACTCTTCTTTCATCGCTAATTCGGAAACGGGAATGTCTATAAAAAAATAATAATCCACCAATTTTGGCAGAAAATGGTTTTGTGGTGTTTGTATTTCAAAGCCATTTTCCATTTTTTTTTGATGAATTAATTATTACAAAACGGTATTCAAGGCAATTTCAATCATTTTTGAAAAACTGCCCTCGCGTTCCTCGGCTGTGGTGCTTTCCCCCGTTACCAGACTATCTGAAATGGTCAAAATGGCCAAGGCCTTCACATTGAATTTTGCCGCTATGGTGTAAAGTCCGGCAGCTTCCATTTCTACGCAAAGCACGCCAAACTCGGCCCATTTCTTATAATTGTTGAAGTCGTCTTCATAAAACTGGTCGCTGGAAAGTATGTTTCCGGCCTTTATGGGAATGTTGTTTTCCCTTGCGTAAAGTGCGGCTTTCATAAACAGGTCAAAATCGGCGGTGGGCGAGTAGTCGCAGTTTACAAAGCGGGTGTTGTTGATGCCCGAAGTGGAGGATGCCGCCATCGCAATTACAATGTCGCGAATGTTGATGTCCTTTTGATAGCTACCTGCAGACCCCACGCGGATCAGGTTTTTTACGCCGTAATCATTGATAAGCTCATGGCAATAAATCAAGGCCGAAGGAATGCCCATGCCGGTTCCCTGTACTGAAATTGGCTTGCCTCTAAAAGTACCCGTGTAGCCCAACATGCCGCGCACGTCGTTGTAACATTTGGGGTTTTTTAGAAAGGTTTCCGCAATCCATTTGGCGCGCAATGGGTCGCCGGGCAGCAGAACGGATTCTGCAATTTCTCCGGGCTTGGCTTCAATATGTGTGCTCATCTGTGTCTTTTTTGGTGGCCGTTACAATCTCGATTCCCGAGGAAGTGCCGATTCTGCTCACGCCCAATTTTATATATTTCTTGGCGGTGGCAGCATCTTTTATTCCGCCGGAGGCTTTTATTTTTAAACTATCGCCTATTTCGGCAACCATTATTTTCACGGCTTCTTCCGTGGCACCGCCGGTTCCGAAGCCGGTGGAGGTTTTTACAAAATCGGCACCTGCCTTTTTTGAAATATGGCAGGCTGTCCGTATTTCGGCATCGGTTAAATAGCAGGTTTCCAGAATTACCTTTAAGGTTCGGTCGCCAATGGCTTTTTTCACAGCGGCGATTTCATTCTGCACCTCGCTGTACTTTTCGGCTTTTAAAAAGCCGATGTTCAGCACCATATCAATTTCATCGGCACCCTCCTTTATAGCTTGTTCGGCCTCGCAAACCTTGGGGTGAAGGCTACTTGCGCCCAAAGGAAAACCCACGACCGAAGCTACTTTTACATCGCTATTTTTTAATTTTTCTGCAGCTAAGGATACGTAACAACTGTTTACGCAAACCGCATAAAAGTTGTGTTCTTTTGCTTCATTGCAAAGGTTTATAATGTCTTCGGGCGTAGCAGTGGCTTTTAAAAGGGTGTGGTCTATATATTGGCTAAGTTCCATCAATTTTTATGTTGATTGATGATGGAGACCAGTTCGTGTTTCTGCAGAACGCCGCTCTGCCGCCAGAGTTGCTTTCCGTTTTTAAAAAGAATCATCGTGGGCACCCCGCGCACTTGAAATTGTGCAGCCAGGGGTTGGTTTTTGTCAACGTCTATTTTTACGATTTTTACGTCGTCGCCCAATTCATCCTTCACCTGTTTCAGAATGGGTGCCAGCATTTTGCAGGGACCGCACCAATCGGCAAAAAAATCGACAAGTACGGGCGTTTCCGAATTTATGATGTCTTTAAAATTGCTTTTCATATCATTTGTTTTTGCCCCCAACCCCTAAAGGGGAGCATAACCTGCTCTATTTATAGGAGTTTGGAGAGCTCCCTTTAGGGCTGGGGTGTCATTTGTTATCGCCTCCAGCCCCTATAGGGGAGCATAGCCTGCTCTATTTTAAGGAGCTTAGAGAGCTCCCTTTAGGGCTGGGGTATCTTTCCTCTTTTTTCTTTCTTCTAATAAATCAACCAATCAACGGATTCTTTTTATACTTCCGCAAAACGGGCATCAGCATTTCCATCGGAATCTGGATGGAATAGGTTCCCGTATAGGAGGGGCAGATTACGCAGTCGTCAAAATAGAACTCCACCACATCGTCGTTGATCACAAAATTGTTTTTTGCATCGAAGAAATCATCTGCGGAAATGGCCCAGCAATCGTAGTACATTTCCCCGGAATTGATTTTTTCCTTTAAAAGCGTATTTAAAATCTCGCGCAATTCTTCTTCGGAACCATTGTTAAAAAAATCCTCATAATTCATAAATACCGCCCTTTCCAGATCAAAATTCATGGTCTCAAACGTATAGGCTGCATGGGCGGCGCCTGTATAGTGGTTTTCTTTGTAAAAAAGCACGCTGATGAGCCGGTCGTTGAGGTTGTATATTTTGTAATCCACCTTCCGCAATTCGTTCTGTTTGGGAATTCCCAAGGAATCGCAGAGCCGCTTTTCCTCTAAAATCTGTTTCTCGACACCTTTGGCATCCAGATAATATTTGCTGATGTATTCGTTGAAATTTTCAAACTGCGGTTTGATTTTCTCGTTGAGGTAGGGGTACTTAAAATCCAAAAGATAATGGTCGCCCTGCTTTTTGAACGATTTGGAAATCAAAAGATTTTCCATTTCGGCGCGCGAATCTGTTTTTTCCAACAGTTCCTTGCGTTTTAGAATAAGGGTCTGTTGCTGATTTTCCAGGTTTTTGTCGGAAACTTTTAGGGAATCCGTTATTTCCTCAATTGAGTCGGTATCATTGTCCGGTTCCTCTTTTTTGGGATCGTTTTTACACCCAAAAAAAAGTATGAGCAAGAGATAGGGCAGTAGGTTTTTCATTTTAATTCGATTTATCGTTTAAAAATACGCAAACCTTTTTTATACCGAAAACAGGCAGGAATTTTTTAGGATTACTGGCTCAGCAAGTTTTTCAATTTGGCGAGCATGATCAATTCGCTTTTGTTCTTCCCGGCGAAGGAGCCCGCAATGGCGTTGGCCGTTTTCCAGATCAGTTTTTTCCGCTCGTCGGTAAAGAGTTGTGGATTGTCCTTTTTATAATCGGCAAAGCTGTCAAAGCAGTCGTTGGCGTCCAATTGTTCATAATCAAACCAGTCAAAGACCACTTCTATTTGATAGGCGGCATCGGTATGGAAGGGGTCTTCATAATCGTCGAGGTCTTTCCATTGCTCGGAAACGATTTTCTTCAACATATCGTACTCGGCCTTTCGCACCACTTTGTCGGCGGCGGCTATAGCGTAAAACAGCTCGCCCATTTTTTGGTAAAAAAGCAATTGTGGCTTCTCCATGGCTCCCATAGGATTAAATTTTTCAAAATTGTTTTAAACGGTAAAAATAGAGGACCAAGCCGTATTAATCTATGATATAAATCAGTTATTCCAAAACTGTTTAATTTGCGTATTTTAGCGTCGTGAAAGTATTTGAGGAAAAAAAGGGAAATATTTTTAGGATTCTTTCCGAAGCCATTTCCGAAGGCATTGTAATCGTTAACGAAAAGCAGGAAATTGTAACCTCCAATGAGGCTGCCGACCGAATGTTTGGCTATGGCCCCAAAGAGCTTTTGGGCGAAAATATAAACCTGCTCATTCCCCGGGAGTACAGACACATCCATACCCAACAAGTGGACGAGTATATGGAAAAAAGCGACCCGCGCCAAATGGGCCACGGGCGCGATCTGTACGGGCGGCGCAAGGATGGCAGTGTTTTCCCCGTGGAGGCAGGGCTGAACCCGTTTGAGATTTACGGGAGCAAATACGTGATGGCCCTGGTAACCGATATTTCCGTGCGGAAAGGCCAGGAGCGGGAAATTATAGAGCTCAACATGCAATTGGAGCAAAAAGTTGAGGCCCGCACCAAGGAACTGAAACAGACCATCAAAGAGCTAAAGGAAGAAGTGGCCAAACGCAAGGAAGCGGAATACAAAATTCTGGAATCGCTGCGCAAGGAGCGGGAACTCAACGAATTGAAAACCAAATTCCTATCCTTGGTTTCCCACGAATTTAAAACCCCATTGAGCGGGATACTCACCTCGGCTACCCTTGCGGGGAAATACACCGAAACCGACCAACAGGACAAGCGTGAAAAGCACTTGAAAACCATCCAGAGTAAGGTTAAATACTTGAATAATATTTTGAACGACTTCCTTTCCATTGAACGTCTGGAATCAGGGAAGGCCACTTATAAATTTGATACCTTCCCGCTGAGCAAAGTGGTGAACGAGGTAATCTACAACGCAAACATGCTCTTAAAGGAAGGCCAGCGTATAAATTATCCGCAGAATATTGACGATATCTCGGTTAATTTTGATGAAAAAATCCTTGAGCTTTCGCTTACCAATCTTATAAACAACGCCATAAAATATTCGCCTGCGCACACTTTGATTGATGTGGAGGTTATAAAGGAAAAGGAGGCGCTCACCATAAAGATTAAAGATGAGGGCATGGGTATTCCCGAAAAGGAACAGAAATATATTTTCAACAGATATTTTAGGGCTGAAAATGCGCTGCTGGACCAAGGCACCGGCATTGGCCTGAACATTGTGAAAAGCCACTTGGAAAGTCTCGGTGGCACCATTATCTTTGAAAGCGAGGAGGGCAAGGGCAGCACGTTTACCATTACTTTCCCCAACAAAAATACTACCGAATAGTATGAAGACAATACTTCTTATTGAAGACGATACCGCATTAAGAGAAAACACCGCCGAACTTTTGGAGCTTTCCGGATACAAGGTTTTTACGGCGCCAAACGGCAAAATTGGCATTCAAAAGGCTAAAAGCGAAAACCCGAACATTATTATTTGCGACATAATGATGCCGGAAATTGATGGCTACGGTGTGCTTGAGAGTGTTGCTTCGGAAGAAAAAACGAAACATATTCCCTTTATCTTTCTATCCGCAAAAACGGAGCATAAGGAAATACGCAAGGGCATGGACATGGGCGCGGACGATTACCTCACCAAACCCTTTGACGAGCAGGAATTGCTGAGCGCCATTGAAAGCAGGTTGGCCAAGGCAAGTATTCTGGCCATGCGCGAAAGCAGTAAGGAAAAGGACAATGCCGAGGACGACGAAAACCCCCAAAACCTGAACCAGCTAAAGAACTTTTTTTGTGATGAAGGCGAAGTGTCCAACTATAAAAAAGGCGAAACAATTTACCGAAAAGGCGACCACTCAAACAGTATGTTCCTAATTTTGAAAGGCGTAGTAAAAACACATACGATGGATGCCAATGCAAAGGAACTTATTACTGGACTCTACAAAGCCGATGACTTTTTAGGCTTCACTTCCTTTGACGATAACATTCCCTATAACGAGACCGCCACAGCCGTGGAAGAAACGGAGGTTGTGGGAATTTCAAAAACCTATGTGCGCGATATTCTCAAGAAAAGTCAAGATGTTTCCTTGGAATTGATGAACCTTTTGACCGATAACCTTTCCGAGATAAAGCAGCAATTGGTTAAAATGGCCTACAGTTCAGTCAGGAAAAAGACGGCGAGCACCATTCTTCAATTTGTGGAGATTATGGATAAAAAGCCCGAGGCACCGCTCCGAATTTCAAGAAACGACCTCGCCACTACTGCTGGGATTGCTACGGAAAGCCTTATCAGGACCCTTTCAGATTTTAAGAAAGATGGCATCATTGAAATTGAGGGCCGCGACATCCGCATTGTAGATTTGGAAAGTCTGCGCGATATAGATTGAGACTCCGAGCTCTTTTTTCCCAAAGCTGATTTTTATCATTTTCTGTCCCGACCCATACAGATATTTTTGTCGGTAAGATTATGATGCTATGATGAATATACTAATCCCGACGGATTTTTCAGAAAATGCACAGAACGCCATTGCGTATGCACTTGCATATTTTTCCGATGTTGCGGTGAATTTTTATATCCTTCATGTTTCGCACACACATACAATTACTAAGGAAGAGGAACAGGAGCTTTTTTCTGACTTTGATACTGAAATGCAGACGGTTCAAAGCACTTCTGCTACGCTGCGGGAAGAAATAAGGAAATACCAAATCCGTTCCCAAAACCCAGCCCATAGCTTTTTCCCCCTTCACGAAAACCTTAACTTGGTCGAAGCCATTAGAAAAAATGTAATTGAAAAGGAAATCGATTATATTTTGATGGGCACCAAGGGAACTACTAAAATTAATGGCGGGGAAATGGGCAGCAATACCTGCGATGTGATTACCAAAGTGAAATGTCCCATTCTCGTGATTCCGGAAAACGCCAAGTTCAACGGCATTAAGAACATCGCCTTTTTAACCGATTACAACTGTATTTATCGCAACAAAATAATCACCAGACTTTCGGAGACGTTGGACCTGCATCGTTCGCCGCTTAGGGTGCTTCATATAAAAGCCCAAAATACGGGGCTTACCGCGGCACAGACCGACAACAAGGGGTTTTTGCATTACTTTTTCAAGGATAAAAAGCACAGTTTCCATTTTGTGGAAAATAAAGAGTTGGAAATAGGAATACAGGATTTTGTGGAAACTTGGGACATCAGTCTTGTTTCCATCGTGGCAAAAAACTTAAACCTTATCCAGCGGTTACTGTTGCGGCCTGCCGTAAAATCGGTGAGCTATTCGGTGAATGTGCCTTTTTTGGTGCTCCACGAGTGAGTTGAAATTCAAAATTCAAAATACCGAATACCAAATACCAAAAACCAAATCATTCCTCTTGGCCAATAGGATGGTCTTCATAAAAATCCTTAAAGGTTTTATCGGTGGTATAGCTGTCCCTTAAAACCTTAAAGACCGAGAATATTAAAAGCGCTTGTCCCAAAACGGTCAAATAAAATACCCACCCGAACGGAAAATCCATAGCCGCAAATATTGCGACTGTAACGAGCACGAATGTGGTTAGTACGAGATATGTGATAGCGGAAAGTTTCATAGCTTTTTAGTTTTAAATTACGAAATAAACGGCTTGCGCACTCTTAAGGATTCCTTAAAAATCAGGCTGTTGATTGATATTTATCATAGTTTTACTGTACTGTAATGGTTATATTTACGTAATCATTCAAAAACAGACCGCCATGCGAAAAATATTGATTCCCACAGACTTTTCGGACAATGCAATGAACGCCATTAAATACGCTACTGAGCTATTTAAGCACGGCCCCACCGAGATATATTTGCTCCACGCTTTTTCCGATTCGGTGTATGAGGACAAGGCCCGCTTGGCCGATGCTGTTTTTGAGGAATTGCAGGAAAAGGCGCTTCAAAAAGCAAAGGAAAATCTTGAGGAAACCCGAAAACAAATCCTCAGCTTTTCCCCAAATCCAAAGCATACATTGCATACCATTGCCGAATTTGGCCTGTTGGTGGATTCGGTAAACGATTGGGTAGAAAAGGAGAATATAGACGTGGTGGTTATGGGCACCAAAGGTGAAACCGCCGATAAAAAAATAACCTTCGGTAGCAACACGCTGCAGGTAATAAAATATGTGAAATGCCCCGTGCTCGCCATTCCTGCCGTTTATGGCGATGTGCATCCTAAAAACTTGTTGTTTCCCACAGATTATTTGTTGCCCTACAAACGCCGCGAACTGAAACTGGTGAGCACCATTGCCAAATGCTTCGCTACCAAAGTAGATTTTCTCTACGTTTCAAAATTTCCAACCCTTTCCTTGCGACAGCAGGATAACAGGAAATTTTTGGAAGCGGCCTTCTGCGACAACCAAATAAATTTCCATCAAAAAGGCGGGACAAATGTTACCAAGGCCATCAACACTTTCATAATTGAAAATCCCATAGATATGCTGGTGATGGTCAATACGCGCCATTCCTATCTGGAAAATATACTCTACCAGTCAACCATTGAAAAGATTGGGTTAAAAATTGACATTCCCTTTTTAGTACTTCAAAATTTACCGAGATAAACCTTTTAATTACATATTGACAATGAAAAAAATCCTCGTTCCAACCGATTTCTCCAAAAACGCCTATGCGGCCTTGTTTTATGCCACAAAACTTTTTAGCGATGAAGCACTGCAAATAACCATTCTCCATTCTTTTGGGGAAGAAGTGGGGAAGCTAACGAGCCGTGTGGACATAGGCCGTTCAGAAAATATAATTGAAAAATTGTACCGACAATCTGATGAGGACGGCCAGCAATTGGTGCATCAAATAACACTGGATTCTTCCAAGGTTGCACACAAATTTGAAGTGATTTCCACGCCGGCAACCCTGTCAAAAACCATCAATAAATTGGTTGCCACCGAAGGAATAGACCTCGTGGTTATGGGCAGCAAGGGCCGCACGGGTGCCGAGGACGTACTTGTGGGGAGCACGACGGTTAAAATCACCAAATCGTTGGAAGGTTGCCCGTTGCTCATTGTTCCGCGCGAAGTGGATTACGTAATTCCCACAAACATTGCGTTTGCAACGGATTTTAACGATTTCTACCAACTTTCAAAACTGCGGCCCATCGTTCGGTTGGTACGCCAGTACAATTCAAATTTGCACGTGGTCCACGTAGGTGCGGAAGGCGATTTGGACGTCCTACAACAGCAAAATCTGGAACATTATAAAAACGACCTCACGGAATATGATACCGAGTTCCATTTTATTCCGAAAAAGGACAATATCTCAAAAACCCTTCATAACTTTATTGATGGACGAAATATGGATTTACTGGCCCTCGTGTACCACAAGCACGCTTTCCTAAAGCAACTTTTTAGGGAACCCGTGGTAAGTAGGGTAGGGAAGCATACCCATACGCCTACTTTGGTTATTCCTATTAAGAATTAAAATTTCAGAAGATGAAAAAGCGAATATTGATACCTACAGATTTTTCAAGAAACGCCTGGAACGCCATAAAATATGCTATGGAGCTCTATAAAAGGGAACCTGCGGATTTTTTTTTGCTGCACACCTATTATCTTTCCGGGTATTCAAAAGAGAACCTTTTGAGCCCAGAGCCTACGGAAGAAGCCCTGCAAAAAGTTCGGGAAGCTTCGGAGAAAAATATGGAGAAACTAAAGGTGCAAATGGCTTTTTACGAAGAAAATGATAGCCACAGCTTTCATTATTTAAGCGAATTTGGTTCCTTTTTCGACGTAATGAAGAAAACGGTTGAAAAGCAGGATATAGAATTGGTAATTATGGGAACCCAAGGCGAAACGGACAATAAGACCGTGATTTTGGGCAGCAATGCAGTAAATGCGATGGAAAAAATCAGGAATTGCCCGGTGCTCGCTATTCCTTCAAATGTGTTGTTCAAGGACCCGAATGAAATTGTTTTCCCCACAAGTTATAGAACGCACTATAAAGAGAGGGAACTGGCCACTTTGGTAGATATTTCGCGCTGTACCAATTCCCCAATCCGTATCTTACATATTCAGAACAATAAAGGCTTGACCAAAGCCCAGCAGGAAAATAAGGCGTTGCTGGAGAAAATTTTGGAAGCCGCCAGTTTTACCCACCATACACTATACGACGTTGACATAAACGACGGGGTGCGCTGTTTTGTACAGAGCCGACAGAGCGAGATGATTGCCATTGTGAACAAAAAGCACAATTTCTTTGGGAGTGTTTTTTCCAACCCCATGGTCAAAGAACTCGGAAAGCACGCCAATGTACCGTTGCTGGCGATGCACGATTTGAGAAATTGAGTACTTATAAAAATTTAATGTGAATCAAAACAAAAAAGTTGGTTATGCAAAAGCAAGTTTTAATCCCTACCGATTATTCAAAAAATGCCTTCAATGCCATTGTTTATGCGTTCGAGCTTTTTGCGGAGGAAGATTGTACGTTTCACATTTTCCATTCCTATTTTTTAGCGCGTTCGGCCAAGGGCAACGTGTTGTTTCCTGAACCCGAACCGGCGGATTATGATAGGGCAGCAAGGCTTTCGGGCGAAAGAATGGAATGGTTGAAAAAGAAAGTGGGATTATTGGCAGACAATCCAAAACATACCGTTTATTTCGACCACAAATTTGGAACCCTTATCGAGTTGTTGGAAGAGAAGGTAATGCGCGATAAAATAGACCTTATAGTTATGGGAACCCGCGGTATAACAGACGATACCAAGGTAGCATACGGCAGAAACTCCGTAAATGTAATGGAAAACATCAGAGGCTGTGCCGTGCTTGCCGTGCCCGCCAATGTTTCCTATAAAAAGATAGGCAGCATCGTTTTCCCCACCAACTTTAAGACCCATTTTAACGAGCGGGAAATGAAAACCTTTGTGAAGATTGCACAGCTCGGAAATTCAGAAATCCAAATCCTGCACCTTGGCAAGGAGAAGGACCTTTCGGAAAGGCAAAGGAACAATCGGAAGGAATTGGAAAACCATTTCAGCGAAGTAAAATATACCTACCACTGGCTTGAACATAAGGGCGTAAAGGAGGGCGTGCTGTCCTTTGCAGACCAGCAAAATAGCGGGATGATAGCTTTTGTGAACAGAAAGCATTGGTTCTTTGGCAGTGTTTTTTCAAATCCGTTGGTTAAAAGTCTCGGCATCCATTCCAAAGTACCCATCCTGGCACTCCACGATACCAGAAACTAACCTTAATTATGAAAAACAATGCCATTGAAGTAATAAAGCATTCGGGTGAACGGGCCATATTTTCAATTGAAAAACTGAAAAATTCCCTTCGGAAAAGCGGCGCAGAGGAGGCCTTGGTCAACGAAATTGCCAATAACGTCCGCGATGAACTTTATCAGGGTATTTCAACCAAGGAAATCTATAATCGTGCCTTTGCACTTCTGAAGAAAAAGAAAAAAGGTTACGCTTCAAAATACAAGTTGAAAAAAGCAATCTATGAGTTGGGTCCCACGGGATTTCCATTTGAGAAATTTGTGGGCGCCATTTTATATTACAGCGGTTATGATGTAAAGACGGGCCAATTTTTGAACGGTAAGTGCGTAACCCACGAGGTAGATGTGGTAGCGCACAAAAACGGCCAATATATAGTTGCCGAATGTAAGTTCCACAGTGATGAAGGGCGAAATTGCAATGTAAAGGTGCCGCTCTACATACATTCCCGTTATCGCGATATACTCAACAATTACGGTGACGGCAACAAGGGGGAAAAGCCGAATGAAGGCTGGGTGGTCACCAATACGCGATTCACCGAAGACGCCTTGACCTACGGCAAATGCGTTGGCCTTTACCTTTTAAGTTGGGATTTCCCGAAAGATAACGGCATCAAGGACCGCATAGACCGTTTGGGGCTTTATCCTGTAACCGTTTCTACCTTGCTCAGTCAGCGCGAAAAGCAATTTCTCCTCAGTCGCGATGTGGTGCTTTGCAAACAGTTGATAGACGACCAATTTTATCTCGACCATTTGGGAGTTTCGGAAAAGCGGAAAGCGCGGATTTTAGAGGAAATAAACATTTTGTGCCAAAAGAGTTGATTATGCAAAAAGTAAAAATACATTTCCTCGGAGCTGCGGGAACCGTAACAGGTTCAAAGTATTTAATTGAAACTTCGGAAAAGAATTTATTGATAGACTGCGGTATGTTCCAAGGTCTAAAAGAGCTGCGTGAAAAAAATTGGGAACAACTGCCAATTGATGTTTCAGAGATTGATGTTGTCCTGCTTACCCACGGCCATTTGGACCATACGGGCTATCTGCCGCGATTGGTAAAACAAGGTTTCCGCGGAAAAATTATTGGCACGGCACCCACGCTTGCAATCACTAAAATAATTTTGTTGGACAGTGCTAAAATCCACGAAGAGGAAGCCGAAAAAGCCAATGAGGAAGGCTATTCCAAACACAAACCCGCCGAACCATTTTATAGCGTGCAGGAAGCCGAAGTGACCCTGGGATTTTTTCAATCTAACGCAAGAGATGAATGGTTTGAACTTTCGGAAAACATCAAATATCGTTTCAGGTATAACGGGCATATTATCGGAGCAACTTTTATCGAGCTGGAAATTTTCGGCAAAACTTTCGTCTTTTCCGGAGATATTGGCAGGGAGCACGATTTACTGCTTTATCCACCCAAAAAACCGGAGTGGGCGGATTATCTTTTTATGGAAAGTACCTACGGAAACAAAAATCATCCGCAGGAAAGCGTTTCAGATAAATTGGTGGAGCTTATCAATAAAACTATCCACAACCGTGGCAATTTGATAATTCCTTCCTTTGCGGTGGAGCGTTTACAGACCTTGATGTTTCTGCTTTGGAAACTGTATAACGAAAACCGAATTCCGAACATACCCATATTTATCGATAGCCCAATGGGCAACAATGTGCTTTCGGTATTTCAAAATTTTCCCGATTGGCATAAAATGTCGGTGAAGGAGTTCAATACCATGACCAATCGGATGCACATTATTTCTTCCTATAAAGATACTTGGAAAACCATTGACAATCCGCAGCCAAAAGTGGTAATTGCCGGTAGTGGAATGGTTACTGGCGGAAGGGTTTTAACCTATCTGAAACAGATGATAGATAAAGCCAATACAACCGTTTTATTGGTAGGCTACCAAGCTGAAGGAACGCGCGGCAGGCAAATGCTGGAAGACGCACACGAATTGAAATTCTTCGGAAAATACTATCCCGTAAAAGCTGAAATCCATCATATTGAAAGCCTTTCGGCACACGCAGACCAGCAGGGGCTTTTGGATTGGACAAGCAATATTAAAAACATACCCGAGGAAACATTTCTTATTCACGGGGAACCCACGGCCCAGGATGCCCTGCGGGTTAAATTGCGGGATAGTTATGGTTGGAAAGTAAGTATTCCGAAGTTGTATGAAATAAAGGAAATTTTGGTGTAATAATCAATCATTTTATACTGCTCGCTAACTATAAATTGCACAGTTTTTTGATTTCACTTAAAACTCTATTTTTTCTCACAGACGAAACACCAATTTTATCAAGTAAAAAGGACGATTCGTAAAGTTCTTTGGTGAGGATAATATTCTTTTCAATTAGAAGGTGTTTTTCGTGTTTGGTCAAGGTTGTTAATGTGGTAATGGGGTAGAGGGCAAACTTATCTACGTTCTGTTTTATTCCGTTGTTTTCGGGATAATCCCAACTTAATAATTGAAGTCCCACACATTGGGAATAATCAATGGCATCCTTAGAAAAACGGGTGTTGGTTACCAACCAGCCTTGTTTTAAATGCGAAGTTTTTGCGGGGTCGCTGTTCCAGCTGTTTTGAATGTCGAGAAAGCGGGAGTTGATGTAGAGCGGAACTTTTACGTTACTTACCGCCCGTGGGTCTGAATGGAACTTGCATTCTACGGTGTAGGTGTTGCCGTCTTTTTCGGCCAGAACGTCAACTTCGTGGGTTACGCATTCGCCCTGCATAATAATGCCAACTTGCGTTCTATAGCCGTGATGCTTCAGCAAGGCACTTACCAACTGTTCAAAAGGATAGCCTGTGGGGCCCAAATCCAGAATTGCCCGTTTCAAACTGTATTTGGAAGCCGAAGTGCGATTGTGTTTCTTTAACTGCGAAAAAGCTTTTTTATAGATTTCCTTGGAAGGCATGCCGTCGTAGAGCGTTGGCATGATATGTTCCACGA
Organism: Aequorivita todarodis; assembly: GCF_028561335.1. Classification (GTDB taxonomy): domain Bacteria; phylum Bacteroidota; class Bacteroidia; order Flavobacteriales; family Flavobacteriaceae; genus Aequorivita; species Aequorivita todarodis. The sequence goes on along the minus strand of NZ_JAQQTG010000020.1, from coordinate 142,936 downwards.
TTTCGTCTATTTCGCTTTCGGAAGCTTTGCTGCGCCTAAGGGAAGTTTTTAGTTTTTCAACTTTAAACTCTTCAATTTCTCCATTGAATTTTACTATTTCTATGCTTTTGTTTTTCATAATAAATTGATTTAAAATCGCAAAATTTCCGTCATTAAACCGAAACGGATTATATCCAGTTGATGCCTAAAGTAAATATTGTAATAATCCAAACCGTGATAAAATTTTACGAAAAACCCGATATCCTCCAAAAACTTGGGGTGGTAATAAAAAGTCAATGCCCCGCTGAAGCGTTTGGTTTCAACGGTTTTCCAATCATTTATTTTATCTAACATCCAAGTGGTTTCAATTTTCACTGAAAAGTTAGCTTTTCTTTTCTTACTGAAAAAATCCCGGTCCAGAGGAAGTTTGTAAGCGAAAAATGAATTGTGCCAACGGAGACCGCTATATTGACCCTGCAATTCTTCGAGCATCCAGCCTTTGGGATGGATTTCCAAAGAACTTTTAAAGAATTTTACTGCATTTACTTGAGAGCCGTATGAGGTATCGATAAAACCGATTTCAAAAAAATTGGTCGCAAAGTTTCCCGATCGCAGGTTGATGGAGCCATCGCTATTGTAAAAATTGCCATCCTGCCCGTTGGAATGGTGAGCCAATTTTCCGAACATGGTGGTGTGATGCGCCAAATCGGGATAGCCGAAGAGGTAATACAGCGTGAGTTGCGGAATATAACTTGGCGTTTTTACCGGGTACGATTCTTCGTTGAACATTCTAATGGTAATCTGGGGCGTCAAAACCATCATCAGCCTTGAATCTGCCCTTTTTCTGACCACAAAATTGGGGTTGAGGTTGGCCTCGAACATCAGCGGCTCTATGTTGCCATTATCTGTGGGAAACGTTATGTAGCTATCGCTTTGGTTAATGTGGGCAATCTTTGAGAGGTTGAGTTTTGGAAGGGTATCTCTCTCTTTTTGGGTAAAGGCGTTTGTACTCCACAAAAGAATAAATGCTATGTGGAATAAATAATTCATTTTTTTCTAATTGTGGTAAAGTGCATAAGTCCCGCAATTAGTATGGTAAACACAATCCGAAATGTCATTGCCGCTATGGTTTTGGTTTCGTATAGCCCGCCCGCCTGAATATGGATAAATAATGCTACGAAGGCGAAAATCAAAATTAGTACTGTTGATAGCATGAGCCAAAGTGTCCAATTTTCTGATTTTATATAGCCATAGGCCGCGATTAAATACACAATACCCATTGTCAGATTTGTCTTCACAATAAAGGGCACGAAGTTTCCTTCTTTGGCGCGGATGCCAAACCAGTCGAATAGGACGGAACTGCTCATAAATACCGTAACTAAGGCAAAGACAATCAATATTCCTACAATTATATATCTGGATATTTTCTTTGATTTCATAGTATTATCTTCTAAAACTTCCTTCGATTTTCCCAATACCACCACTTTGGCTTGTATTGCTTCTTCACCAAGCCAAATCGCTCAATGGCTTGGATTTTTATGTGCTCAACCACTTCCTCTGCCGAATCGGTCACAAAGATTAGGTCCAAATCCTCAGGACTGATGCTTTCGTTTTCAACCATCAGTTCAATATGTTCAATCAATTCCTTGTGATAGCTTCTATCAAAAATTACGATCGGAAAGTTTTGGATGATCTGGGTTTGTATCAGCGTGATGGCTTCAAAAAGTTCGTCCAGTGTGCCCATGCCGCCGGGCATGACCACAAAGGCGTAGGAGTATTTCATCAACAGGAATTTGCGGACGAAGAAATAGGGAATGTCGATCCATTTGTGCAGATACGGATTGGGTTTTTGCTCAAACGGAAGGATAATATTTACCCCCACCGAATACCCACCTGCTTCGTAAGCCCCTTTGTTGGCGGCTTCCATAATGCCGGGGCCACCGCCGGTCATAATGGTGAAACCCAGTTTTGAAAGTTCAGCGCCTATCTTTTCGGCATTTTTATAATGGGCGGAATCCGGTTCAAACCTGGCGGAACCATAGACCGTTACGCAGGGCCCAATAAAGTGCATTTTCCGGAATCCTTTTATGAAGTTGTACTGCACTTTAAAGGTAAACCAAAGCTCCTTGAGTCTGGAGCGCGGCCCTTTCAAAAAAGGAGATTCCGTTCTTTGCAGGTGATATTTAGGTTTTTTATCCATTAGTTCACTTTTTTATAACTCCAAACCGCCAATACGTTCATAAGTATTGCGAAAAGCAACGTTTTCAGCATTTGCGGTAAAATGTCGCCCAAGCCGGATCCTTTCAGCAGAACCATTCGCACAATCTCCACAAAATATTTTATAGGGTTGAATTCGGTAACAATCTGCGCCCATTTTGGCATGCTTTCAATAGGTGTGAAAAGGCCGCTCATTAAAATAAAGATCACGACAAAAAACCAGGCAATAAACATGGCCTGCTGCTGCGTATCGGTAAAATTTGAAATGAGCAGTCCCATCCCGAGAATTACCAAAATATAAATGGAAGTATAGGCGTACAGCAGTAGCAGACTCCCCAGCATGGGCGTGTTGAAGATCACTTTTGCGAGAATCAACCCTATGGTCAGCAGCCCCATTCCAATGATCCAAAACGGAAAAAGTTTACCGATAATAAACTGACTTTTGCGGATGGGCGTTACGTTTATTTGCTCCAATGTGCCTATTTCCTTTTCGCGAACAATGTTCATCCCGGAGAGAAACAGGGTTATCATCGTTACCAACAAAACCAAAATCCCCGGTACCATAAAGGTTTTATAATCCAGCGTGGTATTGTACCAAAAGGAGGGAATCGCCTGAATGGTCACGGGCTGCGCCACTTTTTTTGAAGTGTCCAATATGGTCATTTTCACGTCTTGGTTAAAACTGTGCACAATCTGGTTTACGTAACCGCTTTCCACCCCCGCCGCCGCGCCATCGATGGCGTTTATGGTGATGGAAAGATCGGCCGTTTTTTCCTTTAGCAGATTTCGTTCAAAATGGCTCGGAATTTCCATTACCACATCCACTTCGCCCGAAAGCATCGCGGCACTGGCTTTTTCCTGCGAGGGAAAATCGGTCAGAACGTTGAAAAAGGTAGAGGCATTGAACTTTTCAATCAGCGCGCGGGAGGTTGAGGTGCGGTCGTAATCTATGTACGCAAACTTGATGTTTTTCACCTCGTAGGTGGCCGCATTGGAGAGAATAACGAGCTGCAAAATCGGAAGGATAAATATGATAGGCAACATCCCTTTATTTCTAAAAATCTGCTTGAATTCCTTTTGTATTATGTAGCCGATGGTCTTCATTATTCCAGCCGTATTTTATATTTCTTTACACTCAAGCCAATAAAGAAAAGCGTCATCCCCATCAAGATCAGCGTTTCCTTCCAAATAAAGGCCATTCCCACCCCTTTTAGCATAATGCCTTTAATGATGATGATAAACCATTTAGCGGGAATGATGTTGCTGATTACCTGAAGGGCCACCGGCATGCTCGAAATGGGGAAAATAAACCCGGAAAGTAATATCACGGGCAGCATCAAGCCCATCAGCGAAATCATCATGGCCGATTGCTGCGTTTCCGCGATGGTGGAGATTAATATTCCCAAAGCAAGGGAAGTGATAATAAACAGCACACTCTCCAGGCCGAGTAAAATCAAACTGCCCTGCAATGGCATCTTAAAGATGAAAATGCTCAAAAGCACGATGACCGCTGCATTTATAACCGATAGGAAAATGTACGGCACCACTTTCCCGATAATAACCTGAAAAGGTTTTAAGGGCGAAACCAAGAGGATTTCCATTGTCCCCAATTCCTTTTCACGAGTGATGGAGATGGAGGTCATCATAGCCGAAACCAACATCAAAATAATTGTCATCACGCCGGGGACGAACATAAACACACTTTTGAGTTCCGGGTTGTAAACCATCCGTGTCTGCGGAATTATCTGATATTCCACTACTATCGCTCTGTTTTTTTCCTGCTGATAATTTTGAAGTATCGCATTGATGTAATTGGTGATGGAATTGGCCGTGTTTGGGTCGGTGGCATCGGTTATGATCTGGATGGTTGCCTGGTTTTGCTTGATTAGATTTCTGCTGAAATGCTTTTCAAAATTCAATACCGCTTTTATTTTTCCTTTTTTGAAGGCGGTCTCTATATCGGCTTCCCGGGTCAGAATTTGTTTAACGGTGAAATATTTTGAAGCTGAGATCTTATTGATGATCTCTTCGGTTGAAGCATCTTTTGAATGGTCCAAAATGGCGATATCCACATTGTTTATTTCATTGGTAATGGCGAAGCCAAAAAGCAAAATCTGCGCAATGGGCATTCCGAAAAGTATAAACAACGACCGCCTATCCCGAAAGATGTGGTAAAATTCCTTTTTTATAAAACCTATAAATCGTTTCATTTTCCCCTCTAACTCCCCAAAGGGGAGAACTTATTTCACTGTTAATTTTTAATTGCAATCAGTATTTTCTCCCTTCCCTTTGGGAAGGGTCGGGGATGGGATTCTCGCCAATTTCAAAAACACATCGTTCATCGAATCAACTTTAAACTGTTCCTTTAGTTTCTTCGGCGTGTCCAGGGCTTCAATTTTTCCTTCCACCATTATTGAAACGCGGTCGCAGTATTCGGCCTCGTCCATGTAATGCGTGGTTACGAAAATAGTGGTGCCCTGGTCGGCGGCTTTATAGATCATTTCCCAAAACTGTCTTCGGGTAATGGGATCCACACCACCCGTGGGCTCATCCAGAAAAACAATCTTGGGGTCGTGCAAAAGCGAAACCGAAAACGACAGCTTTTGTTTCCAACCCAAGGGCAGGGAGCCCACCAATTTGTTGCTGATGTTTTCCAAGCCCAATTCCGAAATCAATTGCTCCCTTTTCTCCCATATTTTTTTTCTCGGCAACCCATAGATCCCTCCAAAGAATGTGATGTTTTCCTTTACGGTTAAATCGTCGTAAAGCGCAAATTTCTGGCTCATGTAGCCAATGTTCTTCTTGATGGATTCCGGCTGGGAATACACGTCAAAACCCGCGACGGTAGCTTCACCCGAGGAAGGCTTTGAGATTCCTATAAGCATTTTCATAGCCGTGGTTTTTCCTGCGCCGTTCGCTCCCAAAAACCCAAAGATTTCACCTTTTTTGACTTCAAAACTGATTGTGTTTACAGCTGTGAAATCACCAAATGTTTTGGTTAATTGATTGACTTCTATTACATTTTCTTCTTTCATTACCGCGCTAATTCCATAAAAGCATCCTCAATGTTCGGATGTGTTACTTCAATGTTGATATCTGTCAGACCTTCTTTTTCCAGATAGGATTGCAGATCGGCCATTTCAAATGAATCCCTTTGGTCGGTGTAGTGCACAAATTCGCCAAACGGAAAGACGCTGTACACGTGCTCGTATTGCTGCAGCGATTGGATCAATTTGTACATATTATCTGCGCCCACATTGTAAATGGTTTTCGGGAATTGGCTTACAATGGCTTCGGGGGTGTCGATTTCCAAAATCTCGCCGCCCTGTATCAAGGCAATCCTATCGCATAATGCCGCCTCGTCCATATAGGGCGTTGAGACCAAAATGGTAATCCCTTTTTTCTGTAAACGTTTCAACATTTCCCAAAATTCCTTTCGCGAAACCGGGTCAACGCCGGTTGTGGGCTCGTCCAAAAAAAGTACTTTCGGTTTGTGGATCAAGGCGCAGGAAAGGGCGAGTTTTTGCTTCATCCCGCCGGAGAGTTTTCCTGCGCGCCTATCTTTAAATGGTTCTATTTGAACGTAAATATCCTCGATCAGATCGTAGTTCTCCTCAATCGTCGTCCCGAAAATAGTGGCGAAAAACGTCAGGTTTTCCTCCACCGTCAAATCCTGGTAAAGCGAAAACCGCCCGGGCATATAGCCTACGGCCTTGCGAATAGCCTTAAAATCTTTTACAACATCAAATCCAGCAACGGTGGCAGTACCTTTATCAGGAATTAACAGTGTGGTCAAAATCCTGAAAATGGTGGTTTTCCCGGCGCCATCGGGCCCGATTAGGCCAAAGAGTTCGCCTGGATTCACCTTGAACGAAATGTCCTGAACCGCTTTTACCTTTTTATAGGATTTGCTGATATTGCTGAGGGAAATACCCATTACGCTTCAACTTTGACGGTGACTTCCATCGTAACCTTCGATTTTATTGAATTAGAGATCAAACAAGCCGACTCCGATTTTTGAAGGATACGCTCCGCGCGTTCGCGATCCTTTTCGTCTTTAATGGTTACGGTGGGTTCCAGAATTACTTCGGTCATTGCATATTTACCGTCTACTCTTTCCAGTACGCCTTTCGATTTGCAGCTGAAACCCGAAAATTCCAATTTTGAGTTTTCGGCAATTGCCAAGAAAGTGGTCATCAAACAACTGCTCACAGAGGCTGTAAAAAGATGTTCGGGCGACCAAATATTGGGCATTCCCTTTGGGAATTCGGGTGGAGTGGCCACCTCTATACAATTGGCCGAATGCGAATTGCCCTCGGCCAATTCCGGCGAGCACATCATTCCCTTCCGGTCCTCGCGCCAGGTGATATCTACGTTATAACTGTGTTTTTCCATCATTCTAAATATTTCTTATTGAAAATAATCGTAATATCCTTCCAGATTTTCTTGAATGTTCGCGGTAACTTCAGCCCCTTCATCTGTGCTTGAAACCTTTCCTAAAGCCTCAATTTTTTCGATAAGTGGATGTAGAAAAACGTGTAGGTTGTCGTGCGACGGACCTTCCATGGTACATTTTTTTACCACATAATTTTTATCCTCGTTCAGTTTTGACGCAAGTGTATGGTAATCTTCCACGGTTTTTGGATCGCTGGTTTTAACCAAATTGAGCATTTTGTCCACCCCTTCAGTTGTTTCCAGATTGGCTTCCCATTTGTTGCCATTGTCCAGTTTTATTTCGTTAACCCAAGAATTGTACATGGTGTGGGTTTCGGCAGCCATTTCTTCCATTTCATGTTCGTGGACTCCTTCAGTGGTTTCAACGGTGTCAGTATTTTCGTGCTTGTGTTTTGTTTCGTTGCAGCTTATTAATAAAGCTGAAAGAATTGCTAATGATAAGATTGTTTTTTTCATAGTATAAATGTTTAGGGTTTATAGTTTAGGATTTATTTTTTTGTGGCGAAAGCGATTACATGCCCGTCCAAATCGGCGATGTATCCCACGGTATCGCCCCAATTACGTGCTTGCAGTTCACTAATCTTCTTTCCGCCCAATTGGATTGCCCGCTCAATAAAGTCTGAGGGGTTTGATACCTTTAAATATAATTCACAACGCGGGATGCCGTTAGCTGTTTTGGGATGCGGCATTGCCGGGCCAAGAATGTTCGAAATACCACTTTCCGGCATCACCCCCAGTTTGACGGTTTCCGAAAGGTTGAATTCCGTCATCCCCGGCACGTTCAAACTCGGACTTGTTTTGAGGAGTCCCTCGTAAAATTCCGCGCTCCGGGCCTGATCAGCGACATAAAGAATAAATTCAATTGTTTCCATAATGCTATATTTTCCTGCCTACTACCCACCACCTACCACCCACTACCTACTCAGAAATCCACATCTCCGCCGGCATCCCGATTTTTAGACTACCGTCGTTTTTTACCGTTACCTTTACCGCATAAACCAAATTTACCCGCTCCTCCTTGGTCTGGATTATTTTGGGGGTAAACTCTGCCGAAGCCGAAATCCAACTTATTGTTCCTTGGTAATCTTTCATTTCTTCACCGGAATCAATTTTTACTTTTACTTCCTGCCCAATTTTAATGTTTGGGAGCTGCGTTTCGCTTACGTAAACACGCAGCGTCATTTCTTCCAAATCGGCGATTTTGTACAGCGGTTTTCCAAAGGAGACAATTTCGCCCGGCTCGGCATATTTGGTCAGTACCGTGCCTTTTATCGGGTTTGTGATCTTGCTTTTGGCAATCTGTTCCTCAATTTGAGCCACTTTGGCGTCTATTGATTTCACCTCGTTCACGATGGGCGCATTTTGGGTCTCCACGTTTTTTATCTGTTTTTTCAATACGTCCACCTGGCTGTTGGCCTGGTCCAATTGGCGCTGGGTGGCAGCGTTTTCGGCAAACATATTTTGGATGCGTTCCTGTTCGGTTTTGGCGGTCTGCAATTGCTCGTTCAAAACGCTTACTTGCGACCAAACGCCTCCCGATTTTGAAGCAACGGTTTCCTTTGAGGCAAGTAACTGTTGTTTGCTTAAATAAAGCTGAAGTGTATCTACAAGCGCGACGACTTCTCCTTTTTCTAAAACCTGTCCTTCTTCCAAATTCAGAAATTCCAGTTTTCCGTTTGCTTCGGAAGAGATTGTGATTTCAGTTGCTTCAAAATTCCCGTACCCATCGGCTTTTTCGCCGTTGGAGCAAGAGAATAAACTTCCGACCAAGCCTGCCAAAACCATTGTTTTTATATTTTTCATCCTAAATATTTATTTAAAATCCCCTTTTATTATTCTATAATTTGCCTTTGCAAGCGCCAACTGGACTTCGTGCAATTGCTGGTCAATTCTGGCTTCGTAAAGATTGTTCAATTCCGTGATATATTCCGAAGAAGTGATGGCGCCATTTTGTAATTGCGAAGTGGTAGCCTGTAAAACTTTTTCGCGCAGTTCAATAATTTCTGAGTCTTTCCGAAGCATGGCCTCGTATTTATCGATATCGCTTTCGGCCTCTTTCTGCTGCATTTCGTTGTTGAGTAAAAAAGTTTCTTTTTCGGTGGAAACAATTTCCTTTGAAATATCGACGGTCTGTTTTTGTTCCTTGGTTTTGCCCCAATCAAATATGTTCCAATTCAATTTTAGACCGACCATATAGAAATCCTGAAAGGAATTGTCCAGCATATTCAGCCCCGGATTGCCATAACCGGCCTGTGCAAACCCAAATAATTTTGGATAATTGCTTTTGGAAATAACTTCTTTTGAAGTTTCCAGTTGCGTTTCCTGTAAATTGAAAAGTTCCAGTTCGGGTCGCTGCGACTCCATTTCGGGTGCAATGAAAATAGAGGGCTTGGCCAAAGTGGTGTTGCTGTCCAAATCCTGAAAGACCAATAGTGATAGGTTTTTCAAGGCTTTTTTCTTGTCGAAATTAATCTGCGAAAGCTGTTGCTCCAGCTTCAGTTGCTCCGCTTTCAATACTTGCTCGGAAGCGGGGAGGACCGCGCCGTATTTCACGCCGGTATTTATTTCTTTTAAACGCGCATCGAGCACTTCCATCTTTGAAAGGAGCAATTTTTCCTGTTCCTGAAAGAGCAAAACACTGAAATAATTTTGGTTGATGCGGTTTTTTAAAGTGTATAGATTTACCGCTACCTGCTGTTGCTGTGCGGCGAGTTCCGCGGTTTTTAGTTTGGTGTTTGCCGCGATATTTCCGCCGTTATAAATCAATTGGTTGGCGTCCAGCGTGGCGCGGTACTGGTCTTTGTTGGGCGGCTCTATTGTGGAATTTGGTATTGCAAGCGGCAATTCAATAACATCCGATTGGTAGGTTGCCTGCGCGTTCAGGTCTAACTTTGGGAGCTTTCCTTTCTCCAAGATTGCAATTTCAGACTGTGTTTTTTCTTCCAATAAAGCGGTTTGCCTGGCCAACGGATAATTTTTTTCGGCAAGGGTATAGCATTCCTCCAAAGTCAATACTTGCTGGGCCGAAACAAGTAGCGGGCCGAAACTGAGAAGTATGAACAAAAGCCTTTTCATTTTTACTTTTTTATTGAATTGATAATAAACCCAGCAACCTCGGTCTTGCGCCGTTCCATCAACTGTTTAAAGCCCTTGTCGTCAATTTTTAAAAACCCTTTTATTAAAGGGGTTGCAACAAAAGGAAAGATATTCAGGGAAATAATATTGATAAAAAGTTGCTCGCCATCGATGGGTTTCAGTATGCCTTTTTCAACTTCTTCTTCAACTTGATTTTTGAATTTTTCGAGCGTTGGAAAGGCAGCGCTTTTTTGGATTTTTTCAAAAAACTTGGGGTTGCGGTTCAGTTCCTGGATGATGAAATTGGGAAGGTAGGGATGCTTCGAAATAAACGAAATGTAGTTGCTTGTGAAGTTTTTTACCTTCTCTTCAATTGAGGAATCATCATTCAAAATTTTGTTGAGCTGCGGTGCCAAAAGGGAAAAGGCATTGCTGAAAACCGCTTCAAAAAGCAATTGTTTGCTTCGGTAATAATAGTGCAGCATCGCTTTGTTGATGCCTGCCGCATCTGCAATTTCCTGCATTCGTGCGCCGTCCATTCCTTTTTTTTGGAACACGTTTTTTGCGGCGTCCAATATCTGTCCTTCAGTGTCTTGATTTTTATTTGTCTTTGCCATATTTCAACTTTATGGTTTAACCATTTGGTTAACAAAGATAGAAAATTTATCTTTACTCCGAAATCTTTTAAATAATTTTCGGAAAACTTTAAGTAAAGCCTGAGCTAAATCCTATTTGAAAATATGAAATTCTTTAGTTTTACTTCATTTTCACAATCGCGGGAATTTGAAAAAGAGAAACGTATCTTTACATACGGCTACTTTTAATACTTGCCTTGACTAATTTAAACTCTATGAAAGGACTCTTTGCCTTCTCGGTTATCATAATTTTGTTTGCCAGTTGCTCCAGCAGCCGTTTGGTGGATGAATATATCAATGCGGAAAGCCCGAATTTTCAGGCCAATAAAGTTTTGGTGGTAGGGTTAACCCCAAATGGGGGGTTACAGCGTCAATTTGAATACAGCCTTGTGAATGCCTTGGAGGCAGAAAATGTGAATGCTATTAAAAGTGTTGATTATTTCGAGGAACCTGTAAATGAGATTGACCAATCTGAGGAAAATCTGGCAAATCTTGAGAAACAGCTTATGGATGCTGGTTTTGATGCAGTTCTTTTTTCAAAAGTCACCGGGCAGGAAAGCAAGGTTACCATTGGGCAATCTTACCGAAATCTCGCAAAATCCTTTGAGTCGTTCAGTGATTATTATAACGAGAATAAGCCTGTTTATGGCAGCTCGCAAATTGAGGATTATCCAGTTTACAACACAGAAACTTCTTTGTATTGCCTCTGTCCCGGCAAGGATCGGGATTTAATTTGGCGCGGAAAGATAGACATCGTTGATCCGCCCGGAGCTGCATCTACCATTCGCGATTATGTGAAAAAACTTGTGAAAACGCTCAAGAAAAACAATCTTTTGATTGTAAAATAGCTTTTTTAAACTCCATTATTTAAGCACCAAAAGTGGCGCGGGAGAAGTGTAACTAATTTTTGAAGTATCCGATCCAAAAATAAAGCGGTCCAGAAAGCTCTTACGTTCTAAGAACATAGCGTGGAGCTGTATGGGTATTAACTGTTCAAAAGCATTTATAGCCATAGGATAGGGCAGGTTTTTAATGCAGAACCGTTCGAAGGTTATGTCTTTAAAATGTTCTCTAAAATCAATTTTTTGGGGCATAACTTCAATCTTGTCCTCTTCTACCTCCAGAATTTTTAAAACCGCTTTGTTTTTTCGTACTATTTTCAAAAGAACCTCAAGTGCTTCGTCCGTAACGTCATACTGATAGTTGACGGAGAGCAAGACCGACTGGATTTTTTCAAAAATATATCCTTGTGGAATGGCAAGTACGGGGCAGTTTGCGTTTCGTATTAAATTTAAGGTGTTGCTTCCAAAGAGAACTTCGGCGGCACCTGTAGCGCCATTGGTACCCATAACTATAAGTTCAATGTCATTTATTGCCACCGCCTGATTTACGGCATCAACAATATTTGCGAAATCAATTTTTGGAACAAAGGTGAAATCTTCCTTTTCGGAAATGGATTCACAAAACGTGATCATTTTTTCAAGTTCCTTTTTGTTGTCGGCCAAAACACCTTCGTAAACCGAACTTCCGAATGAACCTGCGCGTACATCGGCAGTTAAGTAGCTGGAGGGCTTTTGTGTATTTAAAATATGAAATGTACAGGCTTCCCCTTCAAAAAACTTCATTGCAAACCTAATGGCGTTTTTTGAGTTCTTCGAGAAATCTGTAGGTAAAAGTATATTTTTCATATTCTTAGTTTTCCCAAAAGTACATTAACGGATTAAGTATTGAAATGATTTCCATCATAATTAACTTCCCAAAAGCTTCAATCTTTGCTTAGGGGAATTTTAAAACTTTGGGAGTTCCGCACAGCGGATATTCAAGGATAAAAAACTCTTATATATGACGAAAATCATATTCTATATCGTGTCTTCACAGTAAGTTTGCCCTGTAATTAATCTTAACAACTATGAAAAACGTAATGAAATCACTAACCGCAATTGCAATCTTGACTTTGATTGGCTGTGGCGGAAAAGAAGAAAAGAAAAGCAGCGATATCCAGATAGGCCAAAAGCCTGCCGCAACCGAAGCTTCTGCTGAAACTACAACCAGCGCAGCATCTGATGTAAAACCCTCGGAAACGGTAGATTTGACCAACAAAGGTATTGGCCCAATTAAAAGTTTAGAGCTTCCGGCTGAAATTGACCAGGCCATGGCCGCCAAAGGGATGGAGGTTTACAAGACAAAATGTATGGCTTGCCATAAACCGGACAAAAAGTTTATTGGTCCGGCACCAAAAGGGATTATGGAAAGACGTACCCCAGAATGGATTATGAACATGATCCTGAATCCTGAGGAAATGACCCAAAAAGATCCGCTTGCAATTGCACTTATGGCAGAGTTTAACGGCTCACCAATGGCGAACCAGCACCTTACCGAGGAAGAAGCCAGACAGGTATTGGAATATTTTAGAACACTCTAATCTATATACTTAAACAACCAATCCCCTTGCAGGGTTTAGGCCCTGCAAGGTTTTAAAAACCAGAACCAAAATGAAAACAACATTCAAATTACTGTTTGTTTCGGCCGCACTGCTTGTGTTTTCGGCCTGCAAAAACGAAACAACCACCGAAACTGGAACCCCAGTAGAGAGTTCCGCCCAAGGCGAGGCTCCATCTAGCAACCAAGGACAGGCTTTTATTCAAGATGATGAGTCGGCGCCAAACGTTTTGCAAATTGCAATCGGATCGCCAGACCACTCCACTCTTGTAGCAGCCGTGCAAGCAGCGGGATTAGAAAATTCATTGGTAAATGCTGGACCTTTAATGGTCTTCGCACCTACCAATGCAGCTTTTGATGCCTTGCCAGCAGGAACTGTAGAAGAACTTTTAAAGCCTGAGAACAAAGAAAAGTTGGCTACCATACTGAAGCATCACGTAACGCCCGGTAACTATTCAAAGGATTTTTTGAAAAAATTCAAAAAAGTAGGACAGGCAGATGGTACTGATGCTACCGTAGAGGTTAAAGGTGAAGATGTATATGTGGGCGGTGCTAAAATTTTAGCTAGCGTTCCCGCAGGTAACGGAATTGTTCACGTAGTGGATAAAGTGATATTACCGGCAAACTAATTTCAGAAACAATTTAATTTAAACAATAAAATGATGAAAAAATCAATTAATATTTTAATCTCCCTGATTATGGTTGCCGGACTGGTGAGCTGTAATGATGGCGGAAACCAAAAAGGTAAAAAGGGAGGCCAAGGAGGCTTGGCTACCAACGCTGCCGAGCGAGTATATGTGGCTCCCGGCGAACTCGATGAATTCTATGCGTTTATGTCTGGTGGATTTAGTGGACAGCTTGGCGTTTATGGGCTGCCCTCAGGCCGCTTGCTTAAAGTACTTCCTGTATTCTCACAGAACCCGGAAAACGGTTGGGGATATTCCGAAGAAACAAAACCCATGTTGAATACTTCATACGGCTTTGTGCCTTGGGATGACTCTCACCACCCTGATATTTCACAAACGAACGGTGTGTTGGATGGTCGTTGGATATTTATAAATGGTAACAACACCCCCCGAATTGCACGTATTGGTTTGGAGAGCTTTAAAACAGAGGAAATTATTGAAATACCAAACAGTGCGGGTAACCACAGTTCCTCTTTTATTACCGAAAACACCGAATATGTGGTAGCGGGTACACGTTTCTCCGTGCCTGTTCCACAAACAGATATGTCTATAAAAGACTACAAGGGCAACTTTAAAGGAGCGCTTACATTTATTAGTGTTGACCAAGAAACAGGTAGAATGGGGATTAAGTTCCAGCTGATGATGCCTGGGTTTAACTACGACCTTTCGCACCCTGGCCGTGATAAGAGCCATGGTTGGTTCTTCTTCACCACTTATAACACTGAAGAAGCCCACTCGCTATTGGAAGTTAACGCCTCACAAAACGATAAGGATTTTATCGCCGCAGTAAACTGGAAAGTAATCGAGGACTATGTGAACAACGGTGGAGGAAAAAAAGTTCCTGCCAATTATGCACATAACATTTTGGATGAGCACACTCATACCGCTACATCTACTATGTTGAAAGAAGTGTTGACCGTAAACCCAATGGATGTTCCCGGAGCTGTTTATTTCCTACCAACTCCAAAATCTCCACACGGTTGCGATGTTGATCCAACAGGTGAATATATTGTAGGTAACGGGAAACTTTCTGCAGATTTAACAGTGCACAGCTTCACCAAAATGCTTGACGCTATTGAGAACAAAAAATTTGATGGGGAAGCCTACGGAATTCCAATCTTGAAATTTGAGGATATCCTTGCCGGCGTAGTTAAACAGCCAGGTTTAGGGCCACTTCACACAGAATTTGATGATAAAGGAAATGCTTATACCACCTTCTTTATCTCTTCTGAAGTTGTAAAATGGAAAGTTGGAACTTGGGAGGTTTTAGACCGTCAACCCGTATTTTACTCTGTAGGTCACGGGATGATTCCCGGAGGAAACTCACGTAAGCCATTTGGTAAATACTTTGTAGCCTTGAACAAGATTACAAAAGATAGATACTTGCCAACGGGCCCGGAACTTACACAGTCTGCCCAGTTATTCGATATTACTGGCGATAAAATGGAACTGTTGCTGGATTTCCCAACCATTGGTGAGCCGCACTATGCCGCTGCAATTCCTGGGGACTTGGTTGCGCCAAAATCTAGAAAGATCTATAAACTTGCGGAAAACAAGCACAAGTATGCAGTTCTTCAGGATAGTGAGGTTAGGGTAGAGCGCGATGGCAAAGAAGTACACGTTTATATGAATATGATCCGTAGCCACTTTAACCCTGATAATATTGAAGGTATAAAGGTAGGGGACAAAGTATTCTTCCACGTTACAAACCACGAACAGGACTTTGACGTACCGCACGGCTTCGCAGTAATTGGCGCCAATAATGCTGAATTGCTTGTTATGCCGGGAGCAACCGAAACCTTGGTTTGGGAACCAAAGCAAGTAGGAGTATGGCCAATCTATTGTACCGACTTCTGTTCTGCCCTTCACCAAGAAATGCAAGGATATGTACGTGTAAGCCCAGCCGATTCGAATATTGAATTGTCTTGGAGCTTGGGCGAAGATTAATAAGATGTTTTTAGTTGTGAAAATACTAGATTAGTGATTGATAGTATTTTCAGTAAAGACGGGGGTTGTTGATTTCCCCCGTCTTTTTTAAAAAATTTGTAGCACGATGTTTCTATAAAAAAATCAGCAAGGATTATATCTGCACGCACGCTTAAACCAGAATCCAACCACATACTGAAGTTTAAGATTTAAAATTTAAACAAAATGAAAAAAGCAGGAATAATAATGATAATTGGCTCCTTGCTATTATTGGGTCTTTTTAAATTCCCGTTGTGGAATATTATGCTTGGTGCACCCCAATACCCAGACCCATTGGGAATGGATATTTACATTGAAGGAATACAGGGCGTAGAAGAATTTGATATTCAGAATATTGACGGTCTCAACCACTATATCGGGATGAAGACCATTCCGAAAGTTGAAGATATGTGGGAATTTGAAGTATTCCCAACGGTTATCGGAATAATGGTAGCCATTGGAGTGCTTATAGGATTGCTCGGTTTCTTCGGAAAAGTGAGCTACAAATGGTTTTTGGGCTGGTTCGTACTGATGTCCGTACTTGGAATTATGGGAATGTACGATTTTAACCTATGGCTTATTGATTACGGAACCGATCTGGATCCAAAGGCTATAATGAAACTCCTTAACCCCGATGGCACGCCAATGACCTATAAACCGCCCCTTTTAGGCTATCAAAAAATGCTGAATTTTGATGTGGACTCCTGGCCCGCAACTGGAGCATATATGATGTTTGTTGGCATGATGCTCACCGTAGTAGCCTTCTTTGTGGGAAAAAAAGAATATAAAGCCAAATAATAATATATCTGGAGCTCCTTCCCCTTTTTTCAGGGGAAGGTGGCCCCGATTTTTCATCGGGGACTGAAGGGATAAATTCCCAATTAGTAAATATAGAAAGGGTAAACCTTTAAATTTTTAACACTATGAAATGCCCGTTAACAAATTGTAAACCTCCCGATAGCTATCGGGATGGGCATTCCCTGCCCGTCCGGCAGGCGGGCATCTTCCTATTTCTTAAATATTTTATACAGATGAAAATCATACAATTATTACTTATTTCATTTTTGTTCACGGCCTGCAACGTTAGCCCACAGCCCATAAATTACGGCTCAGATGCTTGTCATTTCTGCAATATGACTATTGTAGATAGGCAGCACGCATCGCAGGTAGTTACGGCAAAGGGAAAGGCTTATAAATATGATGCAATAGAATGTATGGTCCATTCCTTACAAGATGAATTTAAGGAAACAGAAATGGCACATTATTTAGTGGCAGATTTTAACCAGCCCGGCCAATTGATTGACGCTACCAAAGCTTCCTATTTGGTGAGTGAAAAATTGCAAAGCCCAATGGGTGCCAATCTTTCAGCTTTTAAAAATATAGAGGAAGGAAAGAAGGCCCAAGAGAAATTTACGGGCACTGTTTTTTCCTGGAAGGAAATTCAGGAGCACCTAAAATTATAGCGTAAAAAGTGGCTTCAGCAATTTCTGAATAACTAATTAGTTCTTAAAACTTGCTGAAGGCTTTTTTATAAACCGAAATCTAACCGATTTCCGAAACCATCAGTTTCATGCATTTCAATTTTGAAACTTCTTTAAATTCTGTATCTTCATTTTTTTAATCATCTCGCAAGAGAATGACCTTGTACTGATTAATTTTGACTTCATTTTGAAAAACAAACACCACATATTTTTTCTCCTGCTCATATTGTTTTCCAGTGCAAACCTATGGTCAAAAACAATAACGGTCTGCTCCACGTGCCCTGTAAAATCAATTCAGGAAGGCGTGCTTCAAGCTGCGGATGGCGATACTGTTTTGGTGAAAAAAGGCATTTATAAAGAGGCCAACATTAAAATTGATAAAAGCATTACCTTAATCGGGGAAGACATGCCCACGATTGATGGCGAGGAAAAAGGGGAAATCATCACCATTGGCACAGATAATGTTACGCTCGATGGCTTTAGGATCATCAACGTAGGCGTAAGCTACACTACAGACTATGCTGCCGTACGGGTTGTAAATAGCACGGGATTCCTCATTCAGAATTTGGAGCTCGAAAAACTTTTCTTCGGAATTTACCTTCAAAAATCCAACGATGGAAAAGTGCTGAACAACAAGGTTCGGGGGGAAGCCGTAACCGAATTCAACTCGGGCAACGCCATTCATCTTTGGTATTGTAAAAATGTGGAAGTAACGGGAAATGACGTCCAGAAGGTCCGCGATGGCATTTATCTTGAATTCTCTGATAATATAACCATCACCAATAATCTTAGCAAGAACAATGTGCGTTACGGCCTTCATTTTATGTTCAGCAACGATAACCGTGTAATCAATAACGTTTTTGAAACCAACGGCGCCGGAATTGCTTTGATGTTTTCAAAATTTATGGAGGTGGAGCACAATATTATTCAGAAAAACTGGGGGACCGCTGCCTACGGGTTACTGTTGAAGGAAGTAAACGACGCCAATATCAAAAACAACCTATTTCTTGAAAACACGGTGGGTATAACTGTGGAAGGAAGCAACCGTTTGGAGTATTCCAACAACGATTTTACCAGCAATGGCTACGCAATAAAAGTGAAAGGTGCCTGCTACGAAAACCAAGTGATAAATAACAACTTTCTCTATAATTCATTTGATATTTCCTATAACGGACGGATCAACAACAATAAATTCGACGGCAATTACTGGAGCGATTACACGGGTTACGACCTGAACAAAAACGGGATAGGCGATGTGGCCTACCGCCCTGTAAAGCTCTTTTCGTACATAGTGAACCGCACTCCGGAAACCATAATTTTAATGCGAAGTCTGTTTATAGACATCATTGACTTTTCTGAAAAAGTTTCCCCAGTGTTCACCCCAGACGATTTGATGGACGAAAATCCAAGAATGAAAAAAATAGCTCATGATAGAAATTAAGGATTTACATAAAAAATTCGGAAAGAACGAAGTGCTAAAGGGCATTGATCTCTCCATAAAAGAAGGTGGCATCTTTTCCATTCTCGGCCCCAACGGCTCGGGAAAGACCACGCTCATAAAAGCTATACTGGGAATGGTTTTGCCCGATTCAGGTGAAATTTCCATTTATGGGAAATCCTTAAAGAACAATTTTAAATATCGTGAAAAGATCGATTACCTGCCCCAAATAGCCAATTTCCCCGGCAATCTGAAAGTGAATGAGCTTATCGCGATGATCAAGGATCTGCGCGATTCAAAAGCCACCAAGGACGAAGAGTTGATTGACCTTTTTAAGTTGCAATCCTTTCTCAATAAAAAATTGGCAAACCTTTCGGGCGGCACAAAACAGAAAGTAAATTTGGTGCTTACGTTTATGTTTGACAGCCCTTTGATTATTCTTGATGAACCCACGAGTGGCCTCGATCCCATCTCGCATCTGCGGTTGAAGAACTTGATTTTTTCCGAAAGGGAAAAGGGAAAAACCATTTTGGTCACCTCACACATTTTGAGTTTTGTGGAAGAAATTGCCGACGAGATAGTTTTTCTTTTAGAAGGAAAAATCTACTTTAAGGGAACCATTACGGAACTGAAAACCAAGACCGAACAGCCTGATTTTGAACACGCCATAGCCTCCATTTTATCCTCAAGTTATGCTTAAGATACTAAAATACAGTTTTTACGATTTAATGCGAAGCCGCTGGAGCTACGTGTATTTCCTGTTCTATTTACTGCTGGGCGTGGTGCTCTTGTTTTTGAACAATGACCTCTCAAAAGCGGTGATAACCCTGATGAACGTAATCATTATTTTGGTACCGTTAATCGGCACTATTTTCGGGGTGATGTATTATTACAATTCCCGCGAATTTACGGAGCTGCTCTTGGCACAGCCCGTAAAACGGAGCTCCATCTTTTTGGGGCAATATTTTGGAGTCGCCACCTCGTTGGCGATGAGCTTGGTAATTGGTTTGGGCCTCCCTTTTGTTTTCTACGGAATTTTTAACAGCAGTGCCATCTGGGATTTTACACTTCTCCTAATTACAGGCGGATTTCTAACCTTTATTTTCACCGCATTGGCTTTCGTTATAGCCCTTTCTAATGAGAACAAAATCAAAGGTTTTGGCTATGCCATTCTGCTTTGGTTGTTTATGGCCGTAATTTATGACGGTATCTTTTTGATGTCGCTTTTATATTTTGAGGATTATCCGCTGGATAAGTTTTCACTCATCGCAACCATGCTGAACCCAGTAGATCTGTCGCGAGTTTTGATACTTTTAAAACTCGACATTTCGGCATTATTGGGCTATACCGGTGCGGTATTCCAAAAATTCTTCGGCACCAGTTTCGGACTGTTGCTTTCCTTTGCGATGCTAATTGTTTGGGTAGTAGTGCCAACCTTCTTTATTTGGCGCATTGCGAAGCGGAAGGATTTTTAAGATAAAACATCATAAAAATTTCATATAAAAATATCGCTCCACCGGAGTGATATTTTTTTTGAAATCATTTCTCGCCCTATTAAAGAGTAATATGTATTATTTATGATTTTTGTCATACTATGGCAATTTTGGATTAATCATCTTTACCAAATTTTCAATCCAAATTCATTCTCAAATGCAAATTACCAGTCCGCACACCTTTCACATTCCCGTCATGGGCATTGCCTACACCATTGATTCCCCAATAAAAGTTGCCTGCTTTGGCATCAACTCGGCCATTTCGGTTATTGAGGATAACATTTTGGAAGTAATGCGGAAATATTACTACGGCCAAAATAACGAACCATACGTTCCCATTACCGTAAAAGAGGAGGATTACAGAGCCAGGCGTATAACCGATTACCTGAACCTGATGCAGCGCATCGTCACTTCAAAAATGGAACGGCTCAAGGCATCCA
This sequence comes from Aequorivita todarodis, assembly GCF_028561335.1. GTDB lineage: Bacteria > Bacteroidota > Bacteroidia > Flavobacteriales > Flavobacteriaceae > Aequorivita > Aequorivita todarodis. The sequence goes on along the minus strand of NZ_JAQQTG010000020.1, from coordinate 122,633 downwards.
CATTTGAAGGGGGATCGGATCTTGTAAAATATTTCGAAATGCTTCCCGATACAAGCCTGCTAAAGGATAAGTATCACGAATGGCTTTTTACCCTAAATCCCGAAAAGAAAGGATTATTGGAAAAATTGCTGCTTAAACTGGTGGTGCCAGGAGCGGTGGAAGTGAATATTATGACTAAGGTGGACAAGGAAAATCTGGACAAAAACAAGGATATAATTGAAAACGGATCGGATGCGCTGACCGCCCTAAAAGGTTACGCCAAAAGCGAACTTACCAATTCGTCCCTTATTTTTTCTGCGGGAATGAACCCGCGACTTTATAATTATATGGAAAATTTTTCGGCCTTTGATGCCTATGAATGGGGCTCCTTTCACAAAAAAGTAGTGATTAAGGTGAGTGATTACCGTTCGGCGTTGATACAGGGGAAATATTTGGCGAAAAAGGGAATCTGGGTCAGTGAGTTTCGCATTGAATCCGGACTTAATTGCGGTGGCCACGTTTTTGCCACCCAGGGCCTATTGATGGGGCCGATTCTCCAGGAATTTAAAGAGAAAAGACAGGAATTGCAGGATAGCCTTTTTGAGCTTTACAATCCTGCACTCACGGCCAAGGGAAAACTTACCTTTTCTGAACCGCATCCCATAAAAATTAAGGTACAGGGCGGTATTGGCACCAGTGAGGAGGATAACTTGCTGCGCAATTACTACCAAGTGGACGGCACGGGTTGGGGCACGCCCTTTCTGTTATGCCCGGAAGCTACTACGGTTGATGAGGATACGTTGGAGTTGCTCCGCCAGTCGAAAGACAGGGATGTAGTTCGGAGCAAAGCGTCGCCGTTGGGGGTACAGTTCAATTATTTAAAGGGAACCACCGCCGAAAAGGAACGTTTGGACCGGATAGCAAAGGAAAAGCCCGGCAGTCCGTGTACCGAAAAGCTATTGGTATCCAATACTGAGTTTACCAAAGAACCGATATGTACCGCGTCGAGCAAATACCAAAAGATGAAACTGGAGCAATTGGAAAGCTTAAATCTTTCCGAGGAAGAACTGGAGCTGCAGCGCGAAGAGGTGTTGGGCAAAGAATGTCTGTGCATCGGCCTGAGCAATGCGGCGGCTATTCGGTATGAAGTGCCCTTTCTAAAAAAGCTTACGGCGGTAACCATTTGCCCGGGACCGAATATCGTCAATTTCTCAAAGGTTGCCAGTCTGCGCGAGATGACTGATCATATTTACGGCCGCCAAAATATAATGCAATACCCCAACAGGCCTTTAATGTTTGTTGCCGAATTAAGGCTCTATATAGATTTTTTAAAGAAGGAAATGAAGCATACCTTAACGCCAACTGCCCGCGATTTCAAAACCTGGGAAAAATTCAGTGAAAATCTTCTCGATGGGATTGCGCATTATTATGATTTGACGGCAAATTATATTTTAGACAATAAAGCCCAATTTGAAAGGGATTTAGCCGATGCCAAAAAGGAGATTTTGCAGTTGCAGGAATTGCAGTTGCAGGTTGGGTAATGGGTCAGAGATTCAAATCTTTAAAATACGCCACAATATTTAGTATAAAGGAATGTGGTAGCAAATAAGCAGTTGCCTTTCAGATTATCCCCAAGCCAAACATTAGTGCTTTTGAGAGTCCTCGCGGCTTTTCGTGCTCCGGGTAACTTGCTCAATAATCTTGTATCAAAATTTCTGTCGGGATATTTAAATCAGCGTTCAGTTTTCTAATCATTTCCAAAGTCAGTTTGCGTTTTTTGTTCATTATTTCGCTCACTCGACTTTTAAAACCAATCATTTTCACTAAATCTTTCTGTTTTAGGCCCATTTGTTCCATCCGGAAATTAATTGCGGCAATCGGGTCAGGCAGGTCAATGGGAAAATTCTCATTTTCATAATTGTCTATTACCATTGCCAGAATTTCCAATTCGTCGCTTTCTTCAGTTCCTCTTTTGGCATCAAAAATAACTTCCAAGCGCTCCAAGGCTTTTTGGTAATCCGCTTCGTTTCTAATAGGTTTTATTTTCATCTTAAATTTCGTTTGCGTTAATTTTATCATATTCTCCGTGTGTTCCTATAAAACGTATCCAAGCCAGTTGATATTCAAAATTAAACTTAACAATCAGTCGATAATCGTTTCCTTTAATATTGAAGACCATTCGGTTATCTTTTAAAATACTTGCACTCGGGTATTCGGATTTAAGATCGTTGATTGATGACCAATTTGATTTTTCAGTTTCACGATACCAAGTTTTCAATTGAAGTTCGCAGTCGCCGTGCTTTTCCCAAAAATCCCGCAATGTTCCTCTCGAAAATATTTTCACGTAAAATAATTTGTAGCAAAGTTAACACAAAAGTTACCAAAATGATAACTTTATTTTTTACTTTTTTCAGTAAAGGCAACTGGTGCATACAAGCTATTTAAAAGCGTAACATTTTAGCCTTCGTACGAATAAGAACATAAGGCAGTACATAATTATTTTTAAATTGAAATCCCGATATATAAATTCTAAACCATCTTTTCCAGCTCGGCCGAGGTCCGCTCTCATCAATTTTTAGAAAAATACTAAAAATTCTAATTTATATGATAATGGTCATATTACATTTTTGTCATTCTTATTTATTTTGCTATTAAGATATATAAGTCTTAAATATAATTTTAAACCAACCAATATGCTATCCAAACAACAAGCACGGGCATTTTTCCTTGGGGGAACACTCGTAACCTTTCTGATCTTTATTGGCCTTACCATCTATTCCTTCAGCGACGGCCAGGACCAAACCAATTATGAAAACATTACCGCCCAAGTGGTGCGCGGTAAGGTAATCTGGGAAGAAAACAACTGTATGGGCTGCCACACCATTCTGGGCGAGGGCGCCTATTATGCTCCGGAACTCACAAAAGTTATTGAACGCCGTGGCGAAGGCTACGTAAAAGCCGTTCTTATGACGCCCGTACCCTGGGCTCCCAACGAGCGAAAAATGGTAGCCTACGGTTTTTCCGAGGAAGAGGCCATGGACGTTATCGCCTTTTTTAACTGGATAGGCGAGATAGACCTAAACGGTTTTGACCGCATTGTTTCGCCGCTGGCAAAAGACAAGCAACTCACCAACAACTAACCACCAATTAAATTTTATACCGATGAAATATAAATCTCAAAAAGTAGCGTACTGGTTTTTTGCACTTTCCATGCTTTTACTGGTACTTCAAATAACCTATGGCTTTGTTATGGGTTTTGCCCGTATCGGGATGGACGGCCTGCACGACTTTATTCCTTTTAACACCGCGCGCGCCGTGCATACCAATTTGCTTGTGGTCTGGTTGCTCTCTGGGTTTATGGGCGCTGCCTATTACATTATCCCCGAGGAGGCCCAACGCGAACTCGTTAGCGTGAAACTGGCGTATGTACAGCTCATTTCGCTTGCAGCGGTTGGCGTAGCGGCTATAGTGGGCTATCACTTTAACTGGTGGGAAGGCCGTAAATTTTTGGAAATTCCACGCCAGCTTGACTATTTGGTAGTTTTAAACGTACTGCTGTTTTTGGCACTCATACTTTTGACGCTCTTTAAAGGAAAACGAAAAACAACAACGGCGCTGGTGCTTTCCATGGGCCTGCTGTTTGCGGCGCTGCTGTACATTCCCGGAATGTTGCCGTTTGACAGTCAGGTAACCGACAGCTTTTTCCGCTGGTGGGTAGTGCACCTTTGGGTTGAAGGCGTGTGGGAACTCATTATGGGCGGTATCCTCGCCTTCCTTTTAATAAAGTTAACAGGCGTGGACCGCGAGGTTATTGAAAAATGGCTTTATGTAATCGTGGGCCTTACTTTTCTTTCAGGCGTGTTAGGCACGGGCCACCACTACTATTATATAGGTGTGAATAAAATTTGGCTCATCGTCGGTGGAATTTTCTCTGCCCTGGAGCCTTTGGCGTTCCTTGCTATGGCGCTTTTCGCGGTAAATATGTACCGAAAAGGAGAGAAAAAGCACCCAAACAAAATCGCTTTGTTTTGGACGCTCGGCGCTGCCATTGTTTCCTTTGTAGGTGCAGGCCTTTTAGGTTTTGCGCACACTTTGCCGCAAACCAACCTTTACACCCACGGAACCTTGGTTACCGCAATGCACGGCCACTTGGCATTTTGGGGCGCCTATGCAATGATTGTTTTGGCAATTATAAGCTACAGCCTGCCCAATATGACGGGACGTAAATTTTACGACGGCGTTCGCGGACGCGTGGCTTTTTGGACCACAAATATTGGAATGATTGGGATGACGATGGCCTTTGGGGTCGCTGGCGTTGCGCAGGTTTATCTGGAACGAAAATTCGGAATGGAATTTATGGCCGTCCAAAAAGAAATCAGTATTCATTTTGTGGTGCTTATACTCTGCGCCAGTCTGTTCGCCATTGGGGTCCTAACCTATATCTATGATTTTTACAAGCACGGTCGCCCCACGGATGAAGCCCTGGAAACCGTGGAAAGCAGCTATCTCTAATATAAAGGCCTGAAGCTGGTTACGCTCTTATACCTGAAAACCCGGGAATTTTTTCATATAAAACAGTTTTAAGTCATTCCCGACCAGAACCATGTTTCGGGCCTTTTAATAATAGTTTTCCGCTGTCTAATTTCAGTACAGTTGTAACGACACTAAAAATCTTGAATTATGTCAATCACAGAAACAATCACCATAAAGGAAAGCCTAAAATTTTCTTCGGAAATACCCTTTTATAAACCCATAGACCGCGAGGTTGAGGTTTTTCGGCACGCTTTTAAGAACAAACTCCCCATTTTGCTGAAAGGGCCAACGGGCACTGGCAAAACGCGGTTTGTAGATTATATGGCGCATCAGTTGGAGCAACCGCTTATCACCGTTTCCTGCCATGAGGAAACCTCTTCCACAGACCTTATAGGGCGCTACATTATCAAGGGCACCGAGACCATTTGGGTGGACGGGCCTTTGACGACAGCCGTAAAAGAGGGCGCCATTCTTTATTTGGATGAAATTGCCGAAGCCCGCCCAGATGTGGTGGTTGCCATACATTCCTTAACTGACCACAGAAAGGAACTTTATATTGACAAACTAGGCATTACCGTAAAGGCACATCCCGATTTTATGCTCGTGGCGTCTTTCAATCCCGGCTACCAAAAAGGTTTTAAAGAGCTGAAACCATCTACCCGCCAGCGTTTTGTGGCGCTTTCGTTTCAATATCCGACCGCGAAAGACGAAACCGAAATCGTTGCAGCTGAAACTGGCTTGGACAAAGACACTTCAAAAAAACTGGTGAACATTGCCAATAAAATCCGCAATCTCACCGAGTTGGGGCTTACCGAAACCGTTTCCACCCGTTTGCTGGTCGATGCGGCAATGCTTATAAACAGTGGCCTTCCGAAGCGGCTTTCGGTAAAAGTGGCCGTTGTGGAACCGTTGACCGACGACGTGGAAATTACCCAAGCGCTCACCGACCTCTGCGATTTGATGATCTAATCCAAAAGCCATGTTTGAACCCGATGAGTTTATCTTTGCGAAGGTTGCCAAATTTCTAAAGCACCGAAAAAAAAGTGCGAGGGAAGCCATTGCGCACACCGTAAAGCTTTGCGAAATAAAGCCACGGCTTACGTTGATGGCACGGGCCGTAACGGGCCATCCCATCGAAATTTTTGAGGCAGAGCAGGAGGGCGGTTATAAGAACAATGCCTTCTTTTTGCCCGAACGGTTTTCGGGTTTTGATACTTCGGAAAAAAATCTTGGTTTTTACATTTTTAGGACGCTTTATCTTTCCATCCAAAAAAGTTTTCAGCTAAATTATGAATTGGGCGAGGAGCACACTTTGGAAGAAGCGCGAAAGGTTTCCGAGGAAAATTCTGAAAAAGTATTGAAGGAGATTTTCAGTCAATTCCCGGGAACGGAAACCATTTATGCCGAACTGAAATTGCTTTTTGAAGAAAATGCTTCGGAAAAAAATCTGCCCGATTATTCGTTTATTTATGGGAAATGGATGGAGAATTCCCCGGAAACTGTGAAGAAAAAGGTACTTGAGAATATTTCGGAAAAAGTAAAAATCGCCATTGAGGAAGAGATAAACACCATTTTGAAGGCCAATGCGGTGGAGGAGATAAAATCCATTGAAGTTGACAAGAAAGCGCAGGAAGATTACGTGCTTACCCACAATTTTGAAAAGGCCGAAACCGCGGAAGAGTGGGAGGGCGGTTGGCGCGATTTTGATGGCGATGACGAACTGGACGACCACGCCAATGCGCTGGAGGACTTGAATATGAAACAGACCGTGCGGGTGGACGACCCAACGCATTCCATCTATCAGGCCGAGTTTATTGAAAATACTACCATTTCGGAGAGTGCCGAATTGGAAACTTCGGGCCATCACATTTTGTATGACGAGTGGGATTATTCCAAACGCACTTACAAAGCGGATTTCTGCAAGGTTTTCCCCCAAACCCAAACCGAAACCGATTTTGATTATTACAAAAATACGCTTCGCCAGCACGCTTCCACTTTGATGGGCCTGCGGAAGATGCTCACTTCGGTAAACAATAAATACCAGCAGCAGCGCAGGCAATTGCAGGGCGAGGAATTTGATCTCGACGCGCTTACGGACCTTTACGTTGACGTCCATTCGGGCCATACGCCTTCCGAAAATATCTATCTCTCAAAACGCAAAAAGGAAAAAGACCTTTCCATTTTGATGCTTTTGGACAGTAGCCTTTCCAGCGATGGCTATGCTGCCGACAACAGGGTGATTGATGTGGAAAAACAGGTCTCCATCATTTTTGGGGAAATTTTGGAGGAATTTAATGTGGATTTTTCCATCGCCGGATTCTATTCCAAAACCCGAAACCACAGCACCTATCTAACTTTAAAGGATTTTGACGAACAGTGGCAAAAGGCAAAAAAAAAGGTGGGCGCCCTGCAGCCAAGTGGCTATACGCGCATCGGTACGGCATTGCGGCATTCGGGAGCCTTGCTCGATAAACGCGATACCAAAAACAAATGGGTCATCCTGATTTCTGACGGAAAACCCAATGATTACGACAAGTACGAGGGCAAATACGGCATTAACGATGTAAAGCAAGCACTTCGGGAATTGAACCAGCGGAACATCAATTCGTATGCCTTGGCTATTGAAGCGCAGGCAAAATATTACTTGCCACAGATGTTTGGGCAGAACCATTTCCAGATTTTGACCACGCCCGTGGAATTGCTGCAATCGCTGGTAAAACTGTACGATAAAATAAAACACCAAAGCTAAAATGGACACTACGGCCAAAATAGATTACAAAAACATTTTTTACCCACCGGGCGGCATCCTGCTGTGGATTATTATTTATTTGGAATTGGTAACCTTCGGGATTGCCCTGGTTTTTATGGGGCTGAATGCAAGGGCAGAGCCCGAACTTTTTCACGAATCCCGCCTGTTGCTCAACACGGCTTATGGCACTATAAATACTGTTTTTCTGCTCAGCAGCGGTTGGTGCATGGCGCAGTCGGTGCATTTTCTGAAATTGGGGAATTTTAGCAAAAGCAAGTTGTTTCTTCGGTTGACCATTCTCGGCGGAATGTTGTTTTTGGCCCTAAAGGCCGTGGAATACGCCGATAAGATTGAAGCTGGATTGACGATGGGCTTCAATGCTTTCTTTGGCTATTATTGGATGCTCACACTTTTTCACGTAATACACGTAGTGGTGGGGATAATTATATTGCTGGTTTTGGGAAGGACCCTCAGCAAAAAACCCCAAACTCTCAAAATTGCCGATTACGAATCGGGCGCAGCCTTTTGGCATATGTGCGATTTGATTTGGCTGTTGCTATTCCCTATAATCTATTTACTCTTTTAAAATGGAACGCACTTTTAACATCACCTGGCTTGTTTTGATTGGCCTGACCCTGCTTTCCGCGGTGTTTGCCAATCTGGATTTTACCTATGTTGCAACAATCATTTTAGGGCTTTCCTTTTTGAAATTTATAGGCGTGGCATTCTTTTTTATGGAACTTAAAAAAGCAAATGCTTTTTGGAAGGTACTGCTCGTGGCGTTTTTGACCCTTTTGCTTGTTGTGGTTTGGGCGGTTTAAAGAATTAAATAGAGAATGTTAGTTTTGAAGAAGGAGATTGGTGCTTTTCGTAGGATGCGTTGTTGGCAACTTTTTTTAAAGGTCTAAAATACCAAAAGTTTCAGTGAAGGGAACGTCAATAGAAATAATCTCAAACTTTGGATTGATTCCTTTTTTCAATAATGCGAGAGTATTTTTAGAGCGAATATCAGAAGTCACAAAATGTGTAATTGATTTATCTAAGTCAGCTTGGGCAAAGAGTTTGGAATCATTCGGTATTATTGCACGAGGTATTAGTGTTTCTTCACTAACTTTATTTTCTGCAAAGATTATATTTGCAAATTGTCCAGTTTTCTCGGCTTCTTTTAAATTGAAAGGAACAATCTGAATATTTTTTAAAGGTAAGTCTTCTAATTTTCCCAGCACACAGTATTCTGCAATTGAGATTGTTGAGACTTTTAAAACAATGTCGTTTTCTAAAAAGTATTTAAAATATCCAACTGCATTTGTATGAAGTGGGTCTTCATCGTTTAGAAGTCTAATGAAAAAACTTGTATCTAATAAGACACTATGCTTCATAACCTCCTCTTAAATTTAACAGCCATTCGTCAGCATTAATATTTTTCCAACTATCCTTGGCTTTTTTGATAAGAGAATTTAAGTAATCACTATCAAACTTCGGTTGATAATCGATAAGCTCAATTAATTGGAGTGATTTAGTATCTAATTCTCCAGTTTCTATATTTTGTTGGCCTTTGGCTCGAACACCATACTTTTTGTAAAGTAAGTTTTCCTCTCTTTCTTTTAAAAATTCTTCTCCAGTTTCTATGGACAAGTATCCAAAATCATCTGTATCTAAATGTATATTGGCTTTGCTTTTGCCACCAGCATCTTTTAAAATACCATAAAAATAAAACTCTGCATCTACCCAAATATTTTCTGTTCTGATAAATTTTGTATTTGGATTAATGGTTAATTCATAACTATCATTAAGCGATGTTTTTATTTGAAATTCGTAATTTTTTTGACGAGATAAATTTTGAATATTTTCAATTGCTCTAGCAGTCTTTAATTCAAGAAAATCGATTGACTCATTTGCCTGAATTTGTGATAAAACTGCACTAAATCCAATTACTGTTTGGATTGTGGTTTTGAACAAATGTCGAACAGAACCCTCTTGGATATCGTAGGTTATAATTGGTCTATCCTTTTTGTTAGTAGGAAATAGTAAATCCTCAACATTCTGCAATATTGATACAATATGCTTAATGTCATAGTTTTCAGGACTTAAATCTTGATTTCCAGATTTCCCAATAACACGAATTTCTATTTCTCCGATTTTTTCCACATTTCAAAGATACAATTAATTCATATCTCATTGTTAATTTTTGTTTTGGGCTAATATGTTGTACAATTTTTGGTATAAGCGCAGTAGCGGGATTTGCACACTTACTTTTCGATTTATAAATGACCTTAAATTTATAAAAACACTTTTGGTTTATGCACTTACCCGCTATTGGGTTTATACTCGTGTTGTGGTGAAATTTTTATTAAGTTTGTGATTTTGTACAAGCTATAATTCCATTAAATTTTTTCTCGTAATTATCTTTTTCCATAAAAGGGTATTTTCTTATTTTATCCTCGTATTCTCCCTTTAATAATTGGTAAAATGAATTATCTGCATTAGAATTTTTTCTTCTTTTTGTTTTATCTAAATTAAAGATTTTAGTAATTGAACTAGCAATTTTTCTTCTATCTCCCGTTTTGATTTGTGCTATCCATTCTTTTTCCTCTAATTCTAATATGAGCTCGCAAAGCTCTTGTTGAGAACCATTCCATTCAATACTTGCAATGTCATTTTCCACATAGGTTAAGGTGTTTTCAAAATTAATATTATCCGTTGAAATGGTTAGTATGTTTAGTCTTTGCTCAATAAATTCAATTAGCATTTCTAAAATTAAGTCGGAAATATTTTTATCGAGGCGAATACTCCAAAATATATCTATTTGCTTTGTCTTATCTTTTAAGACGTTTTTATAACGTTTCAGAATGTTCAATAAAATTTTGACTTCATCATTTACCCCGACAAAATAATGTTGTTTCATCGTATTGGATATGAAACTTTCATAGTTGTAAATCAATGAGTGAAAAAACTCATCCACGAATATTTCAATGGTTTCTAAGTTATTTTCTGCATTGAAATTCTTCCTTTTTTTTAGAATTTCACTATTTTTTTCCGCCGAAATAGTGCGGTCTCTGTTGACCACTTCATAATATACTTCAAAGAATTCAGATGCAAATATTGATATTCCAATTTCATTTGATGATTTTTCTATAACTAATGGAAAGTTTTGAAAAGTCAGAGAATAGTGTTGTAAAACTTCCTCTTTTTTGAAGTTCATAAGTTTCATTTTTTGCAATGGAACTACTTCAAAGTCTTTTTTCCAAAGAATTTGATTTATAGTGTCTATCTGTTTTTCGAAATGTGATTTATCTATTATCATCTTTTTTTTGTTGCAAGATAGAATTACAAATTTTGTCCGCAATTACCTTACACTTACGGTAGTTGATTTTTAAATACACTACAACAGTTAGATAAAGATAATAGTTGCATTTATACCCATTGTACCTTTATTTGATTAATTTCAAATATAACACAACTGCCCCAGTATTTCCGAACCATCGCAGTCAGCATTTTCATCAATATTAAAACTTTACCCAACCCGCACCCGTGCATCAACGGCAACAATATTTTTTCGGGTGCCAATCAACGGATTGATGTCCATCTCCGTGATTTCCGGGGCGGCTTCCACCAAAGCCGAAAGCCGTTGGATGATTTCCACAAACTGGTTTTCGTCAACGCCCTCTCGGCCCCTCGCACCTTGAATGAGTTTATACCCGCGAAGCGATTGGACCATTTGCTGGGCTTCGTTTTTTGAAATAGGGCTTAAACCCGCCGAAACATCGTTTAGCACTTCGATGAAAATCCCGCCCAAACCGCATAGAATAGTATGGTTGAAACCGGGCTCCTTCATTACGCCCACAAACAGTTCCAGTCCCGCCAGTTGCGGCTGAACCATCACCGCCGTTGCTGAATCTATTTGCATCAGCCTATCAAAAGTTTCCGAAACTTCTTCTTTTGAAGTGATATTCAGCACCACACCCTTTGCATCGCTTTTGTGGAGCGGGCCCACGACCTTCATCACCACCGGAAATTCCAGGGAATCCATTGCGGCGAGCAGTTTTTCCTTTGAATTTTCCACCAGTTCCGTAACCCTCGGAATTCCCGCCGCATCCAATAGCTTCTGCGTTTGGGTGGCACCCAAGTAACCCTCGGAGGCCGTATCGATAACGCTTCGTATTTTTTCGATGTCAATTTTCGGGAGTGAAATTGCTTCGGAAACAGGTTCCGGCGTATTGAAAACCTGGGAGAGGGCTTTCCCCAAAACCACTTCATCGGGAAAATTGATATGTCCTTTTTTCAAAAACGATTGGATTTCGCGCTGCGCGTTCACCACGGAAGGCAGCACGGGAAATATAGGCTTGTTGCAGATTTCGAGTTTGACGCTCAACACATTATAAACATTTTCCACATCAAAAAGCCCCGGACTGCCGAAAACCACGGCCATTGCGTCTATGTTGTCAAATTTGTGTTCACAATAATCGATAATGATGCCCAATTGTTCCGCAGTGCCCGTGGCCAAAAAATCGATTGGGTTGGCTACGGAAGCGCCGGGGTAGAGGAAGGTTTTCAGCTTTTCGGCATCGGGCCCTGATATTTCGGGAACTTTTAGGCCGCCTTTGGAAAGCTCATCTGCCAGCATCACCGCTGACCCTCCGGCGTGGGTGATAATGGCGATGTTTTTTCCCTCCAGTTTTTTGTAGTTGAAAATGGAGGCCACGCTTAGCAGTTCCTCACGGCTGCTGCAATACACAATCCCCGCTTTGTGGAATAGCGCGCGCACCGTCATATCGCTACTCGCAATCGCTCCGGTATGCGAGGTGGCGGCACGGCTGCCTTCGGCGGTGCTTCCTGCTTTGATGGCCGCTATTTTTGCACCTTTTTTTATGAGGGATGAAGCGTGTTTCAACAGCTTTTGCGGATTGGAAATGGTTTCGAGATACACCAATTTAATCAACGGGTCTTTTTCGGCATCGAAGTTATCATCCATATATTCCAAAATATCCTCAACGCCCGTCAGGGCTGCATTTCCAACGGAAAATACGTTCGCGAAGGAAACGCCCAGCGCCATTCCTGCTTCCATAATAAAGACTGCCGTGGCGCCCGACCCCGAGATGAGGTCGCACCCCTTTGGGTTGAATTGGGGCACGGGAGCCGTAAAAACGCCTTTGTAATTTTCGGTGATTACGCCGATGCAGTTTGGACCAACCAGGCAACCATCAACCGAACTGACCGTCGAAACTATCTGCTGCTCCCATTGTTTTCCCTGTTCGCCCGCTTCGCCAAAACCTGCGGAAATGATTATAAAAGCCTTCGTATTTTTTTCTTTGGCCAAAATTTTTACCGTTTTGGGACAATATTTTGCCGGAATGGCAAGAATGGCAAGGTCGGTTTGGGGAATTTCCTTTACTTCAGAAAAACTCTTTATGCCCTGAACCCTTTCTTCCTTTGGATTCACCGCGTAAAGATTTCCCGCAAACCCTCCGGCAAGAATATTTTTAAGCATATTGCCACCGGGTTTTTTGGTGTCATTGGAAGCACCGATTATGGCGATACTTTTCGGATTTAGTAGTTGGTTGTTGACCATATTTTTTAGAAATGATGTTGAAATGCAAAGTGAATTCGAGGGATTTTTGGGAAGTACGAAAATAAAAGATGTCTAAGTCTTAAAAACTGATAAATATCATATTTCGCACAGCAGTGAAAAGGTATTTTTATGCCCAAATAATTCAAATTGAAATGGTCTCCAATCCAAGGCCTTATATTTTCATTATGGCGATTTTGCTCGCCCTTTTCGGCTTTTATAACTATGTAATCTATAATACCGACGGCTACGTGGCCGTCGAAAAGTTATCTCCAGTGGCAGTGAAAGGCCAGCAGCTGTTCCAAAGCAACCGTTGTTGGTCCTGTCACCAATTGTACGGTTTGGGCGGGTATTTGGGCCCCGATTTGACCAATATTTATTCTACCGAAGGCAAGGGCCCAAACTATATAAAGGCTTTTTTGAACAGCGGAGTGAAGAGTATGCCGCAATTCCATTTTACAGAAGAAGAAAAGGATGCCCTCGTGGAATACCTGAAACAGGTGGATGAAACGGGCATTTACCCCAATTATGACGCCGAGATCGAGGCCACGGGCTGGGTTAAAATAAAATACCGAAATGAAGAATAAAGTGCCGCTATATTTCTTGTTGTTTGCGCTCACCGCCCTGTTTTTGGGGATGCTTTTTGGGTTAACCGCATCGTTTCAATACCTCTTGCCCGATTTTTTAAAGGAAACGATTCCCTTCTCCAAACTGCGGCCCTTTCACGTTACTTCGGAAACTTCGTGGATTGTGCTCGCCGCTACGGGCAGCATCTATTTCTTTATCGCTTGGGTTGAAAAATTTGAGCTTTTTTCTCGCAAATTGCAATCGCTGCATTTCGTACTTTTCCTGTTGACGGGCGTCGCCATTTATTTCTCTTTTGCTTTCGATTATACCGAGGGGCGCGAATATTTCGCCTTCAAACCCATTTTGATGATCCCGATATTACTGGGCTGGGTACTTTTCGGCATCAATTATTTCAAAACGCTTTACACCAATATGAAGGGCTGGCCCGTCTATTTTTGGATGTGGGGCACGGGTATCGCCTTTATGTGCTACCATTTGATGGAGGCGCATTTTTGGCTGTTCGATTTTTTTAGGCTGCATTTTATAAAGGATTTCGCCGTACAGTGGAAATCTACCGGCTCATTTACCGGTTCGTGGAATATGCTTGTTTACGGAATCTCCATCTATTTGATGTCAAAAATCAAAAAGGATACCGACGTTGCTACCAATAAAATGGCGTTTTTCTTCTACTTTTTGGGACTCACCAATTTGATGTTCGGCTGGGCGCACCACACTTATTTACTGCCCACACAGCCGTGGATCCGCTACGTTGCCTATGCGATAAGTATGACCGAGTGGATTGTTTTGGCGTCGATCATTTACAATTGGAAACGCTCCGTTTTAAAGGTGGAAAAGGAAAACCATCCCATGACATATCGGTTTCTGCTGGCAACCGATTTTTGGATTTTTATAAACATTATTTTGGCGCTGTTGTTCTCCATTCCCGCCATCAATTTCTTTACCCACGGCACGCATATTACGGTGGCGCATTCTATGGGAACCACGATAGGCATTAACACGACGATCCTTTTTTCGGCGCTCTTCTTTATTGCCCACTACGTGCGGCCAACGCTGCAAACCGATACCAAATGGGTAAAAAGGGGTTTTGTGGCATTCAATATTTCGCTGTTTATCTTTTTCGTTTCGTTGATAATTGCCGGGGCCAAGCGCAGCTACTGGATGTACGTTTCAAAGGAAGGATCGTTCGCTGAAATGCAGGATTCAATCGTGCCGTACTATATTTCATTTTTCATCTTTGGAATAGGGATTTTTGTTTCGTTGTTGATTGTTGCGACGCCTATTTTCAAAGCATTACTTCAAAAAATTAAAACTTGATTTCCGATGGATTTACATCAAAAAATAACCGAACTGAAAAAGCAGAAAAACGCAGTAATCCTCGCGCACTACTACCAAGTGCCCGAAATTCAAGAAGTGGCAGATTATGTGGGCGACAGTTTGGGCCTTTCGCAAAAAGCTGCGGAAACGGATGCCGAAATGATCGTCTTTGCCGGCGTGCATTTTATGGCGGAAACCGCAAAGATTTTGAACCCCGACAAAAAAGTTTTGTTGCCCGATTTGATGGCGGGTTGCTCGCTGGCAGATTCGTGTCCGCCCGATGCTTTCAGCACATTGGTGGAGGCGCATCCGGACCACGTGGTAATAACCTATGTGAATTGTTCTGCGGAAGTAAAGGCATTGAGCGATATTATCTGCACCTCTTCCAATGCCGAAAAAATCGTGAATTCCGTGCCGAAGGACGTTCCCATTATTTTTGCGCCCGATAAAAATTTGGGGAAATATATTCAAAAGAAAACCGGTCGGAAAATGCTGCTTTGGGACGGCGCCTGCATAGTACACGAAGCGTTTTCAATGGATAAATTGCTGAAACTTTACAAAGAGCACCCGGGTTCAAAAATTATTGCGCACCCCGAAAGTGAGAGCCATATTTTGGAGACCGCGACCTATATCGGTTCTACGGCGGGCATGATTGATTATGTGAAAAAACATCCTGCGGAAAAATTTATAGTCGCCACCGAAGCTGGAATCCTTCATAAAATGCAACAGGAAGTACCGCAAGCCGTGTTGATTCCCGCGCCTGCGGAAGAGGACAACACCTGTGCCTGCAGCGAATGCGCGTTTATGAAGATGAACACCTTGCAAAAACTGTACGACTGTCTGCTGCACGAAACTCCGCAGATAGAAGTTTCCGAGGAAATAAGAAAAAAAGCCATTCTGCCCATTGAGCGAATGCTGGAACTATCGAAATAATGCTGGAAACCAAATTTTTGATTATCGGTTCGGGCGCTGCGGGCTTGACGCTTGCGGTAAAGCTTGCGGCGGAATTTCCGAAGAAAAAAATCACGGTTGTAACCAAAGCGCACCAGTCTGAATCGAACACCAAATATGCGCAGGGCGGCGTGGCGGCGGTTTTTGACTTGAAGGAAGATTCCTTTCAAAAACACATTGAGGATACGCTGATTGCGGGCGACGGACTTTGCGACAGAGCGGTTGTGGAAATGGTCATAAAAGAAGGCCCAAAAAGATTGCGCGAACTGATGGCGTGGGGTGCCAAATTTGACACCGACGCCGACGGCGAACTCACTTTGGGCAGGGAAGGAGGCCATTCAAAATTTAGGGTAATCCACCATAAAGACACCACGGGCAACGAGATTGAAAACACGCTTTTGGAACGCGCCAATCAACTGCCAAATATAACTTTACTGCCACATCATTTTGCGATAGATTTGATAACCGAGCATCACTTTTCCGAAGAAAGGACTGAAAATCTTTCCTGTTACGGGGCCTATGTTTTGGATCAGATTTCCGGGAATATTTTTACGATAAAGGCTGACTGCACCACGCTGGCTTCCGGTGGAATGGGGCGGGTTTACGGGCACACCACCAATCCGGCCGTTGCAACGGGCGATGGCGTTGCGATGGCCTATCGCGCAAAGGCGCGCATCCAAAATATGGAGTTTATCCAGTTTCACCCCACCGCACTTTACGACGGAAACAACGGCGCTTCCTTTTTGATTTCGGAAGCGGTGCGTGGCTTCGGGGCATTTCTTCGGAATAAAAAGGGCGAACGGTTTATGTTGAAATATGACGAACGGGGCGAATTGGCTTCCCGTGATATCGTTTCGCGCGCCATAGATTCCGAAATGAAAAAATCGGGCGACGATTGTGTTTTTCTGGATTGTACGCATTTGGATATTGATGATTTCAAAAAACACTTCCCAACTATTTACGAAACCTGTTTGCAGCGAAACATCAATGTGGCAAATGATTGGATTCCCGTGGTTCCCGCATCGCATTATATGTGTGGCGGAGTGGTTGTGGATATGGATGGAAAGACTTCGGTAAAAAATCTTTTTGCCTGTGGCGAATGTTCATACACCGGCTTGCACGGCGCCAACCGACTGGCATCCAATTCGTTGTTGGAAGCTTTGGTCTATGCGGATCGCATTTTTCAGTATCTCTGTAAACATAAGCCTTCCCACACGACCAAAGCCATTCCGGAATGGAATGACGAAGGCACGGTTTTGTTGAAAGGCTCTGAAATCCTTCAGCAAAAAACGGAGCAGTTGCAACGGTTGATGCGAAGATATGCAGGCGTGGTTCGAAACAATAGCGATTTAGAAAAAGCTTCGGCACAACTGGAAATTTTGTATTTTGAAATGGAAGCACTCTACCAAAAACACAAATTGAATACTGCGCTCTCAGAGCTTCGGAATATGGTAAACGTGGCGCATTTGATTATCCAGCAATCCCTGAAACGAAAGGAAAACCGTGGGGGATATTTTAATGAAGATTATAAAAAAAGGAATGCCGTAGAATAATTTGGAAATAATAATGCCATTAAAAAGAAATAGAAATCTTCATTTTTTTGCCTCTGTCCTAAAGGATGAAAAATGAAGATTTCTATGATTTCCCTTTAGGGTTAGGGTACAAAATCATAGAAATCTGAATCCCAAATTATCTTATAACAAAATCTAAAAAAGTAAAAAAATAAGATGAAAAATTTAATAGAAAACTCCGTAAAAAAAGCAATGGATTATTCCGAATACAACTTGCTTTTCAAACAATTGGTGGCGGAAGGCCGCACCACTGGCGAAGAAACCCAAGAAAAGATTGATTATACAAAACTGAACTTCAGCCGTACCAAGCGATTGGACAAAACCGCTGAAATTCCGGAAGAAAGCATGGAGGTTTTCAAAAACATTTCTGAAAAACAGACGTGGCTGGTAATTAGCGAACCATGGTGTGGCGATGCGGCGCAAACGCTTCCATTCCTAAACAAAATTGCACAACTTTCAGAAAACATCGACTTGAAAATTGTGCTTCGAGATGAAAATCCGGAATTGATGGATGAATTTTTAACCAATGGTTCGCGCTCCATCCCCGTGGTTATTATGCTTGATGAAGCTTTCAACGTACTTCAAACTTGGGGTCCACGTTCCAAGGCTGCGACAAAATTGGTTGCCGATTACAAGGAACATCACGGAAAGATTGACGATGCCTTTAAGGAAATGCTGCAAGTGTGGTACAATAATGATAAAGGAGTTTCAATAATTAATGATATTTTGGAAACCCTGAATGTAAAAGCGTAAAAGGAATCAAGACGACGATTTGACCCCCGACCGCTTCGCTACACGACCCACGACAAAAAGAATAATTACTATCACTCGGGTTTCAAACCGTTGTGCTTCCAACAGTCGTAATTTCAACCGTCGTGGCTCAAAAGTTCAATTTCCAAAAAATCTGACTAAAATCATTTTAGAAGCAGATAAGATTCCCAACCTTTGCATTATTATTAACTAAACATCCGACCCGGATTCCCCCTTTGGGGTAAGGGGGCTAATTATGCAAATCGTTTCCGCCCAAGAGGCCGTATCCATAGTAAAATCAAATAATCGCGTATTTTTTCAGGGCGCGGCAATGACGCCCAATTTGTTGATAGACACTTTGTGTGAGCGTTATCGCGAGCTGAAAAATGTTGAGATAATCCAAATCCACACCCACGGGGAGGCCAAATACACCCAGGCGCCTTACACGGAGGCTTTTAAGCTTTCCAGTTGTTTTGTGGGCGATAATGTTCGGAAAGGAGTCAATACAATCCACGGCGATTATATTCCAGTCTTTTTAAGTGAAATCCATTGGCTTTTCAGAAGAAATATTCTTCCCTTGGATGTGGCTTTCATTCAGGTTTCACCGCCGGATAAGCACGGGTATTGTTCGCTTGGCGTTTCGGTTGATGTTACCCTGCCCGCCATCCAGACTGCAAAACATGTAGTTGCCCTAATCAATCCGAACGTACCAAGAACCCACGGCGATGGCATTATTCATATAAATAATGTAGATTTCGGGGTCGAAATAGATACGCCTATTTACGCTTCAATTTTAGGAGAAACTTCTGAAATCGAGGCTACCATAGGAAGAAATGTTGCTGAATTGGTGGAAGATGGCGCCACGCTTCAAATGGGCATCGGCAATATTCCAAATGCGGTGCTCCACAACCTGGGCAACCATAAACGATTGGGAATCCACACTGAAATGTTCAGCGACGGCATTCTTCCATTGGTAGAAAAAGGAATAATTACCGGCGAGGACAAGGAAATAAAAACCGGGAAAATAGTTACCTGTTTCGCAATGGGAACCAAAAAATTATACGACTTTATTGACGACAACCCGATTGTGCATTTCAAGGAAGCAGGTTATACCAATGATACTGCCATTATTCGCCGAAACCCGAAAGTTACGGCAATAAACAGCGCCATTGAGATTGATTTGACCGGCCAGGTTTGTGCGGATAGCATCGGGATGTACCAATATTCCGGCGTGGGCGGACAGATGGATTTTATCCGTGGCGCCTCGCTTTCAGAAGGCGGGAAGCCCATAATTGCGATGCCGTCGATAACCAATAAAGGCATTTCCAAAATTACCCCTTTTTTAAAGGAAGGCGCCAGCGTTACAACCACTAGGGCGCACGTGCATTATGTGGTTACGGAGTACGGAGTGGTGAATCTTTTCGGAAAGGGATTGGAACAACGTGCCAAAGCGCTTATTTCCATTGCCCATCCCGACCATCGGGAAGCCTTGGAGAAGGCTGCGAAACAACGATTTCATTAACTTTTATTTGAATATTTTTTTGTTTTCAACAACTTAAGACACTCCATACATAGACTTTAAGGTGTTTTTATACTTTTTAATTGCTGGAATTTTTTAAATTTGAACAAAACAAAAAATATGTTCTCAAAAGCGTGCGAATACGGAATAAGATCTGTCCTCTTCATTGCGGAGCAATCCCAACTGGATAGAAGACCCAATATTGTCGAAATTGCCAAAGCTGTTGATTCCCCGGAACCATTTACCGCTAAAATCTGCCAACAACTTGCACGTTCAGGGATAATTCTTTCAAAGAAAGGTCCCAATGGCGGTTTCTATTTGGAAAAGAAATCCAAACTCACACTTGCGGAAATAGTTGCCTGTATTGATGGGGATTCCATTTTTAAAGGTTGCAGTTTAGGGCTCCCCGAATGTTCCTCAGAACATCCCTGTCCGGTCCATGATCAGTTTAATGATGTTCGGGAGGGTTTGAAAAATATGTGTGAAAATACCACCGTAATGCAACTTTCTGAAAAACTTCGGAACGGGGAAACATTTCTGAAACTATAATCACTTTAAAACCAACTGCCATCGTGCTGAAATAATTTATTTCTGATAACTTTATCAGAAATAGGAATTTTATGTACCTTTGCTCAATATAAAATTGGTAATGTTTTCGAAAGCGTGTCAATATGGAATAAAAGCGTCGGTATATATTGCCTCGCAATCCTCTTTGGGAAATCGCGTTAGTTTAAAGGACATCGCTTATAATGTCAATTCCCCAGAAGCATTTACCGCAAAAATCCTGCATCAATTGGCCAAGCGGGATATTCTCCATTCGCTGAAGGGGCCCACGGGCGGTTTTGTAATTCCTAAGGGTAGGGCAGAGGCCATTAAGTTGAGCGATATTGTTTCTGCCATAGACGGTGATTCCATATATATGGGCTGCGCTCTCGGGTTTGATTCCTGCGATGCGAACCAACCGTGCCTAATGCACAACAAGTTTGCGGGAATACGGGACAATTTGAAAAAAATGCTTCAAAATACCAGTCTCTATGAACTTGCCCACGGCGTGGATGATGGAATGTCCTTTTTAAAGCGATAAAAAATTTTACAACTATTTATGACAAAATGGTAATAAAATGGAAGCAATACACAAACCTGAAATGATCCCCTTAAAAAACGGTAAGGTCTTTAAAACCTTGAAAGTAACCGCAAAGGCTGGGATGGAAATGCCACTGCACCATAGCACCCGCGAGGCCGTAATCGTTGTTTTAAAGGGTGAAGCCAACTTAATAATGCCGGAAGAGACCTATACACTTTTTGCGGGTATAACCTTTATCATTCCGGCTATGGTGGCGCATAGTCTGGAAATAAAATCCGATTTTCACGCCATTGCCATTATGGAAAGTAATTCGAAAATTGAATTTGAAAGTTAAACCCTCTTTAACTAAAATCGGGTTGAAGAATTGTTAAATTTAAACTCACAATGATGGAAAAGAAAGATATATTCCCCGAAACCACTCGCGAACTGGCACAAAAAAAGGCGGCTTTGGCTCCCAAGAATATTGAGGCCTGGCGTAATTTCAGCAAGACCGTTTTTGAAGCCGGCGCCCTTGACGAAAAGACAAAACAATTGATTGCCGTGGCCGTTGCGCACGTTACCCAATGCCCTTATTGCATCCGTGCGCATACCCCGCAGGCCCTGCGCAAAGGCGCGAGCAAGGCGGAAATTATGGAAGCCATTTGGGTCGCTTCCGAAATGCGCGCCGGGGCGGCCTATGCCCACGCTACCATTGCCATGGAAGAAATGGAACAATATAAAGATTGATTTTTTTTGAAACTTGGGGCGCAGGGAGGCATCAAACAAATAAACCGTTTTAGTATGAAAAATGAACCTGTAAAAATCAAAACAATTGAGCACCACACCCACGATGTGCTGCACATTGTAACAGAAAAACCCGCGGGCGTGGATTTTATCCCCGGCCAGGCCACCGAAATTTTTATTGACAAACAGGGCTGGCAAAATGAAGGGAGGCCTTTTACATTTACCTGTCTTCCCGAAGATGATTATCTGGAATTTATGATAAAGACCTATCCCGAACACAAAGGGGTTACCAATGAATTGCTCAGTTTGAAGCCAGGGGACAACCTAATAGTAAACGATATCTTTGGGGCAATCCAATACAAAGGCGAAGGTACTTTTATTGCCGGTGGGGCAGGGGTTACGCCCTTTATTGCCATTCTTCGGGAATTGCGAAAAAAAGGAAATTTGGGCAACAATAAACTTCTTTTTGCCAATAAAACCGCTTCCGATATTATCTTAAAAAATGAATTTGAGAAAATGCTCGGAAATAATTTCATAAATATCCTTTCCGAGGAAAAAACCGATAAATATGCGCACGGCCAGATTTCAGAAGCGTTTATAAAGCAAAATGCCTCGCCAGTGGATTCGTATTTCTATCTCTGTGGGCCACCGCCAATGATGGAGGCGGTTGAAAAACAATTGGTCAACCTCAATGTTTCAAAGGACAAAATCGTAACGGAAGATTTTGATTAAAAAAATAACGGAAATGCAGAAACGATTGGATTATTACAAAACAGACCCCAAGGCCATTGCGGGAATGTTGGAACTTGAAAAATATGTAGCGGCCTCGGGCTTGGAGAAAAATCTCTACCATCTGGTAAAAATGCGCGCATCCCAAATCAACGGTTGTGCCTACTGTATCGATATGCACTCCAAGGATGCCCGTAAAGCTGGTGAAACGGAGCAACGGCTCTACGGTTTATCCGCTTGGCGCGAAACGTCCTATTATTCCGAAAGGGAGCGAGCGGCACTGGCCTGGACCGAGGCGTTGACCTTGATTTCCCAAAACGAAATTTCAGATGGACTGTATGCATCGGTTGCCGAACATTTTAGTGAAAAAGAGCATTTGGAGCTAACCATGGCCATTGTTGCAATCAACGGTTGGAACCGCTTGGCTATTGGTTTTCGCGTAGAACCGGGCAGCTATAATCCATAAATTTTCAAATGGAACTAAAAGATAAAATAGCAATCGTTACCGGCGCCAGCAGTGGGCTGGGGGCAGCCATTTCCAAAGCATTGGCGGCAGCGGGCGCAACGGTTTTTGGACTTGCCCGTAATAACGATGCGCTTCAAAAATCGCAAAAAAGTATCGGCCGTAAATTCATTCCCGTAAAGCTTGATATTTCTGATGGAAAAGCTGTAAAAAATTGGATCGACAAAACTTTTTCCGAACAAAATTCCCCGGATATTCTTATCAACAATGCGGGCGCGGGTTCTTTCGGAAAGATAGACGAAATGCCTGCAGGCGAATGGTACAAAATGATAAACACCAACCTGAATGGAATGTACAGTATCACTTCAGAAGTCGTAAAACTTATGAAGCCAAAAAAAGACAGTGCACATATAGTAAATATCGGTTCCATTCTCGGCATTACCACCCGCGCCGAAGGTGCCGCCTATTCTGCTACAAAATATGGCATCAATGGTTTTAGCGAAGCACTTTTTAAGGAATTAAGGGTATATAATATTAAGGTTACTTGTTTAAATCCCGGTTCTATAGACACTTCTTTTTTTAAGAGTTCTGGAATAGAGGCCCATGGAAACATGCTTCAGCCAGAAGATATTGCCTCTACGTTGTTGCACATTTTGAAGACACCGGACAATATGCTAATAAGTGAAATGACCGTTAGGCCACTTAACCCAAAGGCACCGGATAAAAATTGGCATAGGACGAAAAGACACAGCATATAAGAATATTTGAATGGTATAGAAAAATTCATATATAATCGAGTCTTTAGTCTGTTAGAATAAACAATCATTTTTTAAATCTATATAAATGGGTTATATTCATCGTTTACTGACATTTTTTCGGAAGGAACCGAAAGAAATATCCAAAGAAGCGGTTGGCGAAAAAAACTGTCCTTTTTGTTGGGGCTATCAGGAATATGATGATAAAATCCGCCTAATGCCCAAGGACAAACAGATAGATGTAAAAAACCATCGGGACAAATACGTTAAAGTCGGGAAATTCATGGTGGAGCACGTGGACGGATTTAAAAACAAAAAACGAATTGTGGAACGTTGCCCAAAATGTGGCGGCAAACACATAAAATATATAGAAAACCCTTAAATCTATGGAGAAGAAAAAACCTATTAAACGCCATCAGGCATTGATACCATTAAGCCGGCAACACCATTTTGGCCTACTGTTCAGTTGGAAACTGCGGAAAGGTTTCAGTAAGAATATTGAGACCGAACGCCTGCAGGAATACGCAAAGTGGTTTTATGAAAACGAAATAAAGCCCCATTTTAGGGATGAGGAAAAATATCTTTTCCCGATACTTGAAAAAGATAATGAATTAATTGAACGCGCCCTAAAGGAACACCGACGGATAAAACGACTTTTCAATGATACAAAAAACCCTGAAAAGTCGCTCCACCATTTGGAAGAGGAACTCGATGCGCACATCCGGTTTGAGGAACGGGTGCTTTTTAACGAAATACAGCAAGTGGCTACGAAGGCACAACTGGAGAAAATAGAGGAAATACACAGCGAATTGGGAAAACCTCCCGATTATCACGATCCTTTTTGGGAATAGCATCTGTTGCTTAAATGCTATTAAGTATTAGCGAGTTAACGGCCAATCCTTATTTCTGATAAAAATGTCATTTTATGATTTAAGTCATACTTTGTTCCTTTTTTTCTGTTGAAATTTGCACCAATAATATTCACTAAAAGTTTAAAAATTATGACAACACTCCAAGAACGTACCGTAGCCGATGTGGTTACCGAAAACATAAAGGCCGCACATATATTCAAAAAGCATGGCATCGATTTTTGCTGCGGCGGAGGCATCAGTATTGCCCGCGCCTGCGAAAAGGCCAAAGTAGATCCATCAATTTTGGAAGAGGAGCTATTAAACCTCGACAAAGTACAGGACCGTGCCCACGATTATAACAGTTGGAAGTTGGACTTTTTGGCCGACCATATTATAAACGTACACCATACCTATGTAGAGGAAAGCAGTCCCTTGCTTTTGCAATATTCAAAACGAGTGAACCACGTACACGGTCACCATTATACCGAACTTGCCGAAATTGAGGCTTTGGTAACACAAGTGGTTCAAGCTATGGCGGCACACCAGAGAAAGGAAGAATTGATCCTGTTCCCTTTCATCAAAAAACTGGTAACTGCAGAGCGCGAAAACGGCGAAGTACCCGCAATCCATTTTGGCACTGTGGAAAACCCCATAAAAATGATGGAGGAAGAACACGAGGAAGCTGGCGAGATTTTGCGCAAGATTTCAAAATTGAGCAACAACTTTACTCCACCACAGGGCGCCTGTAACACGTATCGCGCATTTTATGCAAAGCTCGACGAGTTTGAGCAGGACCTGCACCAGCACATCCACTTGGAAAATAATATCCTTTTCCCAAAGGCCTTGAATTTGGAAAAGAAACTTAAAAGAAACTAACGCTATAAAAGAGTATTCCCATCCCCAAATCTTGATTTTTATTTGATTGGTTTTCAGGACAGTTCGGAAAATTGGCAACTTTGAATGTTTGCTGCCATATTCCGGACTGTTTTTTTAATTTTACGGCTTGGTAGATTTAAAGAAACATATAGGCATAGCCTTGGCTTATTTTTTGATCGTAGCATTAATGGGCGTTTTGCTGAGGTTCTATGTTGTTGCATCTCTTCCTTTCAATTATAAATTTCTCCTTCACGCACATTCCCACACGGCTTTGCTGGGCTGGATTTATTTAGGGCTGACCACTTTAATCTATAAAATTTTCCTTTCCGAAGCACAAAAGCCGAAACTGTACAAACGTATTTTTTTGTTTACAAATCTTTGTATTGTGGGAATGCTTGTAACTTTTCCCATTCAGGGGTATGCGTTGTATTCCATTATTTTCTCCACGTTGTTTTTGTTCGCTTCCTATTGGTTTGCCTGGTTTGCAATGAAATATATTCCGAAGCATTTTAAACAGCGATTTTCCTGGAAACTCATAAAAACCGCGCTGTGGTATCTGGTTATTTCCAGTATTGGCCCGTGGGCAATCGGGGGCGTGATGGCCACTCTGGGTCCGGAATCCATTTGGTACAAATCCTCTATTTATTTTTATCTGCATTTTCAGTATAACGGTTGGTTCCTAATTGCTTTGTTGGGCGTTTTGTTCTATGTTTTTGAGGAAAAGGGAATCCACTTCAACCCCGAAAAATTGAAATCGTTTTTTCTGCTTTTGAATTTTGGAGTGATACTTACGGTCTTTCTTTCCTTTCTTTGGTTTGTGCCGCCCACGGTTATTTACCTTTTGGGACTGGCCGGCGCCGTGGCCCAGCTTTTGGCATTTTTTGAACTTTATTCATTGTTTAAAAACCATTTTTCGGTTTTGAGAACTGAATTTGGCCCAGCCTGTTTTTTTCTTTTGAAATTTGCCGGAGCCTTGCTCGCTTTAAAGATTTTGATGCAGCTTTTCTCTGCTTTTCCCTACATCGCAAACTTAGCTTTTCGATTGAAGGATTTTGTAATCGGCTATTTGCATATGGTTTTCCTCGGCATCGTAATAATGGCAATGCTCGGCTTTTTGGAATATTTCAAATTGATAAAACTGTCCAAAAACTTTTTGTGGATTTTCTTTTTCGCTTTCATCAGCACCGAGCTACTTATTTTCTATAAAGCCTTTGCGCTTTGGCTGGGCCTGCCTTTTTTCGTCGAATATTATTGGCTGTTGGCCATTTTAAGCTGTGCCTTTCCGCTGGCGGTGGGAATTTTATTTTTCAGAAACATTAAAAGTTCATATCTTTCTGCTTAAGGCAAAATAATCGTGCGAACGGTTATTTCAGAATAAGATAAAAGCTGATAATTGTCATTTCTCGAAACCAAATCTCTTGCAACCTTTGCAACAGGTATAACGAGCAATTTTTTAGATTGATGGTAAACTGTTTTCATTGTGGTGATACGTGTTTGGACGTTGAAATCAAACATGAGGATAAATCCTTCTGCTGTCACGGCTGCAAGACGGTTTTTGATATTCTGCACGACAACGATTTAAGCTATTATTACGATCTGGAAAATACGCCCGGCATTTCCCCAAAGGAAATTGCGGGGAAATATGATTTTCTCGACAATGGGGCAATTGTGGAAAAATTGCTGGAATTTAACGACGGCAATACGCAGATCGTTTCTTTTTTGATTCCTTCCATCCATTGCAGTAGTTGCATTTGGATATTGGAAAATCTCAATAAACTAAATCCTTCCGTTAAATCCTCACAGGTTAACTTTCCCGAAAAAACGGTACGGATTACTTTTTCTGCTGAAGAGAATTCGCTTAAAAATTTAGTAATTCTTTTAAGCCGAATAGGTTACGAACCCTATATTTCGCTGGACGATTCCGAAAAAAAGGAAAAATATATCAACCGAAGCCTTATCTACAAACTTGGCATAGCGGGATTTGCCTTTGGAAATATTATGTTCCTCTCATTTCCTGAATATTTTGAGCATTCCGAATTCTGGTTGGACCAGTTTAAGCCGTTTTTCCGCTGGTTGATGTTCGCGTTTTCGCTGCCCGTGGTCTTTTACTCAGGAAGCGGGTATTTTACTTCTGCATATAAAGGACTTCGTTCAAAAATTCTAAACATAGACGTTCCCATCGCTTTGGGCATCGCGGTGCTTTTTATACGAAGCACGATAGACATAGTATTCGACTTGGGCACTGGCTTTTTTGACAGTCTCTCGGGCTTGGTTTTCTTTTTATTGCTTGGGAAATTTTTTCAGCAGAAAACCTACAGCTACCTTTCCTTTGAGCGGGATTACAAATCGTATTTCCCAATTGCCGTTACAAGACTTTTTAAAAATGCCGAAGGAAACACCATCGAGGAACAAGCAGAGGTTTATACCGTACAGAAAGGCGACCGCTTATTGATTCGAAACAACGAAATAATTCCCGTGGATGCTATTTTAATTAAGGGAAATGCACTCATTGATTACAGTTTTGTTACCGGTGAAGCGGAGCCTATTTCAAAACAGAGTGGTGATAAACTTTTTGCGGGCGGCAAGCAACAAGCCGGTATTTTGGAAGTGGAAGTTCTGAAACCCGTAGCCCAAAGTTACCTTACCCAATTGTGGAGCAACGACGTTTTCAGCAAGGATAAATCCGGCATTTTTGAATCGATTACGGACAGTATCAGCAAACGATTTACTGTCGTTCTACTTACCATAGCATTTATTTCTACCATTTTTTGGCTTGTGGTCGATCCTTCCAAAGCCTTTAATGTGTTCACCTCGGTTTTGATCGTGGCCTGTCCGTGCGCCATTGCCCTTGCCGCGCCATTCACTTTGGGCAATGTGCTGCGCATTTTCGGAAGGGAAAAACTCTATTTGAAGGAAGCCTCAGTAATCGAACAAATGGCGAAGCTGGACACCGTGGTTTTTGACAAAACGGGAACCCTCACTACCAACCAAAAAAATATGATTAGCTATGAAGGTATTGCGCTTTCAGAGGAAGAAAAGCAATTGCTCACGAGTACACTTCGGGCGTCGAGCCATCCCTTGAGCCGCTCGCTTTACAATATGCTCGACAAAAATAATATCCAAACCTTGGATGAATTTGAAGAAGAAGTAGGGAAGGGGATTTCCGCAACTGCTAAAAACAATTCCATAAAAGTGGGATCCTATGAATTTGTGGGGTATTATGATGAATTGACTTCCGAAGTAAAAAATAGAACTACCGTCCATATTAGCGCCAACCAGGTTTACAAGGGTTGTTACATATTCAACAGTGAGTACAGAAACGGTGTTGCTGAAATTTTTGAACAGTTGGGTACCGATAAAGATGTGGTTGTCCTTTCGGGCGACAACGAAGGCGAGCGTGAACGGCTGGAAGAATTACTGCCCAAAGGCACAAAACTATATTTCAACCAAAAACCGGACGACAAGTTGAATTTTATAAAAGCCCTTCAGCAAAAAGGAAAGCAGGTACTTATGATTGGTGATGGTTTGAACGATGCCGGTGCCTTAAAACAGAGCAATGTAGGTTTTGTGATTTCGGAAAACACAAACGTCTTTTCCCCAGCTTGCGATGGGATCTTGGACGCTACCCGATTTAATAAAATAGGGGATTTTTTGAATTTTTCGAAAAAGGGTATAAAGATTATCAAATGGGCATTTTTATTTTCCCTATTTTACAATCTAATAGGGTTGACATTTGCGGTTACGGGACATTTAAAACCAGTGGTTGCTGCTATTTTGATGCCCCTAAGTTCAATAAGTATTGTTATTTTTACAACAATAGCTACCCAATATGCGGGAAAGAAATTAAGAACGAATATAAATAAGTAAAATTGACGAATGTCATATTTTAAAGGCGTTTGCAATAATATTTTTGAATCATAATTTTCAGGTATGACCATAATTTATATGCTATTGGCAATCAGCGTTTTTGTGGCGCTCATTTTTTTTGCGCTATTTATCTATTCCGTAAAGAAAGGCCAGTATGACGATACCTATACGCCTTCCGTCCGTATGCTTTTTGAGGATGAACTGGTAAAGGAAGGCAGCGCGAACATAAAAAACACTTCAAAAAAAACCATAACCAAACCAGAAACCGAGCCTGCCACCTGGCAGGAATAATTCTATTAAAACTATGCAAACAGAACAGTTTTACTACGACAACCAGATTGTCAAAAAATTCATCAATGCAACCATTTTTTGGGGCCTCATTGGTATGAGCGTGGGCTTATTGCTCGCTTTTATGTTTTTGTTCCCAAACCTGACCGATGGTATTTCGTGGCTCAGTTTCGGGCGTTTACGTCCGCTGCATACAAACGCGGTGATCTTCGCCTTTGTGGGCAACGCCATTTTTGCAGGGGTTTATTATTCCACCCAGCGTTTGCTAAAAGCGCGAATGTGGAGTGATTTTCTTAGTAACCTAAACTTTTGGGGTTGGCAGGCGATCATTGTCGGTGCTGCGATAACGCTTCCGTTGGGCTACACAACTTCAAAGGAATATGCCGAGCTTGAGTGGCCATTTGATATTGCCATCGCAATAATCTGGGTTGCTTTTGGCATCAACCTAATTATGACAATGGTGAAAAGACGCCAACGCCATTTATACGTTGCCTTGTGGTTCTATCTGGGAACTTGGGTAACCGTAGCTGTTTTGCATATCGTGAACAGTATGGCCATTCCGGTGAACGCCCTGAAGAGTTATTCCATGTATTCCGGTGTACAGGATGCGCTGGTGCAATGGTGGTACGGGCATAATGCGGTTGCGTTCTTCCTTACCACGCCTTTCCTTGGTTTAATGTATTATTTTGTGCCGAAAGCGGCCAATAGACCGGTATATTCCTACCGACTATCCATTGTACACTTTTGGTCGTTGATTTTTATTTATATCTGGGCAGGACCGCACCACTTGTTGTATTCGGCACTGCCGGAATGGGCCCAAAACCTGGGCGTTGCGTTTTCCGTAATGCTTATTGCTCCATCTTGGGGAGGTATGATAAACGGGCTTTTAACCCTGCGCGGCGCTTGGGATAAAGTACGGGTTGACCCCGTATTGAAATTTATGGTAGTGGCAATTACCGGTTACGGGATGGCAACTTTTGAAGGTCCAATGCTTTCGCTTAAAAACGTAAATGCAATTGCCCACTTTAGCGATTGGATTATTGCGCACGTACACGTTGGGGCATTGGCCTGGAACGGATTTCTGACCTTTGGTATGATCTATTGGTTGGTACCGCGACTTTTCAAAACAAAATTATATTCCGTGAAATTGGCAAACGCCCATTTCTGGATTGGAACACTAGGTATCATCATGTATGCCCTTCCTATGTATGTAGCAGGTTTTATGCAGGCTTCTATGTGGAACCAGTTCAACCCAGACGGTACGCTTACCTACGGAAACTTCCTGGAAACCGTTACCCAAATTATCCCAATGTACTGGATGCGCGCCATAGGTGGAACGCTCTATATTACGGGAGCCTTCATTTTACTTTATAACGTTGTGATGACGGCAAGAAAAGGAAGCAAGGTTACTGATGAATTGGCCGAAGCTGCGCCACTCGCGCCCGTGACCAAAAGACAGACTGCCGGTGAAGGTTGGCACACTTGGCTTGAGCGTCGCCCTGTTAAATTGACCATTTACGCAACCATTGCCATTTTAATTGGAGGTATGGTGCAAATTATACCTTCGCTAATGGTAGATGATTATGTGCCAAAAATTTCAAGTGTGAAACCATACACGCCTTTGGAATTGGAAGGAAGGGATATCTATATCCGTGAAGGTTGCGTAGGCTGCCATTCGCAGATGATTAGACCGTTCAGAAGCGAAGTGGAACGTTATGGTGAATATTCAAAATCTGGGGAATATGTGTACGATCACCCATTCCTATGGGGAAGTAAGCGTACGGGTCCTGATTTGCACCGTATTGGTGGAAAATATTCAGATAACTGGCACTTGAACCATATGTACGATCCGCAGAGTACTTCCTCGGGCTCCATTATGCCTTCCTATAAATGGTTGATAAATTCAGAATTGGATAAATCAGACACCGAAACAAAAATGCGCACGATGGTAACCTTGGGAGTTCCCTATACCGAAGAGGAAATAGCGAATGCGCAACAATGGATGGATGAGCAAGGTGCAAAAATTGAGCAGAATCTATACAGCGATCCAGATTTTGTGGCTACGTATGAAGCCAGCAAGAAATACGCTGAGGAAAATGGGGAAGCATTTGTAGAAATGAAAAACCGTGAGATAGTTGCCGTTATTGCTTATCTGCAACGTTTGGGAACCGATATTAAAGTACAGAACACCGAAGATGCTTCGGCTAAAAACGAATAGTTATGTTGAAATTTGTAAAAGGAAACCTCGAGAACATAGACAACGTTCAAATATATCCATTGATTTCGCTATTAATATTCTTCATCTTTTTTGTGGTACTCTTTTATTGGGTAATTACTGCCAAAAAAGAACATATAAAGGAAGTAAGCAATATTCCATTGGACTTAGATACTAACAACCAAAACGACGAACTACTATGAAAACCACAGCATCATATTTAAGAGTTATCGGCTTTATCATCCTCGCCTTTTTTCTCTTGGAATTAATCATTGACTCCGGTGACCAATGGGCCATCGTAAAATATCCTATTATTTGGGCTGTTCTGGGCATGTTGTTCTTCTTCGCAATTGCATTGGAAATTATTGTTGCTGCCCTTCAACGTGTATTATTTGACGGCTTGACCGGTGAAGCCCAAGAACGGTATCTTTTAGCGGAGAAAATGCGAGTAGATAATCGTTTCGGTTGGTTCAAAAGAAAATACAAGGAAATGCTCGATGCCAAACCTGTGGCTAAAGAGCAGGAAATTGTATTGGACCATAACTATGACGGTATTCGTGAATTGGACAATAACCTTCCGCCGTGGTGGGTGTATATGTTTTATGCAACCATCATCTTCGCAGTTGTATATTTGGTGCGTTACCACATATTTGATGGCACAAACCAAACTGAGGAATATGAAATTGAGGTAGCACAGGCCAAATTGGAAGTTGCTGAATTTAAGAAAAACAACAAGGACTTAATAGATGCAGAGACAGTAGAACAACTTACCGACCCATCTGATATTGCTGCTGGAAAGACAATATTTACCGAAAACTGTGTCGCTTGCCATAAGGATAGTGGAGGAGGAGGAATTGGGCCAAACCTTACCGATGATTATTGGATATTGGGCGGTGGTATCAAGAATATTTTCCATACCATTAGCGAAGGTGGGCGCGCAGGAAAAGGGATGATTGCTTGGAAAACCGATCTAAAACCTAATGAAATGGCCCAAGTAGCAAGTTATGTAATGACACTCCACGGCACCAATCCTGCAGATGGCAAGGAGCCCGAAGGAGATATTTGGAAAGACGAAAACGCAGCTTCGGGCACTAATGAGGTAAAAGCCGCTGATTCAACTAAGGTTGAGGTTGAAATGACCGAAGAGCCTGCCGTTGAAGAGTCACAATTGGAGCGTAAATAATATATATTATTTTCCAATTAATATCTCAACTGTCAAGTTTTACAATTAAAAATTTACGAAAGTGAGCATTCCGGAAGAAAACGAAAGTTTCAGAGATAGTATTGGTACCATAAACGAAGAAGGAAAAAGAGCTTGGGTCTATCCTAAAAAACCTTCTGGAAGATTTTATGAGTACAGAAAGTATGTAAGCTATGTATTGCTTGCTTTTTTCTTTGCCGCTCCTTTTGTGAAGATTAACGGCAACCAATTTTTGCTCTTTAATGTCTTGGAACGCCGTTTCAACATTTTCGGGTTTCCGTTTTGGCCCCAGGATTTTTACCTCTTCGTGATTATGATGATCATAATGGTGGTGTTCATTATTTTCTTTACGGCCGCCTTCGGAAGGATTTTCTGCGGGTGGATCTGCCCCCAGACCATTTTTATGGAAATGGTTTTCAGAAGAATTGAATACTGGATAGATGGCGACAGAGGTGCCCAAATACGTCTGGACAAGCAAAAATGGAATGCCGAAAAAATAAGGAAACGCTCACTGAAATGGTTCCTGTTTTTTGTTATTTCATTTCTTGTTGCCAATATTTTCTTGGCCTATTTAATAGGAAGTGATAGATTGATCCGCTATGTTATGGACGGACCAATGGAACATCTGAGCACAGTATCATCTTTGTTGATTTTTACGGCAGTGTTTTATTTCATCTTTGCTTGGTTTCGCGAGCAGGTTTGTATTATAGCTTGTCCCTATGGAAGATTGCAGGGCGTGTTGCTGGACAACAAATCAATTGTTGTGGCATACGACCATAAGCGGGGCGAAAAGGAAGTAGGCCGTGCAAAATTTAAAAAGAACGAAGATCGGGAAGCCTCCGGCAAGGGGGATTGCATAGATTGCTTTCAATGCGTTCACGTTTGTCCTACCGGCATCGACATCCGAAACGGTACACAGCTGGAGTGCGTAAACTGTACGGCTTGTATAGACGCTTGCGACAGTATTATGGAAGCGGTAAACCTTCCGAAGGGCTTGATTCGCTATGCAAGTGAAGAGAATATTGAAAAGAAAGCACCTTTCAAATTTACGCCCCGATTGAAGGGATATACGGCTGTTTTGGTTATTCTAATCGGCGTGCTTACCGGAATGCTGTTTTTAAGAAGTGATGTGGAAGCTAATATTCTTAGGCTTCCCGGGCAGCTTTATGAACATAAGGACAACAATATTATCAGCAATGTTTTCACTTATAAATTGCTCAACAAGACCACAAAAAATATTGAGGACATTCACTTTAAGCTGAAATCGCCAAAAGGAACCATTCACAGCGTAAAACAGGGTGAAATTGTAGTTCCCGCGCAAGGTTTGGCTGAAGGAACGCTTTTCATTGAAATAAACAACGCAGCGTTGAGCGGCGATAAAAACCGGGCGGTAATCGAGGTTTACAGCGGTGACGATTTGATAGAAACCACCAGCGTCACGTTCCTCGGACCAAGAAATTATAAATAGATGGGTGCTGGGTGCTTGATGCCCGATGAAGGAAAAATAACCAGCAAGGTTTCGCCGAAGTGAATCTTATAGATTTAAGGCGAAGCTTGGAAATAAATAATACGAACAATCAATAAATACTATTGGGATGAAAATAAATTGGGGAACCGGATTGGTGATTGGAATGGTACTTTTTATAGGCTTTATCTTATTTTTCGTTATAAAAATAAGTACCGACAAAAAGTACGATTACGATTTGGTAACGGAGGAATATTATAAAAAGGAATTGGTCTATCAAAAAGAAATTGATGACAGGGCAAATTCAAATTCCTTGGCGGTCAACATTACAGGGAAAAAAACCGAAGCAGGCTGGATGCTAACTTTTCCCGAAAATATGGATTACTCCAAAATTACGGGTACAATTCTTCTTTATCGACCGTCCAACAAAAAACTTGATTTTCAAGAGCCTTTGCAACTTTCATCCCACAGCGTATTAATTCCCGATGAATTGTTGGTGGCCGGAAGATGGAACACCATTGTACAATGGAGTTATGAAGGAAAAGATTATTTATATAAAAATGAAATAGTTTATTAGTGGATGAGTTGAGAAGTTTATGAGTTGAGAAGTTTAAAAGTTTAGGTTTCATTCAAATTTTGAAAATTTATTACATTAACACTTAACACTTAACACTTAACACTTAACACTTAACACTTAACACTTAACACTTAACACTTAACACTTAACACTTAACACTTAACACTTAACACTTAACACTTAACACTTAACGCTGAAACCTGAAACCAGGAACAAAAAAATGTTATACACCGCCCTCATATTCGGATTACTGGGAAGCTTCCACTGCGTGGGGATGTGTGGGCCTATTGCGTTTCTGTTGCCCGTGGACAGAAGTAATAATCTGAAGAAAGTTGGGCAGATTTTTCTATATCATTTCGGAAGGATATTGGCTTACAGTATTATTGGGCTTGTTTTTGGGTTGGTGGGAAGAAGTTTGAATCTCTTCGGTTTTCAGCAGCAACTCTCTATTTTGATAGGGGTTTTGATGCTTGCGGTTATTTTTATTCCGCAGAAAACTTTCAACAATTACAATTTTTCAAAACCTATCTATCGTATTATTTCCAAAGTGAAATCCGCTCTCGGGAAGGAACTCAAAAAGAAAACCCCCGATACTTTTTTGACTATCGGTTTCTTAAACGGTTTCCTGCCGTGTGGTTTGGTATATATGGCAGTTTTTGGAGCTATCGCTTCCGGCAATGCTCTGCAGGGAAGTTTGTATATGGCAGTCTTTGGCTTGGGAACCATTCCCCTGATGACCTCTGCCATTTATTTGGGCAATTTTTTAAACGCACAGGTTCGGCAGCGCATCCGTCGGGCAATTCCGGTGTTTGTAGTAATTATCGGTTGTCTTTTTATAGTTCGGGGCCTGGGGCTGGGCATTCCCTACATTTCCCCAAAACCGATGACGGAAACGGTTGATGCCAATTATAATTGCGACAATACAATTTCAGAAAACACAACAATCAATAACCAATAAAATATTCAAAATATGATACATGCAATGATTCCTTTGGCAAACTGGGGTATAGGTACGGCCCTTATAATTTTCTTTGCAGTTTTATGCGTTGTTCTTGCTGCTATCGTTATCAGCTTTGTGATGGGTGGCAAGAAAAAGCATGAGGATGAAATAACTGCTCCCGAAGACGAAAACGTTTAAATCTTTTTGACTATGAAAATAACAGACTTCATTCCTTTGGTTGATTTTACGGGTGGTTTGGTAGCCACAATAATATCAATCGTCGTGTGTTTCGCAATAATAGGCGGGTTAATTTTGTATGTAAAGCGAAGCAAAAAACGTAAAAACATGGTTCATAACCGAAAAAAGAAAAATGACAATCCCGCAAGAAAAAGTTGAGATGTCAAAGCAATGATATTTGCAACTCTCTGTTTTTTAGGATCTGTTTTTCTTATTTCGCCAAATCAATAATGGCCTGCACCGTTTCTTTATTATCAACGCCCAAGCCCTCTTGTTGATGCACCATTTCACCATTTTGGTCAAAAACACTTATGATGTTTGAATGTGAAAAATCCATGGGTGAGATCTGCTTGTAATTAACCGCCAGCACTGCTGCAAATTCGCGGGTGTCTTCTTCGGTCCCGCGAAGGAAGAGCCATTTGTCATCTTCCATTTCATTCTCTTTACTGAACGCTTTTAGTCTTTCGGGCGTATCGGTTTCTGGGTCGATGCTCACAAAAACATATTGCACATTGTCCTTTTTTTCCTCGGGCACTTGTTTTTCAATATTGCGCATATCGGCAACCAACCGAGGGCAGGCGGCTTTGCAGGTTGTGTAGATCATAACCATGACCACTACTTTTCCTTGCAGATCCTTCAGTTCAATTTCTTCCCCATTTTGGGTCGTCCAATGGGAGGGAAGGTTGTAGATTGACATTTCCGGAATGGCATCGCCCTCCGCCTTTTTTACCTTTGCTGTTTCAGCGGCGCCTGTGTTTTTTTCTGAATTGTTATTGCAGGAAAATAAGGCCACTAATGCAACCAATACTGCCATAAATCTAAAATTTTTCATCTTTCTGTTTTTTTAGTTTTCAACATCCTTCGCACAACGGAAACCCAGATTTTGGGAGGAATAGCGCGCTTTCATACTTCCCCGGAAGGCATAGCGCATAAAGGCCGCATAATTCATTAAATCGGAAGCACCGATGGCCGCGCTTCCGCAGAAGAGATTGGAGTCTTTATCAACATCCTTTCGGGATTCCCCTGAAATTAAGACGGAATTAAAATCCAAGGTCCATTCCCACACCAAGCCGTGAAGGTCGTAGATGCCCCAATAATTTTTGAAGGTTTCACCTATGGGGTTTTTAAAGGTTTTTGGGGTTTCGTACCAGTTTAGGATGAACTGGTTGTAGGCTTCTATTTTTCTGGCATCCTGTACTTCTTCATTGGCCATGGCGGCGAATTCCCATTCGTCCATGGTCGGTAAACGTTTGCCTTGACATTCGCAGTATTTTTTGGCTGCAAACCATGAAACGTTGGTTACGGGCGCATCGGGCAGCCCTTGAAAGGTTTCGTCATTTTTCCAATTGGTCAAATAACTTTTATCGGCAAATAAAGGTTTGACCTGACTTTTTTTCCATTGAGGGTTTTCCTCCACAAATTTTAAATAATCTGAATTGGTTACGGGATATACGTCCATCAAAAAAGGATCTACCTTTACCGTTTTGTTTTCGGCGCCATATAGCGGTAAATAAACACCGCCCTTTACTAGGGCCATCTTATCATTTTGGGCCGTGACTCCACAAAATAATAAAGAAAAGGCTATAAAAAAGGCGGTGTTATAAAATTTCAATTTTAAAAAGTTTATTATTTGTTTCTAACAGCTTGCACCATTTCTGGGGTAACTTCTTTTTTGGAATTGCCCCAACTGTTGTAAACGTATGTAAGTACGTTGGCTACTTCTTCATCAGAAAGCGCTTGGGCAGTCATTACACTGTTGTATTTTTTACCGTTAACGGTAATTTCACCCGATTTACCGTGCAATACAATATCGATAGCCCTGTCCACATCGGCATTTAGGTAATCAGATTTTGCCAATGGAGGAAAAGCGCCTTCAATACCTTGTCCATTTGCTTGGTGGCAAGCAACGCAGGTAGCCATATATTTATCTTTTCCGAATTTCATTCGCTCCTCAATACTCAATGCCTTCACTTCTTCTTTTGCTTCTTTTCTTGCTCCGTTTGGCATAGACTGGATGGCTCCACCTTCTGGAAGATAGATACCGTCGCGGATTTCACCGGAATAAATGCGTTTGTCTTCTTCCCCTTCTACTTTTAGCATCGCCAAGGCACCTTTATTGAAGGCCCTGAAAATAGAGTGATCCACAAGTATGAAGGTTCCGGGAACGTCTATGCGGAATTCCACAATTGCGGCACCCCCGGCAGGAATCAAGGTTGTTTGTACATTTTCGTTGATCATATCGCCGCCTTCAACGTGCACTCTGTCAAAAATCTCTCCAATTACGTGAAAGGAAGAAACCAGGTTAGGGCCACCATTCCCAACAAAAAGACGGATTTTTTCGCCCACTTTTGCGGTAATGGCATTGTCGCCGGTCATGGCACCTACGTGTCCGTTGAAAACAACATAGTCTGGTTTTTCATCGATGGCTTTTTGCATATCGAATGCCTGTAGGCCCCGATCGCCATATTTGCCTTCGGTATAGAAATCGCCCTGCATAATGTAATATTCTTTGTCCACCGGAGGCAAGCCGCCTTCGGGTTCCACCAAGATAAGTCCGTACATTCCGTTGGCAATGTGCATACCTACTGGTGCGGTTGCGCAATGGTACACATAGAGTCCTGGGTTAAGCACCTTAAAAGAGAATACTTTTTCGTGGCCGGGAGCTACAAAGGAAGACTCTGCCCCACCACCGGGACCGTTCACGGCGTGAAGGTCAATGTTGTGCGGAAGCTTGTTGTCCGGGTGGTTTTTTAAGTGAAATTCCACCTCGTCGCCCACACGGGTTCTGATGAAACTTCCCGGAACGGTTCCGCCAAAGGTCCAATACACATATTTTACGCCGTTGGTCATTTCGCCCTCGCGTTCTTGGATTTCCAAGTCCACGATTAGTTTTTTGGCCATTCGTTTTCCTACGGGAGTAGGTACGTTGGGTGGGGAGGTAAGTTCCGCAATCATTTCTTGGTTTACGGGAATATCAACGGTGTCGTTGTATTTTTTGTCGGATTGGTCATTTACGCAGCCCGAAAGAAATGCCACCGTGCCTAAACCAAGCAGCATTTTGGTAATTAATTTGTGGTTGATAACTAATTTCATAGGTTCGGTTTTAAAATATGGTTGTTTTTATTGTTTATTATTTTCAGTTTTTGGTTTTTGCCAAGTGAACAAAATAGGGTCTATGGTCACCATGAGCCAGCCCCAGTTGTTTGTATTAGCGTCAAAATTGTTTTTTGTGATTTCAATACCTTTCTGTGCAAAAAACTGCGAATACCCTGCTTGAACCTGCACGTATTCGCTCAATTTATGCGAAGTTACCAAATCTAATTCAAAGCCCAAATCTTTTGACGTATTGTCATTTATTTTTGCGGCAGCGAAAAATTGATGAAGCGCCAAATTGATGTTTGATTTTTTATTGAAGGCATATTTCACGTTTCCATACAAATCCAGCAACCCCACATTGTTGATGTGGTTGCCTACATAGAAGTAATCCATAAACCCGTTGAATTTATGATTGGTGCCATAAAGCGGATTGAAGGCCTTGTTTTTTCCATCGGAAGGGGCGCCGTACTCATTTCCGCTCTGCAGCTCGCCACCTAAACCAATTTTTAAATTCTCCAATACGGAATAAGTTGCTTCCAGCGAAAGGAGGTAAGCGCTCAAATCATTATTTGCCACGTCCTTCCCGAATTGATAGTAAAGATTGGAAGCAAAGTTGAATTTACTCAAATTGGCGTTTAAATGAACTCCCGCAGTTTGGCTGTAGCGCGTATCGTTTTTTGATTCGTCCGTTTCGTCTATATATTGCAAGCCGTTGTTCACAAATAGGAAGCTCGCCGAGAGTGGTTTCCAATCCTTGTGAAGCCAAATATATTGAAGGCTTTTATAGGTATTTGTGGTAAGGATATTTCCAGCCAAGGCTTCCCCGTCCTGATTGTATGCCGCGCCAAAATGAAGTTTCATAAAACTGGGTTCAAATTTCACGATTGCCGCATCGTGGCTTCTGCCTTGTTGCGCCCAGCCCACATTTCCAAAGAAACGCTGATCGTCGTAAACAATTTCCTGGCGCCCAATTTTCAAGGAAAGGTCTGAAATTAACAAGACATCGGCCCAGGCTTGGTGCAGTGAAAATCCGTTTTCGTCTGCAACATTCAGCTGTGGCACATCGCCCCAAACCCTTACGTCCTGGGGGCTTAAATAGAAATACAGCTTTTCGGTCTTATAGCCAAAGTTCAGCCGCGTGCGCTGTGATACAAAGGTCGCCGGATCCGAATTATCTGGGAAAAGAGTTTTGTATCCGTGTCTATATTCAAAGCGGGGACGCAATTCGGCGTCAACGGTAAACTGTGAGAATCCCTTGGTAAAACTAAGTACCAACAGGAAAAGAAACACACTTTTTGAAACCTTCATAAGAATGGTTTTTTTTTGATTTCTGACACAAAGGTCAGTATTGTGTTTGCGGTAAAATATGACGTAGGTCACAAAATGAAAAAAAATTAATTTTTGTCAAATTGACTAAACGGTCATCGAAAACAATTGCGTTTCGGGCTGGCTGCGCTGCAGAAGTACATCAAAAGCCATACATATATTGCGTACAAACGGACGTCCTTTTTCAGTAATTTGAAGTTTTGTGGCACCAATTTTAATTAACCCGTCATCTTCCATTTCTTTCAGTTTGTCAAGTGCATCCGGCAATTCTTTAAATTGGAGCGAGGCATCTTCCCAGGAAGTTTCCAAACGGCACATCATATTCAAAATATGCTTGCGAATAATTAAATCTTCCTCATTGAGCATATGACCGCGATAAACGGGAAGAATGCCCTGTTCCACCAAATCTTGGTATTCTTCTACATTTTTTGCGTTTTGCCCAAAACTGTACCAACTGTCGCCAATGGCAGAAACGCCAAGCCCCAGCATGAGTTGGGTCTTGCTATCGGTATAGCCCATAAAGTTGCGGTGCAGTTTTTTGTTTTCCACTGCTTTGTAGAGGCTATCGGTTTTAAGGGCGAAGTGGTCCATCCCGATTTCAATGTAGCCCGCCTCTTCCAGCATTTTTTTGCCGGTTTCGTACATTTCGCGCTTTTCGGCGGCACTGGGCAAATCTGCCTCTTTAAAACCGCGCTGGCCATTTCCTTTTATCCACGGCACATGGGCGTAGCTATAGAAGGCGATGCGGTCTGGCATCAATTCCTTGGTTTTTTCTATGGAATAAATAACGTGTTCCCTTTTCTGAAAGGGAAGCCCGAAAATAATGTCGTGGCCCACGGAGGTGTAGCCAATTTGGCGTGCGGTTTCGGTTACGTTTTTTACGTTCACAAAGGGTTGCAGCCTGTGGATGGCCACTTGCACTGTAGGGTTGTAATCCTGTACGCCGTAGCTCACCCTCGTAAAACCACAATCAAAAAGTGTTTGTAGATGCTCGCCCTTGGTATTGTTGGGATGACCCTCAAAACTAAAAGCGGGGTTTTCGGCCATGCTGGCATCGCGAAAAATTCCCTTTATGAGCAGTTTTAAATTTTCCGCGGAAAAAAAGGTGGGCGTACCGCCGCCGAGGTGCAATTCCTTTATAATTGGACGTTCGGGGAACATTTCCAAATAAAGCCGCCATTCCTTCAAAACAGAATCCAGATAGGGCGTTTCCACTCCGTGGTTTTTGGTAATCCGCTTGTTGCAGCCACAAAAAGTGCAGAGACTTTCACAAAAAGGTAGGTGAATAT
This sequence comes from Aequorivita todarodis, assembly GCF_028561335.1. Taxonomy (GTDB): domain Bacteria; phylum Bacteroidota; class Bacteroidia; order Flavobacteriales; family Flavobacteriaceae; genus Aequorivita; species Aequorivita todarodis. The sequence continues at coordinate 81,131 of NZ_JAQQTG010000020.1, read as the reverse complement.
AGAGGCTTATGCCTTCACTGGAATTACTTTCCGAAAAACTTTGGATGACGTTTCTTTTCCATTCGCTCAGTGAAAACTCCGCATTGTTCCAATAAGGAACTGTGGGATAACTGGTATATCGCGGGCCCGGGACGTTGTATTTTGAAACTAAATTGTTCTGCATGGATTATTTTTTCGACTTCAAAAATAGGGGTGCCTTGCAAACCATAAAATGATAATTATCAGTTGGACTTAGAGAATTTTTGTTGGAAAAAATTCATTTTTGATATGAACACGTATTTTTTTTTAAATAAAAGGTTACGAAAATAAATGAAGTTATAATATTCTTATAAAGAACGGGAAGCCGAATATTTCTTCTTAATTTTGAAAATATATGATTGCAGCAGTAACCTTATTTTTAGTGGTAGCCCTTTCGGCATTGATTACAAAAATTGCCACGATTGCGTTGATCCATACCGGGCTTTCTACACAAAGCGCACGGTTTCAAGCGCGTTCTGCCTATACCGGTGCGGGTTTCACTACTTCCGAATCAGAAAAAATAATGAATCACCCCGTTCGCCGTAAAATTGTATTTAACCTCATGCTAATTGGTAACGCCGGGATTGTAACTGTAATGTCTTCCCTAATTTTAACCTTCGTCTTGCCGGATACTTTAACTTCCAAATTGTACGGTTTGGTTATCGTGGTTTTAGGTTTGAGTTTGGTTTGGTGGGCCGTAAAAAGTAAATGGGTGGACCGTGGGCTCTCCAAAATAATAAATAGGATGCTGAAAAAATATACCGACCTGGATATTCAGGATTATGCTGCAGTCCTGCATTTAAAGGACGACTACAAAGTAAGCGAGAAAAAAGTGGATAAGGATAACTGGATGGCGAACAAAACCTTGCTGGAAATGGATTTGCGCCATGAAGGTATCACCATTTTGGGAATAGACCGTGCCAATGGCGATTATGTGGGTTCGCCCACGGGCAGTTTTTGTATTTTGCCCGGCGATGTAATTACGGTTTACGGAAAGGCGGATGTAATTAAAAACCTTTATTCGCGTAAAAGAGATTTTGTGGCTTCAATAGCACATAAAAAATACGTTGAAAAAGAAAATAGAAGAATTGAAAAGCAGCAGGCTGATCGTAAAGCAGCAAAGGATCAGTAGAGTTTTAGCTGATTTTGCATAAATTTTTAAGGATATAGGAACTCCAAAACGTGCCGATCCCTGTTATATTTTCACGAACAGTTTTTGTATGTTAAAAAAACCTTGCAATCGCCTATAGATTTTTACCAGAAACAATCTTGGGATGAACGGGAATAAACTTCGAATTTAAAAAAGGACAATTATAAAGATATGATGGATTTTTTTGAAATATATAAGGATCAAATCATTTACGCCTCGAAGATTATCGGCTCCGTAATCATCCTGCGATTGTTAACAAATCTTCTCCACAAATGGCTACTCCGGCAAGAATCGAAAAAATATCCGGATGAGCCTCCAAGAGCAGTTAACTGGGTAAGACGGATACTGAACGCGCTTTGGCTCGTTCTCGGTTTGATAGGTTTAAGCTTTCTTTTTGTCAATCAAGAAAAATACGATGCACTTCGGCACAACTTCAGATTAATTCTTTATTTGGGAATTGTTGCGGTGGTAACCATTGTGGGTGCTGCATCCACAAATATGTGGTTTCGTTTAAGCATTAAAAGAAAAATCGTAAATGCAGAAGACCCAACAAGCTTTAAGTTTTTACGGTATGTGGCTATCATTGGCATATATACTACGGGAATCCTTTTTGCACTTTTGGCATTTCCTTCGCTTGAGGGTATTGCGAAAACCGCACTTGGTGGGGCAGGGGTAATTGCGCTTATTGCCGGTGTTGCTTCGCAGGAAGCGTTGGCAAATTTGGTGGGTGGCGTGTTTATCATTTCATTTAAACCTTTCAGGATTGGCGATGTTATTAAAGTTACCGACACGATGGTGGGAACCGTTGTAGATATAACGCTGCGCCACACGGTAATACGCAATTTTGAAAACAAAATGATCGTCATTCCCAATGCCATTATCAATAAGGAGAAACTGATAAATTATGATTTGGGCGAAATGAAGATATGCGAGAGGATTGAAATAGGAATTTCCTATGACAGTGATGTTGATTTGGCAAAAAAAATTATGCAAGAGGAATGCGAAAAGCACCCCCTAATTATGGACAACCGATCGGCGACCGATATTTTAGACGGAAAACCAGTGGTCCGGACGGCCCTTGTTTCGTTAAATGATTCCTCGGTCACGGTCCGTGCTTGGGCCTGGGCGCAAAATTATTCAGATTCCTTTGAGATGCGCTGTGATTTGCTGGAAAGCATAAAAAAACGTTTTGACAGTGAAGGAATCGAGATTCCATTTCCGTACCGAACGGTTGTACTAAAAAAGGAAAAGGAAAACGAAGAGGATCTAAAAAATAAAGAGGAAACAATTAAAAAAGAAGAAGGTCAAAAATGAAAGAAATTGCCAATCGGAATGAAACACTCGTAAAGGTACTGTTTATATTATGTATGGTGCTTTGTATTTTGGGTTACGTTAGCAGCCCCGTGGCCTTGGTGGGCGGGTTCCTTTTTTCATATTTTTTAGGGCATCCATTCCTAACGCTTAACAGTAAAGCGGTAAACTGGCTTCTGAAAATAGCTGTAGTTGGCCTGGGTTTTGGAATGAATTTAAAAGAGACCGTGGCCGCTGGAAAAGACGGGTTTATATTGACCGTGTTTTCAATTTCTATAACCTTGATTCTTGGTTATTTTTTGGGGAAACTTTTAAAGATGAACCGCAAGGGCAGTCATCTCATCAGTTCGGGGACCGCGATTTGTGGCGGAAGCGCCATTGCTGCCGTTGCACCGGTCATAGATGCTTCGGAAAAGGATATTTCAATCTCCCTGGGTGTTATATTCCTGTTGAATTCCATCGCCTTGATTGTTTTTCCGCCGCTCGGGCACTTGTTCGGGCTGAACCAGCACGAGTTTGGGCTTTGGTGCGCAATTGCCATTCACGACACCAGCTCGGTAGTTGGTGCGGCCTATACATTTGGGGAAGAAGCGCTGAAAGTTGCAACAACCGTAAAACTGGCCAGGGCACTTTGGATTATCCCGCTTTCCTTGTTATCTGTATTTCTTTTTAAAGGAAAGGGAAAAAGCGTGAAAATTCCTTATTTCATCTTCCTGTTTATTTTGGCAATCATACTTAATAGTTACGTAGCCATTCCTGCCGTTATTACGGGAGGCATTACCAGTATTTCAAAATCGCTTTTGGTGTTGACCCTGTTTTTAATTGGCGCCGGACTTTCCATAGACAAGATAAAATCGGCAGGCTGGAAGCCGATGATTCTTGGGGTTTCGCTTTGGGTTTTTATTTCTATAAGTTCTATTTTGGCAATCATTTCATTTTAAATAACTTCATCATAATAAAGAGACACCCAAAAGTGTCTTTTATAATTAGGGATGACTTTTTTTAAACCTGCTTATGGGGTCGTCGTACGCCATTGCCCTTTTGGCTGCGCCAACGGACAATGCCACCCCAAAAACAGAAGGCACCCATAAGATGCCTTCTATAAGTCGGGATGACAGTCCCGAGGCTTCGGGATGAACCTGCTTGGGCCGTTGAGCGGCACAACGAAACCACTCCACCCCAATAAAAAAAGACACCCGAAAGTGTCTTTTTAAAAGTCAGGATTACAGTCCCGAGGCTTCGGGATGAACCTGCTTGGGTCGTTGAGCGGCACAACGAAACCACTTTCGTGGTGGTTTCATTGCGCCACCCCAATAAAAAAGACACCCGAAAGTGTCTTTTAAAAGTCGGGATGACAGGATTTGAACCTGCGACCCTACGCCCCCCAGACGTATACGCTACCAGACTGCGCCACATCCCGATTTTTTACAAATTCAAAATTGAAAATTCAAAATTGAAAATTCCAAATCGTAAATCGTAAATCGTAAATCCGAATTTGGAAGTGCAAAAATAACCAAAATATGAAGTTTCGCAATAAAGTACTTCAATTAATATTCGAATATTTCAAAAGTTGAAATTTCCTTGGTTAATTAGCATCTTCTTAAGGTATTTTGGAAATTACAATCTCTAATTTTGAAGAAACTGTTCTTAAAATGAATTCTTCAGAAAAAATCAACGGACACTACGACCTTATCTGTGTGGGCGGCGGCATTATGAGCGCCACCCTTGCGCTAATGCTGAAACTGATTGACAGCGACCAAAAAATACTAATTCTCGAAAGATTGGACAGGGTTGCTCTGGAAAGTTCCGCGGCCTGGAACAACGCCGGCACTGGGCATTCCGCTTTTTGTGAAATGAATTACACACCCGAAAACGAAGATGGCTCCATAGACATTTCAAAAGCCATAAAAGTCTGTACACAGTTCGAGAAATCGAAACAATTTTGGTCTTTTTTGGTGAACCATAATTTAATTGGGAATCCAAAGGATTTTATGCACCCAGTTCCACATCATAGCTGGGTTGAAGGGGAAGATAATGTTGAATTTTTAAAGAAACGCGTAGCCGAAATGACAAAGCATCCTATGTTTGAAGGCATGCAATTTTCGGAAGATTTCAAGGAAATGGAACAGTGGTTTCCGTTGATGATGACTGGAAGAAACAATTCCGAAAAAATCGCCGCGACCCGCATGGAATTGGGAACAGAGGTAAATTACGGCGTGCTTACCCGAACCTTTTTCAAAATTTTGGAAGAAAAATTTGATACGCCAGTTTTCACACTGCACGAAGTAGAAGATGTTGATCCAACGAAAGACGAGGACTGGTTGGTAAAAATAAAAAACCTGAAAACGAAGGAAAGAATCCATTGTGATGCCGAACATGTTTTTATTGGCGCCGGTGGCGGCGCGTTGCCTTTACTCCAAAAAGTGGAAATTGACGAAAAGGATGGTTACGGCGGTTTTCCCGTGAGCGGGGAGTGGCTCATCTGCAAAAACAGGGCTATAATTGAAAAACACCACGCCAAGGTTTACGGCAAGGCCGAAGTGGGTGCACCGCCAATGTCCATGCCACATTTGGACACGCGCTATATTGACGGAAAACAGGAACTCCTGTTCGGTCCTTTTGCGGGTTTCAGTACGAAATTCTTGAAGGAAGGTTCATTTTTTGACCTCTTCAAAAGTATAAAATGGGACAATATTCCGTCTATGTGGGGCGTTTTCTGGCACAATATCCCGCTCACAAAATATTTGATAGAACAGGTAAGAATGGGCCATGAAGACCGGATGCAAACACTTCGAAAGTTCGTAAAAGATGCCAAAAGTGAAGATTGGGAACTAAAAGTAGCTGGGCAACGGGTACAGATTATTAAACGCGACAAAGAGGAGGGAGGCACGCTCGAATTTGGAACGGAAGTGGTGCATAGCAAAGACGGCCGAATTACTGCACTTTTGGGTGCTTCGCCGGGCGCTTCGGTGGCAGTAGCTATTATGGTCCACGTTTTGGATTTTGCCTTTCCGCAGCAATTTAAATCTGAAAAATGGCAACAGAAACTTTCAGAAATGGTGCCTTTTTGGAATAAGGAAATCGAGGAAAATACGGAAGAATTTAAAAAGGTACGCTTCAAATGTTCCGAAACACTTCAAATAAACCTTCCGTAGAAAACGATAGGCTTGCTTAATACTTTAATAACAATTCTTCATAACTTTTGCAGGCACATTCCTTTGAAAGTTGCTATTTTTGCCATTCGAAAAACACTATTGAAGAAAATATCATGAGCGAAACTATTGAAAGAATAAAATGCCTTATCATTGGCTCAGGCCCAGCGGGATACACCGCGGCAATATATGCTGCACGCGCAGATTTAAAACCTGTTCTGTACACCGGAATGGAACCCGGCGGACAATTGACCACAACTACTGAAGTGGATAATTTTCCCGGCTATCCCGAAGGAATTGACGGCCCAACCATGATGGTGCAACTGCAGCAGCAGGCCGAACGTTTCGGAACACAGGTGCGGATCGGGATGGTTACAAATGTTGAGTTTAGTGATGAAGTGGGCGGAATCCATAAAGTTACCGTGGACAATTCCACCAAAATTGAAGCTGAAACCGTAATAATTTCAACAGGAGCAACAGCAAAATACCTGGGCATTCCAAGCGAACAAAAATTGCGCGGTGGCGGGGTTTCTGCCTGCGCGGTCTGCGATGGGTTTTTCTATAAAAATCAGGACGTTGCCATAGTTGGGGCAGGCGATACCGCTGCGGAGGAAGCTACCTATTTGGCGAATATCTGTAGAAAAGTTACCATGCTTGTCCGTAAAGATTATATGAAAGCTTCCAAAGCGATGCAACACAGAGTTAACAACACTAAAAACCTTGAAGTACTTTACAATACTGAAGTGGATGAGGTTTTGGGAGATACTGTAGTTGAAGGTTTGCGAATGGTAAACAACCAAACTGGTAAAAAGGAAGAAATAGCAATTACCGGTCTGTTTATAGCTATTGGGCACAAGCCTAATACTGAAATTTTCAAGGGTCAGTTGGATATGGATGATACAGGTTATATTATTACAAAAGGAAAATCCACCAAAACCAACAAACCGGGCGTTTTTGCCAGTGGCGACGTGCAGGACAAGGAATACCGCCAAGCGGTAACCGCTGCGGGAACCGGTTGTATGGCGGCTTTGGATGCCGAACGTTATTTGGCAACTATAGAAACTGAGGTTACGGCTTAAGTTTTCAAAATATAAACATCAAAAAATGCCGCTTTTACCGCGGCATTTTTGATCTTAGGATTTTTTAAAGTTTACAATTTTGAAAAAGTGAGCAGTTCCGTATCGCCGTTGCCACCGCTTACATCCTTGAGTTCAACTTTTGAATTGCTTACCGAAACAATATCCCAATCGTCATTTATTTCATCAAAAGGAGTTGTTTCACTGAATTGCAAAACCAATTCCTCACCACTATTGGAGCTATTGTCATAAGCCCACGTTCCGGGTTCGGTAAAAAGATCGTTTTTTGCAGCCACGGTTCCATCTTCACTAAATGTAAAAACAAAACTTTCAAAATCGACCGTGTGGTCTGACTGGCCATCGATCAATTTTGTGATCTTCCATTCTCCTTGCGGGAGGGTGGTTTTTATCTGTTCAAATTCATTGGTGTTTGCATCGCCCGAATCATCGTCAGAGCTGCAGGATGCAAATACAACTATTGCTAATACTATTAGGAGTCTTTTCATAATTTTAGTTTTGTTTTAAAGATGGAATTTTAAAAACAAAACCCTCTTAAAATTTTTATAAATGTGAAAAGGCCTAACAATTCTTTTAGAAAATGTTAAGCCTTTTTGGCAATTCAGAGTGTGTTTTAGAAAAAAACGTATCGATAGCATTTACATTTTGTTCACGCTCCCCGAATGGCTTTTATTTGAGTTTACTGACACAGGGTCTCCGTAATAGTTTATATTTCCGCCGCTGCTAACGTGTGTTTCCAGATTGTCCTTTACGTTTACGGTTACTTCCGCACCGCTGGAGGCTTCGGCATTGCAGGTGGCTACGAATAATTCCCTCGCATTAATTTCACTGCCGCTTGAGGCGTCTGCCGTGAAAGAGGAAGCCTTTCCGGAAACCTCCAAATCTGCACCGCTACTGGACTTGGCAGAAAGTTCCTTTGAAAAAACCTCTACTTTTAAATCTGCGCCACTGCTGCTCTTTAATGAAAGTCTTTCACTTTTAATAACGGAATTTCCGGTTACATCCGCTCCGCTGCTTGCTTCAACGTTGGTCAATTCTCTGTAAGTAACATAAACTTTCTTTGCTTTTGAGTGGCCAATATTTTCTGAAGTGGTAACGTGCAGTTTCCCATCTTCCACATCGGTCTCAATATATTGAAGCAGATTTTCATCGGCTTCCACAACTATTTTGTTTTCATCGCCTTGCGTGAGATAAACGTCCAGTCCGGCACTCCCGCGTACTTCCGTGAAATCTTCAGAAACGGTGCGCTCTTCGGTAATAACATTTCCGTTGCCGTTTTCGCCTGTATTAATATTGAAATGACAAGCGCTTAAAAGAAATGCTGCGGCAATGGCCATAATAAATTTTGAAGTTCTCATAATTATGTGTTTTTGGTTATAAATCAATGGTTACTGTTACTGTTTTTCGAGATTTTATAGCATCCTCACTCAAATTTTCAAATCATTTTTTACATCTTCTTCCCAACTTTCATTTTTTATGGGTTTGATGGTATCTTGGATTTTTCCGGAATCTATCATTTCCAAGGAATCAATTTCCTGAACGTTTTCCTCTTTTTCTTTACAGTTCAGACATTCATAATCGTTTTTCAAAATTCTGTAATAGTGCGCGTCATTGTCATAATCGCTCAATTCAGCAAAATTTGAGCTGTAATTGTAGTAGGAATTTACGTTTTCATCTGAAAAGATTACAGTTCCTTCAGGCAGATAAACGGTTATTTCTATTTGCTGGTCCCTATACTTATTTTTGGTGGCCGTGATGAAAAATCCATCCAGCACCAGATTGCTATTTTCAAAAGAATAGTTGTATTCAATGGCTTCCGCGCGTTTTTTTGCCTCAAGCTGGTTGTTGCCCTCGGCAGATTTTTCAATAACAATTTTACCAATGGAATCTTTTGAGGATTTTATATTCAGGATAATATCATTGGAATAAATCACCTTTTTTTCATTGGCATCATATTTCAACTGCAACGCATTGTCACGGCTCACTCGGTAACTGAATTGTTTGTCGGCACGCATCGAAATCTGCAATGTATCTCCCGTTCGCACGGCCAATGCCTGCTCTTCAATATAATTTCCGTCGTATGCTTCTTCGGTAGCTTGTTTGATTCCCAAAATGGTCAACCCAATTATTGATAAAGCCCAAACAACGATTAGTGATATTTTCAAGGTAGGGCTCATGGATTTCAAATTGCTTATCAAAAGTTTCAACCCTAAAACAAACAAGGCGAAAAACGGGATGCCAATGGCAAATAGCCCCAATAGAGCCAATAGCCACATGGGCACATTGGTTACATCTACCATCGCTATTTTTTCGGCTATTTCATTGCTTGCCCAATAATCCATGGAGCCGAAGGTGAAAAACGCCACGACCAGGCCAATAATAGTTGAAAGGGAAACGATGATTATAATGACGCCAATAAACTTCGCGAACACTTTAAAAAGTGCCACGATTAAGTTTCCCAAGCTGTCGAAAAAACCCGAAGCGCCAGTTTTTATTTTATTGCCGTATTTGTCGTAATCCACGTTTTTTACGCGATCGGCAACATTGTCAAAACCTTCCTTGAATTTTCGTTCAATGTTTGAAATGTTGACTGGTTCGCCAGTCATTCGCAACTTTTCCGAAGTTGTAAGCGCTGGCGGAACCAAAATCCACAATAGTATATAGACAACAATTGGAGAGCCGAATCCGGCAACGATCAACAGTATCCATAAAAGACGGATCCAAATTGCGTCGATTCCGAAATAATGGCCCAGACCAGAGGAAACCCCTGAAATATATTTGTTGTCAATGTCTCTAAAAAGTTGCTTGTGTGAAGCATTTGCTCGGGATTTGGTATAGTTTTTTGAGGAAGGCGGTACGTCCTCAAAAATTTCGTCGTCAACTTCATAATCTTCAGGTTGTCCCATCACTGAAATCACTTCGTCAAGATCTTTTAAAGTGACTACCTGTGAAGGGCTTTCAATTTTTTCGGAAAAAAGTTCGCCGATGCGGGCTTCAATGTCCTGCATAATTTCTTCACTACCGTCAGCTCCTTTCAGCGATTTGCGGATGGCGTCCAAGTAGCGCGAAAGTTTCCCGAAGGCATCTTCGTCTATGTGAAAGGAAGTGCCTGCCAAATTTATATTTACTGTCTTGTTCATTGTTTGTTTTTTTCGCTGGTTACTTTGTTCACGGCCTGTTGCAGTTCTGCCCAGGTATCGTTCAATTCGGTTAAAAATAGTTTACCGGTATCGGTAAGTTCGTAATACTTGCGTGGCGGTCCGCTGGTAGATTCTTCCCAACGGTAAGAAAGCAGCCCCGCATTTTTCAGCCTTGTAAGCAGCGGGTAGATGGTGCCTTCCACGACAAGCATTTTTGCGTCCTTTAGAGTTTCAAGAATGTCTGAGGTATATGCCTCGCCGTCTTTTAAAACGGAAAGGATACAGAACTCCAAAACTCCTTTTCGCATCTGTGCTTTTGTGTTTTCGATTTTCATAATTCGTTTTTACTTGTTTTTAATTCTTGTTCGCTATTGATGATGAATGAATAGGGAAGCACACTGGTGGTTTCTTCGCATTGTTGATGAGTCAATGCGCTAACAGTTTCCTGTTCCGTGGGCATACTTACGCCTATAAATTGTAAAATGGCGGCCAATAGGTAACTAACTAATGTGCTCATTTTGAATAGGGTTTTTAAGGTTGGTTTTTATAAATGGAATACAAAGTGGGTAATGATAAAGTTGCCCGCGCGAAGCGTGGATGGACGCATTTATTACGGCATAGAGTTCAAAAACGAACAATGCCAGAAGCAATAAAATGGCCAATCCGAACAATAATATGTATCCTGAAAGATTTTGAATGTTGTTTACTGAAAATTCCCCTGCATTGTTATCAATGGTTTCTATCAATGAAATAAAGTCCGTCGCGAAAATGATAAAGAAGGGGAGACAAATCAATCCAATAAGTATGGTGTAGATTAAAACACTCAGTTGAAAATTGATTGCCTGCTTTCCGTGCTCGTCCACAAAAGCCTTTTCCTTATTGAATGTCCAAATCAATAATGGCGCGATAAAATTCGCGAACGGGAAAAAGTATTTTAAAAAGGTGGATAAGTGAATAAATGCACTTACGTTTTTCTGGTTTTCTGAAATTGTAGTTTCCATTGCTTGTTATTTTCTTATGCAAATATATGTCTAAAAGACAGTAGTATGTTACGCATAGTACTATAATTAACATATTTTTAACAAATAGGAAGTGTAGAATATATTGAATATCTTCGTATAATATTTAAGTCAAAATGAAACTGAGCCCAAGTAAAATCAATACTTTTTTATTGTTTAAATTGCCTTCGGCTTATTTTACGGGCGTACGCGTGAAATCAATTTCAGAAACAACTTGCATAACCACGGTAAAACATCGATGGATAAATCAAAACCCGTTCAAATCCATTTTTTGGGCGGTACAGGGGATGGCTGCAGAGCTCAGTACCGGAGCTATGGTTATGTCGAAAATAAAGGAGAGTAATAAAAACATCTCGATGCTCGTGGCGAATAATAGAGCTACTTTCACTAAAAAAGCTAAGGGCAGAATTTTGTTTACCTGTACCGATGGTGCATTAATAAATGAAGCAATTGATAAAACTATTTCTACGGGGGAAGGTCAAACCATTTGGATGAAATCTGAAGGAAAGGATGCGGCGGGGGATGTCGTTTCTACTTTTGAATTTGAATGGACTTTAAAGGTTAAATAGTGTAAACCTCAATTGTGCAAAGGTTTGCGAAACACAGATAGGTGATTAACAATTTTTTAACAAGCTTAATTGGCTCGCAAACAGAATTTAATTCGAAAAAAATGGTTATATTTAAAACGCATTAAAACAAAATCTTCTGCCTATTGTAAAAATCTACCTACTTAAATTTTTAACTAAACCTCAATTAGCTATGGCAAGAGCAATGTTTGATTACACCAAAGCTGTACTTTCAAAAGTAAGTTTTGACGTCAATTTGTTTTGCAAGGAGTTGAAGAAAGCGTTAACCAGATTACTTCCCTACGAAGTAGAAGAACTAAAAGTCTGGATTGACTCGCTTATCAAGCAGAACCCCCAATTAAATCAATGTCTAATTTATCTAAACCCATAAAAAAATCCCGCCTTTTTCGGCGGGATTTTTTAGTTAATAGTTAATGGGTTATTTAGTTATTTCACTGACCATTGAATACTGACCTCTGAATAAGGGCTACTTTTTAGTCGGACTTATAATTTTCACGTCCTGAAAAGCAATTGCCCCGCGGATTACGCCAGAAATAATATCGTGCAGCGCATTGATAATTTGCATTTTCAACTCACTTTTACTGTAAATCAAGCTCACTTCGCGTGCAGGGGAAGGTTCCTTAAAATATCTTAAATTCTTGGTTTGCGAAGGCAAAATATCCAAGGTATGTAAATAGGGAAGGAGCGTCATGCCCAAACCTTCGTCGGCTAGTTTTAATAACGTTTCAAAACTACCGCTCTCCAATTGAAATTTTTCACTTCTCCCGTTTTTTGAAGCTTTGCAGAGGTTTATAATTCCATCGCGGAAACAATGCCCGTCTTCTAGCAATAATATATCCTCAATGTCAAGGTCATTGGTTTCCAACTTTTCCTTTGAGGCCAAACGGTGATTTTCCGGAATGTAGCCTACAAATGGCTCATAATAAATGGGTCTTTCTTTTATTTTTTCCTGTTCCAGCGGAGTGGCTGCAATGGCGGCATCTAAATAGCCATCGTTAATTTTTGTAATGATTTCGTCTGTGTTCAGTTCTTCAATTTTCAATTGCACCTTTGGATAACGGTTTGAAAAATTCTTCAAAAACATAGGAAGCAATGTTGGCATTACGGTAGGAATGATGCCGAGTTTGAAATTCCCGCCAATAAAGCCTTTTTCCTGGTCCACAACATCTTGCATGCGTTCGGACTCATTGACAATGTTTCGTGCCTGCTCCACAATTTTTTTACCGACGCCCGTAAGTTCAATGGGTTTTTTACTTCGGTCAAAAATCTGGATTTCCAATTCCTCCTCCAGTTTTTGAATCTGCATACTTAGCGTGGGTTGCGTTACAAAAGTTTTTTCGGCAGCTTTTGTGAAATTCTGCTGTTCGGCGACTGCCAAAACGTATTTAAGTTGGGTGATTGTCATTGTAAATTATATTTATGCAAATTTACATATTTAATCAATATAATTTATAGTGAAAATTTAAAGAAGCCCTCTCGCCTTTATTTCCAAATACTTATTGATGGTATTCACCGTAAGGTTTTCCGGCGCGGTAAGAATGGATTGGATGCCGTATTTATGTAGCTCGTTTACGATCAGCTTCTTTTCATAAATAAATTTTTCAGCAATTGTCTTCTCAAAAACTTGATGGGTGGTGGTTGCTTTTTTGTGCATAAAGGATTTCAACTCGGTATTCTCAAAAAAGATAACCACCAAAAGATGGGCTTTGTTGATTGCCTGTAAATACGGCAACTGACGGTGCAAAGCATCCATCGTTTCAAAATTTGTGAAAAGCAAAAGCAGGCTTCGTTGCTTGATATGTCGCTTCACATCAACATACAATCGCGAAAAATCACTTTCCGAGAAATCGGTTTCCACATTGTAAAGTGTTTCCAATATAAGGTGCATTTGCGCACTTCGCCGTTGCGCAATGACACGGTCTTCCACTTTTCGGGAAAACGTGAACATTCCGGCTTTGTCGTGTTTTTTGAGGACTATGTTTGAAATAACAAGTGTAGCATTAATGGCATAATCCAGCAAACTCAGTTGGTTGAAGGGCATTTTCATTACCCTTCCTTTATCGATTACCGAATATACCGGCTGTGATTTTTCATCCTGAAATTGGTTCACCATCAGGCTGTTTCGTTTTGCCGTGGCTTTCCAGTTTATATTCCGCACATCGTCGCCCGACGTGTAATCCTTTATTTGCTCAAACTCCATGGTATGGCCAATTCTTCGGATTTTTTTAAGTCCGAAAAGCTTCAATCTATTGGTAAAAGCGATGAAATCATATTTTTTAAGCTGAAGAAACGAAGGATAATTTGGCACCATCGCTTCCGCGGAAAACTGTTGTTTACGGGCAACCAATCCCAAAACCGTAGAGGAAAAGATATTCAGATTTCCGAAGTGATATTCCCCGCGCTCTGTTGGCCGGACTTGATAGGTAAATTTCTTTTCTTCGGAAGCATTTAAAATAGCTTCGATCTTAAAATCGCGAATCTGCCACTGAATGGGCAATTCGTCAATAATCTTCACGGAAGTTTTAAACTGAAACCTATTTACAACCTTAATTTCGATGGAATTATCATCACCGTTGGAAAGCTTTTCGGGCAGTATTCGCTGTGCCTGAATTCCAGTTTTATTTCGATATAATAGGAAAACATCAAAAACGAAAACTCCCAAAAGCAAATAAAACAAAAGCTTTGCCACGCCAAACAGTTCCTGAAAAAAGTACGAAACCACAAACAGCACCGCAAGCGAGAACAGCACGCTGAAAAATCGTTTTTTTAGGTATAGGCTTTTAAGGAATTTCTTCATTTTTTTTAATTCAAAATTCAAGGTTCAAAATTCAAGATTTAATGAATCCTGAACCTGTCTATCGGCAGGCAGGTTAACAAATCCCGAATCCCTAACGCGGAATTTCAATAGTTTCAATAATCTGTTGCACCACTTTATCTGCCGTTATTCCTTCCATTTCGCGCTCCGGGGTTAGCATAATTCTGTGTCTTAAAACCGAAGGAGCAATTTTTTTAATATCGTCCGGCGTTACAAAATCGCGGCCGTTCATTGCAGCCAATGCTTTGGAAGCATTCATAATCGCCAACGATGCACGTGGAGAGGCACCCAAAAATAGATTTGCGTTGGTTCGTGTATTGTCCACAATTGCGGCAATGTATTTCAGCAAATTGCTTTCAATAATTATTTGTTTAATGGTGTGTTGATATTCCGCAATCTGTTTTGCGTCCAGTACTTGTGTCACGCTGTCTAAAACAAAAGCATCCTTCCGGTGGTGTTCGTTTTCAAGGATGTGGATTTCTTCTTCCAAAGTAGGATAGGGCACATTTATTTTAAAAAGAAAACGGTCCAATTGCGCTTCCGGCAGGGCGTAAGTTCCTTCCTGTTCCACAGGGTTTTGGGTGGCGAAAACCAAAAATGGCGGTTCCATTTTATATTCGATGCCATCCATCGTTACTTGGCGCTCTTCCATAATTTCAAAAAGTGCAGCCTGTGTTTTTGCGGGGGCACGGTTTATTTCGTCAATCAAAACGATGTTTGAGAAAACGGGACCCTGCTTAAATTCAAACTCGCTCGTTTTTACGTTGAAAATTGAAGTTCCCAAAATATCGCTCGGCATCAAATCTGGCGTGAACTGGATTCTGCTGAAATCTACCGCCAACGTCTTTGCCAACAGTTTTGCGGTCAAGGTTTTCGCAACGCCCGGTACGCCTTCAATCAACGAATGGCCGTCGGTAAGTATTGAAATGATTAGCATTTCCAGCATATCGTGTTGGCCAACGATTACCTTTCCGAGTTCGGCTTTTATTTTTTCAACAGCTTCCTGCAGATTTTTTAAATCGATTCGCGCGTTGAATTCCAACGGATTTTCCTGTGTTTCTTCCATAATTTATAGTCTAAATGCTTCTATTTGCTTGTTCAGTTCCAGCAAATCGGCTTCACTGTGGACTGATTTTTCTTTTAAATGTTTTATTAAGTGCATCAATTTCTGGGTCTTTTCCAATGTATTTCCGCTTTTCAGCGCCAGTTTTTTGATGAAATCTTCCGTAATTTCATTTGTGTTCACATAATATTTTGAGCGAAGGGTTTCCATAAAATAGGTGATTTTCTTTGCAATAATATTGCTGTAATCCTTATGCTGAAAATATAGGTCGCCAATGGTTTTGGTGAATTCCACCGAAGTATTTTCCATCGGCTCAATAACTTCCACAATCCGCTGTTCCCTTTTTCCCTTGAAAAGTACAAAAATCAACAATCCGCCAATTAAAACATAATATGCCCAAGTGAGCGGCGCTTGGTCCAAAACAAATCGCATGGGCGAAGTGACCACTTTTCGGCCGGATTTTAAATATTCATCCCAATAAATTTTGTCCGCATCTATGTACGAGAGCACGTTGGCGGCGTATTGCTCGTTGCCTTTTAGCAGATAATAATTTGAAAAAGCTTCGGGCAAGTTGTGCAATAAAAACTGTCCTTTTCCGAAGTTTACTTTCACATAATTCAAATCTCCCAATGCATTATCGGCATTTTCATAATATCCTAATGCGGTGGTATTTAAGGTGTCAATTTCGATAAAGGAAGCTTTAAAAACGCCTTTTTTGAAAGCGGGAAGCGAATCCTGCTTTAGAGAAGGCGAGAAAAATTGAGGGCGAATTTCTTCTTCCAAAATATTGTAATTGGCCGTGGATTCGATGCCGAGGGAATCCCGCAGAATGTAACCAATGCTGCGGGAAGCGATAAACACTGTGTTTCCGTTTTCCACATATTTTAAAATTTCATCGGTCTGTCTTTCATCAAAGAATATTTCGTCATTGATAAAAATATAGGCCGAATTTTGCGCATAGGTGCTGTCCGTCAAAAACTCGTAGGGGTCTTTGGCAATCTTTTCTATTTCGGCATTTTTGAATAGGGAAGGGGCTTCCTCAAATAGCACAAACCCGCCGAACGGAATTTTATCTGCCGAAGTGTAACTGGCGCGCCAATCGATAGGTTTTGGGCGCACGAGCTCCGTAATCACGATGCCCAGCAACGCGATTCCGAAAATCCACAGTACCCTTTTTGAACGTTTATCCAGCATTTTTCAGGTTTTGGTTCAGTCGTTCAAAATCTTTTTCGGCGTTTTCAAAACCGGCCTTATCCAGTGCGTATTCGCCGTACCAAATGTTGTCGTAGAGATAGGAAGTTTTTTTGAAGTTTTCCTTTAAGGTAGTATTCTCAATTTCGCGGTAATAGTCGCTGTTGGTTTTTTCAAAATGCCAATCGATGATGTTGTTCAGCGACAGTAATTTCAATGATTTAAGATACATATAGCGAATCGCCAAGCGGTAATTTTCTTCCTTTAAAGCGTTTTTTATGTAGCTGTCCAAGTCTATATTTTCAATATGTTCCTCTTGAATATTGAGCGGCGCGACCATTTTGCTTTTTCTGCTGAAAAAGGACGAAGCATTATCGCCGACGAGCAATTTCACCAAAATATATATTGCGAAAACGATGAGCAGGCCATAAATAATGAATTTGATGATCTGATACATTTCGGGTGAAAGGTTGATGCCGAAAATTTCCCCGAGCTTTTGGAAAAACCAGGTAATGGCGCGCCCCAAAAAGTTTTCGGCCTCGCCTTCCATGGCATCGTAGTCAAAATCACTTCCGGAATATTTCTCACTTAAATTTTCTGAAAAATGTTTTGGAACAACCTTGGTGCTGTCAATTGAAACCGTGAGACTATCTTTCACGGAAGCTATGGCTGCGAGGGAATTCAAAAGAAAAAATAATATGAAAAGGTATCTATTCACCCGCGCCAATATTTTCAATACGTTCTCGGGTGGCCTCGTTATAGGTTTCCTCGTGCAGGGAATAATAGAGAATTCCGTTTACAAACTGCGAAAGCGATTGGTTAATGGTATAAAGTATTAAAACAAAAGAAAGTGCCAGCGTCCAAATCACATTTGCCACTGGCGAATTGGCAAGGTCAACGCCCGTGTCCAAGGAATGGAAGGCATAGATTCCTATCAAAATTCCGGGAACCATCAAAACGACCATCATTAAAATGCCGAGCAGCATGCCAATCACCAAATTTGAAAGGACGCTTTTCCAAAAGTACTTTCTCAGCAGTTTCCAGCCTTCCCCGAAAGCGTCGGTTACTTCTTTGTTGTCGTTTATCATGGCCATAAACGAAAGGCCCATCCAACTCATGAAGGCCAAAATCATTATGTAATAGGCAATGGTTCCCAAAAGTGGAATAAAAGAGATAATTACGCCAAAAACCACGAGCACAACATACATAAACATCGCCAAAATGACGAAGAGGAAAATTTTTCCGAGATTTTGTTTTACCATTTCCCAAACCTTCTTTTTCTCCACGGCACCGCCTTTATTTTGCTGGTACTGAATCATATAAACCGCGGCGAGGCTATAATTTAGGAGGGCCGTGATCATAAAGAGAACAATAAAACCCACAACCCCCGAAATAAAATAAGCTTCGTAACTGGAAGTATCCGCACCTATTCCAAAAACGGGCGTGTTTACAAATGTACCGATGAAACCAGTAACCAAAAGATAGCTTACGCCCAAAAATCCAAGGATAAAGATTCCGTTATAGCTGATAAAAATGTTTAAAAAAGGCTTGAAATTCTGTTTGAAAAACTCGAAATAGACCGTGATCATTTCGCCTACGTCGCGTTGCTGTTTAAGCGGTATGTGTTTGTGCTGCATGCTTTTTGTTGAGGATGATGGGATAAATAACGTAATAAAAAATAATAAGTGCCAAGGAAGTAAAAATAATGGTCATTGCCAACCAAACGGGCATATTGCTGTAACGGGTTATAAACCCTTCAATAAAACCGGCAATGATGAAAAAGGGAATGGTGCTCACCACGATTTTAAGGCCGTCCTTAGCGCCTTTTAAGAAAGAAACTTTCCGCGAATATGTTTTGGGGAAAAGAATGCTGTTGCCCATCACCATTCCCGCGCAGCCTGCAATAACAATTACCGAAATCTCGATGGTGCCGTGCAGCCAAACGCTTTTTGAAGCTTCAAAGAGCAAATCACGATTATAAAAAAATGTGAAAAAAGCCCCGAGCATTACCCCGTTGCTGAAGAGCAAATAGGCGGTTCCCAAAGAAGTGATCACCCCAAAAGCATACGCCAAAAACGCCACACGGATGTTGTTGATGGTAATGCCCAAAAAAGTGCCGATCTCGCTGCCGCTTTTGTAAATGGCGGTCGGGTCGCCTTTGTCAATATTGTTCAATGTTTCGTTTACGTAACCGTCGCCGAGAATCAATCGAACGAATGAATCGTCGTTCAAGGCTGAAATGGCGCCAATTGCCGTAGCGGTGGCAAAGATTAAAAACGAAAAGAGCAACATACGCTGATGCTGCCGGAAAAACAGCGGAAACTCGTATTTCCAAAAACTTACAATGCGGTTTTTGGTTTCTTTTTTATTCTTATAAATCTTTTGGTGCGCCTGCGAAGCCAACGAATTTAAATACTGAAGCGCCTTGCTGTCAGGGTAATAGGTCTGCGCATAGGCAAGGTCGTTGGTAAGTTGGATGTAATGGTCGGCAAGCTGGTCTGGACTTATTTTTGAATTAAGTGTGATTGCCTTTTCAAAAGCAATCCATTTTTCCTTATTTTGCTTGACGAATGCCGCTTCGCGCATCTTCTGAAATTTTCGATAAATATAACCACTTGCTTTTACATGGCAAACTTAGAAATCAATACAACCCAAAACGTAAACCTGGACTACAAAATAGTGAGTGTGGGCGAGCGTATCCTCGCTTTTTTGATAGATTTATTCCTCTTTTTCGTGTATTTCTATATTGTGGAACTGGCCACGGAAGCAATGCACATGGCTTTTAGCGACCATTGGACTGTTTTCGGGCTGCAGCAACTCCTGCTTTTGCCGGTGATGTTCTATTCGCTTTATATGCACATCCTTTTCAACGGAAGGACCGTAGGAAAGATGGCGATGAAAACCCGCGTGGTAAAAGTGGACGGAAGCCCCGCCCGCTGGAGCGATTATATGGTTTTATGGCTGCTCCGGTTGGTAGATATTTGGATCTTTTTGGGTTCCATCGGGTTGCTGTCGATTATTTTTTCCGATAAAAGACAGCGCGTTGGCGACCACGCTGCGGGAACCGTTGTGATAAGTACGAAAAGCAAGGTAAAAATAAGCCACACCATTTTAGAAGAAATCGCGGACGATTACCAACCCAAGTTTTTAAACGTAACCAAGCTGAGCGACAAAGACGCCAGACTTATAAAGGAAACCTATCTTATTGCAATGAAATCCAACGATTTCAAGACCTTGAACGCGCTTCGGAAAAAAGTGGAAAGCGTTTTGGAAACGTCTTCCGATTTATACGATAAACAATATATAGATACCGTTTTGCGCGATTATAACCATTTTACACAGAACATGTGAAGCTAATATTATTAATAGATATTCTCGGAACCATCGCGTTCGCTATTTCAGGAGTGCTTACGGCGCTCAACAAACGTTTGGACCCGTTTGGGATTTTAATAATAGCCTTTGTAACCGCTGTGGGCGGCGGAACTCTGCGCGATATTCTTATTGAAGCGCCCATTGCCTGGATGCGGAACCTTACTTATGTGTATGTCATTTTCGGCACCACCATATTTGCCGTTGCCTTCCGAAAGCGGCTCGGGCACATCCGGCGTTCCCTGTTATTGTTTGATACCATTGGAATAGCACTTTATACAATCGTTGGGGTTGAGAAAGGTATTGCCGCAGGTTTTCCGGCCTTGATTTGCATTGCCTTGGGAACTATAACGGCCTGTTTTGGCGGTGTGCTTCGTGATATTCTCTGTAATGAGATCCCGATTATTTTCAGAAAGGAAATTTATGCCACGGCCTGTATTTTGGGGGCGTCTGCGTACTTCCTGTTGCAGTATTCCCCGATTCCCGAAGATTTTGTCGTCATTATTTCGGGCTCCATCGTAATGATAGTAAGGTTACTGGCAGTTTATTTCAATCTTTCGTTGCCGAGTATTTACAGGAAGGATGAGTTGGAAGGAAGTTGATGGGTTGAGAAGTCGATGAGTTGAGAAGTTTATGGGTTTATGGGTTTATGAGTTTAAAAGTTTATGAGTTTATGAGTTTAGAAGTTTAGAAGAATATTCTAAAATTGATATATTGCCATCAAAATTAATCTGTCCAAAATCTTTTATATGAAAAACATTTACGTTCTATTTTTCTTTTTAATCTGTGGTTTTGCCAGTGCGCAGATTGTGAATATTCCGGATGCTAATTTTAAGGCTGCGTTGGTAAATCCTATAGCGGGAATTGATACAAACAATGATGGGGAGATACAAATAACCGAAGCTGAAGCCGCTAACAGAATAACCGCTTCAGATTATAACATTGTTTCCCTTGAAGGAATGGAGTATTTTGTAAATATTACTGAATTATATATTGAGGAAAATCAAATAGAAATTTTAGATGTTTCCCACAATACACAACTTGAATTATTGTTTTGTTTTGAGAATCAAATTACATCATTGGATTTAAGTCAAAACCCCAACCTTTCAGTCGTATGGGCTTATACGAATCCATTAATAGAAATAGATATAAGTCAAAATATTGATTTGGAAGAAATTATTGTGCATCAAAGTTTATTGACGGAAATTGATGTAACTAATAATCCAAATTTAAAGATATTGGATTGTGATAATATGAAATTAACAAATCTCGATATATCACAAAATCCACAAATAGGACGTTTGTATGCTTATAATAATGAACTTACCTCTTTAAATATTAAAAATGGTAACAATCAAAATATGCCAATAGTTTGGATTTATGGAAATCCAGATTTACAATGTATTCAAGTGGACGATGAAACTTATGCAAACAGTCAGATTTGTGACCAATCCAATTATACTGGCTGGTGCAAAGACGAAACCGCCAGCTACAGCGAAGATTGTCAATTGGGCACCGAAGATTTCTCAATCGCAGAATTTCAACTATTCCCTAATCCAACCGGAAATATGCTCAACATTCAATCAAAAGAAAATATAGATAGCATAAAAATCTATTCCACTCAAGGGATTTTGGTAATGGGTGTTTCTTCAAAAACCGTTGATGTTTCCCAGTTGCCTGCGGGAATGTATTTTGCTCAAATATTTTTAAACGGAAAAAGTTTTACGAAAAAATTTGTAAAAAAGTAAATTAGTTAAATCTTTATTATTCCGAATCCGGAGGGTTCACATATCTGTAGGAAAAATTTGTACCGTGGGTGTTCGACCCCGCCGCGGCGGGTCGTATTTTCTCATTATTATTCATTGCTATAAATATGTAATCCTTTTCGGGATTTTGAAACAAATATTATCTCCCGAACCCGAAGGGTTCATATATTTATAGAAAACGATTGATGTGTCGAGGTTCGACCCCGTTGGGGTCGCATATGCGCATTGTTCCGTTATTGTTATAAATATGTAATCCCCTCGGGATTAAAAAAAGGTGTATTTTTCGATTGATAAATTTAAATCCATGGGGGCGGGAACCTTCTCACAAATCTTTATCCAAGAAAAAATGTTTGGCGATGGTGTTCGACCCCGCCGCGGCGGGTTGTATTTTCTCATTATTATTCATTGCTATAAATATGTAATCCTTTCGGGATTTAAAAACAAATATTATCTCCCGAACCCGAAGGGTTCATATATTTATAGAAAATAATAGTTGAATGTGTGTTCGACCCCGTTGGGTTCGCATATACGCATTGTTCCGTTATTGTTATAAATATGTAATCCCCTCGGGATTTAATCAAAATGATGTATTTTTAAATTGATAATCTTAAATCAATGGGCGCCGGTTCTTTCTCTCAAATATATATTCAAGTTGTCTTTGCCGTTAGAGGTAGAAACAGTTTAATTCTGCCATCTTGGGAAGATGAGTTGTACAAATATATTACTGGAACAGTTCAAAACAAAAACCAGAAAATGCTTGCAATAAACGGCGTCCAAGACCATATTCATTTTTTGATTGGAATGAAACCCTCTTGTTGTCTATCAGATTTGGTACGCGAAGTAAAAAAATCATCCAACAAGTTTATAAATGAAAAAAAGTTTACCAAATACAAGTTTGAATGGCAGGATGGGTTTGGTGCTTTTTCATATAGCCATTCTGCGTTGGACAATGTGATTAGGTATATTCAGAATCAAAAGGAACACCATAAAAAACAATCGTTTCGGGATGAATACATTTTATTTTTGAAAAAATTCAAGGTAGATTTCAAAGAGGATTATCTTTTTGAATGGATTGAATATTGAATAACGAATCCGGGGGGTTCACATATTTATAGAAAAAAATTGTGCCGTGGGTGTTCGACCCCGATGGGGTCGTATCTTTAGATTATTACGTATTGTTATAAATATGTAATCCCTTCGGGATTTAAATATCCGCAACCCGAACCCAGGGGGTTCATATAATTATAGAAATAAATTATGGAATAGATGTTCGACCCCGTCGGGGTCGTATTTTCTAATTATTATTCATTGCTATAAATATGTAATCCTTTTCGGGATTTTGAAACAAATATTATCTCCCGAACCCGCGGAGGGTTCATATATTTATAGAAAATAATAGTTGAATGTGTGTTCGACCCTATTGGGGTCGTATATTTGCCAGGTATGATGTATTTAATCCCTTCAGGATTATTCCAAAACCTTCGCAGTAATATAAATATTGTTCAACGGCCAATCCCCATCATCCGCTTTCACTTTTGAGATTTCCTCCACCACGTCCATCCCCTTGGTCACTTTTCCGAAGATGGTGTATTTTCCGTTTAAATGTGTGGTTGAAGATTTTGGCCCGAGGAAGATGAAAAATTCATACGGCGCCGTTCTGTTATCGGGGTTTTCGCGGTATTCCTTCGCGCCCGAAACAGTTCCGTATTCGTGCACACGCCCGGGAATGATTTCTGCGGGAAGTAGATATTTACTGCCCAGAGCGGCACGTTTTCTCGGGGTTGAGACTATATCGCTGTTTCCGGCTTGTATGATAAAATTGGGAACAACACGATGGAAAAAAGTTTCGTCAAAATAGTGCTGTTTCACCAAATAGATAAAATTGGCGCGGTGCAGCGGGGTGTCTTTGTAAAGTTCAATTTCAATATCGCCAAAACGGGTGCTGATCAAAACTTTGGTTTCGGGGTTTTTTTTGCCGTATTCGGTTAAAAAGGAAACTGCGTTTTCGTTCGTAATTTCGGGGTATTCTGCTTCGATTTTCTTTTCAGATTCAGTTTTCGCCTCTACTGGGGTTTCGATTTTGGTTTCAACTTCAGTTTCGTCCGGATAGCTATTGGGATCGGAAGCCTTTTTCTTATCTTCACAGCTTCCAAAGAACAACACAATTCCGAAGAAATAAATTAACAACTTCATAATAAATGGATTTTCGCGATTTTGAAAAACGGATTGTAAAAATAACAAAAATGGAACTTCCCGGCGAAGAAGTCCAATTTAAAATGGCGCCCAGGGAACGTTTGTTGGAACTGAAAAGAGTGGCGCGCGAAAAGAACACTGCAAAACACGCGGGTGTAATGTCATTATTTTATCCTTCGGAAAATTTTGAGACACGTTTGATCTTGATTCATAGGAAAACATACAATGGCGTCCATTCGGCCCAAGTTGGTTTTCCCGGCGGGAAGCTGGAAGATGAAGATGAAACCATCCAAGACACCGCGCTTCGCGAAACCGAGGAAGAGGTTGGGATTTCGCGCGATACTATTTCAGTGTTAAAAAAACTTACCGAAATTTACATTCCGCCGAGCAATTTTTTTGTGCAGCCTTTCTTGGGAATAACCTCAGAATTGCCAAGATTTGTTCCACAGGAAGAAGAGGTAGAAGCCCTTATAGAAGTGACGTTGCGGGATTTTATGAATGATGCAAACATTACAACCCAAACGCTTTCCACATCATACGCCACTAACCTTGAAGTGCCCGCTTTTAAACTGAATGGCTATATAGTTTGGGGCGCTACGGCAATGATGCTCAACGAAGTGCGCGAATTATTGAAAATGGCACTGTAACAGCTTATTTTAGTATATTTGCTGGGTTAAACGAAATTCAAAACAGGAAGTACGAAATTTTATAGCCCTAACTTGGAAACAATACCCGCGTACTGACCACTGACCACTGATTACTGAATACTGATTACTGAAAAATGAGCCTCTTCAAAAGAAATCCTTTCGGACATATTTTATTTCTAAAACTCTGGCTAATCCGTATTGCCGGGCTTTTAACCCATAGTCGCTTTAAGGGTTTTAACGATCTGCAAATTCACGGAAGTGAAATATTGAAAACACTTCCCGACAAAAATGTACTCTTTGTTAGCAACCATCAAACCTATTTTGCGGACGTAGCAGCAATGCTCCATGTTTTTAACGCCAGCTTGAGCGGAAGGGACGACAGCATAAAAAATGTAGGGTATTTGTGGAAACCTAAACTGAATATCTACTTTGTTGCCGCCAAAGAAACCATGAAAGCAGGTTTACTGCCGAAAATTCTTGCCTATGCAGGCTCCATCAGCATAGAACGCACTTGGCGGGAAAAAGGTAAGGATGTTAACAAACAAGTGAAGATGAGCGATGTTAGCAACATCACAAAGGCTTTGGACGACGGTTGGGTAATTACATTTCCGCAGGGTACCACCAAGCCTTGGAAGCCTATCCGACGCGGAACCGCACATATCATAAAAAAAAATAAACCCGTGGTTGTTCCAATCGTAATTGATGGCTTCAGAAGATCTTTTGACAAAAAAGGAATACGCATCAAAAAGCGCGGCATACTTCAGTCCATGGAAATAAAACCTCCGTTGGATATTGATTACGAAAACGAAACAATGGACCAAATTGTTGAAAAATTGGAATACGCCATTGAACAGCATCCGTCTTTCCTAAAAGTAATTCCCTCTTCAGAAATTTTAAGTGAGGAAGAACTTAATAAACAACGTGAGTGGCGGTATTGAATTTAGTCGGTAGTCGGTAGTCGGTAGTCGGTAGTCTGTAGTTGTAAAAAAATATTGCGAACAAATTTATCAAAAACCTTGCTGGCTGTGATGGATAGGAGTGTTCATTTATCTTCTTACTCCTTTTCTTCAAATTTCTATCTTTTTCAAATCTCTATCTTCTTCAATTCCTTATAGTTTTTGTGCAGTCTTCTTAAAAGAATTCCGTAAACAATTCTGTAAAACAACAGAATAAAACCAATCATCACAATTCCAAAAAGAATTTGGATCATAAAAAACATTTTCATAAACCGTTGCTGTGAAATATTTGTGATCCCGTAATCTTGCGTCATAAACTGAAATACCATATCCTGGTTGAAATAGTAATAAAAATTAATTCCTATTATGAGCAGAATCGAAGCCGTTACGTTGTAAATCACAAAATACTTGACGGTCTTGCGGGTGCGCAAAATATTTTTCATCAGATCCTTAATGGAATCAGTAGCTGAGATTTTGCGATAATTTCGGTAAAAAAGAATGATGAAAAAACCAAAAACCGAATAGTTCAGCACATTTACGCCCAGCAGGACGTCGTGTAGCCCAATGTCGTCGCTGAACTTGGTGCTGGATTCTGGCACGAGAAAGGAAAGCAAGGTCCAAAAAAGGATCTCGGCAATGCTTATTAAAAATATCCACTTCACGATGGACGAGGATTTCTTCAACAGCATTTTATAAATATCGTCATAGGAAAGCTTGGGGAGTTCCTGTTCCGTGCTTTGCCATTGTTTTTTTAATAATTCAAGTTGATCCATAGTGGGTTACGGATTTAAAATAGTTCGTAATTTTTCCTTTATCCGGTTCATTTTTACTCTCGCGTTCACTTCGGTAATACCAAGGGTCTCTGAAATTTCCCTATAATTTTTATCTTCCAGATACAGAAAAACAAGGGCTTTGTCAATATCATTCAAGTCTTTAACGGCACTGTACATAAGCTTTAGCTGTTGCTCTGTGGTATCGTCATACGGCTCCGAGGAAATCTTAAAACTTACCCCTTCAAAATCCTGTGTTTTTATACTGCGTTTTGATTTTCTATAAAGGGTAATCGCGGTATTCAAAGCCACGCGGTACATCCAGGTACTAAATTTGGAATCGCCCCGAAATTTCGGGTACGCCCGCCAAAGCTGAATGGTTATTTCCTGAAACAGATCGTTGTGCGCATCGCTGTCATTGGTATATAACCTACAGATTTTATGTACAATGTTTTGGTTTTCCTCCAGTTGGGTCACAAAACGATGTTCCAGTTCTTTGTTCAATGGTTTCTTGTTGGCTTTTTTATTAGTGTTCTTCGGAATTGCTTTGTTACAAAAATCCTAAAAAATAAGGTAACTAGACTAACAAATTGTACTTTTATACTTTATAAAAAAACGATGAATATTCCTGAAACCGGTGTCCCCCGAATTGTAGTGATAGGCGGCGGATTTGCTGGTATTTCCTTCATAAAAAAGCTTCGGAATGAAAAAGTACAGATTGTGCTTTTTGACAGGCATAACTATCACACTTTCCAACCGTTATTGTATCAAGTTTCCACGGCAGGCCTTGAGCCCGATTCCATAGCCTATCCGCTTCGCAAGATTTTCAGAAAAAACCGCGATTTCCACTTTAGAATGGCCGAAGTTGAAAACATCAATACTGAAAACAATACGATATTTTCTTCCATAGGAAGCTTGCGATATGATTATTTGGTGATCGCCACGGGTACGCGCACCAATTTCTTCGGAAATGAAAGCATAGCCGAAAACAGCATGCCCATGAAAACAGTGCCACAGGCTTTAAATATTCGAAGCTTGATACTTCAAAATATTGAAAAGGCCGATATTACTGCAGATGAAAGGGAACGAAAAAGTTTGCTCAATTTCGTAATCGCCGGTGCGGGGCCAACGGGAGTGGAGTTGGCTGGCGCGTTGGCTGAATTTAGAAAGGGAATCCTCGAAAATGATTACCCCGAGCTAGACGAGGATGAAATGAACGTCCACCTTATTGAAGGGCAAAACCGGGTTTTGCCGCCAATGAGCGAAACGGTGTCAAAAAAAGCGCAAAAATTTCTTGAAAAGTTGGGCGTGCAAATCCACTTGGAAACCTACATCAGTGGCTATGACGGAAAAACGGTAACCACAAAAGATGGTAAAAATTTTGAAACCGCTACATTTATTTGGGCAGCTGGCGTAACAGGGGCACTGCTTAAAGGAATAGATGGCGAAGCATTGGTTGAAAGGGCAAATAGGTATAAAGTTGATGAATTCAACGCGGTGAAAGGGTTTCAAAATATTTATGCCCTGGGCGATATTGCGTTGATGGAAACCCAAGAGTACCCCAAAGGGCATCCGCAAGTGGCCCAACCAGCGATACAGCAAGGGAAGCGCTTGGGGAAAAACTTCAGAAAAATGCTGAAGGGAGATAAGATGGAGCCCTTTACCTATTTTGACAAAGGAACCATGGCCACCGTGGGAAGGAACAAAGCGGTCGTGGACATTGGCAGAATGCACTTTGGCGGCGCCATTGTCTGGTTTTTATGGATGTTTGTTCACCTTTGGTTCTTGGTAGGTTTCCGAAATAGGGTAGTAACCTTTTTCAACTGGACGTATAGTTATATCAACTATGATCGCGCCGCGCGGTTGATAATTCGGCCATTTAAGAAGAATTAGCTTTCGCAGTGAAAACAAGAAATAAGGCTTGGACTTAAAAACTATTGTCTTTTCAGTTGTACAGGAACTGGTCCTCCATTGGACAACCAACTGCCGCCCACCTCTTTAATATTTACATCCAACACGTCGGAAGTCTCAATTTTTTTCACATTCACTTTTACTTCGTCGTAAGTGTCAACGCTTTTTAGGTTTACGTTCAGTTCATCGGAAGTATTTATATCTACCAAACGCACGTCCATTACCTCATTGATTGGTTTGGGGCCAATATTTTCCGAGGCATACGCGGAAGGGAATAGTTCAAAATCCTTGACTACATTGATCGTTAGGCAAATTGCAATAATGGTGAGGATTGTTTTGGTGTACATGTCTGTTTTCATAATAGGGGTTTATGGGTTTATGGGTTTATGGGTTTAGGAGTTGGAGTTCAATTATTCTGACCCCTGACCACTGAATACTGACCACTGGCCACCGGAGCTTCAGCAATTTTTATATTTGTCGTGAAGGCCGACGCCTCGCTTTATCATTTCAGAACATTTTTCAAGGCGGTTTTGTTGGGTTGCTTCGCGTTTCGCTTCGCCAATGTATGCTGCATATTCACGCTGTCTGCCGGGGGTTAGTTTGTTGTAGCTTTCCTTTAAAACCTTGTCCTTTACCATTGCATCTTTTAAAATATCGGGAGTGGAAACCTCCTTTTTTTTGACGGGTTTTATTTCTTTTCCGGCTTTGGCATTCGCGATCGCTTCGTTTATATATTCCGAAACAAGTTTGGCGTCAATTTTATCTTCTTCTTCAAACCGCCACTGCCGAAGGGCTTTGGTAACACCTTCCTGTGCGTTAACCAGTTTGCTGTGTTTGTCCTTAAGAAAAACCCCTTGATGAAACCAGAGTGCCATATGATTTTTGAAATCGGCCAGGGCGGCAACTAATTTTCCGTCTAAGGTATAGGTGGGCTTGCCCCATTTCACTTCTTCTTTCAGTTCGGTTTCTTTGAAAATGGCGCGAAGTTGCTGCAATTTTTCTTTCCACTTGGTTTGCTTTGCTATAAAGGCATCTACTTTTTGCGAATCGGTCATTTTGCTTACTTTTCTTCCGAAGATACGATTTTTCAATTTTTTTTACTTCTAAAAAACATAATATTGAATTTCCCCAGGACTAATAAAATCAAATACTTCATCTTTTTTTGTCTCTGAAAATCGATAAAATAAAAATTGTATTTACTGAAAAGTAAAATAAATTTATCGTTTATCAATAAATAATTATCTATATTCGTGGTATAATTTTAAATCTTATCGTTATGAAAACACGAGTTATAATGAAAGTGATGCATATTATTTTCTGGATAATCTTCGTCAGTTTATGTATAAAAACCGGCGCATTGATAGTTTCTTTTTTTATGAGTCTATTTAATAATCCGGATGATTTCGGAAACCTTTATCTGGGGATCAGCTTTTTCGAATTAAACCCAATTTATATAGCCCATTATATAGGTATTCTTAGCTTTTTAATTGTATTGACGGGGATGAAGGCATATATCGCCTATCTTGCTATTAAGGTTTTTATGAAATTCGATATAAATAATCCCTTCAACTATTACGTCGCACAGTTGATTTCCAAAATTGGTTATTTTGCATTAGGCATTGGAATTGTCGCTTTAATAGCCAATCAATATACAGAACGTATAGTAAAAAAAGGAGCAGAAATGTCACAAATTGATTGGGGTGCGCAGGAATTTCTATTTTTTGCGGGTATAATTTATATTCTGACTTTAGTTTTCAAAAGAGGCGTAGAAATCCAAAACGAAAACGAACTAACAATATAAGGTATGCCAATAGTTGTAAACTTAGACGTAATGATGGCAAAACGTAAAATGTCATTGAACGAACTTTCGGAAAAAGTAGGGTTGACCCTTTCCAACCTTTCCATTCTGAAAACCGGAAAGGCAAAGGCAATTCGTTTTAGTACGCTTGAGGCCATTTGCGGGGCATTGGAATGTCAGCCGGGTGATATTTTGGAATTTGTGGAATGATTTCACCAAAACAAATTGGTACAAAACGAAATACTACAATTGAGGCATCAATTTTTACAATTGGGTTTCTTTTTTTCTGAAATGGAACTTTCAAATTTCACCTTTGTCCTGAAATTAAAAACCAACCACTCTATGAAAATTTCAGTTATTGTTTTTTTAATCCTTCTTTTTCCCAGCCTGCTTTTGGCTCAAAATACTATTTCGGGAACTGTTACCGATGCTAAAAACGTTCCCATTTTGGGTGCCAATGTGTATCTGGACGGCTCTTACGACGGGGCATCAACGGATGAAAACGGAAGATTTTCTTTTGAAACTACCGAAACCGGCACACAAACCTTGACCGTTTCGTATGTTTCTTTTGAAACCTCCAAAATTGTGGAGGATGTCTCAAAAATGAAAAACCTAAAAATCGTACTTCGGGACGATGTTAATTCCCTGGAAACCGTAACTATTTCCGCAGGCTCGTTCTCTGCGGGGGACAATAGCAAGATTTCGGTTTTGAAACCTTTGGATATAGTAACCACCGCAAGTGCCTTGGGCGATTTTGTGGGTGCGCTGCAAACGCTGCCCGGAACCACAACGGTTGCGGAAGACGGCCGCCTCTTTGTTCGTGGTGGCGATGCCAACGAAACCCAGATTTTTATCGATGGCATCCGCGTTTTTACGCCTTATAGTCCCACGACCGACAACATCCCCACGCGAGGAAGATACAGCCCGTTTCTTTTTGACGGCATCACGTTTTCTACCGGCGGGTATTCCGCGGAATACGGGCAGGCGCTTTCCTCGGTGTTGCTTTTGAACACGATTGACGAGCCGGATCAAGAAAAGACCGATATTGCGATTATGAGCGTTGGTGGCGGTCTGGGACATACAGAAAAATGGAACAAAAGTTCATTAAGCTTGAATGCTTCCTATATAAATTTGGCACCGTACATCGCAATTCTTCCCGATAGAAACGATTGGCACAAACCTTTTGAAACAGCTTCGGGCGAAGCGGTTTTCCGTCAGAAAATAGGGGATGGGCTGCTGAAGGTTTACGGTGCTTTTGATACTTCCAACTTTGCACTTACGCAGGAAGACATCAACCGGCCGGAAGGTGTGCGTTTTAAATTGAACAACCAAAATTTTTATACCAATGCAAGCTATTCTGAAATCCTGAACGAAGGATGGACTATTTTCGGAGGCGGAAGTTATACCTACGGAAACACAAAAGTGGGCATTGCTGAGGCGAATATTAAGGATGTGGAAAATTCGGCGCATTTTAAATTGAAGCTGAAAAAACGTTTCAGCAACCGTTTTAAACTCAATTTTGGCGCAGAACAGTTTGTTACCGATTTCAACGAAAATTACAGCGAGCCCAATTTTGCCGCTGCCCTCGGTTTCAACAATAATATTTCTGCGGCCTTTGCGGAAGCGGATATTATTTTTTCAAGAAAATTGGCTTTAAAATTGGGGATTCGTGTCGAATATAGTGAGCTGTTCAAAGAATTTACCGCTTCGCCGCGCGCTTCGTTCGCCTATAAAACCGGGAAAAGCAGTCAGTTGTCATTGGCCTATGGCGATTTTTTTCAACAACCGGAGAACGAGGTGTTGAAATTTTCGAGTGATTTGGGAGCGGAGCATTCGCAACATTATATAATGAACTATCAATATGCTGCCGATAATAGGATTTTCCGCGCGGAAATTTATAGAAAGCAGTACAAAAACCTGGTAACCTACAATGATGATATGCCAGATGTGAACAGCATATTTTCCAATAACGGCGATGGTTACGCACAAGGTTTGGATGTTTTTTGGAGAGACAACGAAAGCATCAAAAACGTGGATTATTGGGTGAGCTATTCCTATTTGGACACCGAACGGAAATACAAAAACTTTCCCATGGAAGCTACCCCGAATTTTGCGAACACGCACAACCTTTCCGTAGTGGCCAAATACTGGATCAACGATTGGAAAAGCCAAATTGGTTTCAGCTACCAATACGGAAGCGGAAGAACCTATACCGATTTGAACAAGCCCGGCTTTCTTCAGAATAAAACCCGGGATTATAACAGTGTGAGTTTGAACTGGGCCTATCTGTTATCGCAACAGAAGATTCTCTATTTTTCAATAAACAATGCCTTTGCCTTTAAAAATGTGAACGGGTATCAGTACGCCAACACTCCGGATGCCCATGGAAATTTTGCACGAAGGGAGCTTCGCCCAGCTGCGGACCAGTTCTTTTTTATTGGATTCTTTTGGACGATTAGCGATGATGGAAGGGATAATCAGTTGGATAATCT
The DNA here is from genome assembly GCF_028561335.1 of Aequorivita todarodis. Taxonomy (GTDB): domain Bacteria; phylum Bacteroidota; class Bacteroidia; order Flavobacteriales; family Flavobacteriaceae; genus Aequorivita; species Aequorivita todarodis. The sequence continues at coordinate 48,689 of NZ_JAQQTG010000020.1, read as the reverse complement.
GTAAGCCCCCTAACTCCCAAAGGGGGATTTTCAAAGTGGGAACTTTGACAAAGCTGGAAAGGAATACAGTTCAGCCTACAAAAACAACAGTTGGGTTGAAGGATTTTTTCAGAAGAAATATTTTGATGGAAATTTGAACAACAATAAAAATTAATAATAACCAATAAATAATAACCAATAAAAAATAAAAACCATGCAAAACGTACTCACTTATCTCACGCTTTTCTTTACCGTATTGGTAATGCAGGCACAGACCGACACTTCAACTGCAAATGCGGATTCCGCACCCACAAAATACCAACAGGGAATGCGAAAGGCCTTTCAGTTATGGCAAGAAAACAAATCCTGGGAAGCCGCGAATGTTTTTGAAAGAATCGCGACGGCTGAACCGGACAATTGGTTGCCGCCGTACTACGTAGCCCAAATTAACGTGATCAACAGCTTTACGGAAAAAGATGGCACCAAGTTGAAAGCGCAACTGGACAAAGCTCAGGATTTTATAAATGATGCCATGGCCATTTCCAAGGACAACCCAGATTTGCTGGTTTTGCAGGCACAGCTATACACTGCTTGGATTGTTTATGACGGGCAGCAGTATGGAATGACCTATTCCGCAAAGGCTTCGGAGCTTTACAACAAAGCTTTGGCATTGGCGCCCAACAATCCACGGATGATTTTGGCAAAAGCCGAATGGGATATGGGCGGCGCCAAATATTTTGGGCAACCTATAGAACCTTACTGCAAGGACATTCAACGGGCCATAGATCTTTTTGCTACCTTTAAACCAGCGGGCGAGTTTTACCCAACCTATGGCGAAGAGCGGGCAAAGCAGATACAGGCCGAAAGCTGTAAGTAAAAATTTTGGCACGAATTCACAAATAATCCTCCTGCAAGGTCTTTAAGGCCTTGTAGGTATTAAAAGGAAAAACAGTTATGCGTATTCTAAAAGATTTCGGCAAGGCATTTTTTGTGGGGATCCTCGTTTTTATTATTCTGGGGCTGATTCAATATGCCAATGGCTACCACTATGATAACGGAAGGGACATTCTTATAACTTTCCTCTATAATCAGCTGTATGCCGTGATCCTCTATATGGTGAATGCGTATTACTTTGACTTCCTGTTGAAGGTATTTCCAAATAAAGTTTTCAAGGCAAGGAATCTTTTAAAAGGACTTTTCGGCGGAATTCTGGTCACACTTTTGGCACTTTTCTTCATACGCATTCTTACGGAAGTAATCATAGAAGGAAAGAATTTTTCCGAATTTATTGCTGCTGAAAAAATGCAGTATTACTACATTTCCTTTATAATTTCGGTGGTTGTTACCGCAATTTTTTACGCAGTATATTATTATCGAAACAAACAGGAAAACAGGGTAACCGAGCAGAAAATTATTGCCGGTACGGCCTCAGCGAAATTTGATGCCCTTAAAAACCAATTGGATCCGCATTTTCTTTTCAACAGTTTGAACGTGCTTACCAGTTTAATTGAAGAAAACCCCGAAGCCGCAACGCGTTTTACCACGTCGCTTTCAAAAGTATATCGCTACGTTTTGGAACAAAAAAACAAGGAACTCGTTACGCTGGAAGAAGAGTTGAAATTCGCAGAACTCTATATGTCGCTATTGGCGGTCCGTTTTGAGGACAGCATTGTTTTTACTTCGCCTTCAACATTGAAAAATCCGCAGGCGAAGGTTGTGCCTTTGTCGCTTCAGCTTTTGTTGGAAAACGCCGTAAAGCACAATCAGGTTATGCCTTCAAAAAAGCTTCATATAAATATTTCGGAAGAAAACGGCAATTTGGTTGTAACCAACAACAGTCAGCCAAAACAGGTCTTAAAGGAAAGTACGGGCGTGGGCCTGCGCAACATTCGCGATAGGTATGCACTGTTGACGAAACGCCCGGTGATTATCAACAAAAACCCAAAACAGTTCAGCATTGCAATCCCGATTTTGGGTGAAAATCTTCAAATTATGAACACACCGGAAACATTTATTTCAGAAAAAAAATACAAGCTTGCCAAAAAGCGGGTTGAAAAACTGAAGGGTTTTTATATCCACCTGGCAATATACGTTATGATGGTCCCCGTTTTTATATACTTAAATTATATTTCGCGGGCGGGTTTTCCCTGGGCGCTCTTTCCTATTGTGGGCTGGGGCATTGGCGTAACGAGCCACGCTTCGGAAACCTTTAACTACAATCCCTTTTTTGGAAAGGATTGGGAGGAACGCAAAATCAGGGAGCTGATGGACAAAGACGAATAAATTACGGTTCATCCTATATAAAGTACAGTTCGGAAGATTCTATTTCATATTGGGTTTCAGCACTATTACTTTTATACTATAATTTAAAAACAACTATTATGGAACCAGAAAACAAAGACAGTAAATATTTTAAGGCGAAACGACGTGTTGCCGAAATAAAGAAATTCTATAGCAGTTTGATGTTTTACATCATCTTTATCGCTGCGCTGGCTGGACTGAATTATTATATAAACCAATGGGATTATCCGTGGTTTCTCTGGGCGGCTTTCGGTTGGGGAATCGGCATCTTTTTTCAGGCCATTAAAGCTTTTAGATGGATGCCTTTTATAGGAAAGGACTGGGAAGAAAGAAAATTGAAGCAGTTTATGGAAGAAGAGGAAAAAAACAACAAAAACAATTGGAACTAAGATGGATTATCCTGAAAATATAAAATTGCGAAAGGCCCACAAAAGGGTAGAGGCACTAAAAGGATTTTATAAGCATCTGCTGGTTTATGTAATTATAAACGTTGCCCTATTTGTTGTAAGAGGAAGGGTTTTGGAGTTTTTTCAAATTGAATCGAACGACAAAAATTTTGTGGAATGGATAGATTGGAATATCTTGATAGTCCCTATTTTCTGGGGAATTGGATTGCTATTTCACGCAGCGAAAGTCTTTCAATATAAATTTCCGTTCCTAAAAAACTGGGAAGAAAGACAATTGAAAAAATTTATGAAAGAAGAATAAAATGTAAGTAACAATGGAAACCAAGAAAAGTCTTACCTATTTAAGAGCAAAGAAAAAAGTGGAAATGCTGAAAGGTTTTTATAGCCACTTGGCGGTGTATATTATCGTAAATGCTGTAATCATACTTATTTCCGCAAACGTTTTCAACGGCAAGGAAATTGATTTTGCCGATTGGGGGAATTATGTAACCGCCATTTTTTGGGGCTTTGGGATTGTTTCGCACGCGCTTTATGTTTTCTTTGTGTTAAAGGTGAAAAACAATTTTTTGAAACGTTGGGAAGAGAAGAAAATAAAACAGTTTTTGGATGAAGACCTTTAAAAAAGTTTACAGTTCCCGGTACCAGTGCGCAGTATTTAAAGAAGACAGAACTGAAAATCCCAATTCCCGTCCCGAATTCACGAATCCCGAATTAACAAACCTGCCTGTCGTGCCTCTGGCAGGCAGGTCCCGAATTCACGAATAAATGAACGTACTAATCATCGAAGACGAAAAACCTTCAGCCCGTTATCTTCAGCGCATGCTGGAAAAACAGGATGTGAACGTAAACCAAATGTTGCACAGCGTGGGAGAAGCTGTGGAATGGTTTCAGAAGAACCCGCATCCGGACCTCATTTTTTTGGATATCCAGTTGAGCGACGGCCTTTCCTTTGAGATTTTTGATATTGTTGAAGTAAACAGCGCCATCATTTTTACCACTGCTTTTGACGAATATGCGCTGCAAGCCTTCAAATTGAACAGCATAGACTATCTGCTGAAACCGATTGACGAAGCCGAACTGCAGGCCGCTGTTAATAAATACAAATCCCTAAAACCAGCAGTCCAAAACGTGCAGTTTAATTTTGAGGACATCAAAAAACTGCTCGTCAATCCTGTGGAACGCGAGTATAAAAAGCGGTTTACGACCAAAATTGGCCAGCATATAAAAATGATTTCTGTAGATGAAATTGAGTGTTTCTATTCCGAAAACAAAGGCACCTATGCACACACCGTGGACGGCCGCGATTACCTTTTGGAAACTACTTTGGAACAGTTGGAGCAGGAGCTTTCGCCCGAAACCTTTTTCAGGATAAGCAGGAAATATTGCGTAAATATCAATGCGATAAAAGATATAATTTCCTATACCAATTCCCGTCTTCAGTTAAAATTGAACAGCTTTGAGGAACAGGAAGTAATTGTTGCCCGCGAGCGTGTAAAGGATTTTAAACTTTGGTTGGAATAAAGATTCAACCCTTCAAATACGCTCAGGGTGCCAAATATAAAATTCAAAATTCAACCCTTCGGCTGCGTTCAGTGTGAAAAACTTAGTCATTTCTCCCTTGGGGGGTTAGGGGGCGTTATCCTATTCTCCTGAAATGAAGAAGGTAAAAGTTTTGGGATAAACTTTACCAAAAGAGGCAAAAGTACAGTACCGCCGGGAAGCAGGAAAATAGTGAGCGATGGAATGGTCTTGCAAATATCCAGCAGTTGTTCCTTCACTTTTGTTTTTTCTTCAGCAGAAAGATCGCGCAGGGTGGATTGGCCCAAAAGGACAACCAGCTCGCCGCTTTCCTCCAGCTCGCGTGCCAAGCGGTCTTTATTGCGAATAATCAAGAGTTTCACCGTTGCGGCGGATTGTTTGTAAAACTGCTTTACAGGGTTTGAATATTCAAAAAGCAGGATTTTTTCCGTATATTTTTTTGAAAAGACTGCTAAGTCAGAAAGGCTTTGCTGCAACGCTGCTTCGGAAAGATTTAGCGTTGCCAATAACTGCTGTAGAAACTGCTGTTCGGAATAGTCAAGTTTTAAATCTTCCCACACCGTAAGGCAACACAGGTCCAGTATATATTTCTTTTCCGAGGAATCCTCATCATTGTCCAAATAATTCAGGCTATCCAAAAAAGTGGCGGCCCCACCTTCACTTTCATCAATTATATATTCCGAGGAGGTTTCAAAAAGCTCGATCAGCAATTTATCGTATTTTGTTTTTTTCTTTTTGGACTTTAACGTGTAAAAACAGGCGGTTAGCACGATGGTCTCTTGCTGTCGGTAATACTTTTTTGCTGAATTTGGATCTTTTTGCCAATGTTTATAGGACAGTATATCCAAATAAAGCAGCGCATGGGTAAGCAGGGAAATGGTATTTTTCTTTAAAAGCGAATTGGCGGACTGCAGGCGCGCGGACAAAATGTGTTCCAAGGTATTTGAAGGGCTTTGTGAAAGTGAAAACTTATGGAAAAAACCCGTTTTTCCCTTTTCAAGTTGCTTGTAAAAAAGCAAAATGTTATTGATGGCTTCTTCATACGTGCCATTCTTGTTAATCTGAAAAAACTGAAACAGCATGGCGTGGAAGAGATTTATTTTGGTAAGCTCTTCCTTGGTAAGCTTCAAGTTGCCCAAAGATTTTTTCGGAATCGCACAAACAGACACCCCATATATAAACCCCGTGTGCTTTAGGGCTTCGTAAAACCTGTGCTCGTTTTTGAAGTCATCTATAAGTTCCTCTTTTTCAAAAAGATTCAAAAATTTTAAAATCCAATCAGATGCAGAAGGGTTCATTGAATTATTTATGGTTATTTTAGAGCTCTTAAACTGCAGTTTTCCTCGTTAACAAAAGATTAACGCATTTGTGAAAACCATGCACTTACAATTAAACGTAAGTATAGCGAACAAGTAAAAATAATTAATAAAAACCAACAAAAAAGATGAAAAAATCAAAATTTTTTGCAATAATCGGTGGACTGGCAATAGCCACACTATCGATAGTTTTAATTTCTGCAGATCACATTGACGCGCCAGCAGTTGCAGGTACAAAAGCAGACATTACTGACTTTTATGCTTTTCAGGGCACAAACAGTAGCAATTTTGTTTTTGCTGCCAACGTACAAGGGCTTTTAGCACCAGGAGCACCTACAGACCAAGCAACGTTTGACGAAACTATATTGATTGAGTTCAATATAGATCACAACAATGATCTTAAAGAAGATATCGTAATCCAAGCTATAAAGCGAGGAGATTCTATGTATTTCTTTGGTCCTTCGGCTCCAGCTTTTAGTGGTTCGGAAGGTACTAAAAGTACTATTTCCACTTCGACACCATATAGTGTGAAAATTTCCACTAGAGACGATGTTCAAATAACAGATAAAAACGGAATGAAGTTTTTTGCAGGACCTCGCGAAGATCCTTTTTTCTTTGATTTTAACAAGTATAACGAAATTCTTGCAGGAACAGCTACAGGTTTTGATAACCCAGGCGATGATACTTTTGCAGGCAAAAACGTTTTGAGCGTAGTAATTGAACTTCCAAAATCAATGCTTCCAAACGCAATTGCAGGTGTAAATCCGTATGCTCCCAACACTCCTATATATAATGTTTGGGTAGAAACAAAAAGAAAACAATAAGAATTGCTAACCTTAAAAATTTATAAAAAGATGAAATGCCCATTTACCAATTATAAATTTATTCAAAAATTTGAACGGCATTCTATCTTCATAACTCTTAAATATAATATACAGATGAAAACATTTAAATATATAACCCTTTTTGCAGCGATATCAACTTCGCTATTATTTGTGCAATGTAAAGACGAAGACGATAACGTAATTATTAATGCTACTTGTAACGATGGAATTCTGAACGGTGAAGAAACAGGCATTGACTGTGGTGGAACAGATTGTCTGCCTTGTGGTGAAGTACTAGATTTTAGCGGAACTTTTATTCAGGAAGATCAAATGGGTCGTCCGGGAATCAATACCGTATTTGGAACTACAGGTTTCAAAGATTCGTTTAACGTAACTGTACCTTCAGAAATGCAAGCTGCCTTCCAAAGTAAGTTCCAAACGAACCTTCTTGCATTGAATCCTGGATATACTACAAATGCGCTTCCAAATGGGGGTCTTGATGCTGCTACATTTACAACTGTTCTTTCAAGAGATGTATTGTGGTTGGCACAAACAGGAATAACCACTTATTTCAACGGAACAGAAATACTAACAGGTAGAACATTGACTGATGATGTGATAGATGTATCGTTACTGTTGATTTTTGGAGGGCCCGGTGGAACCGACAATCCTGGTTTAACAAGCGATGGAGTACCAGCTAATGATGTTGCATTCTCCAGCACCTTCCCTTATATGGCTGGACCATTTTAATTTAGTAAATATTAAACCAAAAAAGAGAACTGTTTGTTCTCTTTTTTGGTTTAAAAACGTTTTTAATAAAAAAACGAAACCAACACAAATTTTTTAAAAAGATGAAAAAGATAATAACAATAGCATGTATTGCTGTTCTTTTTGGGTGTCAAGAAAAGGCTCAAAAAATAACTGACAGCAAAGATTACGATCCATATTTAATTACAAACAATACCCCTTCTAAAAATGCGCTTCACGAAGAGTTTGAGTTTTGGCAGAAAGAATTTGATAACGATTCTACCAATTTGGTAGAAATGAGCCGTATGTCTGGCATACACGCTGCGATGTTTGGAATTACGGGAGATATTTCAGAATTAAAAACCTCTGAAAAGCTTATTAAAAAATCACATGATGTTTCAGCACGAAATAAAGATTCCTATTTGCGAAGCTTAGCACACAATTACGTTTCGCAACACCGTTTTAAGGAAGCACAAGTATTGTTGGATAGCGCATATACCTATCCAGATAATCACAGAGAAACCGAAATGATGCTTTTTGATGTAGCTATGGAACTGGGTGAATACAATCGCGCAGATACCCTTTTAGGAAAAATTAAAGATCCAAAGGATTTCAACTATTTGATACGTCTTGCAAAATGGAGCGACCACAACGGCAATCTTGATGCGGCTATAAAATATATGGAACAGGCGAAGCAGATAGCCGAAGCACGCGACAATAAAGGGCTAAAGATTTGGATATATAGCAACATTGGCGATTTTTATGGCCATGCCGGAAGACTTCAGGATTCATACGATAGTTATTTGAAGACTTTGGCGCTGGAACCGGACAATCATTATGTAAAAAAACAACTTGCTTGGATGGCGTATTCTTCCGAAAAAAACACCAAGGAAGCAAACCGTATCTTGGATTCCGTGATGGTGAACCACAAAGCGCCGGATTATTATCTCCTAAAAGGACAAATGGCAGAATTTGATGGTAACATTTCAGAAGCAAATAAAGAATATGCAAAATTTATAAAAGCAACGGAAAATCCTGATTACGGTGGAATGTACAATGCATATCTCATCGATTTTTACGCAGACCGTGAACCACAAAAAGCACTGAAATTGGCAGCAATGGAAATTACAAACCGCGCCACCCCGGAAACCTATCAGTTATTGGCCTTTTCTCAATTAAAAGCTGGCGACAAAAAAGCGGCGCTTAGAACAATAGCGGAATATGTGGAAGGCAAAACTTCAGAACCCAAGGCGCTTTTTCATTCAGCGTTAATCTATAAAGCGAACGGAATGGAAGACAAAGTAAGACCGCTCAAAGAAGAATTGCTGGGAGCGGCCTATGAGCTGGGACCAATAAAAGCGAAAAAAGCAGAAAATTTATAAAAAATGAAAACCGACTTTCAGTTTTTTACGTAAGTATGGTTGAGGTTGGTTATCTATCAAGAAATTGATAGATGTTTATGAAAACCGATTAAACCGGTTTTTCAGAGTTTTTTTGTTAGTTAAAGCGTCCGTCAGAAATGGTGGACGCTTTTCTTTTGGCACGGATGGCCGAATATTTTTAAAATAAATTCGTGTGTTTCAGTTGCATCTCCACAAAAAAACCTGAATGGGCGTTCAGGTTTTTAATTCAAGATATTATTTCTCCTTAAATGGTAATCATTCCCAAAGTATATAATTGCGAAAGGGTAGGCGTTTCGCTTCCGCCCTCCGGTTCTAAGGTTATTCCGAAAGCTTCTGGAGCGGGGAAGTTTACAAACTTATAGATTCCTTCGCCTGCTTGGTTTTGTGGATCAATCAGGCCAACGCTGGTAGGTGTTAGCGGCTCCATTTTAAGGGACCACACTTGGTACACCTTTCCGCGGGGAGGAGCGGGCAGACCTTTCACATCTATATAAGCTATATTTTCCTTTTTGTTCAAATATACCTTTGCAAAAGCTTCGGGCGCAACAGCTTGATTTCCCGGAAGTGTATATGCCTGGTAATCTTTGGATCTTAAAATTTCAAGGGTTTTGTTATTTTCGGCAAGTTGGTTCTCAATGGTAGATTTTTCTTCCTTTAAAATTGTATTTTCAGTGGTAGTTACTTGCAGTGAATTGTTCAAATCGTTGGTTTGTTTCAGCATCCACATAATTCCGCCCACAAACAAGATGGCAGCGGCCCAGCCCGTAATTGCTGGCCAGTTTAGGGTTCTTACTTTACTGTCTCCCATATCTTTTGCATTTCTAATTGAATTTAAAATATAGGTCCAAGTCATTGCTTGTACCGGAGGGGCTACTGTTTCGGCAAGGTGCAAAAGCGACGCTTCAATAAGTTCAATTTCACGTTTTACTTCGGGATGGGCGGCAATTGCCTCTTCTACTTCAGCAGCTTCATCTGGCGGTAATGCGCCACATACATAAAGCTCTAAATTTCCTGATGCTATTATTTCTTCTGGGGTCATAATTTTTTATCCTAAAACCAGTACCCGCAAATCATTGATGCAGGTCCTGTTTCTTGTTTTTACTGTTCCTATGGGTATTTCCAATGTTTTTGACGCCTCTGCCTGTGTGAATCCCTTAAAATATAAAAGATCAATTATCTTGATGCACGCCGGTTTTAGTGCGGCCACAAACTTTTTTAACCCAATGGCATTGGTCGCCCTGTTTAAACTATCTGAGGATGATAATATATCTACGAAGTTTGTGGTACTTAGGTTTTTTCTAGAGTTCTTAAATGCTTTGGACCGGGTTTCGTCTATGGCGGTATTTCGGGCAATATTCAAAAGCCAGGTAAAAAAGCGACCCTTTTTAACGGAATAGGAAGCGGCATTGTTCCAGACTTTTATGAAAACGTCTTGTAATAATTCCTCTGCGGTGTTTTCATCCAAAACAATGCTGTAAATGATTCCGTAAATAGCCTCGCTATACATAGTGTACAAACGGGAAAAAGCCTTCTCGTCTCCGTTTTGCATGGCTATGATGAGATCGTTGGGTTGTTCCATAGAACTTTTTTTTTGAAAGTAAATGTAATGAAATTATTACTTTGAAATTTAAAGAGTTTTTGAATGTTTCCTAAAATCGCAGATATTAAGAGATATATGTTAAATTTCTCTCTGTAATTTAAGAAAAAGTTGTGAAAAATATTTTTTTTAATAGCTTTACAAAAGCTTAATCTGCTTTAAACTAGTATTAATCCAAACAAATCAAAAATGAAAAAAGTTACCCGGAGTTTCTTCCTGGCAATTATGTTGGTGTTTTCGGGCACTGTGATTGCGCAAAATTTTTCAGGAGTGATCAACAAACAGTTGAATCATTTTCTGGAGCAAAATGAACTATTGCCACAAGATGTTCAGTGGCAAATAACAAGTGAATCTGTTAGCAAAACTAGTGGAATTCAGCATATATATTTCAGGCAATTACTGAATGGAATCGAAATTTATGGAACGGAATCAGGTATCCACACTTTGGCGAACGGAGAAGTAATTTCAAAAGACAACAAATTTATAAAAAGTACAGCTGAAAAGCTTTCGGGCTCAAATCAGCCTGGGCTTACAGCGGCACAGGCAGTCCAAGCGGCGGCCCTGCAATTGGGGTATTCCATCAACGGGTCCCTGTCTGTCTTGGAAGGTGCCAGTGGTGTTGCCAGAGAAACCCTGCTCAGCGATGGCGGAATTTCTTTGAGCCCAATTCCTGCAAAATTGATGTATGCACAAACGGAAACAGACCAATTGGTTTTGTGTTGGGATATTTCAATTGAAGGAAAAACAGACTGGTGGAGCCTAAGGGTAAATGCCACAACTGGCGAAATCGTCAACAAAGCAAACTGGATGGTTAGCTGTGCAATTCATCACGATCACAGCAACGATGTGAAGACGATGGATTTCAATGCAAACTTATATGATATTCCAAATTATGATGAAATTATCGCCAATAAACCTGCGGCGTGTACAGAGTGTTACGAAGTATTTGCGCTTCCACTTGAAAGCCCATATTATGGAGCGCGAACCATTGAGGTTCAACCAGCAGATCCAACGGCCTCGCCCTTTGGGTGGCATGACACGAATGGTGCTGCTGGAGCAGAATATACCGTTACCCGCGGAAACAATGTAAATGCCTATGAAGATGGCAACAACCCGGGCTACCAACCAGATGCGGGAGCAAATTTGGAATTTACCGGTTATCCTTTCAGTCAGATTTACACCAATGCAAATCAATATGAAGATGCTGCGATAACCAATCTTTTCTATATGAACAATATTTTTCACGACATTATGTATCAATATGGTTTTGATGAAGTGAGTGGAAACTTTCAGCAAAATAACTATGGAAATGGAGGTTTAGGAAACGATTACGTAAATGCGGAAGCACAAGATGGTTCAGGAACGTGTAATGCAAACTTTGGTACTCCTCCTGACGGAAGCAATCCTAGAATGCAAATGTATATCTGTAATGATAAAGATGGTGATTTTGACAATTTGGTTATCATGCACGAATATGGCCATGGTATATCTAACCGTTTAACAGGTGGCCCAGCTGCATCTAGCTGTTTGCAAAACCAAGAGCAAATGGGTGAAGGATGGAGTGACTTTTTTGGAGTATTATTGACCATTGAATCTGGTGATGTAGGCACAGATGCCCGTGCCGTTGGTACCTATCTTTTTGGCCAGGGCCAAGGAGGCGGAGGTATTCGTGATTATCCATACAGTACAGATATGAGTGTGAACCCACAGACATATGATTTTATTAAAACTGCTGCTGTTCCGCATGGCGTTGGTTCCGTTTGGGCCGAAATGCTTTGGGAAGTAACCTGGGCGTTGATAGACGAACACGGTTTCGATCCAAACCCTTACAATTTTACTGGAGACGTTAACCTAGACGCAGGAAACATTCAAGCTTTGGCTTTGGTTACTGAAGGAATGAAACTTCAACCTTGTAGCCCCGGTTTTGTGGATGGTCGTGATGCGATTTTTGCTGCAGACCAAGCTCTTTATGGCGGTGCAAACGAATGTTTGCTTTGGGATGCTTTTGCAAAAAGAGGTTTGGGCTTTAGCGCAAGTCAAGGTTCTTCAAACAGTAGAAGTGACGGAACGCAAGCTTTTGATACTCCTTCACAAACAGCTGCCCTGTCTGTGCTGGAAGAAGTTTGTGCTACTTCTGGTGTACAGACCGGTTTATCGGGTGGAACACCAAGCGGTGGTACTTATAGTGGGCCGGGAGTTACCGATGATGGTAACGGATCTACTTTCACATTTGATCCTGCTGTTGCAGGCGTAGGTGTTCATACTATTACTTATGACGTGCCAGCTGGCCCCTGTTCAGTAGCATCCTCTGCCACCGATACCATTGAGGTTTTGGCAGTGCCTGCAGGGCCAACAACTACGGGAGTAACTGGTTTCTGTCTTGGAGACCCAGTAACCGTGACGGCTACGCTGAACGACCCTAACAACGTAATAAGATGGTTTGATGCCCCAACGGACGGCAACTTCCTCTTTGAAGGTACATCCTATACTTTTACACCCACAGGGACCACTAATGTGTATGCTCAGGAAAGTGCGCCTGGACCATTGTCGCAATTGGTCGTTTCTGAGATTAATCTGGAAACCCCAGATAGGTTAGAGATTCAAAACGTAGGAGTGGCAACAGATTATACAGGATATAAAGTTGCGGTTAGTGATACTCCTTATTCTGACATCAATTCTGTAAACTCAATAGTGAAAACCCTCGGAAATATGGGCGCCAATACGGTGGTTGATTGGAATGATGACGGTGGCTCAGGATATTGGGGCAATAATTTGTTCTGGGATAACGCTGGCACTGGATGGATATTGATTATTGATCCAAGTGGAAACGTGGTTGATTCCGTATTCTGGAATTTTAGCGCTGGTGAAATCGCCGGTTTTAACGTTACAATCTCAGGATTCAATATTACCGCTGCCGACCTTGATTGGACAGGCACAGGAGCTTCCCTGGTTGCAGATTGTGGCTCTACTTCCTTTAGAAGAGTTGGTGATACAAATTCTGCTGCAGACTGGTCCGGAATCTGTGAGCCTTCCGATTTTGGAACGCCAAACAGCGATATCAATTTAGGAACCGCTGGTTGCCCGGGCGAGCGAACCCTTACAGAAGTTATTGTTGAAACAGAAAATCCTGTGATTACCTGCCCAGCAGATGTTATGGTTTCGATACCTAATGGAGAACAATATACATTGCCAGATTACACCGGCGATGCAACTGCAACGGACAACTGCAACCCAGCCCCCGTTATAACGCAAGATCCTGTTGCCGGAACGATGGTTGGAGAAGGTGTTACGGTTATGACAATGACTGCAACGGATGCCGCAGGCAATGAAGACACGTGTACTTTTACCGTTACTGTTGATTATTTGGTCGGTATAGGCGAAAATGAATTTGCCAATAACCTGCTTCTTTATCCAAACCCGACAACTGGCGAGATTACGTTGAAGAACAATACCTCGGCACAATTGGGCAACCTAATCATTACGGACGTGAAAGGTAGAATTATTAAAAATATAGATCTTTCCGAAGCTGGCGTTGAAACCAATATCTCGTTGGATAACCTTGCAACGGGAATGTATTTTGTGAAAATAAATGCCGAAGACACAAGTGTTGTAAAACGCATCGTGAAGCTATAATAGGTTAAATTTTCCATTTTTTAAACCCGCGTCAATTTTTTTGGCGTGGGTTTTTTTAACCCCTCCATTTCAATAACTTTGGCAGATGAAAAAAATCCTATTTTTTGCAGGCAGTAACAGCAGCAAATCCATCAACCATAAACTCGTAAGTTTTGCAGCGTCTCAAATTGCTGCACATAAGGTTGAAATTATCAAACTTACAAATTATGATTTGCCACTATTCGGCGAAGATATTGAACGTGAAAAAGGGTATCCCGTAGCCCTAAAAATGCTCCATGACAAGATAAGAGAAGCCGATGCCCTCGTTATTTCCGTAAACGAGCACAATCGAATGGTTTCAGCGTATTTCAAAAACACATTGGATTGGCTTTCAAGACTGGATTACGGTTTTCTGAAAGAAAAGAAAATATTGTTGATGAGCACTTCAGATGGAAAGCGAGGCGCTGCTTCGGCCCTGGAATATGCAAAATATGTGCTTCCCCGCTTTGGTGGCATCATAGTTGAAAGTTTTAGCTTTCCTTCCTTTTCGGAGAATTTTTCTGAAGAGACCCAATCAATTTCCAACGAAGTTTTGCTCCTCGGCTTTACGGATGTCATCCAAAATTTTGTGCATCAAATTGAACAATAATGCGCACCGTAAAGAAATATCCTTTTTCTTTAACTGAAGATTCCAAAAACCGCTTGCTCCAATGGTCACAGCAGTTTCAGGAAGTGGTATGGCTGGACAGCAATAACTATTCGCAAGCCCATGAAAGCTATCAGGCAATTCTTGCCGTTGATGCGTTTACGGCGTTAAAAACAGACTCCCACAATGCTTTTGATAAACTGAAGGAATACCAAGCCAGTACCGCAGATTGGATTTTTGGGTATCTTTCCTACGATCTTAAAAATGATGTGGAAAAGCTTCACTCCAACAATTTTGATGGTTTGAACTTTCCCGACCTTTATTTTTTTCAACCCAAAAAACTGTTTCTTTTTTCTGAAAATAATGTTGAGGTGCTTTATTTGAATATGGTTGCCGATGAAATGGAGGAAGATTTAAAAACCATTTCCGAGATTGTCGCACAGCCCGTAGCATCCGAAATCCCAAAAACTATAAATATACGTATTCGAACCTCAAAAGACAGTTATTTTCAGAAGGTGGGCGAGGTGCTTGGGCACATAAAACGCGGGGATATATATGAAGTTAACATCTGTCAGGAATTTTATTCCGAAGATGCTGAAATCAATCCAATGGAAGCGTTTATGCAACTTAATAAAATTTCAAGACCGCCGTTTTCGGTTTTTCTGAAGCTGGACGATATTTTCGCACTTTCAGCATCGCCCGAGCGCTATTTAAAAAGAACGGGAACCACCGTCGTTTCCCAACCTATAAAAGGAACGGCAAAGCGTCTAAAAAATAAAGAGGAAGATTTAATAATGGCGCAGCAGTTGGCCAATGACCCCAAAGAGCGCAGCGAAAATATAATGATTGCAGATTTGGTGCGCAACGACCTTTCCCGGATTGCCGAAAAGGGAAGTGTTTCCGTGGAGGAACTGTGCACCATTTATACTTTTGAACAAGTGCACCAGATGATTTCCACGGTCGCCTGTAGCGTGGCGGAACATACCTCCAGCGTTGAGATTTTAAGAAATACCTTCCCAATGGGCAGTATGACGGGGGCGCCAAAAATTTCGGCGATGCAAATTATAGAAGAAATAGAAGATGCCAAACGCGGGCTATATAGCGGAGCTATCGGCTATTTTTCCCCTTCGGCAGATTTTGATTTTAATGTTGTTATCAGAAGTATTCTCTATAATTCTTCAAAAGAATATGTAAGTTTTTCCGTTGGAAGTGCAATTACAATAAACTCCATCCCCGAAAAGGAATACGAAGAATGTTTGTTGAAAGCAAAGGCTATGCGGGAAGTTCTGAACAATTCTTTATGAGCCCGGAAACGTATAAATCTCTTTTATTAGCGTTTAAACTTATATAGTCCATTTATTAGTGTTTAAGCTAATAAAACATATTTATTAGTGTTTAAGCTAATAAATTTATATATTTGAATAAATTTTTAAGGAATGAATTATTCGGTTATCTCTGGCGATATTGTTTCGTCAACAGGTTTGCATACCCAGGACCGCAAATTTGTTGAGGAAAATCTAAATACCCTGCTCCATAGTCTGAAGGAGGAATTCAACGTATATGGCCGCATCATAAAAGGCGACTATTTGGAATGTGTGGTTCCGAAGGCCTCGGAAGGACTGCAAGTGGCATTGGCCATAAAAAGTTTTGTGAAGGCAATTCCCATTAAAATGAAGGATTATAAAAGCGAGGACAATAGGATAAAACAGTTCAAAACCCACGGAATAAGGCTCGCAATAGGATATGGCGAACTAAGCCGCTACAAACCCGAAGAAGGGGTGATAGACGGCGAGGCCATTTACCTTTCGGGCCGTGAAATAAGTGGCGAAACAACCTACAACAAAGAACGCATCGTTATAAAAAACACCTTGTTTTTCGCATCAAAAAATGAAACTTTAAATAAAAATTTCCAACCTTTATTGGCGCTATTGGATGTTTTGCTCAGCAAGGCAACTTCCAGACAATGCGAAGTTTTGTACTTAAAATTGATGAACAACCAAGAAGATGAAATAGCCAAACGCCTTGGCATTGGGCAGTCTGCCGTCAACCAACATTCCACCAGCGTGGGCTGGAATGCCATTGAAGAAGCGGTAAATTATTTTAAATTGATAATTTCAAACTAAAACTATGGGATTAAAAGAATTGCTGCTGCTCCAATTTATTGCGCACCTGTGTTTGGATTACTTTTTTCAGACCGGGAAACTGGCTAAGCAAAAAAATACGATCGGTTTTAAGAGCCCTTTTTTGTATTGGCACGGACTTGCGTGTTTTGTACTGTCATGGCTTTTTTCATTGCAGCTTGGTTTTGTGATGGCTGCCGCAATTATTGCCATAACGCACTTTTTGACCGATGGATTTAAACGCCATCTTATTAACAGCAAACTTTTTGGCAGGTACGCGTTTTTTATCGATCAAGCCATTCATTTAGTAATAATGGCCATAGTTGTCGTTTTATTTGATAAATGGCACGGAATAAATCCTTCCCTAGAAATTTCTATCAATTTTAAATATTTACTGATAATCACTGGCTATTTGGTATGCCTAAAACCTGCAAATATTTTTATAAAGGAAGTATTCCTGGCTACGGAAATACAAGTGTCCAGCGACAACGAAATGCCCAACGCCGGAAAGGTGATCGGCGTTTTGGAGCGCATTTTAACCCTCACGTTCATCATAGTTTCACAATATTCAGCGGTCGGTTTTTTGATTGCCGCAAAATCCATTCTCCGCTATGGAAATAACGAAACCTTAAAGACGGAATATGTGCTTATCGGTACGATGCTAAGCTTCGGAATAGCCGTTATTGCAGGGATAGTCATAAATTTTTTCTAAATTTTCAATTTGCTTACAAGATTCAAAAAAAATATAGAAACCAATTTTCCTTTTTTATTGGGAAAAAAATTGCTCATTGCCTGCAGTGGAGGGTTGGACAGTACAGTTTTGACATATTTATTGAAACAATCAAATTATGAAATCGCTTTGGCGCACTGCAATTTTTCGCTCCGCGGAAAGGAAAGCGACGGAGATGAAATGTTTGTGATCGGCTTGGCAAAAAACTTGCAAATACCGGTTTTTGCCGAAACTTTTGACACAAAAAAATTTGCCAAAGAACACGGAATCTCAACCCAAATGGCGGCGCGCGACCTGCGCTATAATTGGTTTGCAGAGATTTTAAACGATTTTAAATACGACTATTTATTGACCGCCCACCAATTAGACGACGATTTGGAAACGTTTTTCATCAACCTTTCCCGCGGTACGGGTTTAAACGGACTCACTGGAATTCCGAAAGAAAACAACAAAATTGTCAGACCACTTTTAAGTTTTTCACGGGAAGAAATCTTGAAATTTGCCGAAGAAAACCATTTGAAATGGCGCGAGGACAGCAGCAACAAAAAGACCGATTACCTTCGGAATAAGTTGCGTTTGGAAGTTTTGCCAAAATTTAAGGAATCAAACGAATCGCTTTTGAAAAATTTTCGGAAAACCCAACAAAACCTGCAAGCTTCGCAAAACTTGATTGAGGATTATATGGCGTTGGTTTACAAGCTTGCAGTCTCAAAAAATGACGATTCCTATAAAATCAACATTCAAAAATTGAAGGAATTGCCGCATACCGAAGCATTGCTTTATGAATTGCTGAACGGTTTTGGGTTTACCGAATGGGAAGACGTTTCAAATTTACTGGACGCGCAGACAGGCAAACAAGTTTTTTCAAAAACGCACCGACTTTTGAAAAACCGCGAGGAACTGTTGCTTACCGAAATTGATTCCGAAAACTTAGATGAAGAATCTTTGGTTTCCGAAGCAGGAATCACTTCACCTATTACTTTAAAAATAGCACCTTCAAAATACATTGGCGAAACCGAGAAAAATTTGATTTACGTTGCTTCTGAAAAATTAAATTTCCCTTTAAGACTTAGAAAATGGAGAAGCGGCGATACGTTTCAACCTTTTGGGATGAAGGGGAAGAAGAAGCTGAGCAAATTTTTTAAGGATGAAAAAATCCCTTTGAATGAAAAGGAAAAAATCTGGCTGCTTTTGAGCGGTGGAAAGATAGTTTGGGTAATCGGCCACCGAATGGACGACCGTTTCAAAGTAGCCGAAAACACAAAGAAAATATTAAAAATAACTTATTTGAAAGATTAGAAAAATATGAAATCATTAAAGATACTCTGCGTTTTATTGTTTGTCGGTTTTGTCGCCTTTGCCCAGGAAGAAAATTATGTAAAGGAAAACTACAACAAAACCGAAACCACAATCACCATGCGCGATGGCGTGAAACTTTTCATCGTGATCTATTCGCCGAAGGACACTTCAAAAAAGTACCCCATTCTCTTTCAACGAACACCGTATAGCTGTGCACCTTACGGCGAATCGGAATTTCGCTCAAAAATTTCCCCAAATGAATTTTTAATGAAGGAAGGAAACATCGTGGTCTATCAAGATGTGCGCGGCCGCTGGATGAGCGAGGGGGTTTACGACAATATGCGGGCGTACATTCCAAACAAAACGGGGCAACAGATTGACGAAGCCAGCGACACCTACGACAGCATAGATTGGTTGGTAAAAAACGTTGCAAACAACAATGGCAATGTTGGGGTTTGGGGCATTAGTTACCCCGGATTTTACGCAACCTATTCGTTGCTCGATTCGCATCCGGCACTGAAAGCCGTTTCGCCACAGGCAGCCATTGGCGATTTCTTTTTTGACGATTTTCACCACAACGGGGCTTATATGTTGAGTTATTGGAACATTACGCCGCTTTTTGGCCACGAAAAAACCCAGCCAACGGATAAGCCTTGGTACAGTTTTGCAGACTTGGGCACGAAGGACCAATATCAGTTTTTCTTGGATGCAGGGCCGTTAGGCAATCTCGATAGATACTTTAAAGCAGACAATGTTTTTTGGGAACAATTGAAGGAGCATCCCAATTATGACGAATTTTGGAAATCGCGCGGCATTGTCCAACACCTAAAAAATATAAAGCCTGCCGTAATGTTTGTGGGCGGCCTTTTTGATGCCGAGGATTTATACGGTCCCTTCAACAGTTATCAGGCCGTGGAAAAGAACAGTTCCAATTATAACACGATTGTTTTTGGCCCTTGGAGCCACGGCGATTGGGCGCGTACTACGGAACGACAGGCCATTGGCAATATATATTTTGGCGATAATATTTCACGGGATTATCAGCGCGATGTTGAAACGAAATTCTTCAACCATTTTTTGAAAAATGAAGGAAACGGAGACGAAGGCCTGCCCGAGGCCTATATGTTTGAAACAGGGACCAATCAATGGAAGTCCTACGAGCAGTGGCCTCCAAAAAATACCGAAAAGAAAACCTATTATCTGCAGCGCAACCAGCGGTTGAACGAAAAAGCTGAAAAAAGCATCACTTTTGAAGAATTCATCAGCGATCCAAAAAAACCGGTTCCGTATTCCGAAGACATTAAAATGGTTTTTACCCCGCGTAAATATATGACGGACGATCAGCGCTTTGCCGCCCGCAGACCGGATGTGCTGGTTTTTGAAACCCCAGTGTTGACCGAAGCCATAACAATGGCAGGCCCAATACTCGCAAAACTGAATGTTTCCACAACGGGAACGGATGCAGATTGGGTTGTGAAAGTGATTGACGTTTTTCCTCCCGATGCCGAAGATTTTCCCGAAACACAGGAATATTTAAAAATGGGCAATTATTTTATGATGGTCCGTAGCGAGGTAATGCGCGGGCGTTTCAGAAATAGTTTCAGCAATCCCGAGCCTTTTATTCCAAATGAAAAAACTGCCGTGAATATCAAACTTCAGGATATAAACCATACTTTTAAGAAGGGCCATAAAATCCAAATTCAAGTGCAGAGCACGTGGTTTCCGTTGATTGATTTAAATCCGCAGACCTTCGTTCCGAATATTTTTGAAGCAAAACAGGAAGATTTTAAAAAGCAGACCCACAAGGTTTACAATGATTCTGCAATAGAATTTACCGTTTTGAAGGAGTGATGAAAGTATTATAAAAACAAGCATCCCGGCCATTGGCCGGGATGCTTTAACAAACCTAACTTAGTAAACTTTAAAGTGCACCAAGAATATTTTCTATCCCCACAAAAAATATTGCTTTGTGCATTATCCACTAATTCTATGATTCAAATATAAGGCGGGAAATCGTTCTATGCTATACGTACTTACACGTATTTTTTTCTGATTAAAATCATTTTGAAATAGAAACATTAATAGTAACTTTCAAAATATGAAAAAGCCAACCAAAATAGGTGTTTTAACAAGTGGCGGGGATGCTCCCGGAATGAACGCTGCAATCCGTGCGGTAGTTAGGTCCTGTGCGTATCACAATTTGAAATGTATTGGAATTTATCGGGGTCTGCAAGGTTTGATTGAAGGAGATTTCCAAGAGTTGAATGCGCGTTCCGTAAAAAATATAATCAATCGTGGCGGTACATTTCTGAAATCGGCCCGTTCAAAGGAATTTAAGACTGTTGAAGGTAGAAAAAAAGCGCTCGAAAATCTTAAAAAGGAAAACATTGACGCCCTAATTGTTATTGGCGGCGACGGTACTTTTGCGGGCGCTTCGGTGTTTATAAAGGAATTCAATTTCCCCATTGTTGGCCTTCCGGGAACCATTGACAATGATATTAATGGCACGGATTATACCATAGGTTACGACACGGCTTTGAATACGGTTGTGGAAGCGATTGATAAAATTCGCGACACGGCAAACTCGCACAACCGCCTTTTTTTGGTAGAAGTAATGGGCCGCGATGCGGGCGATATTGCGTTGAATGCGGGTATTGGGGCAGGAGCGGAGGAAATTTTGATCCCCGAACAGAATATGGGCCGCGAACGTTTACTTGAATCGTTGAGCCGAAGTAAAAAATCGGGGAAAACCTCAAGTATCGTGGTGGTTTCCGAAGGCGACCAAGTAGGAAAGAATATTTTTGGGCTCGCCCAGTATATTGAAGAAAATCTGAAGGAATACGAAGTTAGGGTTACCGTTTTGGGCCACATTCAGCGCGGCGGTGCACCCAGTTGTTATGACCGCGTGCTCGCCAGCCGTTTGGGCGTGGGCGCGGTCGATGCACTTTTAAACGGCGAAACCAATGTTATGATCGGGATTGTCCACAATAAAGTAACTTCAGTCCCTTTTTCCGAAGCCATAAAGGGCAGCAATGAAATTGACAAAGAATTGATTCGTGTGGCAGATATTATTTCAATCTGACGGATGTTCGATGACGGATGCCGGGAGCAGAGTTTGGGAACGGCGATACTCCAATTAACAATTAACGATTAACAATTAACAAATAACGATTAACCAATAAACATGATAAAAATAGGAATCAACGGCTTTGGCCGAATAGGCCGAATAGCCTTTAGAATTGCATCCCAAAGAAACGATATAGAAATAGTTGCTGTGAATGATTTGCTGGAAGTAGATCACTTAGCCTATTTATTGCAATATGATTCCGTGCACGGAAAATATCCCGGAAAAGTAGAAGTGAAGGATGGAAATTTAATCGTTGACGGAAAAAAAATAAGGGTCACCGCCGAAAAAAATCCCGAAAATTTAAAATGGGACGAAGTGGGTGCCGAAATTATTATTGACTGCACCGGAATTTTCAAGGAAGTTGATACCGCTTCGGCACACTTAAAGGCGGGCGCCAAAAAAGTAATCATTTCCGCTCCTTCAAAAACGGCTCCTATGTTTGTGATGGGCGTGAACCATACAAAAATTAAGCCTTCCGATACAATAATTTCAAACGCTTCCTGCACCACAAATTGCCTTGCGCCAATGGCAAAAATAATCAACGACGAATACGGAATTATTGAAGCGTTGATGACCACGGTCCATTCCGTAACGGCTTCGCAGTCCACGGTTGACCAGCCTTCAAAGAAAAACTATCGGTTGGGAAGAAGCGCATTGAGCAATATAATCCCAACAACCACGGGTGCCGCCGTTGCCGTAACCAAAGTAATTCCAGAGTTGAAGGGCAAGCTGACGGGAATGGCTTTCCGCGTGCCAACCACAGATGTTTCCGTGGTAGATTTAACGGTTCGCACTGAAAAACCCGCCACCTACGAAGCAATAAAGGCACTCTTCAAAAAAGCTTCGGAAACCAATTATAAAGGAATCGTAAACTACACCGAAGCCGAAGTGGTTTCACAGGATTTCGTTTCGGATCCATACATTTGCACCTTTGATGCCAATGCCGGCATTGCGCTTAACGATAATTTCTTTAAGTTAGTGGCTTGGTACGATAACGAATACGGCTACTCCGCAAAACTGGTTGATTTGGCCGCTCACGTTGCAACGCTATAATTTATGACCCTAATAACCGACGGCGGTTCTACAAAATGTGATTGGGTATTGCTGGACAATGCTGGCCATGTGGTCTTTAAAACAGCTACTTCCGGGTTGAACCCTACCGTGGTTCCCAAAGAGGAATTGTTGCTTCGCATCGCTTCAAACGAAACTTTAAAAAACGTCTTCAATAGTGTTGAGATTCTGGATTTTTATGGTGCAGGTTGTGGCACTGCAACACCGCGAAGTATTTTAAAGAAAGTTTTGGAAGAACTTTTTCCAAATGCAAAAGTTAACGTTTCCGAAGATATGTCTGCAGCTGTTTTTGCCGCCACTACCAAACCGGGAATTGTGTGCATTTTGGGTACGGGCAGCAACAGTTGCTATTTTGATGGCACCCAGATTCACTCCTCAATTCCCTCTCTAGGTTTTATTTTGATGGATGAGGCCAGTGGAAATTACTTCGGAAAAAGATTGATCCGCGATTATTATTACAAGAGAATGCCGAAAGAAATTGCTTCAGAATTTGAAAAACGTTTCAATTTGGAAGCCGATGAAATAAAGATGAATCTTTATAAAAAGCCAAATCCAAACGCATATTTGGCGTCATTTGCGCAATTCATATTTACACAGCCTGCCCGCCAACCTAATTTTGAAAAATTTGAAAGTGGCGGGAAAGAAATAAACCCATATTTTTACGCGCTGATAAAGGAAGGCATTTCAAACTTTATTGAGTGTCGCATTCTTTGTTATGAAAAGGCGCACGAAGTGCCAGTCCATTTTATTGGCTCCATCGCACATTTTTCGGAAGAAATTATAAAGGAATGCTTTGCGGCACACAACCTTAAACTTGGAAACATCGTGCAACGGCCCATTGATGGATTGATCGATTATTATAAAGAGAAAATTCCAAATAACAAATAACAAATCCCAACGCTAAAATCATAAATCTAAAATCGTAAATCGTCAATCAAAATGTCCTTACCCAAAATAAATCCCACAAAAACCGAAGCTTGGAAAGCACTTGAAGCCCATTTTCAAGAAATGAAAGGGCTGCAGATGCAGGATGTTTTTTCAAAAAATCCCAGTCGTGCAGACCGTTTTAAGATTGAATGGCAGGATTTTTATTTGGATTGTTCAAAGAACAGAATTACCGACGAAACGCTTTCACTTTTAATAAACCTCGCGGAAGAAGTAAAGTTGAAGGAAGCCATAAACCAACAATTTTCTGGAGAAAAGATAAACGAGACCGAAAATAGGGCAGTGCTTCACACCGCGCTTCGCAATTTTGAAAATATGAAGTTGGAAGTGGCAGCCACACTTCAAAAAATGAAGCATTTTTCCGAAGAAATAATTAACGGTTCGCACAAAGGTTTTACGGGAAAAGCGGTTACTGACGTCGTAAACATCGGCATTGGCGGCAGCCATTTGGGCTCGGAAATGGTTACCGAAGCACTCCAGTTTTACCGAAATAATTTACGGACCCATTTTATCGCAAACATTGACGGCGATGATGTAGCTGAAAAGCTTAAAAATTTAAATCCCGAGACAACCCTTTTTATTATCGTTTCCAAAAGTTTCACAACCCAGGAAACCATTGCGAATGCTTCGGTTGTAAGAGATTGGTTTTTAAAAAATGCTTCGGAAGCGGATATTGAAAAACATTTTGTAGCCGTTTCTGCTAACGTTAAAGGCGCAAAGGATTTCGGCATTTCCGAAGAAAACATTTTCCCGATGCAGGATTGGGTGGGCGGTAGGTTTTCACTTTGGAGCTCCGTGGGTCTTTCCATCTGTTGCGCCATAGGTTTCAAAAATTTTGAAGCACTGCTGAAAGGTGCTTTTGAAATGGACAATCATTTCAAAAAAGAAGATTTCGATAAAAATATTCCAGTTTTACTTGCCTTGTTTTCAGTTTGGTACAATAATTTTTTTAAAGCGGAAAGTGAGGCGGTTGTTGCATATTCGCAATATCTGCAAAAATTGGTTCCGTACCTGCAACAAGCCGTGATGGAAAGCAACGGCAAAAGCGTGGACCGAAACGGTAAAAAAATAAACTATCAAACTGGGACGATTGTCTGGGGAAATGTGGGCAGCAATTCGCAACACGCCTTTTTTCAATTGTTGCATCAGGGTACAAAACTGATCCCGACGGATTTTATAGGTTTTAGTGAACCATTGCACGGCAATAGTTACAATCACAATATTTTAATGGCCAATTTCTTCGCCCAAACCGAGGCCCTTTGGGAGGGAACGTTCGCTAAAAAAGTTGAAAATCCATTTAAAAATTTCGAGGGCAATAAACCAACCAATTCAATTTTGATAAAAAAATTGACCCCAAAAAACCTCGGAAGCCTCATTGCCCTTTACGAGCATAAACTCTTTGTACAAGGCATTATTTGGAACATTTTCAGCTACGACCAGTGGGGCGTGGAATTGGGAAAAACGGTTGCAAATGATACTTTGAATGCTATTGAAGAAAATAATCCTTCCCTTGTAAAGAATTCATCCACGGAAAAACTTTTGACCCAATTTTTAAAAAAATTGCAATAAACTGTAAACCACAAACCCTACACTACAAACATTTTTAGTATCTTTCAGTTGTAAACTCCCCGTTTATACATACTGAGTTATGCTTACAAAAGTTTATGGTAGCGCCGTTTTTGGCGTGGAAGCAACTACTATTACTGTAGAGGTAAATGTTGACAACGGAATAGGTTATCATTTAGTTGGCCTGCCAGACAATGCCATCCGCGAAAGCAACTTCCGGATTGCCGCCGCCCTTCAAAACAACGGTTATAAAATTCCTGGGAAAAAATTGATCCTCAATATGTCGCCCGCCGATCTTCGGAAGGAGGGCTCTGCGTACGATCTTACCTTAGCGATGGGAATCCTCGTTGCCACGGAACAGATTATAGCCCAAAACCCGCTTTCGGAATATATCATCATGGGCGAACTTTCTTTGGATGGAAATCTGCAGCCTATCCGCGGTGCTTTGCCAATCGCCCTAAAAGCGAAAGAAGAAGGTTTTAAAGGATTTATCCTTCCGAAACAGAACGCAAAAGAAGCAGCAATTGTAGAAGGCATCGAAGTTTATGGAATTGAGAATATAAAGGAAGTAATCGATTTTTTTAACGAAAACATTCCCCTCGAAAAAACCGAGGTGGATATGGAAGCTGAATTCTACGACCATCTTGAACATCCCGAACACGATTTTGCAGATGTAAAGGGACAGGAATCCATAAAACGCTGTATGGAAATTGCTGCAGCCGGGGGCCACAACATTATTTTGATCGGTCCGCCCGGCTCGGGAAAAACAATGCTCGCCAAACGTTTGCCAAGTATTTTACCGCCAATGACCTTGCAGGAAAGTCTTGAAACCACAAAAATCCACAGCGTTGCCGGACGCACGATGGAAAGGGGTGGTATTATGACCTCGCGACCTTTCCGAAGCCCGCATCATACTATAAGCGACGTTGCCCTCGTCGGCGGTGGGCAATATCCGCAGCCGGGCGAGATAAGTTTGGCGCACAACGGCGTTCTGTTTTTGGACGAGTTGCCTGAGTTTAAACGCGGCGTTCTCGAAGTAATGCGACAACCTTTGGAAGACCGCGATGTAACCATTTCACGGGCAAAATTCACTGTAACCTATCCGTCCAGTTTTATGCTCGTTGCAAGTATGAACCCAAGTCCCGGTGGTTATTTTAACGATCCCGATGCGCCGGTAATGTCTTCGCCAGCGGAAATGCAACGGTATTTGAGCAAGATATCCGGCCCGCTTTTGGACAGGATTGATATTCATATAGAAGTTACGCCCGTTCCGTTTGAAAAATTGAGCGAGGAACGCCGTGGCGAATCCAGTATTGTAATTCGTGAGCGGGTTACCAATGCCCGAAAGATACAGGCCAAGCGCTTTTCGGAATTTGAGAATATACATTACAATGCCCAAATGGGCGTGAAACAAATCCGTCAATTCTGCAAGCTGGACGAAGCTTCCTTGCAACTTTTAAAAACCGCGATGGAACGGTTGAATCTTTCCGCCCGCGCGTATGACCGTATTTTAAAGGTAGCACGCACCATCGCCGATTTGGAAGGTTCCGAAGAAATTAATGGCAACCATATTTCTGAGGCCATTCAATATAGGAGTTTGGATCGGGATGGGTGGTTTGGGTAATACTTCAAACGCAGTAACTTCAATTTCGTTTTAACTTTTTTTTAAGACGAAAAGTCACTTCCCATTGTATCTTTAAAACTTTCCTAAAAAATCAATTCATTATGTTTAAAACTTCCCTTAAAATGAGCTTCGTGGCTTTGGCTACCGTTGCTCTCTTTGCCATTTCCTGTAAAAATGAAAAAGCTACTTTAGATGATGAAAGCGCAAAACTCTCCGTTCCATTTGAAAAATATGAACTTGAAAACGGGCTCGATGTAATCCTTCACCAAGACAAAAGCGACCCTATTGTTTCACTCGCCATTCAGTACGGTGTAGGTTCCAATCGTGAAAAAACCGGGCGAACCGGTTTCGCCCATTTGTTTGAGCACATGCTTTTTCAGGAATCTGAAAACGTGCCGCAAGATCAATTCTTCAAAACCATCCAAGATGCCGGAGGAACGCTGAATGGCGGAACTTGGAAAGACGGAACAATTTATTATGAAGTTGTTCCCAAAAACGCAATGGAAACCGTAATGTGGCTGGAAAGCGACCGTATGGGCTTTTTAATAAACACAGTAACCGAAGCTGCTTTTTACAACCAACAGGAAGTAGTTCAAAATGAAAAACGCCAGCGCGTGGACAACAACCCTTATGGCCACACCAGTTGGGTAATTGACAAAGCACTTTATCCCGAAGGGCATCCGTACAACTGGCAGGTAATTGGCGAATTGGAAGATCTTCAAAATGCGACCGTGGAAGATGTAAAGGAATTTTATGATCGCTTTTACGGTCCAAACAATGCCACTTTGGTTTTGGCAGGCGATTTTGACACGGCAGAGGCCAAAAAAATGATTGAAAAATACTTTGGGGAAATAAAGCGCCGCCAAGAAGTGGAGCCGCTAAAGCCACAGCCTGTTACACTTTCGGAAACCAAAAGGCTTTATCACGAAGATAATTTTGCCACCGCACCGCAACTCAATATGGTTTGGCCAACCGTGCAACAATACACTGAAGATGCTTATGCGTTAGATTTTCTTGGAGAAATCCTTTCCCAAGGAAAAAAGGCGGCCTTATATAAAGTTTTGGTAAAAGAGAAAGATTTAACTTCAAGAACGACGGCCTATAACAATTCAAGTGAATTGGCTGGCGATTTTCAAATTTCAATCACCGCGAATAACGGTGTGGATCTGGATTCTATTGAAAGTGGAATTAAGGAAGCTTTTGTACTTTTTGAAAAAGAAGGCGTAACCGATCGCGATATTGAAAGAATCAAGGCAGGCCTAGAAACCCAGTTTTATAATGGAATTAGCAGCGTTTTGGGAAAATCGTTTCAGCTGGCCAGATATAATGTTTTTGCAGGCGACCCCGGTTTTATTACCCAAGATATCGAAAACATCAAAAAAGTTACGAAGGAAGACGTCATGCGGGTTTACAACAAATACATAAAAGATAAACCGTACGTTATGACGAGTTTTGTTCCTAAAGGACAGCTTAACCTGATTGCGGAGAATTCTGAAAAGGCAAATGTGGTTGAGGAAGAAATTAAAGAGAACGTAACCAAAAAAGTGGAGGAAGCGACTACCGAAATTGTAAAAACCCCTTCCAACTTTGACCGTTCAAAACCGCCTGTACAGGGTCCTGCGCCAGAACTCAACGTTCCTGAAATGTGGACCGCGAGCTTGCAAAACGGGATAAAAGTTTCGGGAATTGAACAAAATGAAATCCCCACCGTAAACTTCAGTTTGGTGATTGAAGGCGGCCACTTGCTGGACGATATGAAAAAGAACGGCGTTGCAAACCTGATGAGCGATATAATGATGGAAGGCACGGCCAACAAAACCCCGGAAGAGTTGGAAGAAGCCATTGACCTTTTGGGCGCGAGCATCAATATGTACACAACAGATGAATCTATCGTGATACGCGGAAACACCTTGACGCGTAATTTCGACAAAACGATGGATCTGGTAACCGAAATCCTTTTGGAACCGCGTTGGGATGAAGAGGAATTGGGTCGTATCAAAACGAAAACCATCAACCAAATTGAGCGTTCGGATGCCAATCCAAATGCAGTAGCCAATCGAGTTTATAACAAAGTGCTTTATGGCAATGATCATATTTTCAGCTATCCAACCGAGGGAACTGTGGAATCTGTAAAAGCCATCACGATGGACGATTTAAAGGAATATTACAACAAAAACTTTTCACCTTCAATAAGCACCTTCCAAGTTGTTGGGAAAATTGGAAAAGATGCGGTTTTAAAGGATTTGAAAGCTTTGGAGGAGCGTTGGCCCGCAAAAGAAGTAACCATTCCCGAATATCCAATTGCAAACAATAGGGATAAGGCTTCACTTTACTTTGTGGATATGCCCAACGCCAAACAATCGGTAATCAATATCGGCTACATTGCCCTGCCACGAACCGATGCCGATTTCTATCCAGCGGAAGTGATGAATTATAAATTGGGTGGTTCCTTCTCCGGTAATGTAAATTTAATTCTGCGCGAGGAAAAAGGATATACCTATGGCGCCCGGACCAATTTTAGCGGTAGTAAAATCCCCGGAACTTTCACTGCGTCTTCAAGTGTTAGGACGAATACCACGGGCGAATCCGTTCAAATTTTTAAGGATGAGATTTCAAAATACAAAGATGGCATTTCGCCCGAAGACCTTGAGTTTACGAAAAATGCCCTCATAAAATCGAACGCGCGCCGTTTTGAAACCCAAGGCTCGCTATTGGGAATGTTGCAGGAAATCAATAAATACAGTCTTCCTGCGAATTATATTGAAAAGGAAGAAGCAACCATCAAAAATATGACTTTGGAACAGCACAAGGAATTGGCCAATAAATATTTGGACGCTTCCAAAATGGCCTATTTGGTGGTTGGCGATGCCGCTACCCAATTTGAGCAATTTAAGAATATGGGCTTTGACGAAGTGAAGCTTCTCGACAAAAATGGAGAGGAAGTGGAGCTTGAGGATGTGAAAATGTAAAAGTTCCATTGGTAATATTTAACCACGAATGCACGAATAATTAAAACCTACAAGGTTTTGCAAACCTTGCAGGTATTCGTTCATTCGTGGTTTTTTTATTTCAGTATCTTTATCCAAATTCTAAAGTTTTATGAAAAAATTCTATCTGCTTTTTTTCTCCGTAATCCTTCTTTTTGCCTGTAAAGACCAGAAAGAAGATAGCTCAAAAATTTCTAAAAAGGAAGAAATGTCCATCCAGAAATTCCCAGAACCAACCTTTACTTTGGCTGAAGCCAATAAACTGATCGAGCTTCCCCTACATTGCGTTGGCACCGAATATCCCTATAAGCCGGGCGAAACTTTGGAAAGTGAAAAGGATTTGGTTGAACCGATCGCTGTCCATCCCATATTTTATGGCTGCTTTGACTGGCACAGTGCCGTCCACGGCTATTGGTCTATGGTTACATTGCTGAAACAATTCCCGGAAATGGACAAAGCCGAGGAAGTTAGAAAATTGCTGAAAGAAAAAATCACTGCCGAAAACGTTGCGACCGAGCTTGCCTTTTTTGAAAAACCCATCAATAAATCCTTTGAAAGAACCTACGGCTGGGCTTGGCTGTTGAAACTTTCCGAAGAACTCCACAATTGGGACGACCCAATGGCGAAGGATTTGGAACAAAACCTGAAACCATTGGCAGACTTTATCGTGCTTCGCTACAAAGAATTTCTTCCCAAACTGAATTATCCAATCCGGGTGGGCGAGCACACCAACACGGCCTTTGGATTGACTTTCGCTTATGATTATGCAGAAGCTGTTGGCGATATTGAACTAAAAGCGTCAATTGAAAAGCGCGCCCGTGATTTTTATATAAACGATGAAAACTGTCCAATTACTTGGGAACCCAGCGGCTATGATTTTCTTTCGCCTTGTCTCGAAGAAGTTGATATTATGCGGCGTGTGCTTTCTTCGGAGGAATTTATAAGTTGGATAGATACATTTTTGCCACAACTTGCAGATGAAAATTATCATTTAAAAGTAGGGGAGGTAAGCGACCGTACCGATGGCAAATTAGTGCATTTGGACGGGTTGAATTTCAGCAGGGCTTGGGTTTTTTATGGTTTGGCGAAGCAATATCCAAAATACAAACACCTTGAAAATCTGGCGAACGAACACGTGGCCTATTCCTATCCAAACTTGGTGGGCGATAGTTATGAGGGCGGCCACTGGTTGGGCAGTTTCGCCATTTATGCTTTGAATATATTGCACGGAGGATAGGTTCTAAATTAGAACAGTCTTCTACGTTACATACAATTTACGGACAACCTTTTTTGGAAGAATATAATCAAATGTTGCGTCAACGTTCTTTAAAACAGTATTTTACGGTAAGCGGTAAGGGGTTTTTTACTTTTTTTGCATGTAAGTAAAGCTCTTACAGTTTCACAGGAAAAACCCTTTTTTAGAAAGGGATTTTCCCTGTTTATTGCGCTTAAAAAATGCTTATTTGATTGTTTTTGTTACATTCGTTGCATATATAACCAATAAAACAATTTCAATTATGTCAAAACCATCAAATTGTATTACCGTGGCCGAAGCAAGGCAATTACAGGATAACTGGGTAGCAACACGGGCTGTGGATATTGAGCGGGCCATGGGGTCTGCGGATACGCGCGAGTTTTTATTCAGTGTAGCTGAGCTTCAACAGTTTTTGGATTATATAAAAGCCGGTTCGGGTTTGGGTGCCCAACCCGGCGTTCGCATTTATTTTGCAGCTTATGATAGCGCTACTAATGATAAGGCAACCGTATTTTTAGCACCTACCAATGGGGTTACCTTAGGCTCTCCAAATAATTATAATTTAGAACCTTTAAACCGAAGTATTACCGGTTTTCCGCCAACAAATTATTAATAGGTGATAGCTGGTTTTTTCTCAAACTTTTTAGAAATCGTTGCCTTCCTAATTGGCATATTTTATTATCGAAATAATAAATCTAAACCTACTTTCTATCTGGTTTGGTTTTTGGGTATTACGGTTTTTTCCGAACTTTTTAGTTGGTATGCCTATTTCGTGAATACGGGTTTTTTGCAATTTTTGAAGGGAACTTCCTTCGAAAGCAATTATTGGTGGGGTAATATTTATTCCATTATTAGTTATTTGTTTTACATCAACTATTTTAAGTGGTACTTGTCTGCCAAAAAATCTATTGTCATCCTTAATCGTGTTTCGGTTGTGTTTTTGGCAGTAAGTATTTTGGAAATTATTTTTTCGGGAGAATTCTTCGTAAAATTCATGCCAATCTCCAATATTTTGGGAACCTTGCTAATCTTCCTGAGTATCGCTTTTTATTATTTGGAATTGCTAAAGAGCGATCAAATATTGCAGGTTCATAAAAGTGTGCCCTTCTATGTTTCGGTGGGAGCGCTGATTTTCCATCTCTGCACCACGCCATTATTTCTTTATAGCATCTATTATAGTAATTCCGTTGACCCCAGCTTTGTCAGTTTGTACAGACAGGTTATCTTTGGGACTAACTACTTGTTATATTCCATATATATAGCTGGATTTTTAATATGCTTACGGAAAAAGGACCCTTACTTCCCCAAGAGAAACTTTTAATAGTTTACTTTATAGCGGTACTATTGTTTTTTGCGGTCTTCGCAATTGTTGTAGTTGTCGCTTTTCAGCGTCGTAAGAACAAATTTCTCAAAGAGCGTTATGAAGCCGAAAAGCGCTACCAAAGAGAACTTGCCAATTCGCAGATAGAAATCCAGGAACAGACCCTGAAAAACATAGCTTGGGAACTTCACGACAATGTGGGCCAGTTGCTTTCGGTAGCCAATATCCAGTTGAATGTTCTGATGAATTCAGCCCCGGATACGTATCACGCCCAAATAAAGGAAACAAAGGGGGTAGTGCAGGAGACCGTACAGGAAATTCGGTCGCTTTCTAAAGTTTTAAACAATGACGTGGTCCTGAAAAATGGATTGCTAAAATCTCTGCAAGTGGAACTGGACCGGTTTAACCGTTTGGACTATTTAAATGCGTCCTTAAAAATCTCTGGCGATATCGTGCCATTGAGCAGTGCCAGTGAAATCATTGTCTTTCGAATCCTTCAGGAATTCCTATCAAACGTTATCAAACACGCAAAGGCTTCAAAATTATTCGTACATTTAGATTATAAAGAAAAAACACTGGAAATAACTGCCGAAGATGACGGTGTTGGTTTTGATACCTCGTACAAAACTGACAGTTCCGGAATGGAAACAATGCATAGCCGCGCTGCGCTACTGAATGCAGAATTTTCCATAATTTCAGAAATAGGAAAGGGTACAAGGTTGTCTATAAAATACCCATATAAAAGCATATAATGACCCAAGAAAAAAAACATACCGTAGCCATAGTTGACGACCACTCCCTTTTTGCCGGTTCTTTGGAAAAGCTCATCAATTCATTTCCCAACTTTAAGGTGCTTTTCCACGCAAAAAATGGGGTGGAATTACAGGAACGCATTGAAAAAGAAGGTGATTTGCCAGACATCGTATTGCTCGATATCAATATGCCGGTAATGGACGGTTTTGAAACGGCTGAATGGCTGACGCTAAACCATCCAAAAATAAAAACCCTGGCACTTTCTATGGAAGATGAGGAGCAGACCATATTGAGAATGTTGCGCAAGGGTGCAAAAGGATATTTGCTGAAAGACATTCACCCGGAAATTTTAAACACCGCCCTGCAGGAATTGATAGATAAAGGATATTACCATTCCGAAAAAGTTTCCGAAACCCTTCTGCATTCCTTAAATCCCGATGAAGAGTTGGGGTTGATGGATTTTAAGGAAAATGAACTTACCTTCATCCAATTGGCCTGTTCTGAAATGACTTACAAAGAAATTGCGGAAGTAATGAAGCTGAGCCCTAAAACTATTGACGGTTACAGACATGATCTTTTCACCCGACTTAAAATTAAGAACAGGGTAGGATTGGTGATTTTTGCTTTGAAGAAAAATTTGATAAAGCTTTAATTGCAAGCATTCCAAACCGAATCTTCGGGCGTTGGCGCTTCAATAGTGATTTTTTCTTTTTGGACCGGATGGATCAACGTTAACTTTTTAGCGTGAAGGTGAATGCTGCCGTCCGGGTTGCTTCGGTCGAAACCGTATTTCAAATCTCCTTTTATGGGGCAACCAATAGCCGAAAGCTGGGACCGGATTTGATGGTGC
This sequence comes from Aequorivita todarodis, assembly GCF_028561335.1. Lineage (GTDB taxonomy): Bacteria > Bacteroidota > Bacteroidia > Flavobacteriales > Flavobacteriaceae > Aequorivita > Aequorivita todarodis. Next base: position 14,670 of record NZ_JAQQTG010000020.1, on the reverse strand, counting down.
CTTCCGGTTTCGAGAACCACTTCCAATAAATAATAATTGTCCAGTTTTTTCAGAATTTTATAATGAAGCACCGCTTTTTTGCTGTCCGGCACTTCTTTGGTATGGGAATAGGATTTGTTTTGCTTTGGGTTTCTTTTTAAATAATGTGTAAGTGTATCTTCGATTTTTGGAGGCGTGTTTTTAACGATGGCCCAATATATTTTCTCTGTTTCCCTTTCAGAAAACATTTTGTTCAACCGCGTCAATGCTTTTGAAGTTCTTGCAAAAACCACAATCCCGCTTGTGGGACGGTCCAACCTGTGGACAACGCCAAGAAAAACAGCACCCGGCTTGGCGTACTTTTCTGCAATATATTCCTTTACAACCTCTGAAAGGGGGGCATCGCCCGTTTTGTCGCCCTGCACAATATCGCCCGGGCGTTTGTTGACCACAATTAAATGATTGTCTTCAAACAGAACTTGAAGGTTGTCTTTGTTGCTGTGTGTTTTTGGATTAATGGGTATGGGGTTTAAAAGTTTATGGGTTTAAAAGTTTATGAGTTTATGGGTTTATGGGTTTATGAGTTGAGGAGTTTATGGGTTTAGAAGGTTTAGTTTCGAAAAAAATATACTTTGGAATTTGGAATTTGCTATTTGGAATTTTGTTTGAAATTTCCTCTCAGTATTGTTCATTTTCGTTCGGAAAATCACCGCTTTTCACGTCTGTACTGTATTGGCTAAAAGCGTTTTTCATTTCGGTATATAAATCGAGGTAGCGTCGCAAAAAACGCGGATTGAATTCGTGGGTCATCCCAAGCATATCGTGGGTTACCAAAACCTGGCCATCAACGCCGTTTCCGGCACCGATCCCAATTACGGGGATGCTTATTTTTTCGGCAACTTCTTTGGCCAATTTGGCCGGCACTTTTTCGAGGACCACTGCAAAACAGCCCGTTTTTTCCAGTAAGATAGCGTCTTCAATCAGTTTTTCAGCTTCTTCTTCCTCTTTCGCCCGAACGGTATAAGTCCCGAATTTATAAATGGATTGTGGCGTTAGGCCCAAATGCCCCATTACGGGGATTCCCGCGTTCAAAATGCGTTTTATCGATTCCTTTACTTCCTTGCCGCCCTCAAGCTTTACTGCGTGGCCGCCACTTTCTTTCATGATTCTAATGGCAGAACGCAAGGCTTCCTTTGGGTCGCTTTGATAGCTTCCGAAAGGTAGATCAACCACCACCAAACTGCGCTCAATAGCCCGAACTACCGATGCTGCGTGATATATCATTTGATCCAAGGTTATTGGCAGGGTGGTTTCATGGCCTGCCATAACGTTTGAAGCAGAATCGCCTACCAAAATTACGTCTATTCCGGCGCTGTCAACGATTTTGGCCATGGTAAAATCATAGGCCGTTAGCATGGAGATTTTTTCACCCTTCTTTTTCATATCTACCAAAGTTTTGGTAGTGATGCGCTTATATTCTTTTTTGGCTGTTGACATATTCTCTAAAACTGGTTTTAATAAAATGTAAAAGTACTATTTTTGAAGAGTAACCAAGTAAAATTTTCAAGATGAAATCTGTATTCCTTCTTTTTTCAATTTTAATGGCAGCCCAGAGTTTTGGCCAAGAATCGCTCTCTACGGAAAATGCCAAAATAATCATCAATATTTTTATGGATGGGTATCGTGCGGGCGACACGCTAAAAATGAAATCGGTGATGCACCCCAATATGACCATGAATCGCGCCTATCTTGATACCGAGCAGGAAAATATTCTAATGTATATTAGAGCTTCAAATTTGCTTCTGTATGCAGCCACAAAGGGAAAAGAGCTGAATTGGGATGAGCAATTGACCGATTTTATTGTTAATAGCGACGGTAATCTTGCGCACGTTTGGGCACCTTATGAGTATTATCTGGACGGAAAATTCAACCATTGTGGCGCCAATTCATTTACGCTGGTATATACGGACGAGAGTTGGAAGATTCTGAACATTATAGATTCCTTGCGCATTGGGAGCTGTAAGAAGGAATAATTTTAGCAATCGCTAATATTCACTTGCACGGCAAGACCGCCCTCGCTGGTTTCCTTGTATTTAGAGGTCATATCCTTGGCCGTTTCCCACATGGTTGCAATTACTTTATCGAGTGGCACTTTTGCCTTTGAAGGATCGCTGTCCAAAGCCATTTCACAGGCATTTATGGCTTTAATGGCACCCATCGCATTGCGTTCAATACACGGAATTTGGACCAAGCCGGCAATGGGGTCGCAGGTCATTCCCAAATGATGTTCCATTGCAATTTCACTGGCCATCAGGCATTGTTCGGGCGTGCCGCCCATTAGTTCACACAGGGCACCGGCGGCCATGGAGGAGGAAACGCCGATCTCTGCCTGGCAGCCGCCCATCGCCGCTGAAATGGTAGCGCCTTTTTTGAAAATACTGCCAATTTCACCCGAGGTGAGCAAAAATTTACGGACATCCTCAAAGTTGGCATCGTGGTTTTCGATTACCATATAATACATCATCACGGCTGGAATTACCCCTGCGCTTCCGTTGGTTGGCGCTGTAACCACGCGTCCCAACGAAGCATTCACTTCATTTACGGCCAATGCAAAACACGAAACCCACTTTAAAATCTGACGGAATTTTACCTCGGTGTTTCTAATGGCGCCAATCCATTCTTCCGCATTTGAATACTTAGTATCGCCAATTAGGTTCCTGTTCATATCGAAAGCTCTTCGCGTAACGTTGAGCCCGCCCGGCAAAGTACCTTCCGTATGGGCGCCAACGTACATGGAATCGAGCATGACATCCCAGATTTTCTTTAGACCGTCATTTATTTCGGCTTCGCTTCGCAATGACTTTTCGTTTTCGAGTACTATTTCAGAAATGCTTTTTCCTTCAGCCTTGCAATATGCCAAAAGCTCCGTTCCTTTTTCAATGGGGAATGGAAATTTCGCAAATTTATCAAGTTTAATCTTTTTGTTCTTGCGCTCTTCTTTTACAGTAAATCCGCCGCCTATGGAATAAAAGGAAGAAGATTTTTTGGAGCCATCCTTCAATGTGGCCCTAAAAGTCATTCCATTGGGGTGAAACTCTAAAAACTTTCGGTTGAAGATGATGTTTTGCTTCGGAAAAAAGGGAACTTCCAATTCGCCGTTCAGTTTCAATTTATTTTCTGAATTGATAAAATCAATTTCTTTTTCTATATCTTCAATGGGAAAGGTTTCGGGGTCAAACCCCATCAATCCCAGCATGACCGCAATATCTGTAGCATGCCCTTTTCCGGTTAATGATAACGAGCCATAGAGATCCACTGAAATTGCCACAACGTCTTCAAATTGATTTTTTTCTTTCAGTTCCTCAATCCATCGCAAGGCTGCGCGCCACGGACCTAATGTATGCGAACTCGACGGCCCGACGCCAATCGATAACATGTCAAAAACGCTGATACTTTCCATTCAAATTTCTTTTAAAAACAAAGATAGCATCTTATTTTGTACTGAATTGGGAATTTAAGTGCCTAAAGTTAAATGATGTATTCTTTTTAGAAGATTTGATCAATATTTTAAGATTCCCCTTTGGGCCTGCCTGCCGAAGTGGCAAGCAGGCAGGGGCTCGGAGGCTTTTATCTCCTTCTATTGGGCAACAGCGGCGGCGGCGTACCCGTAAACGGGTTCCAGCGGCCGATGCTCTTGGCCTCCATTCCGGCGGCGCGCATCACGGCCCGGTCGCCGTAACGGTCGCGCATCTTGTCCATCGCATGGTAGAGGTTGATTATTTTTTCATTGTCGTCAAAAAGGTCTATCTGGAAACCGCCTTCCACCAAATGACTGAAGCGAACGCCCACCATCCGCACCAACAATCGGCGCTGGTACAATTTTTTAAACAGTTCCATTACCACGGGAATAATTTTATGGTCTGCGGAACTGTAGGGTATTTTCTGCTGCATCGTATAGGTCTGAAAATCGGAATACCGTATTTTGAAAGTAACGCAGGCAGTAAGCTTATTGCCCCGCCGCAATTGAAAAACCAGATTCTCGGCCATCGCAATGATGATGCCTTCCAGTTTTTTCACATCGGTAGTGTCGCGGTCAAAGCTGCGTTCGGTAGATATGGATTTACGCTCGGTATATTGCTCTACGGGCGTATTGTCTATACCGTTTGCTTTCTGCCAAATGGTCTGCCCGTTCTTTCCAAAAACTTTGGTCATCATTTCTACGGGCATTTCTTGTATTGTTTTTATTTGTTTTATGCCCAGATCGCAGAAGGCCCGGTAGGTAACTTGACCCACCATGGGAATTTTGTTTACCGATAAAGGGGAAAGAAAGGGTTTTTCGGTGCCTTTTAAAATATGGATTTGGTTGTTGGGCTTTGCCTCGCCCGTAGCAATTTTTGAAACGGTCTTGTTAACGGAAAGTCCGAAGGAAATGGGCAATCCGGTTTCTCTGATAATACGTTGCCGTAATTCCGAAGCTAATTTTTCGCAACCGAAAAACTTGTCCATTCCCGTAAGGTCGATATAAAATTCATCTACCGACGATTTTTCATAGAGCGGTACGCTTTCTTTTATAACGTCTGTAACCGTATCAGAAAATTTGCTGTAAATGCCCGCATTGCCCCGCACCACGATGGCTTCGGGGCAAAGCTGCCGCGCCAACTTCATCGGCATGGCCGAATGGATGCCAAAGCTCCGCGCCTCATAACTGCACGAGGCCACCACGCCCCGGTCGCTGGTACCGCCTATCAATACAGGTTTGCCAATTAACTTGCGATCCAGCAAGCGTTCGCAGGACACAAAAAAGGTGTCCAAATCCATATGCACTATGTTTCTTTTGTCGTTCATTTTTAAAAAATTGACTTAGGGCGATAAGACGTGGGACGTAAGACAGCATGAACAAGCTGAGACAATCCCGAAGGAATTACATATTTATAGAAAAAAGATGGACAAATAGGTATGCGACCCCATCGGGGTCGAACCTCCGGATAACAAATGTTTTCTATAAATACTTGAACCCTTCGGGTTCTGTTCTTGTGTTTTTTTAGTCCTACGTCCTACGTCTTATAGCGCAGCGGTCTTACCTCTTATCGTCTTCCGGCTATTATCCGTAACAGTTCCCCCTTCGGGCCTGCCTGCCGGAGACACGTAGGCAGGGGTTAGGGGGCTTGGACTATACCGCGGATCTTGGATTATCGCCAATCGCTCCATTTTTAAAACTTCAATATTTATGCAATCAAATTCTTCAATCACTTTGCCGGTTATGCTGTAGATTCCTTTTCCGCGGAAGCGATATTGGTTGGCAACCGGGGGAAAATGTACCGTATCCACAAAATGGCCATCGCGGTCCACAAAATTTCCAAAATACATATAATCGCCTCTTGAGGTGCGGGTTCTTTTAGTTGTTATCAAGTATCCTTCAATAGTTATTGTTTTTCCTAAAAACTGTGGAAGATGTGCGGCCCGTAATTTATTTTCGGAAGGATTTGCAAGCAATTCAAAAGGACTGCACAGCGGAAACCCCAATAGCTCCATTTCATCAAAAGCATCCTCCAGCGCCGTGTGCGGCAGGGAAGGGGTTTTGTAATCAATCTTTTTGGTCTTAAAGAGCGTGTACACATTTTGCTCAAAACTCACTTTGTTGATTTTCATATAGGCTTCCCAGAGCAGTTCGCGTTTATTTCTTCCCGTAAAACGGAAGGCATTTATCTTTATAAGAATGGCGGCCTGCTCCATCCCGATGGAAACGCGTTCCAAAAAATCATCCAAACTTTCAAAAGCACCGTTTTTAGTGCGTTCCGAAACAATTTTCTCAATAAGTTTCGATTCAAGGGACTGAAGAAAACTTAAACCAATGTAAATATCCCTTCCGTCGATAACAGTTTCGCCAAAACTGCAGTTTATGCAGGGCTGCAGGATGTTTCCGCCGTGCATTCGCGCTTCGTGCACATAGAGTTCCACGCTGTAAAAACCTCCGCCATTGTTGAGCGTAGCCACCATATATTCCAAGGGAAAATAGGCTTTCAGAAACAAACTTTGGTAGCTTTCAACCGCGTATGAAGCGGAATGACCCTTGGCAAAGGCATACCCCGCAAAACTTTCAATCTGCCGCCAAATATCAGCAGTTAGCGATTCGGGTTTTCCGTCCTTTTTACAATTCTCAAAAAACCGGTCCTTCACTTTTTGGAATTCCTCCCGCGAACGGAACTTGCCACTCATTCCCCTTCGCAACATATCGGCCTCGCCCAAATCGAGACCGCCAAAATGGTGCGCCACCTTTATAACATCTTCCTGATAGACCATAACCCCGTAGGTTTCGGGCATAATGTCCAGCAAAACCGGATGGGCTTCCCGGCGCTTTTCGGGGAAACGGTGGCGCAAGATATATTCGCGCATCATCCCACTTTTGGCAACGCCCGGCCGAATTACCGAACTTGCCGCCACCAACCCCAAGTAATCATCTACCTGCAATTTTTTCATCAACATGCGCATTGCGGGCGATTCCACATAAAAACAGCCGATTGCCTGTGCATTCCGCAATAAATGTTTGATGCGCGCATCTTCCTTAAAACGCTTTATATCATGAATGTCAATAGGTCTTTTTTTGGGATGGTTGTATTTCACTATTTCCACCGCATCTTTTATTTTTCCGAGCCCGCGCTGGCTTAAAATATCAAATTTATAAAGTCCTATGTCCTCTGCAATTACCATGTCAAACTGCGTGGTGGCGTAGCCTTTGGGCGGCATAAAGGTGGCGGTGTAATGGTGGATTGGTTTTTCTGAAATCAAAATGCCGCCGGCATGGATACCCAGATAGTTGGGAAACCCTTGAATGTATTGGCTGTAAACAAGTACCAATTGCGAAAGTTTGTCCAGCGTTTTAAAATTGCAGTCCTGTGTGCAAAGTTTATCGATCTCTTCTTTGGGAAGCCCAAAAACCTTTCCCAATTCGCGAACCGAAGCTTTAAACTTAAAGGTGTTATAAACGGCAATAAGGGCTGTGTTCTTAAATGTTTTGAAAATAAAATCGATAATGTCATCGCGGTCCTGCCACGAAAAATCGATATCGAAATCGGGCGGATTTTTTCGATATAAATTTATGAACCGTTCAAAATAAAGGTCCAACTCTATAGGGTTTACATCGGTGATCCGAAGTAGATAGGCAATAATACTGTTGGCTCCGCTGCCGCGCCCCACGTAAAAATAGCCTTTGCTGCGGGCGTATTTCAAAATGCGCCAATTGATGAGAAAATAGGAAACAAAACCTTTCTTTTGAATGATGTCCAGCTCCATTTCTATGCGCGACAATACTGCTTTTGAAGGTCTTCCATAGCGATAGGGAATGCCTCTATACGCCAAGTTTCTCAATAAACGGCAATCGCGTTCCTCGTTTCTGAGATAGGATTTTTGGTTGCACGTAGTCTCTTTTGAAAAATCGAAATGAATAGTGCAGCACTGCAGCAGGTTTTCTGTGTTTTCAATAAGCTGCGGAAACTCTTCAAAGACTTTTTTCAGTTTTGCAACGGGAATACACATATCGTTTTCACTGCCTTGTTCCGAAGCGGGCAATTTGCTAAGCAAGGTATTGTTGTCGATAGCGCGCAGCAATCGGTGTGTGTTGAATCCCTTTTTATCTTTGAAAGTTACCGTATGCAAGACTACCAATTTATGCTGCTTGTTTTTCCACGGTGAAAATTTCAGCCGGTTTAGGTCTTCTATTTTTACTCCCAGAAATTCGTTTTCCAAAAGCATTTCCCCTTCAAAGGAAGCGAATGGATAGATTACGAATGTATGGGGAAGCTGTTTCGCTTTGGAAGGAATTTTTAAGTTTTCGGCACCTTGGCGTAAGTGCAGAAATTCAGATAGATAATCATTTATATTCTGATAACCTTGATTGTTTTTTGCCAGTATTACAAATTGCTGCTTTGCGCCTTTTCTGAAATCTACCCCGAGAATTGGTTTTATATTGTATTGGGAAGAGAGACGGACAAATTCTAAGCCTGCCGATGTAGAATTGACGTCGGTGAGCGCCATGGAAGCAATGCCGCTTTGGTTTCCAAAAGTAAACAAGTCATTGATTTTCAAGGTTCCGTAGCGTAGGCTGTAATAGGTATGGCAATTCAAAAACATAGCGTTGGATTTATTCCAAAATTATGGAAATAATCCAATATCAAAAAGAAATTCCAAAAAAATAAATCCCAAATTCCAAAAAAGCGACTTTTGGAATTTGGGATTTGTTCTGATAATTATTTCTGTCTTCAGATTTCCTGACTACTTGAAGATGAATCTATTTTTTTACAATTTTTTTAGTTTCAGTTTGACTATTTCCATTTATAATTTTCACGAAATAAATTCCTTCTGTTAAAGTTGAAATATCCACCTGATTTTTTTCTGTGGAAGTGAAAAGCAATTGCCCAAGATTGTTATATAGGGTTATTTCTACAATAGGCAGGGTAGATTTTACATGTAGCAATCCATTGGTAGGGTTGGGATAAATACTAAAAAGGTTGGTTGAATTTTCTTCTATACCTAATGGCCCACGATTTTCTAACCAAATAACTTTTGTGTCATTAAAATCGAATGAGGCGGTAAGAATATCCATTTTGCCATCGCCATTGTAATCATCGGTAAAAAGGGAGGATACGCCTGTCAAATCTGTAAGAAGAATTTGTTCAGTCCCAAAATTTCCTGCGGCATCATTTTTAAACCAACTTATTTTTCCCGCTTCATTGTTTGCGGCAATTACGTCGTTGTTGCCATCTGCGTCAAGATCCTCAACCCATATTTCGTAAATAGGCTCAGCGGTTGCAAAAACCATTTGGGCTGTCATAAAAGTGCCTTGGCCATCCATATTTTTAAACCAGACAATTCCATTTGGAAAGGAAGTAGAAACAACGTCCAGATAGCCATCATGATCCATATCCTTGGTTATTACTGTCCTTGTTCCATTGGTCTGATCAGATATCATTTGTTGTGGGCCGAATGTTCCCTGTCCGTCTGTGTTCTCGTACCATACCACCATATTATCCACAGAGTCGGCATAGGTTATATCCAAATCGCCATCTCCGTCTATATCACTAACTTCAAATGCTTCCGAAACTGATATGGAATCAGAGATTATTATTTGTGGACCAAAATTGCCCAATCCGTCCAAATTTTCCATCCAAATAAGGTGATAATCCCCTACGGCCACGAGATCCATATCGCCGTCATTATCTATATCGGCAGGGTGCACGACCAATGCGTAATGTAATTCTGTAACGGGGTGGCCGTTACCAAAGGTTCCTTGACCGTCTAAATTCTCAATCCAGGAAATATTGGGATCGTATCCCCAATTTGCTACAACTACATCCAGATCGCCATCATTATCCATATCCGCCGCTTGTATAAAATTTGGATCATCGATAAGTATTCCTCCAGTAATTCTTTTAAATGAGGAAAAATTTCCATTTCCATCAAGGTTTTCATACCAAGCAATAACATCTGCAAACCACGAAGTGACAAGCACATCCTCATCACCATCACCATCCATATCTGCGGAAATTGCCGTTTCTACCCCCTGAATGGTGTCATTGTCCGTAATTAAAAGACGGGGATCAAAACTTATTTGCGCGTTACACATTATGGTTAAAAAAAAGGCCAAGATTAAAAATAGTCTTGTTTTCATTGATCTATGCATTAGGATTAATTTTATAAGGCTTAACTACACTTTATGCTTATATCGAAAAAATAAATTAATGTCATCATTAAAAATAGTTTAAAGTTTCCAGTTCTGCCACCTTGTCAGAAACCTTCCGCTGGCACAATCATTGACTTAGACAGACCGTGCTTCGGTTTCCGTTTAGCTTGAGCCTATGGAAAGGCCCAGCACCCGAGGGACAAATAGTTTTGAACATTAATAAACAATAATAATAAACAATAAAAATAAAAGAGATGAGTAAAATAATTGGAATCGACTTAGGTACAACCAACTCCTGCGTTGCCGTGATGGAAGGTAGCGAGCCAACGGTTATTCCTAACGCCGAAGGAAAAAGAACAACTCCTTCCGTAATTGCATTTGTGGAAGGTGGCGAAATTAAAGTAGGGGATCCTGCAAAACGCCAGGCCGTTACAAACCCTACAAAGACCATCAGCTCCATTAAGCGATTTATGGGGAACAAATATTCCGAATCAAAAAGTGAAGCGGAACGCGCTGCCTACAAAGTGGTAAAAGGCGATAACGATACCGCCCGTGTAGAAATTGACGGACGTATGTACACCCCACAGGAATTGAGCGCGATGATCCTTCAGAAAATGAAGAAGACCGCCGAGGATTATTTGGGACAGGACGTTTCCCGTGCGGTAATTACCGTTCCTGCATATTTTAACGATAGCCAGCGCCACGCAACCAAGGAAGCCGGTGAAATTGCCGGTCTTAAAGTGGAACGTATTATCAACGAACCCACTGCGGCAGCTCTAGCGTACGGTCTTGATAAAAAGGGAACCGACCAAAAAGTAGTGGTATTTGACTTTGGTGGTGGTACGCATGACGTTAGTATCCTAGAATTGGGGGACGGCGTTTTTGAAGTACTTGCTACAGATGGTGATACCCATTTGGGAGGTGATGATGTGGACCAAAAGATTATCAATTGGTTGGCCGATGAATTCAAAAAAGAAGAAGATTTTGATCTTCGCAAAGACCCAATGGCACTGCAACGTTTGAAGGAAGCCGCCGAAAAAGCAAAAATTGAACTTTCTTCCGCAGCGCAAACCGAAATAAACTTGCCATACGTTACGGCTACCGCCAGCGGACCAAAACACTTGGTAAAAACGCTGACCCGTGCGAAGTTTGAGCAATTGATCGAAGATCTTGTAAAAAGAACCATGAAACCTTGCGAAACCGCAATGAAAGCTGCCGGTTTGAGCAAAAGCGATATTGACGAAGTAATTCTTGTAGGTGGTTCCACCCGTATTCCTGCGGTGCAGGAAGCCGTTGAAAAATTCTTCGGAAAAAAACCACACAAAGGAGTAAACCCAGACGAAGTTGTGGCTGTTGGTGCCGCAATTCAAGGTGGTGTATTGACCGGAGATGTAAAAGATGTACTTCTTTTGGATGTAACCCCACTTTCACTTGGTATTGAAACTATGGGCGGTGTAATGACCAAATTGATTGAGGCCAACACTACCATTCCTACCAAGAAAAGTCAGGTATTCTCTACTGCGGCAGATAATCAGCCCAGTGTTGAAATCCACGTATTGCAAGGGGAGCGCCCCATGGCGAACGACAACAAAACAATCGGTCGTTTCCACTTAGACGGAATTCCACCAGCGCAGCGCGGGGTGCCACAGATTGAGGTAACATTTGATATTGATGCCAACGGTATCATTAAAGTAAGCGCTACCGACAAGGCTACAAACAAAACGCAGGACATCCGTATTGAGGCTTCTTCCGGCTTGACCGAAGAGGAAATCAAAAAGATGAAAGCAGATGCCGAGGCAAATGCTGAAAGCGATAAAGCTGCGAAAGAAAAAGTTGAAAAACTGAACGAAGCAGACGCAATGATCTTCCAGACTGAAAAGCAACTGAAAGAGTTTGGCGATAAATTATCTGATGATAAGAAAAAGCCAATTGAGGAAGCTTTGGAAGAGTTGAAGAAAGCTTACGAAACCAAAGAGGTGAGCAATATTCAGCCAGCTTTGGATAAGATTAACGAAGCTTGGAAAGTTGCTTCAGAAGAAATGTACAAAGCCCAGGCAGACCAGCAAGGTGCCCCAACCGGTGATGCCGGAGCAGGAGCAGAGCAGGGAAGCACAGGCGGCGGCGCGGAAAACAGCGACGTTGAGGATGTTGACTTTGAAGAAGTAAAATAAGTTTTTAGAAATAGATTAATGTGAAAACCGCAGCCTGAGAGGGTTGCGGTTTTTTTTAATGATTATTTCTATTTCAGAGTTTCAATGAAAATTTAAGATTATCATAAACAGAAATAATATCCTACTCTTTAGATATGCAATAGCTTTAAATAACCTTTTATCTCCATAACGGAGGAGGATAAGAGGATTACTATTCCTCTAAAAACCTTCCGAGCAACCGATTCGTTTTCTGTGGTTTTTCCAAAACAAGGGTGTGCGCTGCATTTTTGATTTCCGTCCATTGTGAATTGTAAATATTTTGATGATATTTTTTGGCGATTTCATGAATGTCCAATGCATCCAATCGTCCTGTAATCAGCAAAGTTTTTGCCATTAAGGTATTTATTTGTGTATTGTCTGAGAGCTTGGACCACGATTCGTCCCAATGCGCATTTACATTTTGTAACATAATTTGTTCTATGTAACGCCGGACGGGTTGCTTTAATCGTGTGGCGGGCTGGCCGGGGCCATCGGACCAATTACGTTGGAAATATTCTACAAACAAGGCCTTCTGTTTCTTTTTTCTGGCAAGTTGTCGAAGGTCGTAATTTTGCTGTGCCAGCGAATCCTTGAAATAGTCCCAACCGTTCATTCCCGGTGAAATCAATACGAGTTTTTCTACGTTTTCGGGATATTTCAGACTATAATCCACAGCGAGCATTGCTCCCCATGATAGCCCCACAAGGCTTATTTTATCAAGTTTCAGCCGGCTGCGCAACTGTTCAATAATTTCATAACCGTAAAGTTCCTCTTCGCCATTCACGGTGCTACCGTGACCCAGATCGTCAAAAACAATGGTTTTGTATCCGTTGCGGTTTAAATATTCCACTTGGCTGTTCCAAATGCTATGGTCCAGATAGCCGCCGTGTATTAAAATGATTGGGTTTCCATTTCCGGCCACTTCAAAATAAATATGATGGTCCTTTATTTTGAGATAATTCTCGGCTGTCTTTTCCAAAGATGAATTCTGCCCAACCATCGCAGGGCCTTGAAGGGTAAAGATGGAGAAAAGTAAAACTATAATTTTCATCGTCATAAATAATAAAGGGAACTTCCTACCACTGCGAAGGAACGTTATCAAAACCTGCAAACCATACCCAACGCTTAAAATGAAGTAAAGAATTATAATTATTTAGTTATCAATGCCGTGCCAAATTAAAAGTTAGGTGCTTAGGGCGTATCTTTAGGGTACATTCTTAAAGAGAGGATGCTCACTTAGGCGTACAAATTTAAAACCTTCTATTATGAAAACAACTATTTCAAAAATACTTTCCACTACGGTCCTGCTATGTTTCTTGGTAGTTTTGGCACCTACAGTTACAGCACAGGAACTAAAAAATCACTTGGAATATAAGGGAAAGATTACTGACGGCAACACCCAAGAGCCCCTGGAGGCGGTAAGTGTAAATTTGAAAAATACCAACATCAGCACCATCAGTAATATTGAAGGAAAGTTTGTGTTGAAGGTTCCGCAAAATATGACCGATGGCAGCTTAATATTTAATTTCTTGGGGTATCAACCAAAGGAAATTTCCCTTAATACACTTTCAAAAAAGGAAAACAAGATTGCGCTAGAGCCAAAAATAACACAGCTTTCAGAGGTAAATATTGCTACATACCTCAATGCGGAAGCCTTGGTAAAAAAGGTTTTTGAGAAGAAAGCCGAAAACAATTTGAACGATCCGGCGGTGATGACCGCTTTTTACAGGGAAACCATTAAAAGACGAAACAGGAATGTTTCCATTACCGAAGCGGTCGTAAATCTTTATAGACAACCCTATACGTCCAATTCCAAAGATGTGATAGAATTGCACAAAGCCCGAAAAAGCACGGATTACAGACGTTTGGATACCGTGGCATTTAAGTTGCAGGGCGGGCCATTTGCAGCCTTGTACTTAGATGTGATGAAATATCCCGAATATCTTTTTACCAATGAGACCATTGGCGACTATACCTACAATTTCGAGCCACCAAGCACGATCAACAGCAGGCCGGTATTTGTGGTTTCGTTTTTACAGAAGGAAAGGTATGCTGATGCGTATTACAAAGGAACATTGTACATAGATGCCGAAACATTGGCACTGGCCAGTGCGAGCTACAACTTGGAGATCGTAAATGAAAAAGAAGCGAGTAAGTTGTTTGTGAAAAAGAAGCCCAATGACATCAACGTCTATCCTTTGGAAACTTCATATCACGTAGATTATCGCGAAAAGGACGGAAAATGGTATTATGGCTACAGCAATATGCAACTTACCTTTAAAGTGGACCAAAGAGGAAAACTTTTCAATACCAATTATACGTTGGCTACCGAAATGGCTGTAACCGACTGGGAAAACAATGCTGCCGGCTCCAAGGCAAGTATTGAGAAAAAGTTGAAACCCACAGTGGTCATGAGCGATGCGGTTTCCGGCTTTTCCGACCCAGATTTTTGGGGACCCTATAACGTTATCGAGCCCGAAGAATCCATAGAATCTGCAATCAATAAAATTCAACGGAAGTTGGAACGAAACAAGGGTTAAAAGTATTGTTGATAGTAATTGCGAAAATGAAAACTGCCCAACAGCTGATAATACCGTTGGGCAGTTTTTTATTGAAGTTTAATTGAAGCACCATCAATAATTTTCGGTGTATTGTTTAAAATTATTCATGATAGCTTGCCATCGGTCCCACTGTATTTCAAAAAAAGAAGCCGTCTCAAAACCTGGGGCGGCTTTTTCTATTAAAAAGCTTGCTTAAAAATTGGTTATTTTTTATCTTTAAGTACTGACAATCAAAGATATGAATACCAATTTTCAATCCTACAAC
>NZ_JAQQTG010000002.1 GCF_028561335.1 Aequorivita todarodis | reverse complement strand
TGTTGGTTGTAGGATTGAAAATTGGTATTCATATCTTTGATTGTCAGTACTTAAAGATAAAAAATAACCAATTTTTAAGCAAGCTTTTTAATAGAAAAAGCCGCCCCAGGTTTTGAGACGGCTTCTTTGTTTTTTAAAATAAATTTATTATTCCGTAAACAACAGGTTAAACCTATTCAAAATTCCAACGTCATAGTATTGTTAAACATTAAAAATAAAACCTATGAAAAAAGTACTGCTAATCTTTATGGCCCTGGCCACTTTTGCGGTAAATGCACAAAACAGGAATGCTGAAAGAAAAGAAAACCGCAAAGAGATGAAAGCAAAGCTCACCCCCGAGCAAAGAGCCGATCTAAAAACAAAAAAAATGACATTGGCTTTAGATCTCACCGCTTCACAACAACAAAAAGTGAAACAACTTATTTTAAAAGTGGAAAATGAAAAACCGGAACGCCCAGAAAATTGGAAAGAAATGACCGATACCCAAAAATACGAAGCCAAAAGCGCTATGCTGGATCGTCGCATCGCAATGAAGAAGGAGCTAAAGGAAATTCTTACTGAAGAACAAATGACAAAATGGGAGCTTCAACAAGACCATAGGCGGGATAAATCAAGGCCTAAAGCAACAATGGAAAGAAAGTCCCATCAATAAAATATTCTTAAAATTGATACTTTTGGTGCGGTTATTGTTTTAGTTAGATACAAAATAGTTACATTAGTAACCTAAAATTAAAAATTTAAAACAATGAAAAACATACTAACAGTATTTGCATTTGTGGCAACCGTGTTTATGGGCGTTCAAACAAGTTCTGCCCAAGAGCTGTCCCAAGATAAAAGCAGGCCAGAGGTAATTGCCAAAACCGAAACTGCAAATCTTACGGAAGCATTGGGCCTAAATGGAGACCAAAGCCGTGCCGTATTTAGGGCGCTTGTAGCAAAGGAAGTTGGCTATCAAAAAAATGTGGATGGCAAAGACGCTAAAAGTGCCACGGTAATTGCCGAAAAGAAAAAACTGGACGACCAGTTAAAGGAGTCAATGAAAAAAACCTTGACTGCAGACCAATACGCCAAATGGCTCAAAATGAATAATTAGTGATTAATTATATTTAAAGTCAAGGCCCTTTCTAAATTTAAAAAGGGCCTTTTTTTATAAGTTAAAAACAGCGCTGTATGCTCTGCGCTTCTGAGGTTTCCTTGTCTATTTCAAGATTTTCGCCACTTTTCCGCAAGCTCTAATGGTTGCATCCAAATCTTCATAACTCAGTGCATCACAGATAAACCAAGTTTCAAAAGCACTGGGCGCAATATAAATACCCTCATTCAGCAATCCGTGGAAGAATTTTTTAAAATTTTCGTTGTTCGCTTCCGCGGCAGAAGCAAAGTCGATTACGGGTTTTTCTGAGAAATGTACCGAAATCATGGAACCGATACGGTTAATCGTGAACTTGACGTTTTCCGATGAAAGTGCTTTATCCAAACCTTTATGAAGGTATTCGGTTTTTTTATTTATGGAGTTGAAAATTTCCTTATTTTCATCCAACTCCCTCAACATAGCCAAACCAGCAGCCATCGCCAGTGGATTTCCGCTTAAGGTTCCCGCTTGATAAACCGGGCCAATGGGAGCCAAATAATCCATAATTTCTGTTCGTGCTGCAAAGGCGCCCACGGGCAATCCGCCGCCGATCACTTTTCCGAAGGTTACAATATCGGCCCTCACGTCGAAAAGTTCCTGCGCCCCGCCAGCGGCAAGGCGGAAACCGGTCATTACTTCGTCAAAAATTAAAAGAATGTTATTGTCGTCGCAAAGTTTTCGCAAGCCTTCCAAAAACCCTTTGGCAGGAGGGATGCAGCCCATATTTCCTGCAACGGGCTCAAGGATGATGCATGCTATTTCGTTTTTGTTGGCGGCAATTACTTCTTCCACATTTTTTAAATCGTTGTAGGTTGCCAAGAGTGTATCTTTTGCAGTTCCTTCGGTAACGCCGGGACTGTTTGGGCTTCCGAAAGTAACGGCACCACTTCCCGCCTGAATTAAGAACGAGTCGCTATGTCCGTGGTAACACCCTGCGAATTTTATGATTTTATCTTTTCCTGTAAATCCACGTGCCAACCGCACGGCGCTCATACAAGCTTCGGTGCCGCTGTTTACAAAACGGATTTTGTCAATATTCGGGACCATGGATACTGCAAGCGCGGCGATTTCGGTTTCAATTTCCGTAGGCATCCCAAAGGAAGTTCCCTTTTGTGCTTTTTCCACAACGGCGTTTACCACGGGTTCGTGTGCATGGCCCAGAATCATCGGCCCCCACGAATTTATATAGTCAATCAGTTTGTTGCCATCAACATCATATAGGTAAGCTCCTTTTGCCTTTTCAACAAAAATGGGTGTGCCACCAACGGCTTTAAAAGCACGAACCGGTGAGTTAACGCCGCCGGGAATAACTTTTTGGGCTTCTGCGAAAAGGGAACTGCTTCTTTGATATTTCATATTAATTTTTAAGAAATTTGTATTAATAATTGAAGAAAAAATATTTAAAACCGCGACTGCGACTGAAAACTTTTTACTGATTTTTTACTGGGTGGAGATATAAAACCTGGCCTATGGATATATCGTTATTTCGAAGTCCGTTGTACTCTTTTAAGGTTTCCACCGTCAGGTTAAAACGCCTTGAAATGCTGTAAAGCGTGTCGCCGGGCTTTACTGAATAGGTGCCTATTTTAGAATCGTCGGGGTTTGTGGTGCTCACTTTTTTGCCCAAAACCTCCTCGTCAAATGCCTCTAGATTGTAGCGTTCAATAATACCAATAAGCTTGTCGGGATATTTGGGGTCCGTGGCATAGCCAGCTTTTCGCAAGCCCTTTGCCCAACCTTTGTAATCGTCTTTCCGAAGTTTGAAGAGATCTCGGTAGCGGCTGCGTTGTGTTAAAAACAAAGAATGGTCCCTGTAGGAGTATTTTGGGTCGTTATATTTTCTGAAACATTCGCCCCGTTCGTCGTCATCGTGATATACGGTATCGCCTTCCCAGCCCGTATGGCATTTAATTCCGAAATGGTTATTGGCCTTTAAAGTAAGTTCTCCCGCCCCAGCACCGCTTTCCAATATCCCTTGGGCAAGGGTGATGCTGGCGGGAATTCCGTACTGAAGCATTTCTTCTTTGGCAATATCGCTGAATTCGTTAATATAATTGGCTACGCGCTCACTGTATGGAATGTTTACGGGAACCACCACAACATCGGGCTCTTCTGCTTTCGTATCCTTTTCCTTAATAGGCTGTTTTACCCGAACCACGCGTTCGGTTCTGTGTTTCTTTTTGTGGGTAGTAGCTGTTTTTTTCGATTTGCAACTGCCAAAGCAAATAATACAAATAAGAAGAAGGGTAACGGTTCTGCCAATCATGTTATTCAATTATGGGTAGGTTTTTCTTTTTCAATTTCTGGTTCATTCCGGCAATGCCTTGCAGGCCTCCGGTATGGACCGCAAAAATACGGCTATTTTCTTTGAAATACCCCTTTTTTAGAAGATCCATAGTGCCAAACATCATTTTTCCGGTATAGACTGGATCTAGTGGAATGTTTGTCTTTTCCTTGAACTCATTAATGAAACGTACCAAATCGGTATCTATTTTGCCATAGCCGCCAAAACAGTAGGCGTCTGTAATATCAAAATTTGTTTTGGAGGTATATTTTTCAATTTCAGCCGTTTGAAAAGTTCCTTTTAAAGCCGAAAATCCCACAACTTGTTGGCTTTCATCTGAAGCTTTTACCAGTCCGGCCATAGTGCCGCCGGTGCCAACGGGAACACAGATATAATTAAAAGACAGATTTGTTTCGGTTAAAATTTCCTCACAGCCCTTTACGGCTAATGCATTGGTGCCGCCTTCGGGCAAAAGATAGTAATTGGCAAATTGTTCTTTCAAATTATTTATGAAATCGGTCTCGTCTTTACTTCTATATGCTTCGCGCGAAATAAAATGCAACTGCATACCGCAATTTTCGGCAAAAGAGAGGGTCGGATTTTCCGAGACTTTATTTTTAACCTCTTCGCCGCGAATAATTCCGACGGTTTTAAAATCTAATTCCTTGCCCGCAGCTGCCACTGCGGCAATATGGTTTGAAAAAGCCCCGCCAAATGTCAATAGGGTGTTGTGGCCCTGTTCGCGGGCCGCTTCGAGGTTGTATTTCAGTTTTCGGAATTTGTTGCCGGAAACAAAAGGATGCGATAGGTCTTCGCGCTTAAGAACCAGAGAATAGCCTGCAATTCCAAATTTTGAAAGGTCTATTTCAACAGAGGGTAAGGCGGCATGGGTTAAAAATGGGAACATTATTGCAAAGATAGATAATGCACGAAGTTATTAGGAAATATCTTTTGGTCCGTTCTTGCAAAAAAACCCTAAAGTTTTAACTTTCAAAGAGAATTTTGTAAGAAACAACTGATAATTAAGCCTTTATTTGTTAATTTTTTTAACTTTTTGTCAATAAAATTTGCACTTTATCGAAATTTTGTCATACTATTGCGTTAATATTTTCAACAACCCCAAATCATGAAAATAAAACTACCTACGCTGTGGCCAGCTTTTGTGGCCGCTCTTTTCTTGGCTTCTAGTGTTACCTACGCCCAAGTAGGGATCAATACTACTACTCCAGATGGAATACTTGATGTAAACGGAACCAATCAAGGAATTGTGCTTCCGCGCATAGCACTCACTTCCAAAATTGTACAGGCGCCCGTCCAAAACCCACAAGGTGGAGCCATTGTTCCTGGAACCGTGGTTTATAATACCGCAACTACTTCGGGAATCAATGCTGTTTTCCCTGGTATTTATGTATGGACCGGTACGGAATGGCAGAACAAATTCACAAAAAAGGAAACGAAAATTTTTAAACAGCCTCTTAATCCACCAGCAGGATTTCGGCCTAGTTCCGGTGCTGGAGTGGAATACATTCCGGGCATGAATCAAACATTTACCCCAAAATACAGCGGTCCCTATAAAATGGAGGTCAGCGTAAATTTTGGTGGTGGCTATTTGAGCGATGCTTCCCCACAAATGGATGTGGCCTCTCAAACGGGTAATTTTGCATTTACCATCAATGGCAATACCTATAACATTCCGGCAAAAACAAATTGTACGCTTTTTGGGACGCGCTATTATGCCATTTGGCAACAAACTTTCATCATAGAATACCTTAATCTGAGTGCAAATACGGCTTATCCTTTTAATTTAACTTTTGATATGGATCCGGCGACAGGGTTTGAAAACAGCGGAAATTCGGGTGATGGCCGAGGCTTTATTGGTATTCCCGATCACGTGCCTTGCTCTGTTGAATTTACTTATATAGGAAACTAAAAGAAGAAAAAGATGCAAAAAAACTACTTATTTTTTTATAAAACAGCCTTCTTGCTTTTACTGACCACAGGCTCTGCAATTTCCCAGGTCGGTATTGGAACAGCAGCCCCAAAAGGAGTGCTTGATATAGAAAGTACACAATATGGGGTGGTTTACCCAAGTGTGGCACTTATCGCTACCAATTCGGAAGCTCCCGTAATTAACCCAACTACCGATCCTTTGGAGGTAGGGACTACAGTCTATAACACCAATACAACCAGCAACGGCTCCTTTGATGTGGAACCGGGCATTTATTCTTGGGACGGTAGCATATGGGTGCGCCATTACTATAAAAGACAGGTGGAAGGTTTTAAACAGACCAGTGCGTTACGAATTAGGTCCGATGCTTCATTCGTGGAAGTACCTGGTTTTCCCAAAATTGCGCCAAAGACGTTCTTTGCAAAATACACAGGCCAGTATAAAATTGATTTGAAACTGAATTATGGAGGTGGATCAATGTATAATAATGGGGATATAAATGTAGGCTTATTTGAGGGTGATTTTAGATTCACTTTTAATGGAACCCCATATTTGGTACACGCAAAATCATATTCTACTTACAATAATTACATTGGGGGAGGCACACAGTTTAGAAATATTTCTGCCCAAGTTTATAAAACGATCTACGTAAATTTAGTTGCGGGCACCATTTATACATTTTCATTGGAATTTGATCAATATCCCGACCCGGATCCGGCATTACTTATTGGATATCTTAATAACGGGAATAACGGTGGCGGAAATGGGGACGGAAGAGGTTATGTAGGCCAAGACATTCCCTGTATCGTTGAATTTACCTATTTAAAAGAATAACAAAAAAAAACCCCAGAATATGGAACGTATATATAAAATAGGAATATACTTAGCTTTATTGTTCTCTTGGGCATTCATCAATGCGCAAGTGGGCGTGGGTACAGTTGCGCCAAAAGGGATGCTGGATTTGCAGAACAACAATGCTGCGGGTTTGGTTTTTCCGAAAGCGGCACTTACAGCTACAAGTTTTGCAGCCCCAGTAATCAATCCCAATGGTGGGCCGTTGGTGGCTGGAACTGCCATTTTTAATACAAACACAGCAAACGATGTATCGCCCGGAATCTACGTTTGGGACGGCACCCGATGGATTCCCCAATACATGCGGGAAGATTATGAAATTTATAAACAAACCCCTTTGCAACAAAGAGTAACCCTTGGAAGCAAAGCGTATAATGACCCTGCATCAAACTGGGTGTATATTAACAATTTTGCGCCGGGAGATAATTCCTTTACCCCGATTTATACCGGTATGTATAAAGTTAAAGTGAACCAACAACTGGGGGCGGGAAAGGTTAAGCCAGCTGTTTCGCCCAACAAAATCCAGATGGCCACACAGGAAGGTCTATTCCGGTTCAAATTTAACGGCACCAATTATTTAACGTACAGCCATTCCTATTCCATGCACAACGCCGCTATTAATGGCGGAACCTTTTTTGAGCAATTTCCGCACGATACCCAACTTACTTTATATCTTAATCTGACAGCGGGGGTCTCATATCCTTTTACGTTAGAATTTGACATGGTAGTTGGCGATGATTTTGACGACCCGGAAACAGGTCCCGGCCGTGGCTATATAGGCGTCGATAAACCTTGTACTGTAGAATTTACCTTTTTGGAATAAAATAACCAAACCCATTTAATCAATAAAATTTCAACTATGAAAAAAATATTATTCTTTGCTGTTTTAATGAACTTTGCGTTCATGGCAGCCCAAACTCCATGTTCGGGAGGTAGTGCGGGAAGTTATCCCTGCAATGGGCTTACGCTACAATCCTTCATTTCACTTTCGTCCATGGGCGCCACAAGCGGAAATGATTCCTGGGGTTGGACGGACCCACAAACAGGAAAGGAATACGCATTGATGGGAGTGAACAACGGTACCGTCTTTATTGATATCTCAAACCCAACCAATCCAAAGAATCTCGGAAAGTTAAGATCACACAATAGCTCCAGTAGTTTGTGGCGCGATATCAAAACCTATAACAACCATGCATTTATCGTAAGTGAAGCAAATGGTCATGGTATGCAGGTTTTTGATCTCACGAGGTTAAGAGGTTTAAGTGCCAATCCCAGTCGCACATTTAGTGAAGATGCGCATTACGGTGCCTTCGGAAAATCACACAATATTGTAATAAACGAAGAAACAGGGTATGCCTATGTTGTGGGTTCTGGCCTTTACAGTGGCGGCCCCCATTTCATTAATATCCAAAACCCTACAAATCCTACCAACGCCGGGGGATATTCTGGGGACGGCTATACCCATGATGCCCAAGTCATTGTTTACCACGGCCCTGACCCTGATTATCAAGGCCGGGAAATACTTATTGGAAGCAATGAATCTAAGGTGGTTATTATGGACATTACCAATAAAAATAATCCCATAAAAATTTCTTCCCTTTCATACAGCAATTATAACTATACACACCAAGGGTGGTTTACGGAAGATGAGCGTTATTTTATACTTGGAGATGAAGAAGATGAAGTTCACAATGGATTCAATACGCGAACGCTTGTTTTTGATTTTAACGACCTGGATGCCCCTACCTTGAAATTTACTTACTATGGCCCAACTGCGGCAATAGACCATAATGGCTATGTTCGTAAAAACCGATTCTACCTTGCTAATTATGAAGCTGGGGTGCGAATAATAAAAATTTCGGATATCGCCAGTGGTGTTATGACTGAAATAAATTCCTTCGATACTTATCCGGAGGCAAACAGCGCAAACTTCCACGGAGTCTGGAATATATACCCCTATTTTGAAAGTGGTAACCTATTGGTAAGCGACTACACGCGTGGATTTTTTCTTCTGAAAGATCCCAATTATGACAACACAGACCCCGTTGCAATATGCAAAAACATTACCGCTACCCTAACGAATTCGGGCTCGGTTACCATTACGGCCAATATGCTTGACAATGGTTCAACAGATAATAAGGGAATCGTAAAAAGGACCATCAGCAAGACTACTTTTACCTGTCACGAACTAGGCCCTAACCTTGTTGATTTTACCGTGGAAGACGACTATGGCAACAAATCTACTTGTACCGCAACAGTTACAGTAGTGGCCCCAACCACACGTTACATCAGCAATGCTTGGAACAACGGCGCTCCACATGCAGGCTCCAATGCACGTATCAGCCAAGATTATGATACTTCGGCAAAAGGAAGTATAGATGCCTGTACCTGTCAAGTGGATGCCAATAGAACCCTTACCGTAGCTGCGGAAGATTATCTGAAGGTTACCAAAGACATTACCGTTAACGGAAACCTGATAGTACAGCACAAAGGAAGCGTGGTCCAGGAAGCTGACAATGCCGTGGTAACCAACAACGGAACCATTAATGTTAACTATACCACGCCCTATATGGTGCCCAGGGTATTTGTGGTAATGGGAAGCCCCATGACGGCAGAGACCCGAAATGGTGCCTTTGGAAATTCGTATATGTTCCTGAACCACCTTACGGAAAACTTTGTTCCCAATCCCGATGTGGCCGCACAGTTTCCGCTTGCCGAAAACTTTGCCGATGACAACTATGATAACTGGGTTAATTACACCGGGGCCATAAACCCTGGCGAAGGATATATTGCCCGGCCACAATTAAATGGAAATGATGGCAATAAAACCTATGATATGACCTTTGAACAAGGAACGCTAAACACAGGTGATGTTGCTTTTACCGTAAAATACAACGGAAGCAGAAACAGTAGCCCCAATGTATTGGCCAATCCATATCCATCGGCCATCAGCGCTGTTGATTTTATTAATGCCAATGCTATGGTTAATGAAGTATATTTCTGGAATCCAAACACCCCGCCAAGTCCATTATTGCCAGGCGCATACACTATGAATTTCAGTATGGAAGATATTTCCATGTATAACCTAATGGGAGGTACGCCTGCTCCGTCAGACCCTACGCAGACTGATCCAAGCGGATATATTTCCACAGGGCAGGGATTTGGAATTAAAGCAACCGCAGCTGGGGTTGCCACGTTTTCAAACGCTATGCGAGTAACTGGACATAACAATACCGCTAACCGCCCATTGGTAGATGGCAATAATAGGATTTGGGTACAGGTTAAGAACGATCAGTATCAAATGCAGAACAATACACTTATTGGCTTTTCTACCTTGACCACTGCGGGAATGGATGAAGGCTATGACAGCCGAAGATTGGCAACGGTACTTTCGCTGTACACACATTTTGACGATGGCAGTAAGGAATTGGGCATCCAGAGCCGCGAGGTATTTGAGGATGGGGCAAAGGTACTTATGGGTTTCTCCAGTTTGTTGGACGAAAATCTTGAATACACCATTTCCATAAAAGATATTCAGGGGCCTTCTTTTGATAATGTAACCGTGTTCTTAATAGACAATGAGCGCAATATAACAACCAATCTATCACAGGAAAGCTACACCTTCAAAGCTGAAAAGGGAACGTATAACAGTCGTTTTACATTACAGTTTAGAAGCAATGAAGTTTTGGGAGATGCTACAAGTGCATTAGATAAGGTTTCTGTGTTTCCAAACCCAACGAGCAGTTTGCTGAACATTATATCGCCTGAAGCGAAAGTAAGCACTTTGGAAATTTTTGACGTAAGCGGAAGAAGTCTTAAGCGCGTAGATTTATCGAGCAATACCTATTATCAAATAGATTTGAGTTCCTTGCAAAGCGCAGTGTATTTTGTAAAAATCAGTACAGATATGGGCGCCATCACAAAACAGATTATCAAACAATAAATCCCCACAATCAATTATCCACTTAACCTAAAAAACCGCCAAAATGCTGGCGGTTTTTTTATGGCTTTTTTTCAGATAAATTATTCTTCAAATTTGGTAAGCAAGCTACTGCCGGTAACTTTACCGTTTTTGTCGTAATTTACAGATTTAACGGTGCCTATTTTTTCGGCGACCCACTGTTTTGAAGTGGAGCGTTGGCTCATGCCCATCTTCATATTTGTGGTATAGGTTATAACAAAACAGTTGAAACTGCCCGCTGGCGATGTAATGGTTTCCTTCCCAATTACTTTTCGGTCTGTAATTTCTACCGTCATGTTCATGTTTATACCGCTCATGTTTATCTTCATGTCCATCGTTGCGTCAGGCAGCTCCTGACCTACCGTAAGTTCGTTGGGCCATTCCATATTGGCGCCCGATATTTCGTAATCCATATTGCCAAATTGTTCAAAAATCTGCGGATTGATAAGGGATTTAAAATCTATGGAAACCACTTCTCCATTACAGCTTACGTCAAAAGAGGTGTCCGCGATTTGCTTTCCCTTTCCATCGCTCATCTTCGAGTTGATCGTTCCAATTTTATCACCCCCGGATTTTCTTACATTTACCACATTGTAATCTATTACGGCAGCCGGCTTTTCTTTGTTGTCGTACACCGTGATTTGAAATTTAGTTCCTTCGTTAAGCGGATAGAATTTGTTGCAATCGTTCTGTGAGACCGCAATGCAGCTAATAAAAAGTAAAGCGAAGGTATTGATCCATGTTTTCATAGGGAATTGATTTTTTTGATAAATAATTGTTTTAGAAATTAGTCTGAAGTCTATAGCGTTTTTCAGCCTTCATCGTCGGCTTTTTTGGTCGCATCACTATTTTGTGTACCCGAAGTATTTGAATTGTCTTCATCGGGATCGCCCCCTATTATATTTTTCCCGGAAGCTTTCTTTTTCTTTTTTTCTTTTTTATCCTTTTTCTTTTTGGGGGCATCCACGATGGTGTCCAGCACACGGTCCGTACTTTTTGTGGTTTCTCTCTCAACGCGCCTTTCCACGGTGCGCTCTACGGCATTTGCGGCTCTGTCGCCCAATTTGTCCAAAAATTGTGCGTTGCAAAAACCGGTGATGCCAATACAGATAATCGTTAAAATGGTTTTCATACTGTTCGATTTTAAAGGTTATTTTTTTTTAAAGGTTACTTCTTTTATCACTTTATTGTTGAGCATTATTTTTAAAGTATATATGCCATTTGCCAGATTATTGATGTTCAAATAAATCTGTTTTCCCGGTACAATCCCCAGGTTGCCTGAATATTGTTTTGTTTTTTTCATAATTGGGGAAAAGGTGAAGTAAAAATAAAGTGAAGAGATAAAAATGGCTGTGATTATTGTAACCAAAACTATAACAGATGTAACAAAGCTGATTTTGAGGCCCTTTTCAGTGGGTATGGATTTTTATTTTGAAAGGTATTCCGAAGGGGAACAGCCAAACTCCTGTTTGAAACATTTTGTAAAATAGGAGGGATCGTTAAAGCCAACGGTATAACCAATTTCGGAAATGGAAATTTTATTGGTTTTTAATAAAGTTGCAGCCAACTTTAAACGTTGCGAACGAAGGAATTCTGTTGAGGATTGGCCTGTGAGCGCTTTTAATTTTCTGTACAGTTGCATGCGGCTCACGCCCATTGCTGCGCTAAAAGCATCTGCAGAAAAATCGGCATTGGTCAAATGATCGTCAAGTACTTTTTGTAGCTTTTCCAAAAACTTTTCGTCTTCCGAAGAAACGGCAATATCCTTTGGTGTTAAAATAACTTCCTGCGCGAACCGCTGCTGCAGTTTTCTTCGGTTTTCAATGAGGTTGTCCACATTTGCCCGAAGCAACTGCGGATTGAAAGGTTTGGTTACATAGGCATCGGCCCCTATGCCCATAGCCTCCAGTTTTGCGGTCACCTGGTTTTTTGCGGTAAGGAGAATCACGGGAATATGCGAGGTAAGCTGATGTTCCTTTAAATGTCTGGTAAGCCCAAAACCATCTTCCTCGGGCATCATAACATCGCTTATTACAATATCGGGCACATATTCCAGTGCCATTTCAAATCCTTCTTTCCCATCTTTGGCACAGAGAACGTGATAGGTGTTTTCAAAAATGGAGCTTACGTAGGCGCGGATATCCTGGTTGTCATCGACCACCAAGAGTATGGGGGCATCTTCGGGCGCTACAATGGTTTTTTCAAGTCCAAATTGTTCTTGTATTGGGGCGGCATCTCCTGTTTTTGAAATTGCTGCACAAAAAATTTCACTGCTCTCAAAAGCATCTTTGTCAATGGGTATTTTCACCGTAAATTCAGTCAGTCCATCTTCTTCGCTGGTCATCGAAATACTTCCGTGGTGCAGCTCCGTAAGCTCTTTGGTTAGGGCAAGCCCTATGCCTGCGCCGGGACTTACGATATTCGATTTATAAAACCGCTCAAATATTTTTTCCCGCTCTTCGGGTTTTATATAGTTTCCGGAATTTTGGACCCTGATTTCATAGATGCCATCTTTCCTGAGGCCTTTCACGGTTATGGATTCTTGATCTGGAGTATATTTTATGGCGTTGCTGATGAGGTCGTAAACTATTTTTTCAATCACATCTCTATCAAACCAATCCACAATTTCATCTTTTTCAATCTGTAGGGTATAGGTTATGTTTTTTTCGGAACAACTAAAACCAAATGCCTCTGCTTGGGCCAATAAAAATTGTGGAAGGTTGGCTTGCTGTACTTGAAGTTTTAAATTTTTGCTTTCCAGTTTTGAGAGCGCCAATAATTGGTCTATCAAATCCTTTAATCTTTGCACGCTGCGCAAGGCCATGTTGAGATTTTTCCGATCGTTTTTTGACAGTTTTGTGGAAGCGAGCTGATCTTCTATGGGGCCATTGATAAGCGTAAGCGGCGTGCGGAACTCGTGCGAAATATTCGCGAAAAAAGTAGATTTTGCCTTATCGATTTCCTTAAGTTTTCCATTTGTTTTTTGACGGTTTCTAAATTGAAAAAAGAAAAACGCACTGGTAATGAGTAAAAGAAATAGCCCTCCCAAAAACAGCAGGCGTTCATTTTTCTTTTGTTGTTCGGCCAGTTGCTTTTGGGAGGCGAGCAGTGCAATTTGCCGTTCTTTTTTTTCACTTTGATATTTGGCTTCCAGATCGCGGGTGAATTCATTATTTGCCTTTTTTACCAAATCGCGCTTGGTTTCATATGCTTTTTGATAGAAAACATAGGCTTTTTCAAAGTTTTTTGTTTCGGCATAGCACAGCGCCATCCCCTCCATAAGATACATATAGCGGTCGCTCAATTTTAGATGGATGCTGTCGTAAATTGTTTTGGCCTTTTCAAACTGCACCAAGGCGTTTGCGCAATCATTTCTGCGTTTCCGGAAATAGGTGCCGTAAGCCGTGAGCATACTTGCCAATTGTTCGGGATTGTCTTTCCTGGAAAGATATTCAATGCCTTCTTCCAGCTTTTTTCCGGCACTGGTGTAATCGTCAACTGCGTAGTAATAATTCATATAAACCAGGTACACACGCGCCATTCGTTCAACATTGTCTTCTTTTTTATAGTAATTAAACGCCAGATCCGCATATTCTTTGGCTTTGGGATAGTTTTCTATCAGTCCGTTCATATCGGCCAAACGCAGATAGAGGTCGTTTATGAGTTCTTCGGAATTTAGTTTCTTGGCCAGTTCAAGTGCCTGCATCTGTAGGTCGTGGCCCTGCTCAACCCCTTCGTGGGTAAACGTGATGCGTGAAATTTCAGACCGCGCCATCAAGGCTTTTACGATGGTTTCATTTAAAAAACCGTGTTTGTTGGCCAAGGAATCCACTTTAAAAAAATAGGGTTGAGCTTGGCCCATTTCCTTATTTTCATATAGTGTTCGCCCCTTCATATAATAAACTTCGGCCAAAAGTTTTGGGTTTTGGGCTTTCAGCGCGGCTTGCTTTGCAAGGTCAAAATATTGGGCCTGTTCTGTGTAGTGTATGTGGCTGGTGGTATAAAGCAATTCCATAGCGGCTTGCGCTACCAATGAATCGTTTTTAAGGTTTTCGAAAATGGCCAAGCTCTCTTTGGCTGAAGTATATGCGCTGTCCCAAACCTTTTCTTGGTTGAGGTTCTCGGCTTTTTCCAGCAACTTTAATCCATGGGCAAAATCCTGGGATTTTGCGGAAACCCCAAAGCATAACAATAGGAGGAAGAATATTGCTCTTTTCACTTTTTGCGGGGATAGATAAATTGGAATTACAAGGTAGCAAATTTGCAGCGATCAAGCAGTATATTTTTGCAACTGTTTTAATAGCCAGGGAATTAACGCAGGCTATTTTTTATAAGGAATACATTAAAACAGTATCTGCTTCTCCCTTGACCACAAGATTTTTAGAGCTTTTTCCATTGCTGGCATCCATTGAAGCCGCAGAGGTGCCATAAACGGGAAACCCATTCAGAGGCTCGCCATTTTTATCAAAAACATAAACCTTTTTTTCTTGGGTTTCCGTAATGGTAACGTAGCTATTTTGCTTCACGTTGAAGAGTCGTGGTCTTGTGTATAGCCCAAGCGGGAGTTCCGCAAGTTTTCCATTTATCCGGAGCTTGTTGTCGTCCAAGGTTACTTTTGTGTTTTCTAAAATAGCAAACCAGTAATTGCTGCCAACATCCAACTTTTGCGATGAAACCTTTCCGTTTTGGGAAATGCGTTCCTTGGTATTTTCCTTCGTAATCACAACAAAAGTATTGTCTTCTTCCGCAATCGGTATTTCAGAAAAATTGAAGTTTTTTGAAACCGTAACCCGGGGTTTTCCCACACGGCTCAAAATGTTGAGCTTTCCGCTTTCTTCGGCAACCACGATGTAATCTTTATTGCCCATCCTAATATGCACGGGCGATTGCACAATAGTACTTTTCGCTTTGTTGAAGCCGAAACCCTTCACGGTCTTGCCATTTTTGTCGTACATCAACATTTCTTTTCCCTGTACGACCACAAACCGATAATTGCGGTTGTTGTCATAATCAAAGACGGAAAGTGGCTGGGTAACTTCATCCTTGAATTTTATGGGGAACGGTTTTGCTTCTTTTCCGTTTCGGTCCAAAATATGGAATGCTTCTTTCGTGGCAAAGGCAATGTGTTTACTGCCTGAAATTTCAACTTCCTTCACGTTGCCCAAAATGGCCGAGCCGAGGTTTTTGGTCCAAAGAATTTTTCCGTTTTCTGAAATAAAATAGAGTTTGTTGCCAATGTCCTGCGCTACAATATAGCTGCTTCCGTTATGGCCTTCAATTAGCTGGGGATCGCCCAGCACGGCATTTTCAAGTTTTAAGCTGAATTTTTCAGTAACCGTTCCCGAGATGCTCTTTGCTGCTGTGCCCGCTTCTTTGCAACTTAAGGTTAGATGCGCAAAATTTCTGTCATAACTTAATTGCAGGGCAGCCAGTGGAAATTCATCGAACGAGATATTTTGTATCGCTGCTTTGCTTTTGGCGTTGAAAAACCCTGCAATAGCTTCCGAAAATTCGCCCTTCATTTTAAGGATCAATAGGGAAGAAGCCGTGCTCAAATCGGTTGCGGTATTTTCAAAATAGGAAGTGTTTTTTAACGTATTGTTATTCTGAAAATCGCTGATTAGCTGCTGTGCGGTAGTTTCGCTTTCCGTGAAAACAAAGAAATTATCCAGTTGGAAAACAAAATGTGCCTTTTCGGAATTTATAAAAGGCGAAAAGGTTTTTTGGAACAACTGCGGTTCGCTGAAACTGCTTATTTTAATCTCACGAAATTCACTCTTTGCCGAAACATAGCGCGCCAGGGCATCACCCGTTAGGGAGGCGTCAATACTTTTTATGAAGATTGCGGTTTCTGTTTTAAACTGAATGGAGCCAACTTCACTAACGGAGCCGAAAATCCCTGTGGTTTGCACGGCTTTTTTTTCGCCACGGAAGTTCCGCAGGTTTTTTTGGAATTTTTCAGCATCGTTAAACGTAAAGCTCACAGCGCCCAGCGCATCCGAAGGCACCAAAGCCGAAACGTCGTTTTGCTGTGGCACTTGTCCTTCAAAAACGTTTAAAAGTTGCGGGATGGTGTCTGTTGCCAAAGTGATTCCGGTAGCTGTAAAAGCTTCTGGGGCAATAGCAACGTCCAGGGCGCTCCAAGAAGTGAAAGCAACTTTTTTGGAATCGTTCAACGCCACTTTGTTTCCGCGGATCAAAGCCGTAAAACCGTTTGAAGACGGCAGATTGAAAACTTTTTTAAAGGTTTCATCGCGTTCGGTTTTTCTATTTAAAATATCCTGCAACAGCTGTTGCGAAGATGAAACCACAAAAACGCTGTCTATGGTCGCGGAATATGCAATTTCCTTGTCAATGGTAATCCGTTGGAATGATTGGCCGTCCAACGTTAAAGTTTCAATAGTTCTATTTTTGATGGAATCTGTCTGAAAAAGGTGCTTCGTCTGTTTTGAAATAAAGGTAAATGCCGAAACGGAATCATTCACTTCATTTATACAGAAAAGGCTTTGCGAGCTGGGGTGCAGCTTCTTCAGCAATGCCTTCTTTTCGGTAAAAAAGGAATAAGGCACTGTTTTTTCAAATTTGGAAAGCAGCGAATTATTTTCAATATCGGCCTGCAGATTTTCAAAATTTGAAATCTTAAAGACCACGGACGTATTTTCTGGAACGAAATCCATCAGAGTGCCCGTTTTTGGCGGGGTTTTGTCGCAAGCCCCAAAAACTCCCAAAAAGATCGCTACGAAAAGTAAAAGCGCAAAAAGTTTCCCCAGAATTTTTCCCATAACACAAAAATAGCAAGGAAAAGTGATGGTTCTATAATTAGTTGAAATAGTTTATTGACGGGTTTTCAACAAGATTTGGCCGAGGGGGTGGAAAACATGGCTAACAATCAAGCCAGGTTTTGAAAGCAGCGTTTTTGGACCGACTGAGTATTTCTTTGGAGCCATTTCTTAAAACGAGTTCTATTCTGCTTTTGGAGAGAATATTTATCTTTTTGAAACTATCGATGTTTGCGATACACCTTCTGTTTATCCTGAAAAAATATTGCGGATCCAATAAGGTTTCCAAACTTTCCAAACTGTATTTTACAATATAATTACGGCCTGAGGTTGTTGTTAGGATTGTTGCGCCATCCTCAAAAATAAAGCAGAGCACCTCTTCCACCGGAATGCAAAAGATGGAATGGTTGATCTGTGTAAAAAACCGGGACTTGTGCTGAGCGGGATTATGGGCCGTTTTTGCATCATTTTGAAGAATCGTTGCCAGAATGACAATGATTTTTGTATCGTATCGGGAACGGTAGTTTTTAGCCATAGCATAAAATTACCGGAAAGGGGCCGATGCAAAAAATGAAATCGGGTAACTCTATGTAAGAATAATTATTTTTTAATAAGTTTTAGTATTATGGGCGCTCCTTTGGTCGGGGT
The DNA here is from genome assembly GCF_028561335.1 of Aequorivita todarodis. Lineage (GTDB taxonomy): Bacteria > Bacteroidota > Bacteroidia > Flavobacteriales > Flavobacteriaceae > Aequorivita > Aequorivita todarodis. The sequence goes on along the minus strand of NZ_JAQQTG010000002.1, from coordinate 204,682 downwards.
TATGCGCAACAATCCAGAGGTACTGATTTCCAATGGAATTAGGTTTTTCCCGGGGTTTAACGGGAGGTCTTGCTTCTGGAAAAGTATTTTTCCATCTATCGAAATGTATTGTAGGTTTATATGGGCTACTTCTTTTGAAATAATATAAAGCCCTTCGTTATTATACGGATTAACATATTGAACCCGTATTCTTTCAGGATCCACTTCATGTTCAGGTATGCCAAGAATTACCGCGGAGCCTTGCCCCCCATAGGCGCCCATGTCATTTCTAAGCGTGCCCATGGCTGGAAATAAAGCATTCCCAGGATTTGATGGATCCTCCACATCGTTGTACTGCGGATCGGGGTTTCCAGTGTCTATACAAGGCGAAGATGGAGTAAGGTAAAAGCTATTTGTATCTTCAAACAAGGGGTCGTCGGTGATCATTCCCTCTTCATCGCCCGTTCCGTCAAAGCCACCTTCAATGGCGGTATAGGTAAGGGTGGCGTTCCCTCCTCCAAAACGTTTGAAGATTTGCGGGAAACCGTTGGTGGCGGTATTGCCATAGATTATACAATTAACGATGACGGTGCTGGTACCCGTAGAGATGATCCCGCCGCCTTTATCGTCAGAATGATTTTTTACAATGGTATTGTTTTCCAGGGTTATCGGCTCCCAATCTACATATACGCCGCCACCGCCGTTAAATGAACCTGTTGCAAGGTTATATGCTATGAGGTTATTTCTTAAAACAGTTCCGCCGCAATAGGCAATCATAATACCTCCGGCATAGCCGCCCAGATTGTTTTTGATAACGTTGTTTTCTATCACGGGCTGCCCAAACCCCATGCGGATCCCTCCGCCACCTGCGCCAAACACACCGCTTTCGGCAACGCAGGCGTTGTTTCGGATTATATTGTGGATTATGGTAGGAGAGGCGTGGTCAATTAAAATACCGCCACCTGTCCTAAAATAGCGGTTTTCTGCTGGGTTGTATGTTTTGGTGCCACTGCCACCCGTGATGGTAAAACCTTTTAAAACGGAAGTTTCGGTTTCGTTATTGGCAAACCTCACACAGCTGCCGAAATCCGTGTCGATTGGTTGGCTTCCGTCAATGATGGTGTTTAGGATATCATTTACATTGCCCGTAGTATGGAAATTGCTGGTAACCGTAATGGCCTTGCCCAAAAAATCTAAATTTTCAACATATATACCGTTTGAAACGATAATAACATCTCCAGGCGATGCTGCCACAATGGCTTCCTGAATAGTTGCATATTGCGAGGGAACCAAAAGTTCTGCGGCTTTTGCAGTACATATAGCCACAAACATGAAAAGTGTGAGTATAGTTGTTTTCATAATAGTAGTTTTTCTTTTTTTTTTAAAATTAAACCAACTATTAAAAAATTTTAAATATAAAATTGTGAACGGCGTATTATTGGGGCTGAACGGGAATTTTAGGAGTTGCAGCCAATTTTGAGGGAGGCAAGAATTTTTATAAAGGGAATTTCAGTTGTTCGGGAAGCAGTTTGAAGCTTTTTCTGTGAAAAATAGTCGTTCCGTTGTTGCGGATTGCCTCGCGGTGCTCTTTGGTGGGATAGCCTTTGTTTTGCTTCCAATTGTATTGCGGAAAATCATTGTGGAGCGCCGTCATATATTCGTCGCGATAGGTTTTTGCCAAAATGGAGGCAGCCGCAATGTGCAGAAATTTTCCGTCACCCTTTACCACACATTCAAAAGGTGTTTTCCCAAAAGGTTTAAAGCGGTTGCCGTCAATGGCTATAAACTGGGGAGCGCACGACAGTCCTTCTATGGCGCGGTGCATTCCCAAAATGGAAGCGTTTAGGATGTTTATCTCGTCAATCTCGTCCATCATTACGTGAACCACTTTATAGCAAATAGCTTCGCGCTCAATAATAGCTTTCAGTTCCAATCGTTTTTTTTCTGCAAGTTGCTTGCTATCATTCAGAAAAGGATGCTGAAAATTATCGGGAAGAATCACTGCAGCGGCAGTAACAGGTCCGGCTAAGCAGCCTCGGCCTGCTTCGTCTGTCCCGCATTCCAAGAGATTGGGGTTTATTTTTGACTTGAGCATGCCGCAAAGTTAATAAGTTATTCAGTTATTGAAAAAGGATGGTTTAAATGTATTTAATAACTCAATAACACAATAACCCTTTCAGCCAAAAAAAATATACCTTTGCCCGAAAGTTTATTTAAAGAATGAAAAAGACACTTTTGCTCCTTCTTATTATCTCTGCTTCGGCAACTGTGTTTTCGCAAACTCCTTCCGCAAAAAAGGAAAAACCGCCGATTGATTATTACAAAATCATTTCGACCGCCCGCGATACTACTTTTGTGGATACGACACTTTCCATTCACAAAAAATATAAATTCAATTATTTAAGAAAGGACAATTTTGAGCTGCTTCAGTTTTCAAACGTGGGGCAGACGTACAATTCGCTTGCCTATTCCTTCGACAGATTAAACTTGAAACCGCTTTTTGCCGCGCAGTCGCACCATTTCAATTATAAAGAAATAGCGGGTGTGAATTATTTCAACGTGCCCACGCCGCTTACCGAGCTTTATTTTAAGACCGCTTATGAGCAAGGGCAACAATTGGATGCTTTTTTTACGGTGAACACTTCGCCGCAATTCAATTTTTCAATTGGCTATAAAGGGGTCCGCTCGCTCGGGAAGTACCAACATATTTTAACGAGCACGGGTAATTTTCTATTCACCTCAAACTATCACACCAAAAGCAAGCGCTATGTTGCCCGTGCCCACGTGGCGGCCCAGGACATTTATAACCAAGAGAACGGCGGGCTGACCGATAACTCGTTGCAGCTTTTCATAAGCGACGACCCCGAATTTAGGGACCGGGGCAGGTTGGACGTAAATTTTGAAAATGCCGAAAACAAACTGGAAGGCCTGCGTTTTTATGGCGACCATTACTACGAACTGCTCAGCCAGCGCGACAGCACGGGATATTCGGTGCTTACCATTGGAAATGTGCTGAGTTATGAGGATAAATTTTTTAGATATATTCAAAGTGCGCCGTACAGTGCTTTTGGGCCTTCGTATGAAAGCAGCAATTTGGAAACGGAAACAAAACTGGAGGATTTCAATGTGAAGGCCTATGCCGATTTCAATAATTCCCTCATCGGAAAAATTACGGCTTGGGCAGGTTATACCGATTTTAATTATGGGTATAATTCGGTTTTAATACTTGATGAAGAACGTATTCCCAACCGAATAAAAGGAAACATCATTGAAGCCGGGGCGGCTTATGAAAAGGAATATCGCGGGTTTAAGCTCAGCGGAAAAGGGGCGATAAACGTGGCCGGCGATTATGATGGCAATTATCTGCAAGGCGCAGCATCGTATGATTTGAATGAAGATTATAATGCCAAGGCTTCTATAACCGTGCATTCCGTAGCGCCAAATTTCAATTTTCAATTGTACCAAAGCGATTACCAAAACTACAATTGGAAAACCGAGCTGAACAATGTAAAAACCCAAGAACTGAAGTTTGAAATCAATACCAAAAAATTCGGGAATGCTTCCGTGAGCTACACGGGAATTGACGATTACGCATACTTCGGAATAAAGGCCAACGACAGCACTCCTACGCCATTGCAGGCTTCGGAACGGGTAGATTATTTAAAAGTAAAGGCCGAAAAGGAATTTAAGTTCGGGCATTTTGGATTAGACAACACGTTGATGTACCAGCAGGTGTTAAGCGGCCAAATGGTTTTTAATGTGCCACAGCTCATTACCCGAAACTCGCTTTATTTTGAGGACCATTGGTTTAAGCGTGCTTTGTTTATGCAGACGGGTGTTACTTTTAAATACTTCACACAATATAATATGAACGCCTACGATCCAGTGCTGGCAGAGTTTTATGTGCAGAACGATCAGGAATTGGGCGGGTTTCCGTTGGTGGATATTTTCTTCAATGCCAAAATTCGGCAGACACGCATTTACTTTATTTATGAAAACTTTACCGCACTCTTTGGCGGAAAGAACGAATATTTTGCCGCGCCGGGCTATCCGTATCGCGATAATGTGCTGCGATTTGGGTTGGTTTGGAATTTCTTCCTGTAAGCAAAGTAAAATAATCTCTTAAATAAAAATCCTAAGAAATAAGCTCTTTTAAGTGTAAAAAAAATGTCTTTTCTTTATATAATTAACTGTCATGGATAAGAATATTCGTTTTTTTAACACTTAACACTTAACACTTAACACTTAACACTTAACACTTAACACTTAACACTTAACACTTAACACTTAACACTTAACACTTAACACTTAACACTTAACACTTAACACTTAACACTTAAAGCCTATCAATCCCTCAAAAGCCCCCTAGAAATAACAATCTTCTGTATTTCAGAGGTTCCTTCGTAAATCTGTGTGATCTTCGCATCGCGCATCAAGCGTTCTACGTGATATTCCTTCACATAACCATTTCCGCCGTGAACCTGGACCGCTTCCACAGAAACATCCATAGCTACTTGGCTGGCGTATAATTTTGCCATGGCGCCACTCATATCGTAATTGTTGCCTTGGTCTTTGTCCCAAGCCGCTTTCATCACCAAATGGCGCGCAGCTTCAATGCTGGTGTACATATCGGCGAGTTTAAAGGCGATGGCCTGATGGTTGCAAATTTCGGTGCCAAAAGCTTTTCGCACCTTGGAATATTCACGAGCCAAATCATAAGCTCCGGCGGCAATCCCCAAAGCTTGGGCGGCAATCCCAATGCGTCCTCCGGAAAGGGTTTTCATCGCAAATGTAAAGCCGAAACCATCTTCCCCAATTCGGTTTTCCTTTGGAACTTTCACATCGTTAAAAATCAACGAATGCGTATCGCTTCCGCGGATGCCGAGTTTGTCTTCCTTGGGGCCAATTTCAAAACCTTCCCAGCCTTTTTCAATAATAAAAGCATTGATGCCCTTGTGTTTTTTCTCTCTATCGGTTTGCGCGATTACCAAATAATAATCTGCGGTCCCCCCGTTGGTGATCCAGTTTTTGGTGCCATTCAAAATGTAATGGTCGCCTTTGTCAATTGCGGTAGTTTTTTGCGAAGTGGCATCGCTACCCGCTTCCGGCTCGCTAAGGCAGAAGGCACCCAGCTTTTCGCCCATGGCCAGTTTTGTAAGATATTTTTGTTTTTGGTCTTCGGAGCCATATTTTTCAAGGCCGTAACAAACCAAGGAATTATTTACGGAAACAATTACAGAGCAGGAAGCATCTATTTTGCTGAGTTCTTCCATTACCAAAACGTAACTAACGGTATCCATTCCGCCCCCGCCGTATTTTGGATCCACCATCATTCCGAGGAAACCGAGCTCGCCCATTTTTTTGACTTGTTCCGTCGGGAATTTTTGCAGGTTATCGCGCTCTATAACGCCCGGAAGCAATTCGGTGCGGGCAAAATCGCGAGCGGCATCGCGGATCATCATTTGTTCTTCGGATAGGTTGAAATCCATAGGCTTTATTTTTGAGAAAAGTTCGTTTTAAAGAATTGCAAATGTACTTTAAAAATAAAGCAAATCCCAAATAACATTTAAGCACCAAATCTCAAATTCCAAATTCCAAAAAAAAAATGTTTTGGAATTTGGTGCTTGTAATTTGGGATTTCAAGCTTTTCAAATGTATCTTTCATATCTGTAAATTAAAATTATTTGAAAAAACAGAAATATCATATTGTTGGCGTAATGAGCGGCACTTCGCTGGATGGGATTGATTTGGCGGAAATTGTTTTTACGTATTCCGAAGCAAAATGGAAGTTTGAAATCCTCGCTGCCGAAACCGTTCCCTATTCCTCTTTTTGGAAAGATGAACTTCGCGAAGCCATCAACTATTCCGAAGAAAAACTGGAGCGGCTCGATTTTAAATACACCGAAAAACTTTCCGAAGAAATTTCAAAATTTATAAGAAAATACAACATTCTTGAAATTGACACAATCTGTAGTCACGGCCACACCATTTTGCACCGCCCCGAAAAAGGATTGACCTACCAAATTGGCAATCTGCCGCGCATTTCAAAAATGCTCGGGCAAACCGTGGTTTGCGACTTTCGGGTGCAGGATGTGGAGTTGGGCGGACAGGGCGCGCCGCTGGTGCCCATTGGCGATCGCTTGCTGTTTCCGGAATACGATTATTGTTTGAATTTGGGCGGTTTTGCGAATTGTTCTTTTGAAAAAAATGGCGAACGGATTGCTTTTGATATTTGTCCGGTGAATATCGTTTTAAACAATTACGCCGAAAAACTCGGGCAGGATTTTGACGAAGACGGAAAACTGGCCGCTTCGGGTAAAGTGAATGAAGAATTGCTTCAAAAATTGAACTCGCTTTCTTTTTATGCGGAAGAACCGCCTAAATCCTTGGGTTTGGAATGGGTAAAAGCGCAAATCTTCCCACTGTTGGACGCTTCCGGAATTTCTTCCGAAGCTATTTTGCGGACGTTTACGGAACATATTGCCCTGCAGCTTGCCAATCAATTTTCAGATAATGCTTCCGTATTGATAACCGGCGGTGGCGCATACAATTCTTTTTTGATTGAAAGGCTGAAAAATTGCGCTCCGGTTGAGGTTATTATTCCTTCCCCAGAAATTGTGGAATATAAGGAAGCGCTTATTTTTGGACTTTTGGGTGTGTTGAAATTGCGCGACGAGGTAAATTGTTTGGCGAGTGTAACTGGGGCGTTGGAGGATCATTCTTCGGGGAAAATTTATTATTAATTTTTTCGAGATATTTCCACCCTTTTTATCGGACTTATTTGTTTTTTTTTATTTTAGTATTCCTAATAAATAAATTCTCAAAAATTATGAAAAAGCTATTATATATTTTGGTGCTTGGTGTTGTGCTATTTGGCTGTAGCAAAAGTGATAAAACAGAAGAAGAAAATTCCATAACTGGAAATTGGAAAGCAGAGGCTTTGATTGGAAGCGATGGAGCCAACAGGTATGTGACCCCCATTGAAAATGGGCAAACCATTATTTTTAAAAATGACGATACTTTTGAAGTTTTAGATAGCTCAATAGAATGTGCGTCGGGAACTTATGCAATTACGGAAGACTCGTCACAGAACTTTAATATGGATATTATTTCATTGGTATGCGATAACGGCAACCTCATTCAATATGCCTTCACTTTTGAAGAAGGAAAACTTTTATTGTCATTTATTGTTGCTGACGGAAGCACGGGCTGCGACGAGATATGTGCAGAAAGATATGTGAAGTTGCCCGAGTAACTAATTTTAAATAATCTATTTTATAGCATCCTTCAAAAGTAATTTTTGGAGGATTTTTTGTTCTGGATTTTTTTTGTTCGTGTTACTTCCTCAAGGTAAGTTTAGATTAAAAACGTTCCCCGCCCTGAAAGGGAGGGGTGCCCGGAGGGCGGGGTGGGTAAGCATCCGTTCAATCCAAAATATTCCTTCGAGAAAATGGCTCCTTAAATTTTATCCAAAAAAAATACAAACCCCTCACAAGTTTTTTATATTTGTCCTCACACTACGGAGCTTAGCGAAGCAGTGCCTTAACTCTCCACATTTAATGAAGGAATTACTCAAAAAGTACGAAGAAAAAGATCCCGAAATAGTTTTTCATTGGAATGATCCCGAAACCGAGGCCGAAGGCTGGACAGTCATCAACTCCCTGCGCGGTGGTGCTGCGGGGGGCGGAACGCGTATGCGAAAAGGGCTTGATGCCAATGAGGTGCTCTCGCTCGCCAAAACAATGGAAGTGAAATTTACCGTGGCCGGGCCGGCAATTGGTGGGGCCAAAAGCGGTATCAACTTTGACCCGTCAGACCCGCGAAAAAAAGGGGTTTTGGAACGTTGGTTTAAAGCCGTTTCACCTTTATTGAAAGCGTATTATGGCACGGGTGGCGATTTAAACGTTGATGAAATCCACGAAGTGATCCCCATGACCGAGCAGAGTGGCGTTTGGCACCCGCAGGAAGGGGTTTTCAATGGCCATTTTTCGCCAACGGAAGCCGATAAAATCAACAGAATTGGCCAGTTGCGCCAAGGGGTCATAAAAGTGTTGGAGAACGTAAATTTCTCACCCGATGTTTCCCGGAAATATACCGTCGCCGATATGATCACAGGCTATGGCGTTGCCGAGGCTGTTCGCCATTATTACGATATTTACGGCGGAAACGTAAAAGGAAAACGCGCCATTGTGCAAGGTTTTGGAAACGTGGGTGCCGCTGCGGCCTATTATCTTTCGCAAATGGGAGCCAAGGTTGTTGGTATTATTGACCGCGATGGTGGAATAATAAACAAGGAAGGTTTTTCCTTTGAGGAAATAAAACGATTGTTTCTTAAGAAAAACGGGAACACTTTAGTTGCCGAGAACATGATTCCTTTTGATGAGATAAACGAAAAAATCTGGAAATTGGAAACGGAGATATTCGCGCCCTGTGCCGCTTCGCGCTTGATTACAAAGGAGCAGATTTCTGAAATGATTGAGACAGGTTTAGAGGTTATAAGCTGTGGCGCAAACGTACCATTTGCCGATAAGGAAATTTTCTTCGGCCCCATAATGGAATATACCGATGAGCGCGTTAGTTTGATACCGGATTTTGTGAGCAACTGCGGGATGGCGCGCGTTTTTGCCTATTTTATGGAACGCAAAGTACAAATGACGGATGAGGCCATTTTCAACGATACTTCCATTACCATCAAAAATGCGATCCAAAATACATTTGATAACAACAGTACCAAGAGAAACATCAGTAAAACCGCTTTTGAAATTGCACTGAAACAATTAATATAATTAACTGTAATCAACTATAGTATGGCATCAATAATCATTTTAATTTTCGTAATCGGGTATCTTTCCATAACGCTGGAGCACCCATTAAAACTAGATAAAACCGTTCCTGCGCTTATCATGGCCTCCTTGATTTGGGCGGTTTTGGCCATAGGTTTCACAAGTGGTTGGTTTGATGTAATCAATACCGAGGAACAGGCATTTAATTTTTTGAGTGGCGGTGAACACGCCATGGAGGGTTTTGAGGGCACGTTGCTTCACCATTTGGGAAAAACCGCCGAAATCCTTATTTTCCTAATTGGAGCGATGACCATCGTTGAGATTATCGATCTTCATCGTGGCTTTGAAGTATTGAAAAGTGCTGTTAAGACCAAGAGCAAAAGAAAGCTTTTGTGGATTATCGGGATACTGGCGTTCTTCCTTTCCGCAATTATTGATAACCTTACCGCAACCATCGTATTGATCACACTTTTAAGAAAGTTGATTCACAGAAGGGAAGATAGGCTTTGGTACGCCGCTATGGTGGTTATTGCCGCAAATGCCGGCGGGGCATGGTCTCCCATTGGCGATGTAACAACAACCATGTTGTGGATAGCCAAAAAAGTATCTGCCGCTGGTTTAATAGAATATGTGGTTATCCCTTCTATTGTGTGTTTTGCCCTACCGTTTGTTATTGCGAGCTACATGCCCGCTTTCCGCGGAAATATTGATGTTGATGCCCGTGAAGATAAAGAAGAGGAAGCGCTTTTAAGCAGTAAAACCATGCTTTTTCTGGGGCTTGGTATGATTGTTTCCGTTCCCGTGTTTAAAACCTTGACCCATTTGCCGCCCTATATGGGTATGATGCTTGCATTGGGCGTGGTGTGGTTGGTTTCAGAATATATTCACCCAGAGGAAGATTTCAGCAAGGAAAGAAGGCATCTGTATTCTGCACATAAAGCTTTGTCGCGTATTGAAATTTCAAGTATTCTTTTCTTCCTCGGAATTTTAATGGCCGTTGCAGGGCTTGAAAGCCTTGTATATGGTGTGGTTAATGGGGAAGAAGTAGGAACCCTCCGCTATCTTGCCGAAGTGTTGCAAAGTGCTATTCCAAATCAGGATGTCGTGGTTATTTTACTTGGTATTTTATCTGCCATAATAGACAACGTGCCACTGGTTGCGGCTTCTATGGGAATGTACGATTTGCCGATTGATTCCGTCCTGTGGCATTTCATTGCCTATTCTGCCGGAACGGGTGGAAGTATGCTCATCATCGGTTCAGCCGCTGGTGTGGCCGCCATGGGAATGGAGCGAATAGACTTTATCTGGTATCTTAAAAAGATAGCCTGGCTTGCCTTTATCGGTTTTATTGCCGGGGCTGGGGTATTTCTTTTTATTGAAAGAGTGCTATTTCACAATGCATAACAATTTCTGAAACCTAATTTCGTTATTCACTAAAACAAAACCTTTTTTATGTTAAACTTCTTTATTCAAGAGGGCGCTGAAGTTGCGCAAGATCTTGAACCAGTTGCCCAGGAGAAAACCCTTTCCATCATGGATCTTTTATTGACCGGAGGCGTTGCCGGCCAAATAATTATCGCGGTACTTTTTGTGCTTCTTTTTGTGGCAGTATATATTTATTTTGAACGGCTTTTCGCCATAAAAGCGGCCTCCAAAATGGACGGGAACTTTATGAACCAAATTCGCGACCATGTGGCCAAAGGCAATATCCAAGCCGCCAAAGTACTTTGCGCCCAAAACAATACGCCGGTATCGCATTTAACGGAAAAGGGAATTTCCAGAATTGGGAGCCCTTTGGAAGATATAAATACGGCCATTGAAAACGCCGGTCGCCTCGAAGTTTATAAACTTGAAAAAAACGTAAGCGTTTTGGCTACAATTGCCGGGGCAGCGCCTATGATCGGTTTCTTGGGAACGGTAATCGGGATGGTTTTGGCTTTTCACCAATTGGCCACCAGTAGCGGACAAGCTGAGATGGGAAGCCTTGCCGAAGGTATTTATACCGCAATGACCACAACCGTTGCAGGATTGATCGTGGGTATTATTGCCTATATGGGCTACAACCATTTGGTGGTGCGTACCGATAAAGTGGTGCACCAAATGGAAGCCACAGCAGTAGATTTTCTTGACATGTTAAATGAGCCTGCTTAATGAATCTAAGAGGAAGAAATAAAGTAAGTGCCGAATTCAGCATGAGTTCCATGACAGATATTGTTTTTCTGTTGTTGGTGTTTTTCCTGTTAACTTCGCCAGCGATTACACCGGATGCCCTGGATTTGATACTTCCGAAGGCAAAAGGGAAAACCAGCAATGTGCAGAAAGCATCGGTGAGCATTTCCAAAGATGGCGCCTATTACGTAAATAAGGAACGCGTTAGTGAATACAGCATTGAAAGCGAACTAAAAAAAGCACTCGCAGGGGAGGAAGAACCTACGGTGATTCTTCGTGCCGAAGAGGGCGTACCTATTGAAGATGCTGTTTTCGTGATGGATATTGCAAATAGAAACGACTTCAAAGTAGTACTTGCCGTGAGGCCTAATTAAAGTTTGCAGTATCCAGTAGGCTCGCGATTTATCGCGTGCCCAGATTTTGAAAATAGTTTTTTTAAAAAAAGAAAGTATTTTGATTTTAAAAACTTCACAATTTTTAACCTGAAACCCCAAACCCCAAACCCCAAACCCCAAACTTTGAATCTTGAATCTTAAATTTTAAATCTTGAATTTATTAGATACCGAACATAAAAGAAAAAGTATGATCATCACGGTAATCGTGCATGTAATCATTCTTATTCTTTTGTTTTATGTGGGAATGAAGTATCTGGATCCGCCATTGGAGCAGGGCATAGCGGTTAATTTTGGCACAACGGAAACTGGAAGTGGAAACATTCAGCCCACTGAAAAAATACAATCGGCGCCTCAAAAAACTACTGCCCAGCCCGTTTCACAACCAAAATCTGATCCCGATAGCTATCGGGAAAAAGAAGAAGTGGTAACGCAGGATAACGAAGATGCGCCGGTAATTAAAAAAGAAAAACCCAAAAAACAGCAAACGGAAACTCCCGTAAAAGAACAACCCAAAAAAGAGGTCAAAAAACCAGACCCAAAACCCGATAAATCCACCACAGATGCGCTTTCCAGTATTTTGAACGGCCCGAAAAGTGACGGCACCGCAAAAGGAGGCGAGGGCAACGACAACAATCCCGGAGACAAAGGTAGCCCAGATGGCGATCCCAATGCGAATAGTTATTACGGCACCGGAAAGGGATTGGACGGAGACGGCAATTATTTGCTCGGCGGAAGAAAAGCTTTAAATAAAGAAAAGTTTATTCAGGATTGCAACGAAGCCGGAACCGTGGTTGTGAGCATTGAAGTTGACCGAAGCGGAAAAGTAATTAGTGCCACTCCCGGCGTACGCGGCACCACCAACAATTCCCGATGTCTTACCGAACCCGCAAAACGTGCTGCTTTGGCAACTAAATTCAATGCTGACGATAAGGCACCTGCAAAGCAGATTGGAAAGATTATCTACAAATTCAGTCTTTCTGAATAGAAAATCGGTACTTTTTCGCTACCACTTCAAAATTTAAAATTTACTATCTTTATAAAAGTTTAAAGTCACAAATTATGACAACAATAACCATTAAAAATGGAAAATTGCAAAAAACCCATTTTGAGGGATTTTCTGAATTCTTACAGTATTTGGCAAAAAACGATGAAGATTTTAACGATCCGGATTTTAAGGACACTGTTTTGACGGAAGAACTTATTGAACGCGCAAAAAAAACAAGAGAAGCATTTAATGATTGTCCTGAAAATTTTAACCGGGCAATTCAATGAATGTTATCAATAAACCTGGAATTGTTGATTATTGCGAAAAACGACAGATTCTCTCCCAATATCTCAAAGCTTGTAGCTATATAGAATTGGGTTTTTATGAAACCGTAAAGTTAAAATTATTGCATCCAAAAGAATACGGTATTTATCAATTTCGTATTACCGGAAAGTTTCGGGGGCTTGCTATTAAAGAAGCTGGAAATCTCGTGGTTTTCGAAATCTCCGACCACCAATAGTAGAATCAAGAACCTTCCCTTCAAATAACCATTTCATTTTAAAAAACCTTCCATTTTTCAGTATCTTTAAACTTCAAAAAAAGATACTATGCCTCGTATTGCTACTATTCTCTTTATTGCCATTTGTTTTGTGGGATGTAAAAATTCTTTGGAAAAAGATAAACACGCTTCTTCCGAAAAATTATTTTCTTCAAATTCAGAAGAAAAAAACGCCGCGTCCGCCGAATGGAGGAAAAAATATCCTTTCGATCTACTATTTATGCAGCGCGCCTACCCCAGTGGCGAAATAAATACTTCGGCATATTCCGAAGCAATCCAATGGAAAAGGCAGGCTGCAAACAGAAATACGGCCACTGAAATATGGCAATTCAGCGGTCCGTTGAATATTGGCGGACGTATTACCGATATTGAAATCCCTTCTTCCCAACCCGAGGTTTACTACGTTGGCGCTGCTTCCGGCGGAATTTTTAAGACCGTAAACGGCGGAAATGATTGGGCGCCCATTTTTGATGACCAGCAAATGCTTTCCATAGGCGATATTGAAATTTCAAAAAACAACAACAATTTAATTTACGCAGGCACTGGCGAAGTGAACGCCGGCGGCGGCTCCTTGGTTTATGACGGCGATGGAATCCATAAAAGCACAGATGGCGGAACCACGTGGCAATCTAAAGGGTTGCCGGATATAGGCAGCGTCGGAAAAATTGTTTTGGACCCAAATGATGACAATACAGTTTTTGTGGGCGCGATGGGGCCATTGTTCAGAAATAGTGGCAATCGCGGGGTTTATAAATCCACAAACGGCGGCGATAGTTGGCAGCAGGTTTTGGCCGTGAGCGATTCCACAGGAATTGTGGATATGGCAATTCACCCTACAAACGGAAACATTGTGTATGCGGCCAGTTGGGAACGAATTCGAAGACCAAATAGAAGACAGTACGGCGGAATAACTTCCGGGATTTACAGGACTACCGACGGTGGTGCCAATTGGACGGAACTAATGAATGGCTTGCCAAGCCTCGCTTCCCAAAAAGGAAGGATTGGTATCGATATTTCACAATCAAACCCCAATGTGCTTTATGCACGCTATGCCAACGCCAATGGAAATATCCAAGGGGTTTATAAAACCACAAATGGGGGCGATTCTTGGACGGCTGTTAATTCCAGCCAATTGACCGATGTTGGGTTTCACTGGTGGTTCGGCGGCATCTTTATTGACCCGACCGATGAAGACGTGCTCTATAATGTAGATTTTGAAGTACAAAAATCGACCAATGGCGGTAACAGTTGGAGCAGCGTTTTTACGAACGCACACGTGGACCAGCACGCAATGGCTTTCAATGCCTCAGCTTCCAATGAGGTTTTATTGGGAAATGACGGCGGCCTTTATTACAGCACCAATGGCGGTGCTTCCGCCACCAAAGATTTAAAACTGCCAATAACACAATTCAACAGAATGTATGTGGATGCGCAAAACGAAAATAAAATCTATGCAGGCGCGCAGGACAATAGCACGAGCCGCACACAAACTGGAGGATTGAGTGATTGGAACATCATTTACGGCGGCGACGGTTTTCAGCCTTTGGTTGACCCTACGAATACCAACGTTATTTATGCACTGTATCAATATGGTTCCTTGGGGAAATCAACCAATAATGGGAGTTCTTTTTCCAATGCTACAAACGGAATATCCAGCGGCGACCGAAAAAATTGGGACACTCCCATTGCATTCGACCCCAATAACTCCCAAATTCTTTATTTTGGCGCAAATAGGCTTTATAAAACCACAAATGCGGCGGGCAATTGGAGCGCTATCAGTCCCGATTTAACCGATGGGCCGCACACTGGAAACTTGACTTTTGGAACGATTACCACTATTAGCGTTTCTCAATTTAACAGTCAAGTTATTTACGTTGGAACCGATGACGGCAAAGCTTGGGTAACCCAAGATGGGGGTACAACTTGGACAGAAATTTCAACGGGAATTCCAAATCGCTGGGTAACGAAAATTTTGGCTTCAAAGGAAAACGCAAATACGGTATATTTAACGCTTTCGGGCTATCGTTTTGGGGAAGATGTTGGGCACGTTTACAAAAGCATCGATTTCGGGAATACCTGGGTGGATATATCAACCAGTTTACCGGACATTCCCGTGAACGACATTGAGCAGGACAGTTTCGGAAATCTTTTTATTGGAACGGACGTAGGCGTTTTGGCCTCAAATGATGAAGGTGTAAACTGGAATGTGTTGGGTGAAAATATGCCTTCCGCAGTGGTTTCCGATTTGTTCATTCACGAAAACTCGCAGTTTTTATTTGCCGCAACTTATGGCCGTTCCACCTATAAAATTGATATTTCCGGAAATATTTTGGATACCGATGAAAATTTGTTCGCTTCGGAAGTGAAAGTGTTTCCAAATCCCGCTTCCGAAATGGTAACGATTTCCCTAAAAAATGCTTCGGAAAAGGCTTCTCTACTGGTTTATGATGTTATGGGAAAAATGGTAAAACAATTAAATTTTCAAAATAATAAAGAAATTCGTTTTTCAGTTGAAAGTTTACAGGCGGGCGTTTATTATTTAAAAATTTCTGATAAAACGAAACAGACCACAAAAAAATTGATAGTGAAGTAACTGCTTTTTATTATTAGGTTTCATGAATCACAATTAACGCCTAACGCTTAACACTTAACACCTAACGCCTAACGCTTAACACTTAACGCTTAACATTTAATGCTTAACGCCTAACTCTTTTCTCCATTAACTATCCAGAAACCATAGCGTGGCTTTTCGCCCAATTGCCAATGTACCAGCGGGTGGGGCAGTCTGCGTACAAAGCAGATTTGACCGCGACCCACTTGCTCTCCAATTATCTGAAAAACCCCGAAAAAAATTTTAAAAGCGTACACGTGGCGGGCACCAACGGCAAAGGAAGCACAAGCCATATGTTGGCTTCCGTTTTTCAGGAAGCTGGTTATAAAACAGGACTTTACACTTCGCCACATTTAAAGGATTTTCGGGAGCGCATAAAAATTAATGGCGAAATGATCCCGAAGAAGTACGTTTCGGAATTTGTTGAAAACCATAAACCCTATTTTGAAAAAAACCAACTCTCTTTTTTTGAGATGACCGTGGGCTTGGCATTTGATTATTTCAGAAATGAAAAAGTTGACATCGCCATTGTTGAAGTGGGAATGGGAGGCAGATTGGACAGCACGAACATAATAACGCCGGAAGTGTCGGTGATTACAAATATAGGTTTGGACCACACGCAGTTTTTGGGCGATACTTTGGAAAAAGTAGCTTCTGAAAAGGCAGGAATTATAAAGGTAGGCATTCCTGTAATCATTGGGGAAACGTTGCGCGAAACAAAACAGGTTTTTGAAAAAATCGCTTCGGAAAAAAATGCTGAAATCCTTTTTGCCGAAACAATTGATGCATCAAGCTATGCTTCAGATTTAAAGGGCAGCTATCAGCAAAGGAATATAAAAACCGTTTTGGCGACATTAAGAATCCTTCAAAAAAAAGGCTGGAACATTTCCGAAGAAAACATACAAAACGGATTGCTGAATACAATCAAAAACACAGGATTGATGGGCCGCTGGCAGATTTTGAACGAAAATCCGAAAGTGATTTGTGATACCGCCCACAACAAAGATGGGTTGCAGTTGGTGATGGAGCAGCTTTCAAAAGAAAGTTTTAAAAAGTTGCATATTGTTTTGGGCGTAGTTAGCGACAAGGATTTGGCGTCCGTATTGCCCTTGTTTCCGAAAGAAGCAGTTTACTATTTCTGCAAACCAAACATTCCGCGCGGTTTGGATGCTTCGTTGTTGTTCTCGCAGGCGAAGGGTTTTGGATTGAATGGAGAGGAATATATTTCCGTAAAGAAAGCCTATTCAGCGGCAGTCAAAGCTGCTTTAAATGATGATTTGGTTTTTGTTGGCGGGAGTACTTTTGTAGTGGCGGAAGTTGTTTAAGTGAACAAAATATAAACCTATTATGGAATTTTTTCTCAATGTGAATTGGGAATGATGTTGTCACGCTGAGCTTGTCGAAACACATCACGGGGGTCTTCGACAAGCTCAGACTGACATTTATAACTAAATTGACCATTGAAGTCACTAAAATGTGAAGGAATGAATATATATAAAAAAATCCCGACAAATTCGTCGGGATGCTTAAAAACCGGTGGGCGATGAGAGCCTGTTCCGAATTAACTTCGGAAGGTTCGAACCCCCGACCCTCCCGAAGTTAATTCGGGATGCTCTGAACCAGCTGAGCTTTATCTACGGATTTATTAATTTCTCAATCATTTTTCTACTTTTCCATTTTTTTATCTGTCTTTCTCGTTTAGCGGCATCAGTTTTTAAGGTATAGCTTTCGAAATACTTCAACTCCCAGTCTTTCGCTTTTGAGGTAAAACCTTTGTGTTCCCAAAGATGCTCCTTCAAGCGGATGGAAATATCTTCCGTTGATCCAATATAATACCTGTCAAGTTTGGCGGAATATAGTATGTAAGTGAAATAATTCATAATAAAAAAACCGAAGCTTTCACTTCGGTTTTAAAAAAACTGGTGGGCGATGAGGGGTTCGAACCCCCGACCCCCTCGGTGTAAACGAGGTGCTCTGAACCAGCTGAGCTAATCGCCCTTCTTGTTAGCGGTTGCAAATATAAGTTACTTTTTAATTTCGCCAAACATTTATTTGAAATATTATTCAAAATGAAATATACGTTTGGTTGCTGTACCGCGATTTAAGTTTAACTTTGGCTTCATTCATCTTTTAAAACTAAAAAATCCTTGAATCCAATCTTCAAAAACATACTGGTAAACGTTGTAAAGAACCGCCGAAAAAGCAAAACGGGGGCCAAACCTTTGGAGTCTTTTGACAAAAGCGTTACAAATCTTGAAGTAGAAGTAAAACACGAGCTTACCGATTTTTTCTATCTTTTGCTCGGGGTATTGTCCGCCTCCTTTGGCCTAAAAGGATTTTTAATGCCCAATGCGTTTATAGATGGTGGTGTAACCGGTGTCTCGTTAATGATAAATGAGCTTACGGGCGTAGGACTTTCGCTTTTGTTGGTGTGCTTTAACCTTCCGTTTTTAATACTTGCCTATTTTTCGATAGGCAGGAGGTTCGCGATAAAAAGTGTAATGGGCATCCTGTTTTTGGCCATTGCCGTTGCATTAATTCCTTTCCCGCAAATCACGGATGATAAAATATTAATTGCGGCATTTGGCGGTCTGTTTTTGGGCCTTGGGATAGGGTTGGCCATTCGCGGAGGCGCCATTATTGATGGAACGGAGGTTTTGGCAATATACGTTAGCCGTAAAACAAGCCTTACCGTGGGGAACGTGATCTTGATTTTCAACGTTATTATTTTTATGACGGCGGCCTATTTTCTTTCCACAGAAATCGCGCTCTATGCGATCCTTACGTATTTTGCCGCTTCAAAAACGGTAGATTTCGTAATTGACGGCATTGAGGAATTTATGGGAATAACAATTATTTCTGAAAATAACGAAGAAATACGTCTTGCAATTATCGAAAAAATGGGCCGCGGGTGTACCATTTTTAAGGCTGAAAATGGGTTTGCAAAAGAAGGCGAAACCCGTAAATCCGTGAATGTGGTATATACTGTAATCACGCGTTTGGAAATGAGCAAGCTCAAGACCGAAATAGATAAAATAGACAGCCAGGCGTTTATCATTATGACATCGGTTAAGGATGCCAAAGGCGGAATGATAAAAAAGAAACCCATCAAAAAATTTGACAAATAAGTTTTAAATTTGATATTTGAAGGTTTGGATTAATTTGTATTTTGTTATTTGGAATTTGTATTTTGGAGCTTCAGAAAAAAGGGCCATTAACTCAGTTGGTTTAGAGTGTCACGTCGACAACGTGGAAGTCGTTGGTTCGAATCCAACATGGCCCACAATCGGAACCCGTATATTTTTTAGGGGAGGGTTGGTTCTCCCGAGGCTTCGGGGCAACATAGCCCACTTTTTTAATTCTGAATTTAGAATTATAAAATATCCAAAATCCGCTCCAAGGCCATACCACGGGAAGCTTTGATCAAGATTGTTGCATTTTTTGGTAAATTGCTTTCAATGGAAGTTTTCAATCCGTCAAAAGTTTCAAATTGTTTTATGTGGGAGGCATTGCTCCTTGTTTTAAAGAAATTGCTTCCCACCAAAAACACATTTCCAAAAGAATTTTCAGCTAAAAAATCTACGATGTTTTGGTGTTCGGTTTCGGCTTCCCTGCCCAGTTCAAACATATCGCCCAGAAACATGATTTTGTTTTCGCCCTTTGCCTGTTTGAAGTTTTCCAAAGCTGCCATCATGCTTGTTGGGTTTGCATTATAGGCGTCCATCAAAATGGTGTTTGTGCCTTTTGCAATCAGTTGCGACCGGTTGTTGGACGGAACATAACCTTCAATTCCAATTTTAATTTTTTCAGGGGAAACCTTAAAGTAAGCGCCAATAGCAATTGCGGCAGAAAGGTTTGCAAAATTATAAGCGCCCACTAAGTTGCTCTGGATCTGTTTTCCTTTGAATTGCACTAAAAGATGATGTGTGCTGTCCACCAGTTTTACATCGAAATCACTTTGGGGCGTGCCAAAGGTTATGCGGTCAATTCCCTCAGAATTGGCCAATTGCTTTGGGTCGTTTGCGTTTACAAATAGCTTTTTCTTATGTTTTTTCAGAAATTGGTAGAGCTCGGTTTTACCCTGGATCACTCCTTCAATACTTCCAAATCCTTCCAAGTGTGCTTTTCCAAAATTGGTAATGTAGCCATAGTCTGGCTCGGCTATTTCGCTCAGCATTTTTATTTCGCCCAAGTGGTTGGCCCCCATTTCTACAATTCCAAACTTCGTTTCCTTGTTCATGGCCAACAGGGTTAAGGGAACGCCAATGTGGTTGTTCAAATTTCCCAGGGTTGCAACGGTCTTAAATTTTTGGGAAAGTACCGCGTTTATAAGTTCTTTGGAAGTGGTTTTTCCGTTACTTCCCGTTAAAGAAATAATGGGAAGGCCAAGAAATTCTCTGTGAAACCGGGCCAATTGCTGCAGCGCCAGTAACACGTTTTCAACCAGAATGGTTTCCCCGGTATTTTTATGAAAAGCTTCTTCATCAACAATTACCTTTGCTGCACCTTTATCCAAGGCTTCCTGCGCAAATAGATTTCCATTGAAATTTTCCCCCCTAAGGGCAAAAAAGACACAGCCTCGTGAAATTTTGCGAGTGTCTGTACAAACCCCGCTGCTGTTTAAAAAATGTTTGTGGAGCAATGCTATATTCATAAAATAAATATACTAAAAAACCCTCCGAAGCTGTATGCCAGGAGGGCTGTTTTTCTAATTTCTAATTTCTAATTGCGTGGTCGTTTTCCTTTTTTGGATTTTGAACCAACGCGGCTCATAGCACATCTAAAACCAATATAGTCCGTTGCCATATCCTGTGGGAAATAACGTCTTTGCGCGGGGTCTAACCAATAATCCCGATCTCTCCAGGAACCTCCTTTATACACGCGAACTTCATTGTTAATCAAAGTAGTCCTGTTTGAAGATTTATCGTACTGACGATCCAGTTCTCCCAGGCTATCTGCATATACTTTTTGAATTGGCGAGTTGTACATACGGTGGGTGCCATCACTGCTTTCGTCATCTGCGAAAGATTGGTAGTATCGTGAGGAACTTTTGTCTCCATCTCTATAATCGCGGTTATCGCTTTTGGAGAAGTTTGTGCGTAAGTATGTTTCGTTTTCATCAACCGGCACTTGAAGAATTTCTCCCGGCAAGTTGCGGGCTACAATTTTTCCGTTGCTCAACGTGTCAAAAACAATAGAGTCCATAGTAACTACTTTTACTTTTCCATCTTCGCCTATGGCGTTTTTGGTGTAAACGTTTCCACGGTAATAGTTGAAGTCATTAAACTCGTCATCAACAATGGGGCGATAAACATCGGCAACCCACTCTGCAACGTTACCAGCCATATCATAAAGGCCGAAATCGTTTGGCTCATAAGATTTTACTTCAGCAGTAATATCGGCACCGTCATCACTCCAGCCTGCTATACCGCCATAATCGCCATCGCCTTGTTTAAAGTTGGCCAATTGGTCGCCGCGGGATCTTCTTTTTCCCGAGCGGGTATATTGTCCTTCCCAAGGATATTTTTTCTTTCCTCTGTAAACATTGTAGTTACGGAGCCCAACTAATCCAAGTGCGGCATACTCCCACTCTGTTTCGGTAGGAAGTCGGTAGGCCGGCAAAAGGATTCCATCTTTTCGGCCGATGTATAAGTTTGTGCTGTCTTTGCTTCTTTTGGCAATGGCTTCAGATTTTTTTCCACCACGGGTAATGGAATCGTTGCCACCGTAGGTTAATGTTGGAGCGTTTAAATAAGTTTCTGTACTGAATGTTTCGCCTGGTTTCACATCATAACGCGCATTTCGGGCTGTAATTCCTGCGCTTTCCAAGGCTGCTTCGTTAACGCGGTCTGTTCTCCAATTACTGAACTCAACAGCTTGAATCCAGCTAACTCCCACTACGGGATATTCCGAATAGGCAGGGTGGCGAAGGTAGTTGTTGGTCATTACCTCGTTAAAGCCCAAACGGTTTCTCCAAACAAGGGTATCTGGCACTGCGCCTTCATAAATTTTTCTGTAATTTTCATCGGATGGAGGGAAAACTTTCTTCAGCCAGTCTAAGTATTCAAGATACATTAGGTTGGTTACCTCTGTTTCATCCATGTAAAAAGATTGAACGTGCTGCTGGTTTGGAGAGTTGTTCCAATCGTGCATCGGGTCGTCCTGAACCCTTCCCATGGTAAACGTTCCCCCTTCAACAAACACAAGGCCTGGCCCTGTTTCCTGTTCTTTGGCTTTTGGGTCATACTGGAAACCACCTTCTTTGGCGTTCATCTTCCAGCCTGTGGCGCGGGAACTGTTTTTATAGTCTCTCGTTTTGTTGCAGCCTACAAGAAGTGAGGCCGCTATTACAGTAACAAATAGCTTTAATGCTAGGTTTTTTCTTAACATCATAGATTCAAATATGATAAAATTGGGTTCGCAATATAGTAATTAACGACAAAAACACAATAATATTTTGTTATTATTGCGCTGTGGGATTTTAAATGGTTTTATGACCAATCCCGTATGCAAACGTATTAGTTTTAAAATTATTATCCTAATATCATTTTGCTGAAAAACTTTAAAATGTTGCCCTATACTAAGTGTATATTTGAAGCGTTAATGGTACTAATGAGAAAAGCGATACTTCTTTCTGTTTTGTTTGTGATGCCTTTTTTGGGATGGGCTCAATCAAAAAGTGTAAATATATATTGGGGCGGAAGCGATACTGCTACGGAGACCTTTGGTGGTGCTAAGCCTGCCATTTCATCTAATGAGATGGCATTGGAAAGGCTGAAACTTCAACTGGACAAGAACGCTGTTCTGTACACTACTCAGTGGAAAGACGCTGCATTTGCAGACCGAAATTCATTAACCGTTACCAATGTACGTTTTGGCCCCGTAACTTCCGAGGAGCTAAAAAAAATTACCCCCGAAACACTGCCGAACAAACTGGAATACCAAATTGCCAGCACGATGGCAAGAGACGTGCTCTACACTATTTTTAGTATTTCGCCCATAATAAAAAGAAATGGAAGCTACCAAAAAGTACTTTCTTTTGATGTTAATTATAGGTATGGCCCGCAAAGCCGCAATAATCCGCCGCCGCTCACTAATTCGGTTTTAGCTACAGGACAATGGTTTAAATTTAAAGTAGAAAAGACGGGAGTTTATAAATTGGACAAAAACTTTTTGAACAGTTTAGGAATGAACTCAGACGGTATTGACCCCAGAAGTCTTAAAGTTTATGGCAATGGTGGGCAATCTTTGCCACTACTAAATAGGAATACACGTTTTTTTGATCTTCCAGAAAATGCCATACAAGTGATAGGGGAAGAAGACGGGAGCTTTGACGGAGGCGATTATATATTGTTTTACGGAACCAGTACTTATGGTTATAATAGAGATAACGACTCTAACATAAATCCGTATAGTGACGACTCCTATTATTATGTTACAGCAGGTGGCGCTCCGGGAAAACGTGTTAGGCCAATGGTGGAACCTACGGGCACTGTTGAACATAATATTAACGAGTTTGATGAATATCAATTTTACGAAAAGGACGAAATAAGTCCCACAAAATTAGGGAGAAAATGGTTTGGAAACCGTTTTGATATTGAAAGCGAACAGAGCTATACTTTTGATTTTCCAAATATAGTTGCCGGAAAACCGATGCGGTTGATAGTAAAGGCCGCTGCGGCTTCTGAAAGTGATACTTCCATGGCCATTTCCATAAACAGTACCAGTTTGGATCCGCTTAATTTTTCACGATTGGGTGAAGGCGGTTTGCTGAGCATGGACTTTCTGGATGTTGAAGTTCCTGCAAACAATGCTACAGTTAAAGTAGATTTGGCTTACAACAACGCCGGCAATCCCTCCAGTATTGGCTATCTGGACTATATCGGTATTTGGGCCGTACGACAATTGAAGGGCGCGGGAGGCCAGTTGGCTTTTCAGTATAACAATGCGACTACCTTAGCGGGGGTTGGAGAATATCAAATAAGCAACGCCACCGAGTTTTCACAGGTTTGGGATGTGACCGATTTCCAATTTATTACTTCAAAGCAAAATGAAGGCAATGCTTCGTCTTTCGCCTTTAAGCAAACGCTTGGCGAAGTACGCAAGTATGTGGCGATAAACCCAAATGATTACTATATTCCCGTAAAAATTGCCCAACCTGCGGTTCAGAACCAAGATTTAAAAGGAACTATATTTAAGGACGAATCAGGTAATTTTAAAGATATAGATTATATTATTATTACACCTCCATTTCTTATTCAACCCGCATTGCGATTGGCTCAGCATCACAAAGTACTGCAAGGGCTTAACGTAAAAGTGGTGACGACCGATAAGATTTATGAAGAGTTCAGTTCCGGAAGACAGGAAATAAGTGCCATCCGAAATTTTATTAGATACGTTTACTACAATGCTTCCACAGAATCAAAACGTATAAAGTATGTTGGCATAATGGGCGATGCTTCCATAGACTATAAGAACAGGCTCCCAAACAATAACAATAATGTCCCTACTTTCCAAACCCTGTTAGGCACAAGTATTAGTAATTCTTTTATGTCTGATGATTTCTTTGGGAATATGGACGAGAATGAAGGCACTATTGGGGGTACTAATTATGAGAATTCTAATGATCCAAGGCCACTTAATGATATTGACCGATTAGACATTGCCATGGGAAGAATTATTGCGGATAACGTTTCCTTGGCAAATGCGATGGTGGACAAAATTATAAAGTATAGCGAAAAAGCTTCCTATGGCAATTGGCGGAACAATTTTGTACTTATTTCGGATGATGTTGACAAACCGGGCGAGGATGATTTAGAGATTGAACTTGATAGACTTGGCGATACTATTTCGGCAAGAAAACCCTTCATTAATGTAAAAAAAATACACTCCGACGCTTACCAGCAACAAGCCTCTGCAGGCGGTAACCGCTATCCGGAGGTTAATGATGCCATAAAGACAGCTATCGAGGCCGGAGCCATCATTATAGATTATTTCGGTCACGGAGGGGAGGATGGTTTGGCCCACGAAGCCATTTATACCAAAGAAACGGCGCAGGAACTTAAGAACAAAGACAAACTTCCGTGCATAATAACCGTTACTTGCGAGTTCACAAAATTTGACAATCCTTTACGGATTACGGCTGGCGAGCTGACCTATCAAAATAAAGATGGCGGTGCTATTTCATTGGTAACCACTACGCGGGCAGTATTTATCAATGATGGAATAGCTTTAAACAAAAAATTGGGGAATCAACTATTCGGTTATGACGTTGAAACGCCTAGTCCTCCTGCTGAAGGACTAAGAGTTGCAAAAAATATAACGGGTACTTCTTTAAGACGGGTTATATTCTTTATTGGCGACCCTGCAATGCCGCTCGCCTTTCCAAAACAAAGTATTCGCTTAACAAAATTGAACGACGTGCCAATTGCGCAAGCCACAGATACGTTGAAGGCATTGAGCAAAATAAAACTTGAAGGCGAAGTGGTAAATGCCACGGGAACATTAATGGCAGACTACAACGGGGTTCTTGAGGCTAAAATTTTCGACAAAAACGTAATGCGCCGAACCTTGGACAACGACAATCACAATATCTTTATGGATTTCACGACTTTGGGCGAAGGTCTTTTCAATGGCCAAGCAACCATTGCCAACGGTGTTTTTGAATTTGAGTTCGTCGTGCCGCGTGATATACAGATACCTGTGGGCAAGGGCAGGGTGAGCATGTATGCAAAAAGAACCAATGCGCTGGAAGACCAAACAGGGGTAAACCTTGAATTAAATGTAGGTGGGCTTAATGAAAATGCCCCCGAGGACAACGAAGGGCCATTGATCAGGCTTTTTATGAATGACGAAAGTTTTGTTTCTGGCGGAATTACCGACGATTCCCCAATCCTGCTTGCCAAGCTGGAAGATCCGAACGGGATAAATACCGCCAGTGGCATTGGCCACGATATTGTCGCAATTTTGGATGGCGACGAATCCAATCCGTTTGTTTTGAATGAATTTTACCAAGCCGAAGTGGACGATTATACAAAAGGAAAAACCCATTATAAATTCCGCGATTTGGAAGACGGCCTGCATACGCTCACGCTGAAAGCTTGGGATGTCTATAACAATTCCTCCACCGCCGAAATACAGTTTATTGTAGCGGGCAGCGGAAAACTTGAGATTTCCCGGGTGCTAAATTACCCAAACCCCTTTGTGAACTATACCGAGTTTTGGTTCAACCACAACAGACCCGATGAAACCTTGGACGTGCAAGTACAGGTGTTTACCATTACCGGAAAAGTGGTCTGGACCAAAAACGCCACCCTACCGCCGTCGGGCAGTTATTTATGCCGCGATATAACCTGGGACGGCCGCGACGATTTTGGCGACCGTATCGGAAAAGGGGTATATGTATATAAGATAACCGTAAGATCTGCGTTAACCAATCAGCGGGTTGAAAAATTTGAGAAACTCGTCATCCTTTAAAAATTAAAATTATATTTGCTCAAAATTAACTTTTATGAAGAAATTACTTATTCCAATTTTGATAGGCTTTGTTGCTTTTCAGGCACATTCCCAAGAAACCATAATAGTTCCAAATAGCGATGACTCCAGGGTTATTACTACTGGAGTGCCATTTATTCTCATAGGTGCCGATCCACGTTCGGGGGGTATGGGTGATATAGGGGTTACTACTTCTGCGGATGCCTTTTCGCAACAATGGAACCCGGCAAAATATGCTTTTTCATTGTCAAAACAGGGCGTTGGGGTAACTTACACGCCTTACTTAAGCAAATTGGTAAACGATATATTCTTAGGAAACCTTACCTATTACAACCGATTGAATGAGCGTAGTGCGGTTGCTGCAAGTTTTCGTTATTTCAGCAATGGCGATATAGAGCTTCGCGAAACGGCAGAGCAAGAGCCACTTTTAGTAAAGCCAAACGAACTCATGTTTGACGTCTCCTATTCACTTCGATTAAGCGAGCGTTTTTCCATGGCCGTCGCTGGTAGGTATATTAGATCTGACCTAAAATTACAGAGCGACCCAAGAAGTGATGCCACTGCTGCCAATACTTTCGCAGTGGATGTGGCAGGTTATTACCAAAGTGAGGAAATTCCTTATAACGATTTTGACGGACGCTGGAGAATGGGATTCAACATTTCAAACATCGGTCCAAAACTAAAATATGACGAAGTAGGCTCTGAAAGCTTCTTGCCTACTAATCTTGCCCTGGGAGGTGGTTTTGATTTCATACTTGACGAATACAACAAAATAGGTGTTTCGGCAGAAGTCAATAAATTATTGGTGCCAACTCCTCCAATACGAGGAACTGAATTCATCGATGAAAATGGAAATGGTACCTATGAAAACGGTATTGACACAAAAATAACCGACCAAGCCATATATGAGGGTAAGGAAAATGATGTAACTTTTATTAAAGGAATGTTTCAATCCTTCGGTGATGCGCCAGGCGGCTTTAGTGAAGAGCTAAAGGAATTCACTTGGGCTCTGGGTGCTGAATATTGGTACCAAGACGTTTTTGCCTTTAGAGGAGGTTACTTTAACGAAAGCGATGATAAAGGAGGAAGAAAATTTGCTACTATTGGAGCCGGTTTCCGCTATACCGCAATCAACATTGACATTTCATATTTGTTCTCTACCTCTAAATTGGCAAACAGCCCACTGGACGGAACCCTTCGTTTTGGCCTGACCTTCAATTTTGGCGATACGTACGACGAATATTAGAAAAAGAGTTTAAAAGTTTAAAAGTTTAGATGTGAAGACAAACAAAATTGTTTTCTTTTTACTCAATTTCTTTCTGCGGGTAGGCTCATAAACGCTTAAACTCCTAAACCTATAAACAAAAAATTGAAAAAACAAAAAATTGAAATTCAGTTGGAAGTTTTTGAAACCGTTTCAGAGCTACCAAAAGACATTCAAGAATTAATGAATAAGGCGCAGCAAGCACGTGAAAATGCTTATGCGCCTTATTCGCGTTTTAGGGTCGGGGCGGCGCTCCGGCTTGCTTCGGGAGAAATCGTTTTGGGCAGCAACCAGGAAAATGCCGCTTTTCCGTCGGGACTTTGTGCCGAAAGGGTTGCCGTTTTCAGCGCGGGCGCCAATTTTCCGAACGAAACGATAACCGACCTCGCCATTACCGTGCGCGCCGAAAGCCACGAAGTTACTGAGGCCATTGCCCCCTGTGGCGCCTGCAGACAGTCGTTGGCAGAGTATGAGCAAAAACAGAAATCGCCCATCAACATCTACTTTACGGGCGAAACTGGCGAGATTATTAAAGTGGCTTCGGTTATGGATTTACTGCCGTTGGGGTTTGATGCGAAATACCTTTGAAAAGCCCCCCAGCTCCCGAAGGGGGAGCTTTTGATGCCCTAAATCTTGTTTTGGAACTATACGATTCTTAATAAAAAAATTCCAAATTCCAAATTCCAAATTCCAAATCCCATCCCGATAGCGATCGGGACCCAAATCCCGAATTTGAGATTTCTTTGGCCCCGAAACTTCGATAGGAACATGAATTTTGTAATTTCTTTGGTATTTGGAATTTTGAATTTGGTGCTTTCCCTTTTAAAGTACTACTTTTGTTATCCGCTCAATAAAATTACTAATGAAGAAAATCACCAAAAAAACGTATCTGGATTGGTACGAGAACATGCTCTTTTGGCGCAAGTTTGAAGATAAACTGGCGCAAGTATATATCAATCAAAAAGTAAGGGGCTTTTTACACCTTTACAACGGCCAGGAAGCCGTATTGGCAGGGGCGCTCCACGCCATGGACCTTTCTAAGGACAGGATGATTACCGCCTACCGAAACCACGTACAGCCTATCGGGATGGGCACCGACCCCAAGAAAGTAATGGCCGAATTGTACGGCAAGGGCACCGGCACATCGCAGGGTCTGGGAGGTTCCATGCACATTTTTGATAAGAAAAACCGATTTTATGGCGGCCACGGCATTGTGGGCGGCCAGATTCCGCTTGGAGCAGGTTTGGCCTTTGCCGATAAATATTTTGAAAGGGATTCGGTTACCCTAACCTATATGGGCGATGGCGCCGTGCGCCAGGGTTCGCTGCACGAAACTTTTAACCTCGCCATGCTTTGGAAACTTCCGGTGGTTTTTTGCTGTGAAAACAACGGATACGCCATGGGAACTTCCGTAGCGCGAACCGCCAACCATACCGACATTTGGAAACTCGGACTTGGCTATGAAATGCCCTGCAAACCTGTGGACGGAATGAAGCCCGAAGTGGTAGCCAAGGAAATGGACGAAGCAATCAAACGCGCCCGTCGCGGCGATGGCCCTACCTTCTTGGAATTGCGTACCTATCGCTATAGAGGCCATTCCATGAGCGATGCCCAGCATTACCGCACCAAAGAGGAAGTTGCCAAAAAGCAGGAAGAAGACCCGATTACCTACGTGCTTCACCAGATTTATGAAAATAAGTGGGCGACGGAAGCCGAGATAAAAAAGATTGACCAAAGAGTGAAGGATTTGGTGGACGAATGCGAAAAGTTCGCGGAAGATTCGCCGTACCCAGAAAAGAACGTAATGTTCGATGCTGTTTATGAGCAAGAGGATTACCCGTTTTTATCCGATAAATTATAAGAAAAGTTAAGCATTGAACAGCAGGTATTATTTGAGAATCGATGGTTTAAATTCTTTTTAAAACAGCAATCTAAAATCTAATATCTCAAATCTAAAATCTACATAAAAGAAATGGCAGAAGTAATAAACATGCCGCGTTTGAGCGACACCATGGAAGAAGGTACGGTGGCCACCTGGCTTAAAAAGGTAGGCGACACTGTAAAGGAAGGCGATATTCTTGCTGAGATTGAAACCGATAAAGCGACGATGGAGTTCGAGTCTTTTTATGAGGGCACGCTGCTCCACATAGGAATCAAGGAAGGCGAAACCGCTCCCGTGGATTCCCTTTTGGCTATCATTGGAAAAAAGGACGAGGATATTTCAGATTTGATTGATGGGAAGGCTTCCGATACGAAATCGAAAGATGACGATTCCAAAGAAGAAGAAAAGTCTTCTGAGAAAAAGGAGGATAAAGAGAAAGATGGGAAAGATGATGCTTCCGAAAAGGATTCAAAAGAAAAGGATTCTGAGAAAAAAAATGACAGCGAAGAAGGAGATTCCGGTCTTCACGGGAATGTTCCCGAAGGCGTTGAGGTTATAACCATGCCAAGATTGAGTGATACCATGACCGAAGGTACCGTTGCCACTTGGCTTAAAAAGGAAGGCGATAAGGTGGAAGAAGGCGATATTTTAGCTGAAATAGAAACCGATAAGGCCACTATGGAATTTGAATCGTTCTATTCCGGAACGCTTTTAAAGATTGGCGTGGGCGAAGGCGAATCGGCGCCGGTTGATGCCTTGCTCGCTATCATCGGCCCCAAGGGTACGGATGTTTCCGGTGTTGCTGAAAACTTCAAAAAAGAAAAAAAATCTTCCGATTCCGAAGAAAAATCGTCTGAAGAAAAAACTTCAAAGGAAGCTAAAAAAGAAGAAAAAGAAACTTCCGAAAAATCTTCAAAAAAGGAAGAAAAGGAAACTTCTTCTGAAAAGAAATCGGAAACCTCAGCAGCTTCAAACGAAGGCCGCATTTTTGCGTCGCCATTGGCCAAAAGATTGGCGGAGGAAAAGGGCATCAACTTGCGCCAAGTGCGCGGAAGCGGCGAGAACGGCCGTATCGTGAAAAGCGATATTGAAAACTACCAGCCTGCAGCTGGCGGCGGACAAGCATACGTTCCCGTGGGTACGGAAAGTTTTGAGGAAGTGAAGAACAGCCAAATGCGGAAGACCATTGCCAAACGTTTGGCAGAATCTAAGTTTACCGCCCCCGAATATTATCTGACCGTGGAACTGGATATGGACCACGCCATTGCGGCGCGCGAGGCCATAAATGCCGACCCGGATGTAAAGATTTCTTTCAACGATATGATTATAAAGGCCTGTGCGATGGCGCTCCGAAAGCATCCGCAGGTAAACAGTCAGTGGACGCCAGAGGTTACCAAAATAGCCAAGCACATCCACATAGGCGTGGCCGTGGCCGTTGATGAAGGGTTGCTGGTTCCTGTTTTGAAATTTGCGGACCAAATGACTTTTTCACAAATTGGCGCACAGGTAAGGGAGCTTGCCGGAAAGGCGCGCAACAAAAAAATTACGCCACAGGAAATGGAAGGCAGTACGTTTACGGTTTCCAACTTGGGAATGTTCGGGATTACTGAATTTACCTCAATTATAAACCAACCAAATTCGGCTATTTTATCGGTGGGGACAATCGTTCAAAAACCGGTTGTGAAAAACGGACAAATTGTAGTAGGCAACACGATGAACGTTACTTTGGCTTGCGATCACCGCACAATTGACGGTGCAACAGGAGCTAAATTTATGCAAACAGTAAAACAGTATATTGAGAATCCCGTGACGATGTTCGTGTAAATTATTCCTTCGGTAGGCGCGCGATTAATCGCGCGCCTACTTATATACAAAACCATGAAAAACATAATAATCACAGGAACTTCCCGCGGCATCGGTTTTGAAATGGTCAAACTTTTTGCCGTAGCCGGCCACAACGTTTTGGCACTTTCTCGTAATTCAAGACCCGTTTCAGATTTAAAACTGAAGAATGTTACGGCCTTGGAATTCGATATTGCCGATGAATCTGAAATCGTAAAACTTTCGGCATACCTTCAAACCGGGATGAAATCTGTGGATGTGTTAATAAACAACGCCGGGTTTTTGGTGAACAAACCTTTTTCCGAAATCACTTCCGAAGAATTTAAAAGATGCTACGACGTAAACGTTTTTGGCGTGGCTTCCTTGATAAAAACGGTACTTCCCTTTATGAAGAAAGAGGGCCATGTGGTGAGTATCAGCAGTATGGGCGGGGTGCAGGGCAGCGTGAAATTTCCCGGCCTGAGCGCTTACAGCAGCAGCAAGGGCGCGGTAATAACCTTAACCGAATTGCTTGCCGAGGAATACAAGGAAACCGGCCCATCCTTCAACGTTTTGGCTTTGGGCTCGGTGCAGACCGAAATGCTCGAAGAAGCTTTCCCGGGTTTTGCCGCTCCACTTTCCGCAGCAGAAATGGCCCAATATATTATGGGTTTTTCCCTTACGGGGAATAAGTTTTACAACGGAAAAATATTGCAGGTTTCCAGTACTACGCCTTGATTTATGACGGAAATTTTAGAGAAATACATACCCCAAGCATCCGTTGCCGCTGTTTTTGAAATGATAAAATCCCATAAGGTGCATCTGAAAATAGTCAACGAGCGTGTAACAAGGCACGGCGATTATCGGAAAATGGCAAACGGCCAGCACCAAATTACCGTAAACGCTACCTTGAACAAATACCGTTTTTTAATTACGTTAGTGCACGAAATAGCCCATTTGGAAGCCTTTACAAAATACGGTCGGCTCATAAAGCCGCACGGTTTGGAGTGGAAGCGCACCTTTCAGCTTTTGATGCTGCCTTTTTTGCGGCCAGAGGTTTTCCCAAACCAGCTACTGCCTTTGCTTGCGCGCCATTTCAAAAACCCGAAAGCCTCCAGCGATACCGATGCGGCATTGGCTTTGGCGCTAAAACAATTCGACCCAGAGAACGATAAAAACTATATCTTTGAGATTCCCTTTGGGGGGCATTTCAGATTGTACAACGGCAAAATTTTTAAGCGCGGCAAACAGCGCGTAAAACGTTTTGAATGTTTGGAAGTTGCCACGGGAAGAACGTATCTTTTCAATCCGAATGCGGAGGTGGAATTTTTGAGTCGATGAGTTTATAAGTTTAAAAGTTTAGGTGTTTAAATTAAAAACTATCTTTAGTACCGGCGCTAAACTTATAAACGCTAAACATTTAAACTTTTTTGAATGAACAAAGATTATTTTGCAGTAATTATGGCAGGTGGTATCGGGTCGCGGTTTTGGCCCGTGAGCACGCGCGAATTTCCAAAGCAATTTCACGATATGCTTGGCACGGGGCAAACGCTGCTGCAAAAAACGTTCTCAAGGCTCAACAAGATTATCCCTTCGGAAAATATCTATATTCTTACCAATGAATCCTATCTGGAAATTACGCTGAAGCAATTGCCGGGAATTTCGGAAAAACAGGTAGTCCTGGAGCCCGCAATGCGAAATACCGCCCCCTGTATTTTGCTTTCCGCCTTAAAAATAAGAAAGAAAAACCCCAACGCCCTGATGCTCGTTGCCCCCAGCGACCATTGGATTGAAAATGAGGACGCCTTCGCAAGAGATATTCAAGCGTGTTTTGATGCTGCACAACGTGAAAATATTTTATTGACCCTGGGTATCGAACCTACTTTTCCGAATACAGGGTATGGCTATATTGAAAGCGATAAAAACGATGACTCGGAAATTAAAAAAGTGAAACAATTCCGCGAAAAACCCGATTATGAAACGGCAAAACAGTTTCTTGCCGACGGAAATTTTCTGTGGAACGCAGGTATCTTCATTTGGAGCGTGCAGGGCATTGTTTCGGCTTTTGAAAGGCATTTGACCGCAATGAGTTCACTGTTTTCAAAGGGGATTCCTGTTTTGAATACTTCCGAAGAAAAACAATTTATTGAAGAAAATTATTCCGAGGCAGAAAATATTTCCATAGATTTTGGAATACTGGAAAAGGCGGACAATGTTTTTATGAAAAGGGCCACCTTTGATTGGAACGATTTGGGCACTTGGGGCGCGCTTCACGATAAATTGAAAAAAGACGAAAGCGGCAATTCCGTTGTAAATGCTGAAACAATTCTGAAAAATTCCAAAAACAATATGGTCTTTACCGATTCAAAAAAACTCGTTGTCTTGGATGGAGTTGAAGATTATATTATAGTGGACAAAGAAGAGGTACTGTTATTATTTCCGAAGCGGAAAGAGCAGGAAATAAAGGAGCTTTTGAAAGAGGTTTCAATTAAATTTGGAAAAAAATATTTGTAGATGGAGAATACGGAGAATAAAAATGATATAAAGATAACCCCAAACGAAGAGGAATTTGATCAGGTAAAGCTCAACACTTGGGAGAGCATCAAAAAATTCTTGGTAGAGCTTTTTGATATCCAAACCGATTCCGACCGCGATGCCACGATTGAAGCGGTAAAAAAGGATATTTCCTTTAAGGGGCATACGGCTTGGATCCTTATTTTCTCCATATTCGTTGCATCTATCGGGTTAAACGTTAGTAGCACCGCCGTGGTGATTGGAGCGATGCTTATTTCGCCATTGATGGGCCCGATTGTGGGGGTTGGACTTTCCGTTGCCATCAACGATGTTGATACTTTGAAACGGTCCATGATGAACCTGGGCGTAATGGTTTTTCTGAGCGTACTCACGGCTTTTCTGTATTTTAAACTTTCGCCGCTAACGGAAGAGACCCCAGAACTTATAGCAAGGACCTATCCTACAATTTTGGATGTTTTGATAGCTATTTTTGGCGGTTTGGGACTGATTGTGGCAAAAACAAAGAGTGGCACTATTGCGAGTGTTATTTTTGGGGTGGCAATTGCCACTGCCTTAATGCCGCCTTTGTGTACTGTGGGCTATGGTTTGGCTGTTGGCAATGCTTCCTATGCAGGGGGTGCGTTGTATTTATTTAGCATTAATGCGGTTTTTATTGCGCTTTCCACATTTATCGTTTCAAAAATATTGCGTTTTCCTCTGGTGCGCTATGCCAATAGCAAAAGACGAAGACGGACTGCCCAAATTGCTTCCTTAATTGCTATTGCCGTTATTGTGCCAAGCATTTGGTTGTTTGTTAAATTATTGGACCAACAGGTTTTTGAGAATAAGACCAAAGAATTTGTAAAGAACATCATTAAATATGAAGGTGCGGAAGTAGTGAAATTCACGCAAGACTATAAATCTAAAAACATAGATGTTTACTTAATTGGGCGTCCCGTTCCACAGAATAAGATAAACGAATGGCTTTCAGAACTGGAGAAAACAGAGAAGCTGGAGCAAACACATTTGCGAATATACCAAGGTGCAGACCAAAGTGGTGAAATATCTGCCAAGCTTTCAGGTGAAATTAAGGCTGGCATACTCGAAGATCTCTATGTCAAGAATGAAAAATTGATTCAGAACAAGGACGAAAAGATTCGTTTTTTGGAAAATGAAATCGCCTTGATGAAAGTTCAAAATGTTCCTTTCAAGGAGTTGAGTGAAGAACTGAAAATTAATTATGAAGGTGTTGAAACTTTCAGTTATTCCAATAAAATTACCACAAACTTTCAAAAAACCGATACGCTTCCAGTTATAAACATCCGCTGGAAAAAGAACGTGCCTTCCCGGGAGCGAAGAGCCGACTTGAAGAAAATTGAAGCTTGGCTTAAATTTAAATTGAAACTGGATACCCTTCAGGTTTCGGAATATCCTTAAGGATTACCCTTCCTTTAATTGGACATCGCGAATTTTCTTGAAAAGATCGGAAGAATACACAAAGTTGGTCACGTCTTCGTTATCGGTCTTGAAGATTTCCTGATTGGTGCCTTGCCAAACAAGTTTTCCGTCCTTCAGCAAGACCACCTTTTCGCCTATTTCCATCACCGAGTTCATATCGTGCGTTACTACAACGGTGGTGATATCATATTCATGGGTAATTTCTTGGATCAGGGTATCTATCAAGGTTGCCGTCTTTGGGTCGAGACCGGAGTTGGGCTCGTCGCAAAACAGAAACTTTGGTTTGTTCACGATAGCCCGTGCAATGGAAACCCTCTTTTGCATTCCCCCGGAGATTTCTGCGGGAAATTTTTTGTTCACGTTTTCAAGGTTAACGCGTTTCAAAACTTCGTTTACCCTTGCAAGCATATCGGCTTTTTTCTGTTTGGTGAACATGCGCAAAGGGAACATCACATTTTCTTCAATATTCATGGAATCGAAAAGTGCTCCGCCTTGGAAAAGCATCCCAATTTCCTCGCGTAGCTTGCGTTGCTGCTCATCATCCATATCCTGGATGGCCTTGTCTTCATAATAAATTCTTCCTTGCTCAGGTTTAAAGAGTCCGAGAAGGCATTTTAGTAAAACGGTTTTCCCACTACCACTTTGACCGATGATAAGGTTTGTTTTTCCCTTGTCGAATTCCGTGGTTATCCCTTTTAGAATTTTCTCGTCACCAAAACTTTTATGTACGTCTTCTACCTTTATCATCAGCTCAGCATTAACTGGGTTATAACATAATTGGCCGCAATAATAAGCACACTGGTCCATACAAAGGAATTGGTACTCGCCTTCCCAACTTCCAGCGCGCCGCCCTTCATATAAAAACCTTGCCAAGAAGGCACGGTGGCAAGGATAAATGCAAATACGGTGGTTTTAAAAAACGCATAAAATAGTTGATATGGAATAAAATCTTCCTGGAGCCCGGCAATAAAATCGGAAGAGCTGGTAAAACCTCCATACACTCCGGCAACCCAGCCTCCCAAAATTCCTAAAAACATGGAAAGAATAATTACGAAGGGATAGAACATCAAGGCAACAATTTTTGGAAAAACCAAATAGTTCAACGAATTGATCCCCATTACCTCCAGGGCGTCAATCTGTTCCGTTACCCGCATAGACCCTATACTTGAGGTGATAAAAGACCCTACCTTACCCGCCATAATTATGGACATGAAAGTAGGCGCAAATTCCAGAATAACCGACTGGCGTGTGGCAAAACCTATCAAGCTGTCCGGAATGATGGGATTGTCCATGTTCAAGGCCGTTTGTATGGCCACAACCCCGCCCACAAAAAAGGAGATAAAGGAAACAATGGCCAGGGAGCTTATAATAAGGTCGTTGATATCCTTAAAAATAAGATGCCTTAAAACAGATGTTTTGGTAAAACTGCCAAACACCCTCTTAATCATCAAAAAATAGGAACCAATATCTTCTAAATACTTCATAAAACAGATAGCTTGGGCTAAAGTACTAAAATTAGATCATTGTATTTTATAAAAGTGAGTTAAGAAAGTCAGTAAGCAGTAAGCAGTGTTCAGTGTTCAGTTGCAGTATGCCGAACTATTTCCCGATAAGTGCCATCATTTTATGGTAAATCTCGTTGCTTTCATAAATGCCATTGAAAAGGGAAGCGCCGGGGCCTTCTGCAAATACGGGAACCATGGTGCCCGAATGTCCTGTGGTGGAAAATCTCGGCTTTATTTTATTGTAATCCTTTCCATCTGATGCAAGGGTAAACCCGCCCGTTTCGTGGTCTGCGGTAACAATTACGAGGGTTTCGCCGTTTTGTTTGGCAAAATCCAAGGCTACGCCCAAGGTTTTGTCAAAATCCAAGAGTTCTTCAATTAGATAATCCGCATCGTTGTCGTGGCCGCCCCAGTCTATCTGGCTTCCTTCGACCATCAAGAAAAAACCATTTTCGTTTTGCGATAATTTCTCTAAGGCAAGTTTGGTAGCGTTTGGAAGGAAATCGCCACGGCCCTCACTCATCTTCGGCATTCCGTCTTCGGCAAGCAGAATCAGTTCGTTTTTTTCAGAAGGTTTCTGCGGGAGTTTGTCCGTTATTACCTCGTAGCCTTTGGCTTCCATTTTGGCTAAAAGGTCTTTTCCGTCCTTTCGTTGGTTAAAGAATTTCAACCCCCCGCCCGCAAAAAAGTTGACACCGGAATCGGGGGCAAATTCGGTAATCGCTTCATACATTCTGCGGCTTTTTACGTGTGCGTAAAAACTTGCAGGGGTAGCGTGCTGTATGGAAGAAGTTGCAACAATGCCCGTGGCCAAGCCCCTTTTTGATAGCTGCTCCACAATGGTGGGTACTGGGATCGTGTCATTATTCACGCCAATGGCGCCATTATATGTTTTCACACCTGTGGAAAAAACGGTAGCCCCGGCAGCCGAATCGGTAATCAGATCGCTGGCAGATGAGGTTTTGCTCAAGCCAATTGTACTGAAACGTTCAAAATTCGGTTTGCCATTTTTGTAATAGATAGCCGCGGAAACCTGGCTCAGGCCCATGCCATCGCCGATCATTAGAATGATGTTTTTGGGTTTTTTGATTTCGCGGGAAACGTTCGTAACCGTGTTGTCCTTTACCTGCACCGAAACACAGGAACTTACCGTTAAGGCCAATAAAAGTAGGAGGAAGGGGAATTTAAATCGCATTTTGATGATATAAGTTTAATCTGCAAAAATAAAGAATATAAAAGGGATGAAGTGTTAAGGGGATGTTGTTATATTCAAAATTCCAATCCCGATAGCTATCGGGACCCGAATCAACCAATCCCCAATTTCCTTCGAATGTTTTTCCAACGCAATTTTCGAATAAAGGTGCCTTCTTTTTCTGAAACGATAAATTCCTGATTGGCTCTTTTCGCTTTGGAAAAACCCTTCATCGTATCCACGAAAAATGAAAAACTTCTTTTTTTGGAAGCGAGTTTTGCCGAAGCCATAAGCGTTAGCCAAAACCCATAGCGCATTTTATAGAAAGCCTCGCCCTGTTTGTGTTTTGAGGCTTTTGTATAGACTTTGCCCGTAGGTTTTAAATGCTTTACGTGCAGCGAAGGATCGGTCTTTACTTTCCACCCGTGGTACTGCGCGACGAGTTCGTCCACGGTGTCCCAGCCCATGGATTTTTTTAGCCCGCCTATTTGTTCGAAACATTTTTTGCGATAGGCCTTCAGCGCCCCGCGAATGTGGTCCTTATCAGTCAAATTTTCCAAAACCCAATGGCCGTTTTTTTCAACGGTACAAAAGCCACCTACCATACCAAAAGTTGGATTCTTTTGAAAGTGTTCGGTAAGTTTTTGAAGATAGTTTTCTGGGAAGATCAAGTCTGCATCAAATTTGCAAATAATGTCAAAATCTGTATTGACAGTTTCAAAACCTTTGTAAAAAGCATTTATTACTTTGCTTCCCGGCGCGTGCAGTTTTTCGGAATCAAAAAAGATCCCTTTAATAAAGGGGTGTTCTTCTGAAAACTGATCGATTATTTTTTGGGTGCCGTCGGTAGAGGCATCGTTTACCACGACTACTTTCTTCGGAAGAAAGGTTTGTTCCGCCAAGGATTGAAGCGTTTTTGAAAGATGTGCTTCTTCGTTATGGGCGGGGATGACGATGTAGATATTCAAGGCAAAATTGGACTTAAATCGAGATTTCGAATTCTATTTTGGAAACCGTGTTCAGCTATGATTTATTTAGATGGAAAAGATATTGCTTTTTGGGGACACCGAACCGTATTCTCCCCACTTCATTGAAATAATCGAAGGAGTTTACGGTTTTTACATTAAATCCGGCATCTATAAAACGATTTTTAATATCCGTCCCGTAATATCTCACATGGTCCCATTGCCCGAAATGCAGTTTTCGTTCTTTGGGGCAAATAATTGAATAATCCTCATACGTAGGTGCATCGTCCTCTAAAATGGGTACGCTGACAATGGCGGTCCCGTCTTTTTTCAATAGTTTGAACAAATTGGTTATCGCAATTGTATCATCTACTATATGTTCCAAAACGTGGTTGCATATAATAAAATCAAATTGTTCCGTCTGTATTTCTGAATCCAATAAATCGAAATCTTTGGTTAGGGAAAGATAATCGTAGCCGGGCTCAAATTTATCTGCTGGGAAATATTGAAGGTTCTTCTTCCCTTTTAATTTTTCATAAAAACAATATTCTGGCGAAATATGTAACAGTTTTGCTTCATCTATGAATAATTTGGTACTTGTAGTGAGATAATGCCAAATAAACCGATGGCGTTCCCTTGCGCCTAAATGAAGCGAAAGCAATAATTTTCCATCTTTTATAAATGTTCTATAATTTTTTTCATTTATAGGACAATAGTATTTTTTTTTAATCTTCAACCCGAACAATACTTGTGAGATATATAATGCCCCACGCCTTAATTTTCTAAGGAAAAACCTCCATTCTTTTGGGGTGTATTTCTTGATAAGCAGAATCCAATCTTTATGCATTTATCAATTTTTTTAAGGGTTAAAAGAAGATTGCCTTTCCGCATAAACCAAATAATACCGCGGGGTAATCTTACGAAGAATTGGCCGTGCCCCTATCTTTTTTACGGGATTGGTGAATTTTTCGCTTTTCACGATTCGCCAACCGGCTTTTTCCAAAAGCCAGTCAAATTGCCAATCCTCAAACTCGTGGTAATGGCGGTCCCATTTGTCGGTTTTGCTTTTATAAGCCGAAGCAAACCACAATTTTAAAGGGACGGAAGCTACCAATTTTTTGGCTTGAATATCTTGCAATACATTAAAAGGAGAAACCAAATGTTCAAAGATTTCAAAGGCCGTAACCACATCGAATTGTCCAGTTTTTACAACTGTTGTGTTTAAGTCGAGGTCTTCGCCGCTTGTATTGGTTACATTAAAACCCTCTTTGGTAAGAATTTCAGAGAATGGATTTGCAACGCCCAAATCGAGGATCTTTTCTTCTTTAGAAACAACTTCGTTAAGGAAAAGAAGGGTTTTTTTGTATCTTTTTTTCGGAAACTTGCCTTCGTACATTTTTTTAGTGCCTAAAGTTGAAAAGTTGTAAGTGCCTAAAGTTGTAGCTTTTATGTATAAAAAGTTATAAGTACTATGGTTTGGGTTTTGCTAAAATCCCTTTTGGGGGGTTAGTGGGACTAAACCTTATAAACAATCGCATTAATATTCATGCCCGCGCCCACGCTTGCAAAAATAACAACATCGCCTTTTTGGATGGAATGGCCCTTTAGCTCCCCATTTAGCACCAAGTCGTATAACGTAGGAACGGTCGCCACACTGCTGTTGCCTAATTTGTCAATACTCATCGGCATTATTTTTTCGGGAGGGGTTTTGCCGTAAAGTTTATAAAAACGGGTTACGATGGCCTCGTCCATCTTTTCGTTGGCCTGGTGGATAAAGATCTTTTTTACCTCGTCTATGTCCATTCCACTTTTATCCAGACAGGTTTTCATGGCATCTGGCACGTGGTTCAATGCAAATTCATAAATCTTTCTGCCATACATTTTTATGTAACGGCGGTTGTCTTTTTTCTCCAGATTGTTGCTTTCGCCAAAAAAGATAAAATGCGCTTCCTCAAAGGCATAGGTCGCGCTGAAATGCGTGAGTATTCCTCCAGCTTCATCAGTAGCTTCCACCACCGCCGCGCCTGCGCCATCACTATAGATCATGGAATCGCGGTCGTGTGGGTCAACAACCCGGGAAAGGGCTTCGGCACCTACGACCAAACATTTTTTGGCAATGCCTGCCTTTATAAATGCATACGCCTGAATCATGCCTTCAATCCAGCCTGGACAGCCGAAGAGTACATCGTAGCCCACACAGGTTGGATTCTGGATTTTGAGATTGTGCTTTACGCGGGTTGCAATACTGGGCACAGTATCGCTCTGCACCGAACCGTGTTTTACATCGCCGTAATTATGCGCCACAATAATATAATCAAGCGTTTCTTTATCTACTCCCGCGCTTTTAATAGCATTTTCTGCCGCAAAGGAGGCAATGTCTGAAGTACTTAGGTTTTTGGGAATATAGCGTCGTTCAGCAATTCCGGTAATAGCCTTGAACTTTTCAATAATAGTTTCATTTTCTTGGCCAAAACGGGTACCGTCCTCATTGTAAAAATGATGGTTGCCGAATTGTTCATTCTTTGCAATTTCACTCGGAATATAACTGCCTATACCGGTTATTTTGACATTCATAAATTGAAAAGTTTTGTTAAAAATACGGAAAATTCAGTAATTCAGTATGCAGTAGTCAGTAAGCCGTAAGTAAGTTTAGGAACGAATTATAATTACTGACTACTGCGTACTAACTTACTGCGTACTTTCAGCCGTTTCCATATAAGCCTCAATTGGGTTACAGGTACAAATCAAATTTCTGTCGCCATACGCGTCATCTACCCGGCGTATTGAAGGCCAGAATTTATTGTCTGAAATATATTCCATCGGATATGCCGCTTCCTGTCTGCTATATGGAAAATCCCAAGTGTCGGCGGTGAGCATTTGCAGGGTGTGTGGCGAATTTTTCAAAACGTTGTTTGGGTCGTCTTTATCCGCCGCTTCAATTTCCTTTCTGATAGAAATCATCGCATCACAGAATTGGTCCAAGGCAATTTTGCTTTCGCTTTCCGTAGGCTCGATCATCAACGTTCCCGCAATTGGGAAGGAAACCGTTGGGGCGTGGAAACCGTAATCCATCAGTCGTTTTGCGATGTCGGTTACTTCAATTCCCTTCGCTTTAAACGGGCGGCAATCCACGATCATTTCGTGGGCTGCGCGGCCGCGTTCGCCTGCATAAAGTACTTCGTAATGACCGTTCAGGCGTTCTTTGATGTAGTTGGCGTTCAAAATGGCATACTGGGTTGCTTTTTTCAAGCCATTTACGCCAAGCATGCAGATATAGGCGTAGCTAATCAGGCAAACCAACGAGCTGCCATAGGGTGCTGCGGAAATAGCCGTGATGGCCTTTTCGCCACCAGTGGCAATAATGGGGTTTGAAGGTAAAAACGGCACCAATTGCTTGGCAACGCAAATAGGCCCCACGCCCGGACCGCCGCCGCCGTGAGGGATAGCAAACGTTTTGTGAAGGTTCAAGTGGCAAACGTCTGCGCCAATGGCACCCGGATTGGTCAAACCAACCTGTGCGTTCATATTTGCGCCGTCCATATAAACCTGTCCGCCGTTTTCGTGGATAATACTGGTTATCTCGCGAATGGCAGATTCATAAACGCCGTGTGTTGATGGATACGTAACCATCAAACAGGAGAGATTGTCCTTGTGTTTTATGGCTTTTTCGCGAAGGTCTTCCACGTCAATATTTCCTTCTTCCGTAGATTTGGTAACGACCACCTGCATGCCTGCCATAACGGCACTGGCGGGGTTTGTTCCGTGGGCTGAAGCCGGAATCAAACAGATATTTCTATGGCCCTCGCCGCGCGATTCGTGATAGGCGCGGATAACCATCAAACCGGCATACTCGCCCTGTGCACCGCTATTTGGTTGAAGGGATGTGCCGGCAAATCCGGTAATTTCGGTAAGTTGTTTTTCCAGTTTTTTGAGCACAATCTGGTAGCCTTCCGCTTGTTCCACGGGAACGAACGGGTGTATATTGCCCCACATCGGGTCGCTCAACGGAAGCATTTCCGCAGCGGCGTTCAGTTTCATGGTGCACGAGCCCAAGGAAATCATGGAATGGTTCAATGAAAGATCTTTGCGCTCCAGTTTTTTGATGTAGCGCATCAAATCGGTTTCGCTGTGGTATTTGTTGAAAACTTCCTGTTGAAGAAACTCGGTCTTACGGGCAACTTCCTTTGGGATTTTATTGCCGGTTTCAAGTTCTGTGATCTTTTGGAAATCCTTTTTAATGGCTTCGGAAAAGATTGCAACTATTTTGTTCAAATCCTTGACCGTAGTGGTTTCGTTGATAGAGATTGAAACCGTTTCATCATTTGGGTAATAGAAATTCACTTCCTTCGCTTCCGCCAAAAACTTGATTTTGGTAGCATCGGTCTTGATGGCGATGGTGTCAAAATAAGTTTCGTTTATTTGCTCGAAGCCCAATTTCTCCAAAGCATTTGCAAGTGTAGCAGCGCCGTTGTGTACTTTTTTAGCAATGTATTTCAAGCCTTCCGGGCCGTGATATACTGCGTACATTCCGGCCATAACCGCCAATAAAACCTGGGCAGTGCAAATGTTTGAAGTTGCCTTGTCGCGTTTAATGTGCTGCTCGCGGGTTTGAAGCGCCATCCGCAAGGCACGGTTGCCGTCGGTATCTTTGGTAACGCCGATAATTCTTCCCGGAATGCTCCGTTTGTATTCGTCCTTTGTTGCGAAGAAAGCTGCGTGTGGCCCACCGTAACCCAATGGAATGCCGAAGCGCTGCGTGGTTCCCACAACCACATCTACCCCAAAATGGCCCGGTGATTCCAGCATCACTAAACTTAGAATATCTGCGGCAACGGCAACTTTTATTTGGCTGTTGTTTGCCTTTTCAATGAAGCTTTTATAGTTATGAACTTTGCCCGTTCTGCCCGGATATTGGAGGATAGCTCCAAAAAACCCTTCGGAAAAGTCAAAATCGTCGTGCTTGCCAACGACCAATTCAATTCCAAGCGGAATGGAGCGCGTTTCAAGCACGGCAAGGGTCTGCGGAAGTATTTCTTCAGAAACAAAAAACTTCGAGGCGTTGCTCTGTTTTTTTTCTTTTTCACGCACGTTATAAAGAAGTGCCATCGCTTCGGCGGCGGCGGTTGATTCGTCCAAAAGGGAGGCGTTTGCAAGCTCCATCCCGGTTAAATCACTAACTACGGTTTGGAAATTCAGCAAAGCTTCCAATCTGCCTTGTGCAATCTCCGCTTGATAGGGGGTGTAAGCAGTGTACCATCCCGGGTTTTCCAAAATATTCCGTTGGATTACGGGAGGCAGGTTGGACTGGTGGTAACCTAACCCAATATATGTTTTGAAAAGCTTGTTTTTTGTGGAAAGTTCGGTGATGTGCTCAAGGTATTCCTGCTCG
This sequence comes from Aequorivita todarodis, assembly GCF_028561335.1. Classification (GTDB taxonomy): domain Bacteria; phylum Bacteroidota; class Bacteroidia; order Flavobacteriales; family Flavobacteriaceae; genus Aequorivita; species Aequorivita todarodis. The sequence continues at coordinate 160,717 of NZ_JAQQTG010000002.1, read as the reverse complement.
CTCATCGCGGTGTCCAGATCGAGTGCTTTTTTGAGCAGAATATCGTCTGGCACGGTTTCGTAAATAAGTTGGTCCATAGAGCTTGCGCCAATGGTTTTAAGCATTTCGGGAAGGTCGTTTTCCCGGGGACCGATATGCCTTAAAGCAAAAGAATCTGTGTTCATAGTCATGCCCGCGCAGGCGGGTATCTTTTTAATTACTGTTCAATTTTTAATCTGTGAACCATCATTATTAAATAGTTTCCAAAGAGGTGGCAAAATTACAATATTTAACCTAAAATAGTTTGCTTTTGAATGCCTGAAAAATTAATTTTTTCAACTAAATGTAAAGGTTACTAACACTTTGGCTATTTTTGATGTTATGAAGTTTTTTAAACGTGTTTTTGCTTTTTATATCAACAGTAGCATCCACGTTGCTTTGGCTGTTGTGGCACTCTTGGCGGTTTCGGTTTTGGAGTACGGTTTAACGATTCCCAAGGAACTTTGGGCCTTCGTTTTTCTGGGCGCTTTAACGGGCTATAATTTTGTGAAATACGCCAAGATAGCGGGACTGCACCACCGCAGTTTGACGAATTCCTTAAAGACCATTCAGGTTTTTTCGGGAATATGCTTTGTTTTGCTTGTTCTTATAGCATTCAGACTTTCCATAACCACACTTTTGGTCACGGCCGGATTTGGTCTGGCCACTTTTTTTTACGCAGTACCTTTTGTGAGGCATAAAAACCTGCGAAACTTTTCGGGATTAAAGATATTTATAGTAGCGTTTGTTTGGGCCGGCGTTACTGTGATCGTGCCATTTATAGCTTCGGAAACAGCTGTTTCGGGCGATGTGCTCTTAACTTTTTTTCAGCGTATCTTGATCGTTGTGGCGCTCATTCTGCCATTTGAAATTCGCGATGTGCCCTATGATTCGCTCAACCTTAAAACTTTGCCACAACAGCTTGGCGTCCGGAACACAAAATTATTGGGCTTGGCTGTTTTGCTGGTTTGTCTGACCTTGGAGTTTTTTAAAGACAGTCCTGAAGTGGCTTATATTATAAGTCTGTTGGGTTTTTGTATGCTGCTGGGCTGGTTGCTGGTTATCTCCAAAACCAATCAAAGTCGCTATTTTGCTTCGTTTTGGGTGGAAGGACTGCCCATAATTTGGCTTTTGCTCTTTGTGCTCTTTGAACAGTTTTAAAATTAGGGCCGATTATTTTCTTCTTGCTGAAGACGTGTTTTCAGGCGCTGTTTTTCCTCCGGGTGGAGAGTTTTGATATTTGCCGATTTTATGGTTTCCGTAAGCTTTGCGTTGCGCTTTGCATACCCGCGGCACAATTTGCACATAAGCAAATGTATCTTTAGCATCAATTTGTCAAAAAGACCCGCTTCTTTGTACTGGGTTTTGTCGCATATGTGTGCAGCATCGTCACATTTCATAAAAAACTTCATAGCTGCTAATTGAACCAATTTTTTTCCAAACATTCAACCATTGATTTTCGTGCCCGGTGAATTATTACCCACAGGTTAGACGGCGTAATATTGTATTCTTTACAAATGGCTTCGGTGTCAAAATTTTCAATGGTTTTCTTTTTGAAAATGGTCGCTTGCTTTTTCGGAAGCTTGTCCAAACACTCCAAAATAGCGAGCCCCAATTCCTCATTTTCCATTTTGTCCTCAGCGGTTTTGTCGAATGGATCGGCGGCGTTTTCTTCCAGCCAATCGCCTTCGGCATCCTCGTTGCGGTATGAAATATGCACCTCGGCCTTTCCTTTCTTTGAATTGATCTTTCTGTAATAATCGATAATTTTTCGCTTTAGGATCGAAATAAGCCACGTGCGCTCCGAAGCTTCTCCCTTAAAGTTTTTTTTCGATTTAAGCCCGGCCAAGAAAGTTTCAGAAATAAGGTCTTGCGCCACAATATGGTCATTTACCCTTACAATAGTGTAATTGTAAAGATAATCTGCATAATTTTCAACCCATTGGTCCGGATTTAGTAGTTCCAAAAGAATAAATTTTAGCCTATTTCAAAAATAGGGAAGTTTTAAGAACATATACGAAGATACTAATCAATTAGTTTGAAGTATTTTATGGCTTAAATAGTTAAACTTTTAGAAAGGGTGAATAAATTCGCTATAAGTCTTACTTTTACAAGATTAACATTATACACTTCCCAATGAAAAAATTTACAACAGTACTCTTTACGTTTCTTTTATTTTCAATTGCCGCAATTGCTCAAAACGGCACCTCCTTTTATGCAACTATGGATGCCGAGGATGCTATTTCCTTTAAAGCGCTTTATCCAAACGATATGCAGATTTTGGACAGCAAGGACAGTCAGGCTGCTGTTCTCCTTTCCGAAGAAGTGGCCCATAAAATCCATGACAACGTTCGCACCCACGGCCCCGGTTATATCTTTAGGGCTTCGGAAGAAAAGGCGCTCATGGCTTTGAACAGGGTGCCGCGTAGAAACCCCACGATAGATTATACCATAACCGAAGATGTGTTTGTAAACGAATGTTTGGACTTGGTGGACGGACAGAATATAGAAGACAATATTTTAGAATTGCAGGGTTATGGAACACGGTATCACACAAAATCGCAAGCGATACAAGCGGTGATGGACCAACAGGCAAAATGGGACGATATGATCTTGGCTTCCGGAAGAACGGATGTACACACCCGTATTTACAATCATGTGAACACGCCAATGCCTTCGGTTATCTTAACCATGGACGGCGCAGACACGCCAGACGAATTTGTGATAATTGGCGGACATATAGATTCAACAACATTTGGCAACAAAAACGATGCTCCCGGAGCTGATGACAATGCTTCTGGGATATCGTCATTGAACGAAATGGTGCGCGTGCTTTTGGCAAAGAATTTTGTGCCCAACAGAAGCATTGAGGTAATGGCTTTTGCCGCAGAGGAAATTGGCTTGGTAGGTTCTGCCGAAATTGCGGCAGCGTATGCCAATAACGGCGTTAACGTAGCTGCTTATGTTCAGTTTGATATGACGGGCTATAAAGGGTCAAGCAGTGATATTCACATAACCACGGATTGGTACAACAGTAGTGAGCTGAACGATTATTTGACTGATTTGATGGATCATTACAACGATTCGGGGGCCCATAGTTTTACCTATAGCTTTACCGAATGTGGTTATGGCTGTTCAGACCACGCCAGTTGGGCCGATAATGGGTATGCTGCGGCTTTTCCATTTGAGGCGGCCATGGGGCAGGACAATCCCAACATCCACAGTTCTGGGGATGTCTATTCTTTTTTCAACACCCCAGACCACGCCGTAAAATTCACAAAGCTCGGATTGGAGTTTTTGATTGAAGCCGCCAAACCAAAAACCCTTTCGGTGAATGATTTTTCTGAAAACGCAATAAGTGTATTTGTGAAAGACAAAACGTTGAATTATCGCCTAAATAATACTATTTCAAACGTAAAGGAAGTATCGGTTTTCAACGTAACGGGACAAAGAATAGTTTCTAAAGAAACGAATAACGAAGCGGGAAGCATTCAGCTGCAGCAATTTGCACAAGGCTTTTATATTGCGCAGTTCGCTTTGGAAAACGGACACACGTTTACAAAGAAATTTATATTGAATTAAATGATTCCGAACAAATTCCAGACCCCAAAGGTTTTCAAAACCTTTGGGGTCTTTTTTTATAGCAATCCCGCTCGTTTTAAAAGTGCTTCGGGGTCTGGTTTCTGCCCTCGGAACTTTATGTAGAGCTCCATCGGGTCCATGGTTCCGCCCTGCGAAAGCACAAAACCTTTAAACCTATCGGCCACTTTTTTGTTGAAAATACCTTCCTGTTTAAAGAGGGCGAAAGCATCCGCATCCAACACCTCTGCCCATTTGTAACTGTAGTAACCAGCAGAATAACCACCTTGGAATATATGTGAAAAGGAAGTGCTCATACAGTTTTCCTTCACGTCGGGATAAAGTTGGGTGTCGTCAAAAGCGGCGACTTCAAAGGCTTTTACGTCCTTGATTCCCGATGGGTCGCTGCCGTGCCAAGCCATGTCGAGCATTCCAAAACTCAATTGGCGCAGGGTTGCCATTCCCTCCAAAAAAGTGGCGGAATCCTTTATTTTTTCCACGTATTCCATTGGAATGACTTCTCCGGTTTTATAATGTGTTGCAAAAAGTTCCAAAGTTTCTTTTTCGTAACACCAGTTCTCCAAAATCTGGCTGGGCAATTCCACGAAATCCCAATACACGCTGGTGCCCGAAAGGCTGGGGTAGTGGGTGTTCGCAAGCATACCGTGCAGCGCGTGGCCAAATTCGTGGAATAACGTTGTTACTTCATTAAAAGTCAAAAGCGAAGGTTTGCTGGCCGTAGGCTTGGTAAAATTGCAAACGATTGAAATATGCGGACGGTCGTTTTTAATACCCGCGGAGGCGGGTATCTTACCATTAGAATTTCCAACTTGATTGGGATCTATCTGAACTTCAATTTTACGTTGCGGTTTATACGAAGTCATCCACGCACCATTCCTTTTTCCAGGCCGCGGATGGAAGTCTGCGTAAAAGATTGCGACCAGTTCGCCTTCGTCGTCCTTTACCTCGTATGTTTTTACATCGGGATGGTATTTATCGATGTTATGTACTTCCTCAAAATGAAGGCCGTAGAGTTTTTCGGCAACGGTAAAAACGCCGTTGATGACGTTTTTCAACTCAAAATAGGGCTTCAGCTTTTCGTCGTCGAGATTGAACAATTTCTGCTTCAATTTTTCGGAATAATAGGCGCCGTCCCATTTTTCCAAACGGTCGATGCCGTCCAGTTCCTTCGCGAATTGGGTCAATTCATCAAACTCCTTTTGTGCCGCTGGCTTGGCTTTTTCAAGCAACTCATTTAAAAATGATTTTACCTTTTCGGGCGTTTCGGCCATGCGTTCTTCCAAAACAAAATGGGCGTGGCTTTCATAGCCCAACAAATTGGCCCGTTTATGGCGAAGGGTTGCAATCTGCAAAACGTTTTGTTGGTTGTCCAATTCGTCATTATGGAATCCTTTTGCGCCAAAGGCAATCGCCATCTTTTTGCGGAGTTCGCGATTGTCGGCATAGGTCATAAACGGCACGTAGCTGGGGTAATCCAAAGTGAAAACCCAGCCGTCTTTTCCTTTTTCATCAGCAGTTTGGGCAGTGGCTTCAATCACGCCTTCGGGCAATCCTGAAAGGTCTTTTTCGTCTGTAATATGAAGTTCGAATTTATTGGTTTCGGCCAAAACATTTTCACCGAAAGTCAATTTCAACTTTGAAAGTTCTGCGTCAATTTTGCGCAGTTTGGTTTTCTTTTCTTCGGAAAGGTTGGCGCCATTTCTGGAAAAAGCCTTGTATTTTTTGTCGAGCAGCATGTGCTGTTCTTCCGTAAGATTTAAGGAATCCCTTTGCTTATAAACCGTTTTTATTCTTTCAAACAATTTCTCATTCAGCAACATATCATTACTGAACTCCGTGAGCATAGGCGAAACTTCCTGTGCTATCTTTTGTATTTCGTCGTTGGTCTCGGCGCTGTTTAGATTGAAAAAAATGCTGGTTGCCCTATCTAATTGTTCGCCGGTGTTTTCAAGGGCTTCTACTGTGTTTTTGAAAGTAGGTTTTTCTGTATTTGAAGTTATAGCATCAATTTCGTCTCTGGTTTTTTCAATCAACTGACTTATTGCCGGCAGGAAATGTGCGTTTTCAATTTTTGAAAATGGGACAGTATTATAGGGTTTTAATAGGGGATTGTTCATTTTAAATTATGATTTTTTGCCCGCGGATTTCGCAGATTTTCGCAGAACTCATTCCGTTTATTTTCTGCGAAAATCTGCGGAAATCTGCGGGAAACATTTTTGAAAACTATTTGTTTAATTCTTTTGAAGCGGATTCAACCTTGATCTTCAATTCTTCTTTATAGGCAATAATCCGATCCAAAACAGCCTTATCGGAAGCGCCGATAATCTGTGCGGCCAGGATACCCGCATTTTTGGCGCCATTCAACGCAACGGTGGCAACGGGCACGCCGCCCGGCATTTGGAGGATGGACAGGATGCTGTCCCAGCCGTCAATGGAGTTGCTGGATTTTACGGGCACGCCAATAACCGGAAGTGGCGACAGCGAAGCAATCATCCCCGGAAGGTGTGCCGCGCCGCCCGCGCCTGCAATAATTACCGCAATACCGCGGGTGTGGGCATTTTTCCCGTAATCGAAAAGTTTATCCGGAGTTCTGTGGGCGGAAACGATGTCCACTTCCACTTCAATATTGAATTCCTTTAGAATATCCACCGCTTCCTGCATTACTGGCAGGTCGCTGGTGCTTCCCATTATTATCGCTACTTTTTTCATAAAATTCCAAATTTTTTAAATTCCAAATTCCAATTTTGGAACTTGTTTAAACCACCTGCGCATACGATTTTATTTATTTTTTTTTGGTTGTGTGATTTTTAATCCATTTGATTATTTCTTCGGTATTCATTTTACCTTTAGATACAGAAATAACGAAATTATAAATATCATCTTCCTTAGCTTTCATATCAAAGCCATCCTCTGCCAACAATAACCTCATAAAGGCATATCCCATTCTTTTATTACCATCAATAAAAGGATGATTTATAATAATACTTTCCAAAATTGCGGCAGATTTTTCTATTGCGGTAGGATAAAGGTCTATTCCATCAAAAGTTTGATATGGCCTATTGAGAGCAGAAAGAAGTCCATTATTGTCCCTTATTCCCGAAGCACCTCCAGAAAACTCAGCAATGATTAAATTAATCTCTTTTGCAAGTTTTTCGGAAATCATTTGGCAAGCCTCTCAAAAAGATTCTTTTCCTTTATTAATAGATTTTTGATGTAATCTTTTCTTCTTTCATCATTATCTATTACTTTTTCGATAAAATGAAGTGTTTCTTCTAATTGTTCATTGGAAAAAGATTCCACGGCTTTTTTTATTTTATTTCTCTTTTCAGCTATAGTCATAACCCACAAAATTTGGATAAATATACAAAATATACTCAGTTGTTAGGGTCGAACTTAACCTCAAAAGGTTGTTGCACTTTTTGCAACAACTGAATCTCTTTCAAGTTCTCCTTCTTTAAAAATATTCTTAATGTGTCGTGATATTACTGATTTATCTTTTTCAAATAAATCAGAAATTTGATTTAAGGAAAGCCAAACTGTTTCATTATCAAATTTTACTTGAACGTCTAAAAGACCATCTTTGGCCTTATAAATAATGATATTTGAAGTGCTGTTATTGATAATTTATATTTTTGAACTTGGCGGATTTCCCGCCAAGTTGCATATTCACGCTGTGGCGGATTAGTGAGCTACCACTTCAATCGTCTTCTTAACCTCCTCCGCAATCCTTCGCGCTTTGTTGAGGTCTTTGTTTACTATGGTTACGTGGCCCATCTTTCTAAACGGGCGGGTTTCCTTTTTGCCATAAATGTGGGGCGTTACGCCTTCCATCGCGAGGATTTTTTCTATGTTTTTATAGACTACTTGGCCCGTGTGGCCTTCGGTGCCTACTAAATTGACCATAATGCCGCCTACTTTACTGTCGGTATTTCCCAAAGGTAAATTTAATATCGCTCTTATTTGCTGCTCGAACTGGTTGGTGTAGCTGGCTTCTATGCTGTAATGGCCACTGTTGTGGGGTCTTGGCGCTACTTCGTTTACGAGGATTTCATCGTCTTCAGTCTGGAACATTTCTACCGCCAAAAGCCCTACGTGTTTAAACGCTTCGGAAACTTTTGTGGCTACAGCCCTGGCTTTTTGTGCTACCGCTTCGTCTATTCTTGCGGGGCAGATTACGTATTCCACTTGGTTGGCTTCGGGGTGGAATTCCATTTCTACAACGGGATAGGTTTTTACTTCCCCCGAAGGATTTCTCGCAACAATTACCGCCAATTCATTTTTAAAGGGAATCAATTTTTCAGCAATGCAAGCGCCTTCTGACAGCGGGATTACATCTTCGGCATCGCGGATGATGCCTACGCCTTTGCCATCGTAACCGCCGGTGCAACTTTTCCACACAAAGGGGAAGTGCAATTCTTTTCTAACTATCGCTTCGTTGAGCTCGTATTTGTCTTTGTAAACCTTAAAAGGTGAAGTAGGAATTTGGTGTTCCTTATAAAACTGTTTCTGAATTCCTTTGTCCTGAATATTCCGAAGTGTCGCGGCACTGGGATATACTTTTATGCCTTCGCTTTCCAACTTTTCCAGCGCTTCAATATTTACTCCTTCTATTTCAAAAGTGAGTACATCTACCTTTTTTCCGAAGTTATAAACCGTTTCAAAATCCATCAAATCGCCTTGCTCAAAATAGTCTGCGGCAATCCGGCAGGGTGCCTCGGCGCTGGGATCGAGCACGTGTGTTTTAATATCCCATTTGCGGGTTTCGTAGAGCATCATTTTGCCCAACTGCCCGCCGCCAAGAATGCCGAGAGTGAAGTTGGTGGAGAAGTAGTTCATGGATTATTTTCTATTGTTATTGCCTATTTTTTATTGTGCAAAGATAGGTATTTCGGCACTTCGACTGCGCTCAGTGTGCCAAATTTGATACTTGGTTAATCAGGGATTCGTTCATGGTGGATAAAAATGTTTCTAAATTCAATCCCAAAATTTGAAAATATAGCAATGCTCGGTGCTGTATTGTTTCTCTTTTAAAATGCACAACGGATTTGTTTCCGATTGATCGTATTGATAGCGAGTGGTATCCTTTAATTTTCCGCTTTCCAGATGTTTTACTTCTTTGATTCTATTTTTGGCGTCATAACTGAAAAAATAACGATGCCTATCACTATCAAAATAGCTTTCCAAAACCTTTCCATCGGTATCGGTCAAAATTTCTATGGAACCGCTTCTTAAAACTTTGATGCCGACAACACGATCCTTTGCATCAAAAATTAAACAATGTTGATCGTCGCAAACGGTGTTTTCTGAAATATGGCGGCTAAATAGGTTATCCGTTAAGTCTCCCACAATATTGAACCGCAGATCGTACCGATACTTGTCGTTAAAAATTAAATGGTGCTGCGTGATTTCCATATCGGTTTGCAGGTAAGAATCGTATGGATTTTTCTGTTTGTCAATTTGGATTTTTTCCGAATAACTCAATGCTTCATCTTTATAATAATACAGCGTCAAACTTTTTTCATAAGCCAAATTTGTCGCGGTTTCTACTTTTTGAAAATTGGTATAGGTGAATTTTTCTTCGGAATGGATTTCCCCTTTAGCCCCTCTGGTTTCTATTAAGTGAAGGGTTTGATCTTTATTGAAACGAAATATTTTAGCATCTGAAAACTTCTTTTCATCATTGATGCCTTGGAAGTTCTCAATCTTCATTTCGTAGATTTTTTTGTCGAAATCGAACATTTTTAAAACTTCCAATTCTTCTGGACCTCGACTAAACCTTTTTAAATCAACGTGTTCATCCCTCATTTTTTCCTTTGTGGTTTTTGGGGCAGGAAGCAAATGCTGCGTAACGTATTTTTTCAGTTTTGGAAATTTTTCTACCAAATTTTGCAGTTCGGTATCTTTTAATAAAACGCGAAATGCTTTGCCCTCCACAATTTTGGAAGACTTGGAATAAGCCGGAAATTCAATCATAACGCCGGCGGCATAAGGGAAAATAACAGCTTCGGAATAGTCAATCATTTTTCTAAAGGAAGTGTCAATTGCAATTGGGCTTTTAATCCGTTCCGCATCATTCAATTTTAGTTTTTCGGTTTGCAGCAAATAGATTTTTTGGAATTCTGAAATGGTAAGCGTTTCCAGCATTTTTTGCTGTTCGGCATTGGGTTTTATGTCGATGTTTTCCACAGTGCCAGTATTTAAATTGGCCGCATAAAAATGTCTTGTAAGTAATTTTTTAAAAGCATTGGAATCAGATTGATTTCCTGCTTCAAAAGTATAGTTCACTGCATAAATGGCAAAATTATTGACCACGCTTAAAAGATTTATACTTACATTTTTAAACTCGGGCTGTGGGTTTTCCCGCGGCTGTTCTCCGCGAATATTGATTGAAATTTCATGGGCAGTGCCCAGTTGTTTTTTGGCGGCGGCATGTATTTCAAAAAAGGAAACTGCATTTTCAAGATTTTCGGTAACCATCTTTTTAAGTGCTGAAACTATTTTTTCCGATTGGTCATTTTGCAGTTCTATTTTATCGTGATAAATTTCTACTTCGGATGGAAGATAATCCGTGTCAAAATTTTCTTTTGAAACAGTGGTAGAAACTTTGTAGCTTTTATTTTTAAAAACATCAAAGATTTGCGCAGATCCACTTTGGAAAGCAAAAAACGCAAGCAGAATAAGAAGCTGTTTTTTCATTAAACTTATGTTTCTGTGTAAAACTGAAGGATTAATTTTTGCTTTTCTTCGCTGAAATCAAGTCGAATTCGATAAAAATGGTTGCTTTCCAAGAAGCGTTTTAAATCTTCGAGATTTATAGTTTCATCGGAATTTTTTGGGACGAAATTATTTCCGTCCACTTTTTTGCCTTCAATTTCTATTTCTGCGGCCACAAAATTTGAACCGGCGAGCATTTCGGTTGTTGTTGCAATTATTTGAGTGTTTTTGCCATGGTTCGGATAGTCGAATTGTAACTTGGCTTCCGTAATCTCAAATCCATAAAACTTGTCTATTTCGTTTTTTATCAAGGGGAAATCTGCGGTTCGGGGATACCAATGGGTTAATTGTGGCTCGATTCTCGGTTCGGCTTTTATAACTTCTACTTTAAGAAAATTTTTAATGATGCCGGGCGTAAAACAGGCATTTTTCTCGGCAGCATACTCAATCTCCAACTTTTCTTCTTTCAGATCAACGGATTTGGTATCGAAATAGCCCGTAAATGCTTGATGGTTTGAAGCGTTTTTTAAAGGACTGTTTTCAAGGCTAATTGCTATTCGATTGGTTTGTAAACTTCCGTAAATAATTTCGTTTTTATTGTAATAATAATTAAAATTAACATTGAAGTTGCTTATATAGCCTTCGGTTTTACACGGATTGAGATTTATTTTAATGTGTTTGGCAAGTGGGAGATAGAAAGAGAATTCTTTAAATAAAAGTAATTTCATACTTGAATGCCCCGCGCTTTGGTCGTTGTCTGAGCGAAAATTGATAAAGAATATTTTCTCGTAATTAAAATCTTCAAAAGGAACAATATACTGTGGAAAATACGGTGAAACTTTTTGATAGTCGCTTACCGAAGAAAGCGTTTGGGCAAACCTGATTTTCTCGTTTGGGAGGGATCGGTCGTAACACTTGCAATCTCCCTTTTCTTCTTCAGCAATTATAATTTCGCCGTCTTTGTAATGCAAAATTTCCTCTTTTCCATCGGCATCGAAGTTCGTCCATGTCCCGTCGCGTTTGCGTTCTTTAAAATGGCCTCGGGTGAGCAAGTTTCCGGTTTCGTCATAAAGTTCGTAAACTCCGTTTGGTTGGTCGTTTTTCATTTGATGGAAAGTTCGCAGTTGCCCGTTTTCAAAATAGGCTTTTGCCTCGCCTTCGCCGGTGCGAAGATTTATTTTCCGGTAGTTTCTCAACCTATTTCCTGGGTAAAAACTTCGCGTAATGCGAATGGAATCTGTTTTAATTTGCAGCAAATTACTGGAAAGCGTGTCGCCCGTAGCCTCTAGATGAAGATAGGTGTTGTTGATGTAATTGTTCATTTCCTTTAATTTTCCGTTGGGAAAATATGCAAGGCGCAATTGGTTTTGCCCGAGCGAATCGTTTTTATACATTTCGAGCAAGCTGCCGAATTCATCATATTGATATGCTTCTTTTACTTTGTGATTTGGATAATATTTTTGGCTGCTGATCAAAATTCCTCCAGATTTCTTTTTTACCCAATTCCCCACCGGTTTTCCGTGCTCAAATTCATAATGTATAATTGTGTCTTTGGAAACCGCATCGTAAACCGTCCATTTTCCGTGGGGCAAACCTTTATCGAACTCAATGCTGAAAAAAGGGCTGCCATCGGCGTATTGCCATTGGTATCTTCCTTGGGTTTTAGGGTTGGCCACCAGATCTTCGGTAAACCATTTGGGGTTGAATTTTCTTTCAATTTTAGTTGCCGTTTTCTTGAGACTTTCTTGCTTTTCTTCTTCAAAACTACCGTTGGTCAAGACTTGAATAACATCGCCGTTTTGGGTGAGACTTGCAGTTTGGAGATGGTAATCATTCTCCGCAATAAAATGGATTCTTCTAATTTGCTGGTTGCTGAAAAAATCATAGCCATATAACGGGTGCGAAGAATTCATCATCCAAAGAACAGAGGCCAGTTTTTGTTCCGGAAAAAATTCAAGTTTAAAGACGCCAACTACATGTATGTCTTTTGTAGATCCGTTTTCAAAACTCTGCGCAATAATATTATCGCCATCGCCTTTGGCATAAAACTGATGCGATAGATTTCCGTTTTGGTCGTAGGTTTTATTCCATCCGATATACTCAGAATCCTTTCCGTTGGATTGATAATTGAAATCTTGATAAAGGACGCCGTTTTCATAAAAACTCTTATAGGGACCTTTGAGAATCCCATCTTTAAAATGCATTGTCTTTTCAAGATTTCCGTTAGCGTAATAGAGATTTTGAACGCCGTTTTTGAGTCCGTTTTGATATTCAGTTGTTGTTTTTAATAGACCATTCTGCCAAGTTGTTTCCGTGCCCGTTTGCTGGGAAACAAGTTTATTGTCCACTTCCACAATTTCAAAATATGCCTGATAACTTAATTTGCCCGTATTGTCCCAACGCTCTTCAATGCCATCTTTTAAGTTGTTTGTGAAGTTTTCCCTTTTGTACAATTCGCCCGTTCGAGACGTAAACGATTCCACAGCACCATTTTTCATGAAATTTTTCCAGTGCTCCACGCGCTGTCTTACCCCATTTGGTTGATTTGTTATTATTTCGCCTTCATATACATTTTTGAGAATAGTATCATTCACCTTAATTTCCTTATAATAAATGCCTTTTCGCTCAAGATTTCCGTCAAAATAGTAATGGGAATAGGCACCGTGTGGCAAATCATTTTTATAGTAAACCTCCGATTTTAAACTATTGGTTTTGTTTCTGTAGTATTCTTTTAAAACGCCATCTCTCTTTCCTTTTTTATAGGAATAATCCTGTGAAATATTGCCGTTGTTGTAGTAATATCTTATCCGCCCGTCCAAAACCGACACCTTTTTTCCTGTTTCGTCAGTGACTATAATATAGTTTTCATCACGCAGCAGCGTTCCGCTGGCATCGTAGGTTTTCTTTTTATTTATATTGAGCCCGTTTTTGAAACTTCCCTTTTCCCTGAGATTTCCGGTGGGGTTATAGAGCCAATACCGCCCATTTTTCTCGCCGTTTTTAAAATGAATAACGGAACTCAAAACACCTTTTGGGTAGAATAATTTTTGGACCCCGTGTTTCTTTCCATTTTTGGTTTCACTTATTTCAATTGTCTCTTTGGCGGCATTTAGAACGAACATCTTATTTTTCTTCCAAATGGTATCGCCATTGCGTTGCCGCAACGAATAATCTCCCGGCTGTGCAAAAGAAGGCGTCGCAAAAAGCGCGAGAATAAAGAAAAGTGAGTACTGAAAAGCGTTTTGAAAGCGCATTGGGTTTGAGGATTTGAAGTAACAAAGATACCGATCTTCGCCTAATTTTGAAGTTGTGAATAATTTTTGAGGGTTTATAAATTACTTTTGAAGGGATTCAAAAAAAATTTCTTTAAAGAATACATATTGCTGCTTTAATAGAAACGGGACCCGCCACTGCAGTTTATTTTTTTGCCGTGCTTCCGAGAAACAATTCTATTTACATCAAGCGTTTGCAGTGCGCCAACTTCTTAATGGTTCGGGCGTTCCCTCGGGTTCCCCAATTATTTTACCGACGTTTAAACTTGTAAATAAACAAACGATAGTTTAGTTTTATAACTGCCAAAAACGAAAAGCTCTCCAATCTTACGGTAATTACCCTAAATGATTTTGACGAAAACCATCGGGCAAATGATACCCCAAACGACATAATTTTAGTGAAGGATTTCTATTCGCAAGTAGATGAATATTTGCCGGCCTATTTGGTAAACGATACCATAAATATACAGTTTACAGGCATTCAATTGTTTGTGGATAGAAAGCCTACATTGGATGAAAACTACAAAGTAAAAGTAATTGTTGAATTGTCCACAGATGAAGTTTATCAAAAGGTAAGCGAATCTGTAAAAATTCAATAGTTTTGGGGTTATCCGCGTGCTATCAGCATATTCTCATGCCATAGCTGGATGTGCGGTTAACAAGTTTGTAATTTTATATTTGACCCGTCGGAAAAAAAATAATACTATTAAATAAAACATTAAATATGAATCCAAAAGTGGTAGATAGGTTCTTGGACAGAGCCGAAAAATGGAACGAAGAAATGAAATTGCTGCGAAAAATATGTCTTGATTGTGGCCTGACCGAAGATTTTAAATGGATGCACCCGTGTTATACGTTGAAAGGGAAGAATGTGGTTTTAATCCATGAATTTAAAGAATATTGTGCCCTGTTATTTCACAAGGGGGCGCTTTTAAAGGATACGGAAAATATATTGGTCCAGCAGACTGAAAATGTACAGGCGGCCCGTCAGATTCGGTTTACCAATATTGAAGAAATTATCGCGCTTGAATCCACAATCAAGGCTTATATATTTGAAGCCATTGAGGTAGAAAAGGCGGGACTGGAAGTAAAGATGAAAAAAGTAGCTGAGTTCAATATGCCTGACGAACTGCAATTGAAATTCAAGGAAGATCCCTCATTGAAAACCGCTTTTGAAGCATTGACTCCGGGAAGGCAACGTGGGTATTTATTGTATTTTTCCCAAGCAAAACAATCCAAAACCCGGACGTCAAGAATTGAAAAGTATATCCCTAAAATTTTTGATGGGAAGGGGGTAAATGACTAAAAAGACAACTATCAGAAACCATTTCTTGTTTAAGGCCCCTCTCGCCTCTCAAAATACCGCTTAAGCACCGGAACCTGTACACAAAGCATCACAGCTAATAATAACAAGGCATATACCGTAATTTTTGAGGGCGTAAAAGCTGAAAATTCTTTGGAAAGGGAGTTGGCTGCCATAAAATCAAAAGAAAGCGCGGGCAAATTTAGGGGTGTGGGCTGTATCAAAAACCATAGATAAGCCGTGATGCCAACAATAGCTGCGGCAATGCCAATCCATACATATTTTGGGATCAATGGGCGATAGCGAACGGTAACATTCTGGTGTTCAGCGTTTATTGCAGCCATTACCTTATCGGTAAACAGAAGGGAAGGCGTTTCCAAAGTAGCTTTTCGCATCGCTTTGGCTACCAATTGTTCTAAATCTTTAGTTTCCTGCTCTTTCATAGCTTTGTATTGTTTCCGGTTCCAACCGTTGTTTTAAAATATTTGCCAATCGCTTTCTGGCTCTGTGGATATTTACCTTTACGGTATTGGCCTCCATATTCACAACCTTTGAAATCTCTTCCAAAGAAAGTTCCTCAAAATAAAACAAGGTAAGTAAAAAACTGTCCTTGCTGGCCAATTGTTGCAGACAATCCTGTATGGTTTGCTGCTGTTCTTCATTTTCCAAAACCTCTAAGGCATTGTCCAAGCTTTTAAGTTGGTTTCCTGTAAAGGAATCGATGGCAACTTCGTTATATCGGCTTTTGTTCTTTTTTATTCTATCCAAACAGGTATTGTATGCCACTTTATAGACCCAGGTCGATAGTTTGGATTCTCTTTTAAACTTTGCCAAGGCTTTGTAAACTTTTATAAATGTGTCTTGGGAAACCTCTTCGGCCTCTTCCCGATTCTTTAGCATTCGTAGTGCCAAGGTAAACACTAAGTCCTTATAACGATCTACCAATACCGCAAAAGCCTGGGTGTCTCCCCCAATAATTTGATTGATGATTGATGATTCTTGGTCAGTGGTCATATGTAGATAAGACGACGGCTAATGAACTTAGGTTACAAGTGGATGCAAAAAAAATAATTGACAAAGGGTGTAACCTAAAATAAAAAGTTGCCGTCATACCTTATGAACGCATTGAAATCAATCAATCATTTTAAAACGAACAATCATGGGAGTAGAATTTATTATTATGCCGCTGTTTATCGGTGCCGTCTTCGGAATCTTTTACCTGCATTATTCCACACGCAACAAAGAGCGCATGGCGCTTATAGAAAAAGGGGCGGATGCCAGTATTTTTGTAAAGGGAAAATCGCACACAGCCCCTATATGGAAAGTGCTTATCCTGAACTTGGCGCTTTTGTTAATGGGAATAGGCGTAGGTATTTTCATCGCTTCGCTGCTGCACTACAATATGGGGGTGGAACAAGAAGTGGCGTACCCGGGAACCATATTCTTGATGGCGGGTATTGGCTTGTTTGCAGGTTTTACCATGACCAAGAATCTGGATAAGGAAAATGAAGCTTAGAAGGCTATCGCTACTTAAAGTTGAAAAAGTGTGACTTTGGCAAAAGCACACTTTTTTTATGAGCGATACCGCGCGCTTTTCCAATGGATTATGTACTTTTAAAGAATGGCTCTTTCTATAGTATTTGTAACGCTAACTGTTATAACACGTCCTATCTGCAATCAAAACAATTCATCGATCAAAATCAATCAAGGCATGAAAACATCAAAAAATTCTTTACGCAGAACCGCATTTCTGGCGGTTATTGCCTTTATGGCGACCCTTACGTTTAGCCTTGCGCAGACAAAAACCGCGCAATTGGATGAGCTTTTAAATAAATACAACGAATACGGCCAGTTTAACGGTTCGGTACTGGTGGCGGACCACGGGCAGGTTATCTATAAAAAAGGCTTCGGCATGGCGAATATGGAATGGGATATTCCCAACGCGCCCGATACCAAGCACCGTTTGGGAAGTATTACCAAACAATTTACGGCCCTGCTCATTATGCAGTTGGTAGCCGAAGGAAAGCTGGATCTGCAGGCACCGATTTCCAAATATTTGCCGGATTATTCAAAAGTGAATGGCGATAAAATCACTATTCATCAGTTGCTGAATCATACTTCGGGAACGCCCAATTATACCTCTTTCCCCAATTTTTTTAAAGTACTGAGCCGAAATCCATACACGCCCACAGAGATGGTAAAAATATATGCGGATTCTATCTTGGATTTTAAGCCGGGAGAACGATTTTCGTATAGCAATTCGGGCTACATCACCTTGGGAGCCATCATTGAAAAGGTTACAGGTAAAACCTACGAAGAAGTTTTACAGGAGAAAATTTTCACACCTTTAAAAATGAAAAATAGCGGTTATGACCATCACAATACAATTCTTAAAAAACGTGCCGCAGGCTATGAAATGAAGGGCAGCCAGTTTGAAAACGCACCCTATATCGATATGTCCACACCCTATGCGGCGGGTTCGCTGTATTCAACCGTGGAAGATTTATTTATTTGGGACCAAGCCCTTTACACCGAAAAATTACTTCCGAAGAAATACAGGGATATGATGTATGAAAAATACGTGCCCGCCTTTGGACAGTATTACGGCTACGGTTGGAGCGTTGGTTATTTTCCGGTGGGAAATACCAAAGACAGTACGGAAATAATAGGCCATGGAGGCGGAATCAATGGGTTCAACACCCTTATTACCCGAATGCCCAAGGAAAAATCTACCGTTATCCTTTTGAACAATACAGGAAGGGCGCCTTTGGCCGATATCACGGTTGCCATAAATGGAATTCTGCACGCTGCGACCTATGATCTTCCGAAGCAGGCTTTGGCCAAGTTGGTTTATAAAGAGATTATGGATAAGGATTTAAAGGCAGGGCTTGCTTTTTATGAAAAAAATAAAGGCTCAAAAGAGTATTCCAATAGCGAAAGCGAAATGAACGGTATGGGCTATACGTTGCTGCAAGCCGGAAAGAAAAAGGCGGCGGAGGCGGTTTTTAAATTAAATGTGGAAGCCTATCCAAAATCCTCCAATGTATATGACAGTTATGCGGAAGCCTTGATGGAGCAGGGGAAAAATGATTTGGCCATTGCAAATTACAAGAAATCGATAGCCTTGAATCCCGCAAACCAAAATGGCATTGATATGCTGAAAAAGCTGGGCGTGGAAACCGAAAATATGGTAAAAGATGCCGTAGTGCCCGATGCTGTTTTGGCAAGCTATGTGGGCCAATATGAATTGAAGCCCGGCTTTGTGATAACCATTACCAAGGAAGGGAGCCAACTGAAAGCCCAGGCAACGGGGCAGCCTGCTTTTGAGATTTTTCCGAAGTCTGAAAACGAGTTTTATGTAAAAGTGGTTTCAGCCCAGATCAATTTCAATAAAGATGGAAACGGAGCAGTGGAAAGCTTGACCTTGTTTCAGGGTGGGCAGGAAATTGTTGGGAAGAAAATTCAGTAGTCAGTTTTCAGTACGCAGTAATTCAGTAATCAGTAGTCAGTAGTCAGTGAATCGTTTGAGGATTTTGCTTTATTTTTCTTTAAATTTAGCTTGCGGGTTTATAATTTAAACCTACAGGCTTTTTTCTTTTAAAACACAATAAGATGAAAATACATATTGAAACAGACCGTTTACTAATGCGCGATTTGATGGATGAAGACGCGCACGGAATGTTCGCAATGGATAGTGATGCCGAAGTGCATACTTTTTTGGGAAACAAACCAATTTCAACTCTGGAGGAATCTCAAAAAATGATTGATTCCATAAAACAACAATATATTGAAAACGGAATAGGAAGATGGGCGGTTGTGGAAAAGAGGAGCGGTAATTTTGTGGGTTGGAGCGGGTTTAAGTTCGTTACGGACGTGGTAAACGGCAGAACGCAATATTACGATCTCGGTTATCGATTTCTAAGGAAATACTGGGGAAAAGGCTACGCTTCCGAAACCGCAATTGCTTCGTTAAACCACGGTTTTGGCGAATTAGGTTTTGAAGAGATCGTCGGCATTGCCGATGTTGCGAATACAGCCTCCAACACAATTTTACAAAAAGTAGGGCTTATTAAAAGGAATGAATTTATCTATGACGGAACGCTTCATAATTTCTATTCGCTTACAAAAAAAGAATGGCAAGATATTTCAACCTGATATTTTCGACGAATTATATTCCTATTTAAAAATTCACAAATAGCCTTTTTGTTTTAGTATTTTTACTTTATTATCAGCTGTTTAGCAAACTAATTATTTGGGAAAATAGAGAAATACCATTTCAAAATGGGCAAAAAAACATACAAAACCCCAGGAGTTTATGTTGAGGAAGTTTCCGCTTTTCCAAGTTCGGTGGCTGCTGTTGAAACGGCTATCCCCGCTTTTATTGGGTACACACCACAGGCCGATTTGAATGGCAATGACTGTACTTTTGTACCCACCAAGATCACTTCCTTTTTAGAATTTCAACATATCTTTGGTTTTCCCGATAGCCCTGAACCTGTCCAGCAATATAGTCCGCAATATTATTTGGTGCGGCAAAACTCAAAACCCAAAGAGGGAGATTTTATTTTAATAGGAAGCGAATATTATTCCATAGTTCCAGATGCCCATAGCATTTATTATTTGTATAACAGTGTAAAGCTGTTTTATCAAAACGGAGGTGGCAAGGCTTATATTGTTTCGGTCGGTGGTTATGGAAAAACTGCAGGAACACCTTTACAACTTGGAGCGCCTTTAGTGAATCCAAATGTTCAGCTTGCCGATTTACTGAAAGGAGTGCAGGCATTGAAAAAGAAGGAAGAAGTAAGCATGTATATATGCCCGGAAGCCACATTATTGCCTTTGGCGGAAAATGGAACGCTGATGCAGCAGATGCTTTTACAGAACAGCGAAATGCGGACCGCGATAAGTATTTTTGATATTATTGGCGGCAACCGGGAAAATCCCCTTGGAAACGATGTGGATATAGAAGCATTTAGAAACCATACAGGCGCAACGGGCTTGGGTTTTGGAGCAGCATATTATCCTTTTGTTGGAACTACAATGATGGGTGAACGAGATTTGAATTATACCAATTTGTTTGGTGGAGATGTTCGGAAGTTGGCTACTGTTCTAAATTCAACGCTTCCGCCCGAAGAAAGGGTTTTGGAGCTATTGAAGGCAATTTATAATTCTGAAAATTCAGGGTCGATTAGTGAAAACCACCGTGAGTTACTTTATACAAGTACTACATATAGAACTATTATTTCAGCAGTGTTGAAGTGCGTAAACCTATTGCCTTCCAGTGGCGGGATGGCAGGAATTATTACTAGGGTTGATAACACAAGAGGTGTTTGGAAAGCCCCCGCAAATGTTTCAATGGCAGGAGTAGCGTCTTTACCAATTCAAATTAACAATACAGAACAGCAAGGTTTAAATGTAGATGCCATAAGCGGAAAATCCATAAACGCACTTAGAAACCTTGCGGGAAGAGGAATACTTGTGTGGGGAGCTAGAACACTGGCAGGCAATGACAACGAATGGCGATATATAAACGTGAGAAGAACAATGATTTTTATAGAACAATCCTGTAAAAACGCATGTAAAGGTTTTGTTTTTGAACCCAACGATGCAAATACTTGGGTGCGAATACAAGGAATGATTGAAAACTTTTTGAATTCGCTATGGAGGCAGGGAGGACTGGCCGGAGCCACGCCAAAAGATGCATACTTCGTAAAATGTGGATTGGGAACAACAATGACCACCAATGATATTTTAGATGGAAGGCTTATCGTAAATATTGGTGTCGCCCTAATTAGGCCGGCAGAATTTATGATCATCTCTTTTAGCCAGCAACAAATGGTTTCTCCGTAATATATAATTCAGAAAAAAGAATGGGGAAGATAGCGGAATGACACATCACAGCATGCTTCACTTTTTATTCAATTCTCTTTTTCTGAAATTAAAGCTTTAAATTGCTTACTTTAGTGCTAACTTATTCATTAAAAGCATGATGCATTTAGGTTTTTTGCGCAGAAAATTCTTGCCGCTGTCATTTTTATTGGCTTTACTCGTCCTAAGTGGCTGCGAAGTTACGCTTGCCCCCGCCTATGACCAAGCCATTGTTGAAAAGGTAACCGCGAGCAGTGATTTGGCTATGCGGTTCTTCGCGGAGGTTGATGGCGGTACAACTAACGAAAGTTTTGCGCTACGGGAGCCTGTTTATAACACGCTGATTGGCGCCTTCGAGTCACTAAAACTTCAAGCCAAAGCACGGCCAGTGCCTAATAATATTGCTTTGGAAAAGATAAATGAGTTGCTCCAATCCAAGGGAAGCAACGCAATTTCGGGAGAGTATCCCAGCGCCTTCGCCTTTGAACAGATAGCCGCTACGTTTAAAAAAATGAAGGAAACCGATCGCGAAAACGGTATAAAACCTTTGGCATTACAGGCTTTTAAAGGGCAGGTTGAAATTTTTTTGGACCAGGCAATTACGTATGAAAGTTTCTTAAAAAGATAAGATTATGGCTGAAGATGTAGCAACAATTGTTAAGGGTATAAAGGATATTGCCTCCAATATTTTGGAGAAGGATATTTCGGCGGTGCGCGGGTTTAGTGAACGACAAGTGGAAGCCATAGCCAAACAAACGGTAATTATCCAAAAGGGAGTGGCCAGCGGTGATATTGACGAAGACCTTCGGGAGTTTTTCCTTGATGGGCTGGAGGCCATGGCACTCAATTTCGTAAACACCTTAAAGGGAATTTTGATGGTGACCTTGGAAAAACTTTGGAATGCCTTGGTAAATTTTCTTTATAAGGCGGTGGGGGTTGTTGTTTGAAAATTCAAGATTCAAAATTCAAAATTTTCTGTTTGGCATTGAAACAACTTCATTATTTTTTAATCTTCTTCTAAAAGTAATTTCAGCATTTTAATACATGGTCCGAATTGAAAGAATAGATAACGATTTCGTTTTTGAAGTGGTGGGATTTCACAAAATCTTGACGTTTGTGAACAAGCTAATAATTCCAGCCCATCATATAGTCAGTGCCTATCCCAATGAGCAGCGATTGGATTTCTTGCCAGGGCTTCGTCTGCTCGGCACGGGTTTTCCCGGTCTCATAAGTGCGGGAACCTATTGGATTGACGGAGATACTATTTTTTGTGATGTTGTGAATTATGAAAATAGCATTGCCATTGAATTACGTGATGAACATTACAGCATGCTGATTGTGGAAGTGGAAGAACCTTTGGAGGCAATCCGTTTTTTAACTGGAAGATAGATTTCCAAATCAACAAATCTCAAATCAACGAATCCCAAATTAACAAATCCCAAAGTACCGTTTCCCCAATTATAATTTCGTAAATTTGCACCTTCGTTTTTATTAATTAAATCACACACATGACAAATATAATTTTGTTCGGCCCTCCCGGCGCGGGAAAAGGAACGCAAGCCAATTTTTTAAAGGAAAAATACAATTTGGTTCACATCTCCACGGGCGACGTTTTTCGCTATAACATCAAGAATGAAACCGAGCTGGGCAACCTCGCCAAGTCTTTTATGGCAAAGGGAAAATTGGTTCCGGATGAAATCACGATCGACATGCTAAGCAACGAGGTTGATAAAAACCCCGACGCTAATGGTTTTATATTTGACGGGTTCCCAAGGACCGAAGCGCAGGCCGAAGCACTGGGCCATTTAATGGACGATAAGGACACCCAGATTGACGCCATGGTAGCTTTGGAAGTGGACGACGAGGTTTTGGTAAAACGCCTGCTGGAGCGCGGCAAAACCAGCGGAAGGGCAGACGATGCCGATGAGAGCATCATCCGGAACCGCATCAAGGTTTACTACAATGAAACCGCCATCCTAAAGGATTATTACGAAAAGAGAGATAAATATTACGGTGTTGATGGTGTGGGAAGTATCGAAGAAATTACGGAACGTTTAAGTAAGGTTATAGACAGTTTATAGTTTATTGTTTATGGTTTGGGGTTTCCAACAATAGACAATAAACAATAAACAATAAACAATAAAAGGTGACTGAAGGCAATTTTGTAGATTACGTAAAAGTACATGTTACTTCCGGTAAGGGAGGGCAGGGCAGTAAGCACATGCGGAGGGAAAAGTATATTCCCAAAGGCGGGCCCGATGGCGGCGATGGAGGCCGCGGCGGGCACGTAATCGTAAAAGCAAATAAAAACCTTTGGACGCTTTACCATTTAAAATTCAAACGACACTTTAAGGCCGAGCATGGCGAGCACGGTAGCAAGCAGACCAGCACCGGTGCCGATGGTGCCGATGTTTATATTGAAGTACCGCTGGGGACAGTAGTGCGCGATAAGGAAACCGAGGAAATACTTTTTGAACTCACAGAAGACGGCGAAGAAAAAATAGTGGCCAAAGGCGGTCGCGGCGGTTTGGGGAATGCCCATTTTAAAAGTGCGACCAACCAAACGCCCCGTTATTCGCAGCCCGGTGAGGAAGGTGAAGAAGTAGATATTATTCTTGAACTTAAGATTCTTGCCGATGTAGGTCTCGTTGGCTTTCCGAATGCCGGAAAATCTACATTGCTTTCTGTAATAACCGCAGCCAAACCGAAAATTGCCGATTATGAGTTCACTACCCTAAAACCCAACTTGGGGATTGTAAAATACCGCGATTACAAAACTTTTGTAATGGCGGATATTCCCGGGATTATTGAGGGCGCTGCCGAAGGCAAGGGCATTGGGCACAGGTTCCTTCGCCATATAGAAAGAAACTCTACACTGCTGTTTTTGATTCCCGCCGATGCGCCGGATATTAAAGAACAGTACGATATTCTAGTCGATGAATTGCGCCGTTACAACCCACAACTTTTGGATAAGGAGCGTTTGGTTGCCATCAGCAAAAGTGATATGCTGGACGAGGAACTGAAGGCCGAGATGAAAAAGATTCTCGACAAACAGTTTAAAGGCATTCCTTATTTGTTTATTTCTTCAGTAGCGCAACAAGGATTGACGGAGCTGAAGGATAAGCTTTGGAAGATGCTTAATTAGTTATCGGTTGTCAGTTGTCTGTTAGCAATGTTACTTTTCTTAAAAAATTCTTAAATAAATTTTTGCTTGTCGTTTTTTTCTCTTTTCTTACAGCCCTTAATTTGTGCGCTATGAAAAAAGGATTTCTCTTTGCTTTGTTATTATTTATTTCTACGAATTTACTCAGTCAAATTGGATTTCAAAATCACGATATTGTAAGTGATCCGAAAAATTCTATCGGAATAAACTCTGTGGCAACAGCCGATTTGGACGGTGACGGTGATTTAGATGTAATTTTCGCCCAATCAGCGACTGGTAGTGGCTTGTATTGGTATGCAAATAATGGAGAAGGAATTTTTGGAAGCCGTAACACAATTACAACCACCCCAGTTCTGGAAAAGGATGTTGAAACTGCAGATATGGATGGAGATGGTGATATTGACGTAATTTTAGCTTCTAGTAATGATAATACTGTTGCTTGGTATAAAAATCTTGATGGCAATGGTAATTTTGGAAATGCCATAATCATTACACAAGTAGCAGTACGGGTGCAATCCATTAAAGTCTCAGACATTGATGGTGATGGCGATGGTGATATACTGTCTGCGTCTAGCAATGATGGGAAAATTGCTTGGTATGAAAATCTTGATGGATTGGGGAATTTTGGACCCCAAAACGTTATAGCAACCGAAAATTTTGCAAGTGGTTTATACTCCTCAGATATGGATGGCGATGGTGACATGGATGTGTTTTTCACAAAAGACGCCAATTATGGAAAAGTTTTTTGGTTAAAAAATTTGGATGGAGCAGGTAATTTTGGTCCTAAACAAGAAATAGCTTCTTATACAAATTCAGGATTTGAGGTAGTTTATACTGTGGATATAGATGCTGATGGAGATCAAGATGTTTTTTATTCATACGCTTCGAAAGTAGCGTGGCGAGAAAATACTGATGGATTGGGGACTTTGGGGCCTGAACAATCGGTAACCGATCTCGCATTATTTATGTCAGATATAATTGCTGTTGATATTGATAATGATGGAGATTTAGATATTATTTCTAGTTCCAAATACGACAATAAAGTAGCTTGGTATGAAAATTTAGACGGGATGGGTCAATTTGGGCCGCAAAATCTTATAACAAGATATGCAATGGACGTTCGTTCAATAGTTTCTGGCGACTTAAACAATGATGGATATGTAGATATAATTTCCGGATCCTATGATGATGGAAAATTAGCTTGGTATAAAAACCAAGATGGTGCTGGCACATTTAGCTTACCTATTTCCATTGCTAAAAATGCTTATTTCATTTCTGGAATATATTACGAAGATTTAGATAATGATGGAGATTTGGATTTGCTTACTACATCTACAGGTGATAATGAAATTGCTTGGTATCCAAATCTAGATGGTCAGGGAGATTTTAGTTATCAACATATCATATCAAACAGCTCACTTGGTTCGGAATTCACTTCTATAGTTGATTTAGACCAAGATGGCGATAAAGATATAGTTACTTTTGATGGTGAAATAGTGTGGTTTGAACATAGTGATGGTTTGGGAAATTTCAACCCAAAACAGACCCTACTCCCTCAAATACAACGTATGAACTCTTTTAATATGGTAGATATTGATGGAGATAACGATATGGATATTCTTGTCTCAAACGAGCAAAGTGATATTTTTTGGTTTGAAAATACAGATGGTTTGGGTTCTTTTGGTGCACAAAGACCTATTGTGAATCCGGTTACAAATGTCAGCCTGACTTATACAGCAGATTTGGACTCAGATGGGGATAAAGACTTGTTATATTGCAACAATGTGGGCATATTTTGGAGTAGAAATACAGATGGTTTGGGAAATTTTGAATATGTAGGTCCAATAGCTACAACAAATTTAGACGAACCTGCCTGCATAACTACCGGAGATATCGACAATGATGGAGACTTAGACGTTTTTTGTGCGTCAAAAGAAAACGATTTGGTAAGTTGGTATGAAAACGAAAATGGTCTTGGTCAATTTGGCCCTCAAAACATTATTAATGAAAGTGATTATACAGCTTATGGAAATTTAGTTCAAGTGGGCGATATTGACAACGATGGAGATATAGATGTAGTTTTTGACGATAGTCCCGGACTTGTTTGGGCAGAAAATATAGATGGAATCGGAACATTTGGTTCTCCGCAGCCGATAGCTTCCCACCCCTTTCCTTATAATGACAAGATCAAAATTGTTGATGTTAACAACGATGGTAATAATGATATAATTTCGTCCAATTCTAATTTATTCAAATGGTGTGAAAATATGGGTGCTTTAGGAAATATTTTACAGGGAAAATTAACTTTGGATGCAAATTCTAATGGATGTGATGGGTCTGATGCTGGCATTTCATCCATAATGATTACAACAAATAATGGCGTTGATAGCTTTGCCACTTTCACAGATCCTAATGGAAATTATTCTATGCGGGTAAATGAGGGAGATTTCTCTACAACAGCTTCTAATGGTTTACCGAATTATTATATTTCTTTACCTGGTTCACAAACAACCACATTCGTCGGTGCTGGCAATACAGAAACCATAGATTTTTGTGCAGGATTTAATACTTCAATAAATGACTTAAATATAAGTATTGTGCCCATTACACAAGCACGCCCAGGATTTGATGTGAGATATAGAATTATATACCAAAATATTGGAACAACATTATTGAATGGTGAAGTTATGCTGGAATTTGACGATTCAAAAATCACCTTTTTAAGTGCAAGTGAAAATGTTGACTCGCAAACTAATAATTTGCTGACATTTAACTATTCAAATTTTGACTTATTCGAAACAAGAACCATTGACTTGGTTTTTAATGTTCAAACTAGTACTAATGTAGGTGATGAACTTTTTTTTACTACTACTGTTAACCCGATTTCGGGAGATATTTTACCCGAAGACAATGTGTTTTATTTTAAGCAAAAGGTTGTTGGATCATACGACCCAAATGACATTACGGTATTAGAGGGAAGCGAGATTTATCTTGATGATATTGACAAGTATTTGCATTACGTAATCCGCTTTCAAAATATTGGAACGGCAGAAGCCATAAACATTCAAGTTAAAAATATATTAGATGCAAATTTAGATTGGTCAACCTTACAGATGGAAAATGTAAGCCATGCAAACAGAATAGAAATAAGGAACCAAAATAACATAGATTTTATTTTTGATAATATTTATCTTCCCTCAAGTAGTGTGGATGAGCCAAGTTCACATGGATTTATCGCTTATAAAATAAAACCAAAAAATTCACTGGAAGTTGGAGATGTAATACTTAATAGCGCTAGTATCTATTTCGATTTTAACCCCGCAATAGTTACTAATACCGTTTCAACAACAGTAGTAGAAAATTTGGGTGTTGAGGAATTTGGCTTAGATGGAATGGTTCAATTATACCCCAATCCCGTTAGTGCCTCGTTTCAAATAAAAACTTCAAAAACCATTTCCTTCGAAAAAGCAACGGTTTATTCAACATTGGGAAAACTAATCCTTGAAACCTCAGAAAACCAAATCAATTTTGAAACCCTTTCCGCAGGTATCTATTTCGTGGAAGTGATTACCGATAAAGGAGTCGTAACGAAAAAGATTGTCAAGCAATAAGCAGCTGCCTCTTTAATAAAGTATCATTTCCCAAATGCCAATGCTGTGATTCTATTTCCCCAAAAAAGTAATTTGGCACAATAAGTTGCAAAATCCACTTTTCATAATCTACTGATTATTAACAATTTTACCTTCTTTTTCGGGTGTGGAAATTTATTTCACATCATAATCCAGTATTTCCGATAGTCAAATTTTGACGTTCACATCATTCCTGCCCATCCAGCGGCTTGTTCCTTTAATTTAGTGTCTGTAAAAATACCTGATCAGTGTTTACCAGTTTGAAGAACAAGTTATTAATCCTAAAAATTATCAGTTATGAAAACTTTTGTTATTTCCATTTTGTTAAGTTTGACCGCGGCGATACTCAGCGCCCAAGAGGTTACAGTGCTCGACGAGGCCAGACTTTTTTATGCACCGTTAAATGTAGCGGTAACCCAAGAGGGCGACAGTTATGTTTATAATATTAAAGAAAGCCAAGCGCGCCAGTTTGCGCGCGATCCCATCGGATTTATGAAAGCTAATTTTGACATTCAAAGCTTTATTGCCCATACCGCTAAAAAGAAATATCACGCCTATTTGGTTACGTTTAAAAGTACAAACGGTGCTTTGGAGGCAGATTTTGACAGCGAGGGCAATCTCCTCGAAACCCGTCAGCAATTCAAGAACGTGATTTTGCCGGCGCAGCTCAGAAACGAAGTGTACAACTCCTTCCAGGGCTACACCTTGACCAAGGCAAAATATACCGCCCGCACCAAAGGTGAAATTTTGGCCAATGCCACCTATAAAATCCGTCTTGAAAACGGAAAGGACAAACAGAACCTGAAAATAGACGCCAGAAGCAGTGGCGTTGGAGTTGCCGTTAATTGAAAGAGGTTGCTTTGCAATTTATGGGAAGACCGTCAGGGAACAACTCTACTGATGGTCTTTTTATAAGTTGATGGGTTCCTAAAATTTAATTCGGAACACAACCGAGCAATTTCATTTTGAATATCTTTACGTAAAAAAACATCCTTTCACAACGATTATAAAAATAGCCTTCCATGATAAAAGTACTTGTAATTGACGACGAGGAGCTTGCCCGAAAAAGGGTGCTCTACCTGCTCCGGCAAGTACCGGATGTGGAAGTGCTGGGCGAATGTTCCAACGGGAAAAGCGCAATTGCAGAAATAGACCAAAAACGGCCCGACCTCATCTTTCTGGATATCAATATGAAGGATATGAACGGTTTTGAGGTTTTGCAAAAGATTACCCTCTCGCCAAAACCCATCGTCATCTTCGTTACGGCCTACGACAATTACGCCCTAAAGGCTTTTGATGTGGACGCCTTCGACTTTCTGCTGAAACCCTTTAAGGACGAACGTTTCTTTAGAACTATTGAAAAAGTACGGAAAATTTCAGCAAACGAAGCGGACCAAAACTTTGAGAAGCGCATAATTGAGCTGTTCAATTTGTACAAAACCAAATCGCAAAAAATGGAGGCTCTTGACAAGCTGCCGATAAAACAGGGAAACAAAACCATACTCCTTAACCCCGAAGATATAATGTACATCACCGCTTCGGGAAGTTATGCCGAAATTTTTGTTGAAAACAAAAAGTACGTGCTCCGGGAAACCTTGAGCAATCTCTGTGAGTCATTGGACAGCGGTAAATTTATTAGGATCCACAGATCCAGCATTGTCAATCTGAGGCATATAAAGGAAATAGTACATTCAGAATTTTCGGAAATAGATGCCCGTATGGCCGATAATACGTTATTGCGTGTCAGCAAATCCTATAAAAAGGATTTTTTGGAAAAAGTAGGAATATGAATAAAAAATACACCATAAGCAAGAAATACATAGACCTGAAATTAGTCCTTCTTTTGGCAGGCTTTTATGCGCTGTTCGATTTGGTGCTGATTGCCAAAACTGCCTATATGCAGATCTTCGGGATGGATAAGATGATGGTCTTTTCATGGTCCCAATTTTTAATAGACAACCTGCTTTTCGACTATATAATCGTGGTAAGTTTTATGACGTTGATCGCCATTAGCACCAAGCGGTTTCTTCGAAAAAACTACTCGTGGACCAAAATCATTTCTACCCACATTTTATTTTCGCTATTGATAGGAATAGTAATTCGGCTGGTTGTTGACCTGTATTACATCCTTTTGGGCAGAACAACCTTTGCCGAATATGATTTTGAGCGCAGCATGTATAGGTTTATGTACGTAATAGATCTCAATTTCCTTATCTACTTTGCCATGGTCTTTATAATCTACACCTATTATTATGTGAAAGAGGTGAAAAAGGCTGAAAAAAAGCAGGGCAAATTGGAAGCCCAATTGGTAAATACGCGTATGAAAATGCTCTCCTCCCAATTGCAGCCGCATTTTCTTTTCAACACCTTAAACTCAATCGCCGTCCTTACCGATATTGACGCCGCCAAAGCAAAGGATACCATAGCCGATCTCAGTGATTTTTTAAGGGAAATACTTTATGACAACGACAGCAACCGCATTCCGTTGGAAAAGGAACTGCGCATTTTGGAATTCTATCTCAATATCATAAAAGTTAGGTTTTCCGATCATCTGAAAATTTCGACAGAAATAGATGAATCCCTGCTTCCCAAATTGGTGCCGGCACTTCTGCTACAGCCCATTCTGGAAAACTCCATAAAACACGGCTATGATTTTAACCATACCGATTTGGAAATTCTCGTAAAAATTTACGCAGAAGGAAAAACCTTGATAATAAGGGTTGAAAATAATGGCGCTCCCGTTGAAGCGGGCCATAAATTATTGCTAAAACGGGGAATGGGTCTGGCCAATATCAATGACCGTTTAGAAAACCTTTATGGCAATAATTACTTTTTTGAAGTAAGAAATAAAAACACTGGTTCGGGGGTTGAAACCGTAATTCGAGTTCCGTTAGAGAATTAGCCGAAACCGTTTTAAAGTGCAAATCTAGGTTTTCTCTTAAAATGGTTTTTCAACTTTAACCTTTTCTAAAATCCAAGTCCTCGGTTTTTGCGTATTTTTATTGAAAAGAAAAATGCAATGAAGCTCCTTTCAATATTAGTACTCTCCATATTCCTGGTTTCCTGCGGCGCAACCGTTGCAGTGGATTATGACAAACAGGTAGATTTTTCGAAATACACTTCCTATAATTATTTCCCGACTATAGACTCCGGTCTTAGCGAGCTCGACGATAACCGAATTGTGCAGATTACGGACAGCCTGCTGCAGCAACGTGGTTTTGTTAAAAGTGAAACTCCCCAGCTGTTTATCAATTTTTATGCACGCGAGAGCGTTTCCCGCTCGCGGAACACTATTGGTATTGGAGTTGGCGGCGGTGGCGGGAATGTTGGCGTGGGCGTGAGTGGTGGAATTCCCATTGGGGGCAATGTGGTAAACCAGCAATTAACGATGGATTTTATAGATGTTGAAAAAGACGAGCTGGTTTGGCAGGCCGTAGCGGAAGGCGAAATGAAGGAACGTGCAACCCCGCAGCAGAAGGAAGCGTATTATGTTTCAGTTATACAGAAAATTTTAGCCAAGTATCCACCGGGAAAAAAGTAAGCAGTGTTCAGTACACAGTAGTCAGTAGGCTCGCGATTTATCGCGTGCCCGAATGTTTAATTAATCAACAACCAATTAATTACCTAATAATATTTTTTTTTAAATTTTGAATCTTAAATTTTGAATCATATAGATTTCTTTAGAAAAGTAATAGTTCTTCTGTTATTGCTTCCCCTATTTGCAGTTGCCCAAACCAACTACCAACAGGCAGAGGAATACTTCAAACAGGAAAATTTCAGCAAGGCAAAACCTATTTTTGAAAAGTATCTGAAACAAAATCCCGGTGATAAAAAGACCCGTGAATATCTGGGTGATATTGCGGGCTACCAAAAGGATTGGGACACGGCGATTTCCTATTATAAAAGTTTGGTAAACGAGGAGGAAAGTAACGCCAATTACCATTTTAAATACGGCGGCGCGTTGGGCTTCAAGGCATTGTCCGTTAGCCGAATTCGGGCGGTAACCTATATTGGCGATATAAAACACCATTTGGAACGTGCCGCAGCACTCGACCCAAAGCATATTGAGACACGCTGGGCCTTGGTGGAATTTTACATTCAGTTGCCGGGCATTATAGGCGGAAGTGAAAAAAAGGCAATTGCCTATGCTGATGAATTGGGAACCATTTCAAAAGTGGACGAATTCCTCGCCAAGGGCTACATCGCCGAGTATTCCGGCAGACCGAAAGATGCGGAGAAGTATTACAAAAAAGCAATAGAAGTAGGCGGTTCACCACATACCTATGAAAAACTTGCCGGTCTTTATGAAAAGAACAACCAGCCGAAGGAAGCTTTGGAAACCACTTCAAAATCCTTAAAAATCCACAAGCGCAACCAGCTCAATTACCAAATAGGCAAGATCTCGGCACAGTACAATTTGGAACCCGAATACGGTATTGAATGCCTCAGCGAGTACTTGGCCAACTATTCCATAAAAGACGGCGTGCCCAAGGATTGGGCCTATTACCGATTGGCGCAGATCTATAAAAACCTTGGCAAAAAGCAAATCGCCCTTACGTGGATAAACAAAGCATTGTTAAGCAGAAACGATTTTAAGGAAGCCCAACAGGAAAAATCCCTTATTTTGGCACTTTAATTCTGAATTATGAATTCTATCCCGAGATCTATCGGGACAACATTAGAAAAAGTATCTTTGTTGAAGTAAAATTCAAAAATTTAGTTTGCAACTTGAAACCTGCAACTTGAAACCTGAAACCATTTTATGAGAATCCACTTCATAGCCATTGGCGGCAGCGCGATGCACAATCTTGCATTGGCATTACATCAAAAAGGAGATACGGTAACCGGAAGCGACGATGAGGTTTTTGAGCCTTCAAAAAGTAGGTTGAAAAGCAAAGGTCTGTTGCCCGAAAAAGAAGGCTGGTTTCCCGAAAAATTGTCTTCGGAAATTGATGCCGTTATCCTCGGAATGCACGCCAAAGCAGACAATCCCGAACTTTTAAAGGCGAAGGAACTCGGTCTAAAAATCTACAGCTATCCCGAGTTTCTTTACGAACAGTCCAAAAACAAAACCCGCGTGGTTATTGGTGGTTCCCACGGAAAAACGACTATTACTTCCATGATTCTGCACGTGATGAACTATCACGGAAAAGATGTGGATTATATGGTGGGCGCCCAATTGGAAGGCTTTGATACGATGGTGAAAATTACTGACGACAATGATTTTATGGTCATTGAAGGCGATGAATATCTTTCCTCGCCCATAGACCGTCGCCCAAAATTTCACCTTTACAAACCGAATATTGCCTTGCTGAGCGGAATTGCTTGGGACCACATCAACGTTTTTCCAACCTATGAAAACTATGTGGAGCAGTTTGAAATTTTTCTGAAGGAAATAACCAACGGCGGCGCAATAATTTACAACGAAGAAGACGCCGAGGTAAAACGCGTTGTGGAAGCAGCGACAAATCCCATAAAAAAATATCCGTACCAAACTCCCGAATATTCCGTGGAAAACGGAACCACGCTTTTGGAAACTCCCGAAGGCCCAATGCCTGTTGAAATCTTCGGAAAACACAATTTAAACAATCTTGAGGGTGCCCGCTGGATCTGCCAATTGATGGGCGTGGATGCCGAGGATTTTTACGAAGCCATTGCAACCTTTAAAGGCGCCAGTAAACGTTTGGAAAAAATTGCCGAAACCAAAACCGCGGTGGCGTATAAAGATTACGCACATTCGCCGAGCAAAGTGAAAGCGACCACTCAGGCCGTAAAAAACCAATACCCCGAAAGAAAGCTAATAGCTTGTTTGGAATTACACACATACAGCAGCTTAAATCCGGAATTTTTAAAAGAATACAAAGGCACATTGGACGCTGCCGATAGTGCCGTGGTTTTCTACTCGCCACACGCAGTGATGATTAAACAGTTGGAAGAAATAAAAGGCGAACAAATTGAGGAAGCCTTTGAGCGAGATGATTTGGTAGTTTTCACAAATCCAGCAGATTTTAAAACCTATCTTTTTTCGCAGGAGTACGACGATACGTGTCTGCTTTTGATGAGCAGTGGGAATTATGGGGGGTTGGATTTTGAGGAAGTGAAAAATTATTTGAAATAGACTTAGGACCGCTGCGCTATAAGAGAAAGGACTTAAGACGCTGTTAATAAGGATTTCATCTTACGTCCTTGGTCCTAAAGTCTTATGTCATTTTCTTGTAAATTTCTTCAATAAATATTGAAACGTCCTTCTGGGAATTTCGCTTTAATTCCTCCTTCGCATTCTCAAAATCCTGCGAATTTTTATCCTGCGAAAGCTTAAATTTCCCTTCACAATTAGTGATTTCAATTTCAAATGCTTGAATGTAATCTATCAAACGCTCCATTCTCGGATCGTCTTTTTTTAGAATGAAATTTTGTTCTTTGCCTTCCAGAAATTTAGTCATATCCACCATGGTTTGCTTTATCGCCTCTGGCTCATTTATAAGTTGAAGCCTTCCTGTAACGTGTACGATTATGTAATTCCAAGTTGGCAATTGGGGCGTAGTGTAAATGCTTGGCGAAATATAAGTATCGGGACCTTTAAACACGACGGTAACTTCGGCATTTTCGGTTAATGTTTCCAATTGCGGATTGTTTCGGTCTAAATGAGCGACAAGTTTTTTTGAAGTTTCGTTATAAATAAAAGGTATGTGCGTTACAAACGGTTTTCCATCCTTCGCAGTAAGCAGCATTCCCAACGGAAAATGTTTTAGTACCGAAA
The DNA here is from genome assembly GCF_028561335.1 of Aequorivita todarodis. Lineage (GTDB taxonomy): Bacteria > Bacteroidota > Bacteroidia > Flavobacteriales > Flavobacteriaceae > Aequorivita > Aequorivita todarodis. The sequence continues at coordinate 126,390 of NZ_JAQQTG010000002.1, read as the reverse complement.
TCATTTTTTCAATATCGTGGCTTTGGTGGTGCGGGGGTGGATACATTTATTTAGGCATTAGGCATTAGGCATTAGGCATTAGGCATTAGGCATTAGGCATTAGGCATTGGACATTTCTACGTGAAGCTCTGTCGTAAAACTATTTCACAAAGTTGCACAAAGAAACTCAAAGTTTCATAAAGTTTTTACGCTTTGGAAGTGAGCGATTTAAAAAACACAAACCCAAACCCCAAAAAAAGCATCAGATGGAACGGGAATAGCCCGAAATCGCCACCTTGGTCGCCCACAACGAAGGCGCTGTACATTCCGAAGGCAAAATAGAGCATCAAAATCCCTTCAATAATCACGTTGGGCGATATGTTTTTGGTGAGGTATTTATTGCCTTTCCAACCATCTTTCAGTGCTCCAATGTTAAATTTAGGCGTACGGATAAATTCACTTTTCTTCCCGAAATGGCCTTCCAAAACCGCAATAGAGTTGTGCAGCGAAAACCCCATGGCTATTGAAAAGAAGGTAAAAAACATTGCCGTGTATTTCAGAAAATGTTTGAATCCACCGCCATAAATGCTTTTGTAGGTAAACCAATAGCAAATAAAAAAGATAAGCGTGCTTATCACGAAAAAGCTCATAACGTAGAAATAGAGCTTCAAATGCTCGTATTCGTTTTTGATGTAAAGCATCGGGATGCTCAAGATTGCCACAATCAAAATGTTCAAAAACATAGTGCTGTTCAGCAAATGCAGAAAACTGTGCAATTTGGTTTTAAGGGAAATATCCCTACTTTTAAAAACGCGCCAAGCCATTTTCTGAAAGTTTTCCGCGCCGCCTTTGTTCCATCGGAATTGTTGCGAACGCGCGGCACTGATAACCACGGGGAGTTCCGCCGGTGTTTCCACTTCCTCCAAATATTTAAATTTCCAGTTTTTAAGTTGGGCGCGATAGCTGAGGTCGAGGTCTTCGGTAAGTGTGTCACCCTCCCAATTCCCGGCATCGAGGATGCATGCTTTGCGCCAAACCCCCGCCGTACCGTTGAAATTTATAAAATGTCCCTTGCTGTTTCGGCCCACCTGTTCCAAAGTGAAATGCGCGTCGAGTGCAAAAGCCTGCACCCGCGTAAGTATGGAATAATCGCGATTTAAATGCCCCCAACGGGTCTGTACGACGCCTATTTCGGGGTCTTTAAAATAAGGGATGGTATTTTTCAACCAGTTTTTCTTCGGAAGAAAATCTGCGTCAAAAATCGCGATATATTCGCCTTTGGCAGTCTTTAAGCCTTCCTTTAGTGCGCCAGCCTTAAAGCCTTCACGATTTTTACGGGTTACGTGCTGAATGTCCAAACCCGTTTTTCGGAGTTGCTTTATGTGATTTGCGGTTTCTTCAAAAGACTCGTCGGTACTGTCGTCCAGCACTTGTATTTCCAGTTTCTTCTTCGGATAATCAATTTCAGAAATATTATCCAACAGGCGTTGCATAACATACAATTCGTTATAAACTGGCAATTGGATGGTTACGTAGGGAATTTCTTCTTCTTTTGAAAAATCGAAAGTCGGTGCGTTTTTGTGGTGTTTTCGGGCACTTAGATAATTGAACAGCAAGTTGAGTTGCGCCAAAGCGTACATAAAAATGAGGAGCAGGGCGATGGAATAAACGGCAATGATTATTGATTCAAGAATCATTTTTTGAAACTGTATTTAAAGATCCAGCTTAGGATTTTTACGCCCGCAAAGATAGCACCTTTTACGGTACCCGAAACTTTTGAGGTGCCAATGCGGTTTTTGTATTTTACGGGTACTTCCACGTAGGTAAATTTCTTTTTCAATACTTTCAGCTGCATTTCTACTGTCCAGCCGTAGGTTTTGTCCTCCATATTTAGGGCGAGCAATTTTTCGTATTTAATGGCGCGAAAAGGCCCAAGATCCGTAAATTTTGAGTTGAAAAAAAGTTTCATCAACTTGGTTGCCAATGCGTTTCCGAAGCGCTGCGGAAAAGTCATCGAACCAGCTTCCCGCAATGTTTTTACGCGTGCGCCCACCACAAAATCTATGTCATCCTCTAAAATGGGGGCAACTATTTTTGTCAATTCCGAAGGGTAATCGCTGTAGTCGCCATCGAGAAAAACTATGATTTCAGGTTTTATGTCTTCTTCTGAAATGTATTCCATCCCTTTCAAACAAGCATTGCCATAGCCACCTTTGGGTTGAAAGAGCACCGTTGCGCCTGCACTTTTGGCTACTTCCGAAGTATTATCGGTAGAATTATTGTCAACCACAATTATTTCCGAAACGAAGTCCGGAATTTCAGCAATCACTTTCCCAATGGAGGCTTCTTCGTTATAGGCGGGAATTATTACTTTGATGTTTTTATTCATTCGGATAAGGATTAGACCTAACAGGTCTTCGAGACCTGTTAGGTCTTTAAAGGTTTCTTCGGATTGCGAATTTCAGAAAAATAAACTTTAAATTGTAGCTATTTACAAATTCAAAATTCATACTTAACCTTGGAAAATTTCTGGCTCCATCTTGGCAATTGGTTTTTTATCGTTTTTCATACGGTGCTTATTGTTTTTAATCTCTTTGGTTGGATTTTTCCGAAGACCCGAAAATTGCATCTTTTCACTTTGGCGGTTACTCTTTTTTCGTGGCTCGTGCTAGGCATTTGGAAAGGTTTTGGGTATTGCCTCCTCACCGATTGGCATTACGACATCCTGCGCCAATTGGGAAAAACCAACCTTCCGAATAGTTATATAACCTTTTTGGTGGAAACCCTTTCGGGCTGGCGGCCGGATGCACAACTCGTCGAAATTTTGACATTGGTTTTCACGTTGCTGGCTTTAATTTGTTCCCTTTGGGTAAATTTTTTCAAAAAAAAGAACGATTTTTCTACTAACCTCTGAAACTGCGACTGCGACTGCGACTGAAAACTAATCAATTATTCACATACTTCATCAAATCCACGTCATTTCCCAAAAGGATCTCGTTGGAATCAATTCGCTTTTCCAGCGGACCGTTTTCAAGTTTTAAAACCCCACGCGGACAAACTGCCGAACAGATTCCGCAGCCCACACAACTGGAACGGACAATATTTTCGCCTTTTTGGGCATAGGCGCGTACGTCGATTCCCATTTCGCAATAGGTGGAACAATTGCCGCAACTGATGCACTGGCCACCGTTGGTCGTTATTCTGAAACGCGAAAAAAGCCGTTGCTGAAAACCCAAAATGGCAGCCATCGGGCAACCGAAACGGCACCAAACGCGGCTCCCGAAGATTGGGTAAAATCCTACGCCAATCACCCCGCTAAAAACGGCGCCTATTAAAAAACCATAGCTTTGGCGAAGGGTTTCGGCTTCAAATAGAAACAAAGTTTTTCCTGAAAAATAGTGAAACCCAATTAACGAAATAATAATCACGAAATAACCGATTGCCCCATAACGGGCGTCTTTTTGTAATTCCTCTCTTTTAAAAATAAAGGTTCCCGCAAAAACGGCCGTTAGGATTACTGCCACGGAAATTAGGAACACGTCTTTAGTCAACCAATATTTTGAACTGTCATCACCCAAATAACTGTGCACCACCGCCGTGGTCATCAAAACCACAAATACCAGTACGCTGTGGATTACCCAGCGTTCCACCTTCCAGGCTATTTGCCGTTTGTCGCTCAAATGCCGAAACGGATCGCCGGCGGTTTCTGCCAATCCCCCGCAACCGCAGACCCAACTACAGTACCAGCGTTTGCCGTATTTATAGGTTAAAATTGGCGTGATTACAAAAATGGAAACGATTCCAAAAATCAACAATGCCAAGCCAATATCGCCTGCGGAAATAAATTGGTCAACGCGGTATTGCTCAAAATTGTAGTAATTGAGCGGCCAAATATTTTTAAGGTCGTAATAGGGCAGGGAAAAGGATTCACTGTTCAGCCGCTGCATCAATTCCGGAATCAGAAACGCAAACCCCAACTGGAAAAACATCACGGAATAGGTTCGCAGTTTTTCGTATTTGTTGTGGCGATATTTTAGGATGAATTTAATTCCAAAGGCCAAAATGGCCAGCGTATAAAGCGTTCCATATACAAACCATTGACTTGCGGGGCCGCCATTCAGCAACTTGCTCAATGGGTCAAAAAGCGCTACCAATCCTTTGTTGTCGCCATCCTGTACCAAGCCCAAATACTGCGGAAACCAATAGAGCACCACGTAAAACAAAGTAAGGGTAATGCCCAGAACCCATGCCCAAAATCCTTTGGAAGTAAGCGACTTAAAATATACGCCATCGTTTTTAATCCCTTCGTGTTTGTTGCCGTAGGCGGCTATTGAAAACCAAACCGTGCCGCTGCCAATGGCGATTAATGAGGCGGTAAGCCAAAGGGTTTTATTGGGAAAATTTATATTGAATAACGCCAAAAAAAGCACCGCCAAACCTATCAAACCGATGGCCGATGCAAGTTTTTGCTGGGTATTTATCGTTTTTGGCGGTTCGCCCGTAAGCGACATATTTCGTTGGACCGTACTCATGTTTGTCGTTTTTTAAAGAATTAGTGATTGCGGGACCAGACCTCACAGGTCTTGAAGACCTGTGAGGTCTTACTCCAAACTAAAACTATCATCTATTTCAAAATTTTTCATTTGGTGGACATATTTATAGTTTTCTTTATCTCCAAATTGATTTAAAACAAACTCCCTATCCAATAGTGTTTCTCGATCTGAAAGAAAAGAATTGTAGGACGAATATTTATACTTTGCAAAATCTACTTCAAATCCGTGATGGGTTGGATTTGTATGGATATAGATTATCAAATTTCTCAATTGATTTTCATCTTTAATGATTTTTCTGGAAAATCTATCCTTGAATAAACTTCCGCTTCTATTGTATTGTTTGTTTATTTATTGCTTTCGCATAGGCATTGAAGAAGTCTGAAAATTTCTTTGAAATAAGATGCTCATCATCAACTTGTTTCGTTCTGATAAATAAATGAAAATGATTTTTAAGTAAGCAATAAGCCAAAACATCTGCAATGGGAACGACATACTTTTTCATTAGATTTAAGAAATAATAATTTTTTTCCTCCAAAAAAATATCTTCCCGGTTGTTTCCACGGTTGAAAATATGATAGTATTGTTCAGACTTTAATGGTTCGTACTGCATGGGTAAATGGAAATTAAACCTCACAGGTCTTTGAGACCTGTGAGGTTTTAAGACGTTACTATATTGGTAAAAATCTCATATTCCTTCAAAATCTCTTTTTCATATTTTTTATAAAATTCAGGGTCAAAATTGGCCTGTTTCAGATTTTCAATTACATAATCCACACTTCGTTTTTCGTTCAGCCATCTGTCAAAAACTTCGTGTTTCATCCGTATTCCGAAAGTATTTATACCCAGAAATTCATTGGAGTTTTTATTATATGAAATCGTTACGCATCGAAGGTCGCTCGCACATTTCCAGTGGAATTGGGCTTCGTAATCCTTCCGTTTACTTTCTGAGAAAACCCAGCCGTAGGTTTGGTATTCAATATCAAAAAACTTGGCGCTGTTAAACCAGTTACCGGGATTGTATTCAAAAGGTTTTCCGCAGATGGTCTGCGCCAAAGCCTCGCCCATCATCCGTCCGGTGTACCAAACCGCCTCTATTGGTGGGCGGTTGCCGATGGGTTCGCGTTGCTGTGCACAATCGCCAATGGCATAAACGTCTTCAATATTTGTTTCCAGTTTTCGGTTTACCAAAACACCTTTATCGGTTTCAATTTTTGAATGTTGAAGAAAGGAAATCTGCGGTTTAACGCCCGTGGTAATTCCAACCACACAACACGGAATTTCCTCGCCCTCTTTGGTTACAATGGCACGGACATTTCCTTTATCATCGCCTAAAATTTTATCGAGTTCAGCATTATGACGAAGATCGACGCCGTGAGAAATAATGTGACGTGAAATCATTTCTGCCTCTGGTTTTGGAAGGGTGCCTTCCCAAAAGGCAGACTCACGGACGAGCATTGTTACTTCAATCTTTCGGGTTCGGAGCATTTCAGCCATTTCAACACCTATCAATCCGCCGCCGACGATTACCGCTCGGGGGCAGTCTTTGTTGTTTGGAGCGTTTTTTTCAAGGTTTTCCAAATCCTGTTTCGAAACCAAACCTTGCACGCCGTTCAGTTCCAAACCTTCCCACCCAAAAGTATTGGTGGTGGAACCTGTTGCGATTATAAGTTTGTCATAAGTGATTGATCCGCCCTCTTTAAAATGAAGTGTTTTGTTGTTGGTATCAACCGTTTCAACATAGGCTTTTTTAAGTTCCAGCCTGTTCTTTTCCCAAAACCAATGTTCATAAGGTTCAATATCACGCCAACGCATATGGCCCATATAAACGTACATCAAGGCAGTGCGGGAAAAAAAATGATCGGCTTCAGCAGAAATAATGGTTATTTTTTTTTCGGAAAGTTTACGAATGTGCCGAGCGGCCGTTACACCTGCAATTCCGTTGCCTATAATGACGATGTGCTCCATACTTTTGGTAATTGGTTTCTTCAGTCGTTTATAAATTTACGCAATTACAAATGGGACGGATTCAAATCGGGTATTAATATTTCCCTAATTTCTGAAATAAAGCCTTAAATTCAGCTTTTAATATTTTCAAAATGATATTGCTTCATCGCTTTGTGCACGGTATGCTTCTTTTTGCCATTATAAGCGGGTGCGCCCAAAAGAAAAATTCTTCCGAAGAAAAAATATTTCAAAATTTGACCGTTTCCAAAATAAACGGCCTGAGCCTTGTGGCCGCTCCCGATTCACTTGCCACCAAAAACATAGCATTTTTAAAGGAAGTAAACGCCAATTATGTTACGGTAATGCCTTTCGGTTTTATAAGAAGTTTAAGCCATCCCGAAATAATCTACGACCAAAAATGGCAATGGTTTGGCGAAACGCGCGAAGGGGTAACACAATATGTTGAATTGCTCCACAAAAACGAAATACACGTAATGATGAAACCCCAAATTTGGGTTTGGAATGGCGAATTTACGGGTCTGGTAGAAATGGCTTCGGAAGAAGATTGGCGCCAACTTGAGGAAACCTATAAAAATTTTATCCTCGATTTTGCGAAAATTACCGAGGCAAAAAGTATTGAAATTTTCTGTATCGGTACCGAATTGGAAAAATTTATAGAGCACCGTCCCGATTATTGGCGCGAATTGATTGCGGAAGTAAAAAAGGTTTACAACGGAAAATTGACCTATGCCGCCAATTGGGACGAGTACAGGCGCGTACCGTTTTGGGATGCGCTGGATTATATTGGCGTGGATGCTTATTTCCCAGTTTCGGAGAGCGAAACTCCCACAGTGGAAGAGGCAATAGCAGGCTGGGAGCGATGGAAAAAGGAGTTGAAAGTTTTTTCAGAAAAGGAAAACAAAAAAATCCTCTTTGCGGAATACGGCTACCGAAGTGTTAACTTCAGCGGGAAAGAACCTTGGAAGAGCCATAGGGAAATGACCTCCGTGAACTTAGAGGCACAGGCAAATTTACTGGAAGGACTCTACAAATCGGTTTGGGGAGAGGATTGGTTTGCGGGTGGTTTTCTGTGGAAATGGTTTGTTTTGAACGAAAAAGTGGGAGGCCCCGATGACAATCAATTTACGCCGCAGAACAAACCTGCAGAGTTAATTGTAAAACGGAATTACGGTGGCTATTAAAACCCCAAAAGTCTTGAAGACCTTTGGGTTTGGGCTTTCGGTTTTTCAGACTTTATCAAGGTTTTTTATTGGTGAAATTGGTTTTTCCGAAAGTTTAATATATTTCACATAATAAGCATACAATTGGTCTGCATCCGCGCCCAGCCAACGTTTCACATAAATTACCCAAAAGTGGTATTGAAGATTCCAAACGCCTTTTTGTCTGTAAAGACGCGCAGAGGTGGTAATGCATTTTTGGATTACCACAAACTTTTTCCGTTTATAGAGTTCGTTGATTAAAATATTGTCTTCGTAAATCGTGTAAGTTTCGTCGAAACCTCCAATTTCCTCAAAGAGTTCTTTGGTTATAAATTGGCTTTGGTCGCCACCGCGACAAGCTCTCCAACGGAATTGCGTAAGCCATCCGGCCAGCTTTAGCCACCAATGGTCGCTGTCAAATTTCATTTGGAAACAGCCTGCGGGATTTCCTTTTTTTACTTCGGAAAGAATGTATCTGTCAAAATTTTTCGGAGGAAAGGAATCGGCATGCAGAAAGTAAAGTATGTCGCCCGAAGCTGCTTGCGCGCCTTTGTTCATTTGTCTGGCGCGACCTTTGTCAAATTCTATAAACCTAACAGGATTTAAAAACCTGTTAGGCTTAAAAGCAAGGATGATGTCTTGGGTGCCATCGCTACTGCCGCCATCGACCAAAATCAATTCAATATCATTTTCCCCCGAAAGATTTTTCGAAAGATAATTCAACAATTCCGTAATGGTTTCGGCCTCGTTTAAAACTGGGATGATGATGGAAAGCATTATTTGGTTTCAGGTTTCAGTTTCGAAGTAAATCGAACCGTTTCAAATATAATGTTATGATTAGACTCGCAATTGATTTATGCCTAAAAATACTGTTTACTGCTACTGAAAACTGACTACTTATTTTTGTTCGTTCAATTCCCAGTTATAATTCTTGTAGCTCAAAGTCGCCCCGGGATTTATCTTCGTATTTGAATATTTATTGATAAATCCGATAACATCCTGTTTTCCATTCACTTTATAATCCTTGGCATACCAGTCGAAAATAGAGGAAACCTTTGGGTTGCTGGCTGAAATTTCGTTTTTGTCGCTGTTGATGAATACTCCGGTGGCGCGTTCCAATTGTTCGTTGATTTTTGCAGCGGTGTAAGCCTCATCCAAAAGTTTTGGACACGAAATGGAAGCACAATTGATAGCGAAATGGATACGCGGCTCGTTCATTTTCCGAAGGATTCCGTTTTCAATTCCGCCGAGGGATAGCATTTTATCGCCCACTGCCACACGGCCTTTGGTCCAGGCACCGTCAATGTCTTTTATGCTTTTTACAGGATAGTTTTCCACGATCAATTTTACGGTCGCCGCATTGTAAAGGTTGATGTAATACGCCAGCAATTCCTGCACGCTCCAATCATCAGTCGGGTTTTTTTCCGAAAGCATTTGCAGATATTCATTTAGCTTGGCTTCGTCCTTTTTAAAGCCTTTATAATTTACCATTCCTTCGTCGTCCACATATTTTTTCAGCAATTTGTCCCATTGCGAATGATCTACATTTACTGAAGAATTTGCTGTGGTCGAGGTAAGTCCGTTTTTCACTTCCTTTGTAGGCTGGCCTTGGCTGCTAACGCCCGCGGCCGAAAGCAGATTGCAACTTTGCAAAAAGAACGCGAGAAAGAATACGGTGGCGAGATTAAATGCGGTTTTCATTTTTTTTTGGTTTTATTTTAAAATAGTTACGAACTATTTCGACGTTTGGTTTTAATGGGATATAATTCCTGCGAGATGAATTTTGAAGGAAAATTTTCATCGCCATCAAAGCCCAGGGCAATGTCACGGCCGTCGTGCGGAATGTGATCTGTCTTAAAAAGATAATCCCACACACTTAAACTGATCCCGAAATTAACACCGTATTGTGCGTGTTTTGGCAAAACTTTAGCGTGATGCCAAATGTGCATCTTTGGATTGTTGAAAATATATTTTAAAAACCCGTAGTCCCAACCCAAATTGGCGTGGTTTAAATGCCCGATTGCGAGTGCCGAGAAATGGACAATTGCAACCGATTCCACATTAAAACCTCCAATGATGGCGAGCGGAATGTAAAGGATAGATTTGTAAACCACTGGTTCCATCCAATGGTACCGAAGATGCGCGGCAAACCCCATCTCTTTTACCGAATGGTGCAATTTGTGAAAATTCCACAGAAAAGGGGAGTAGTGCAGCAGGCGATGCGTGTTCCATTGCACAAAATCGGTAACGAGAAAGAAAATCAAAAGTCCCAACCCGAAAGGAAGCGCATCCAAATCGAGAAGTTGAAAATCCAAAAGCTTCAATCCAACCATTCCCAAAAGATCGTTGAACAATTCAGCCGTGGCATTTGAGAGGAAAATGAGCACGATTAAATTCAACAGAAAAAAATTGAAGAACATATAAAAAGTGTCCAACCAAAAGTCTTTTCGAAAAACTTTTTGGTTCTTCCGCCACGGAAAGAGCAGTTCCAAAACCCAGACTATCAGAGAAACGAGTATCAATCCATAGAAATAGTTTTCCCAATGGAAATGGGTTATTTCATTCCACAGATAGTTGAAATAGCCGTGATACGAATCCTTGAATATGTTTAGGTATTTTTCCATTTATATTTCTGGGATAGACTTGTTGTCAGGGCTGGAATGCAATCTACAACCGTTTCATCAACTCCGTAAACAAAGTAATCATATCCGGTTCCGCTTTTGCCGCCATTGCGATTATTTCTTCAATATCCACGGGTTGCAAGTTGTCGGGGTCGCATTCATCGGTAAGGATTGAAACGGCAGAAACGCGTAGGCCCAAATGATTGGCTACGATAACCTCTGGCACGGTGCTCATTCCCACGGCATCGGCACCTATAATTTTCAAATAGCGGTATTCCGCGCGGGTTTCCAATTGTGGCCCAACCACGCTGGCATACACACCTTTGTGCAATTTTATATTTTTCTCGGAAGCTATCTGCTCCATTTTTTGGTTCATTTCAACATTGTACGGCGCGCTCATATCCACAAAACGTTCGCCCATTTTCTCAACGCCGCGGAAGGCGAGGGGCGAGTCGCCTTGGAGATTGATATGGTCGTCAATCAGCATTATTTCGCCTTTTTTGAAGTTGAGGTTTATAGCTCCCGATGCGTTGCTCACCAGCAAATGTTTGATTCCCAAAAGGTACATTACGCGCACGGGAAAGGTAACGTCGCGCAGCGAATAGCCTTCATAAACGTGAAATCGGCCCTGCATCAACACTACTTTTTTTCCTTCCAAAGTGCCGTAAATCAATTTTCCTTTGTGGAATTCCACGGTGGCGGTGGGAAAATTGGGAATGTGGTTGTAGCTTACCTCGGCTTCAATTGCCACTTTTTCAATTAATTTTCCGAGGCCCGTGCCAAGGATAATTCCAACTTCGGGTGTATCGAAACCGCGCTGTTTTAGAAAATCTGCGGCTTCTTCAATGTATTTTAAAATGCTCATTTTTATAAAAAGTTTTTGTCTAAATAAGGAGGTAAAAATTGCTGAAAAGCATCAATCTCTTTAATGTCTTCAAAATAATCCACATCATTCCGCTCTTCCAATAAAACGTATTTCTTTTGCCTTAAATCGGCCAGCGTTTCTTCCAAAACCGTGCCCGTGCCCCAATTTTTGTTTTGAAATATTGCAACGTTCAACTCCTTTATTCCCAATAAATAATAGCCGCCATCGGTGGCAGGGCCTATTACCGTTTCGGTTGTCTGTAAAACTTCGAAGGCGTTTTCTATATCATTTTGGTTCAGTTCAAAAATATCGCTTCCCACAATGAGAACTTTTTCGTAGCCCATATCGAATAATTCTGAAAAAGCATTTTGCATCTTTTCGCCTAAATCGGTGCCGGTTTGCAGTTTTTTTCTGAAAATTTCAGGATTCCAAATATCATCGCGGTGGATATTTTCGGAATAAAACACGTATTTATCAACGTTTAAATTTTTGGTAATTGCTACGGTGTGCTTCAGCAGAAATTTATAGATTTCCAAAGCACTTTCATCGCCCACGGTTTTGGCGAGCCGGGTTTTCACTTTGCCCAATTCGGGGTTTCGGGTAAATATAATCAGCGCTTTTTTGGAGGTAGGGAAGTAGAAATCGCGAGCCATTTCGTTGTCGCTACTGGTGTTGTTGGATGTTAATAACGGCATTTTAATACGGTTTTTCCAAACCCGTCAGGTTTTTGAAACTTGACAGGTTTACTTTACTGGTTCAATAAACAGGGTTTCCCGCGGTCAAATACTGGCTCCAATGCTTGGAAAAGGCGTGTACATTTTCAGTTTCCTTTCCCGCGGAATCGAAGACGGGGTAGCCCTTGTTTTTCCACTCAAAGATACCACCGTAGAGATTTTTAACCTTCGTAAATCCTGCTTTTTTTAATTTTTCGCCAATCTTTTCTGAACGGATTCCCACCGAACAATAAACGACTACGGGAATATTCTTGTTTAGATTTTGAAGTTGTTTTTCTTCGGAAGTAAAGTCGTTGTAACCCACATTTATTGCAGATTTAATATGGCTTACCACAAATTCCGCAGGTTCGCGGGCGTCCAGAATTGTAACGGCATCGTTCATTTGGAACATTCGCAATTCTTCCACTGAAATGTACGGTACACTGCGGGTATTGTAGGCTTCGAGCAATTCGTCCACGTTTTTTTGGGCGAAGCTGCTCGTTGCCATTAGAAACAGCAATGTAAGAAGTGAAAATTGTTTCATGGAAGCATATTTACAATCGATCCTTTACTCCGCCACGGCGCCTTGGCAGCTGCTCCCGGCGCCCGCCGTACAACCATAGCAGTGCTGCGAAATAATTATTTTTCTATCGTTTAAAACATCCTCGTTGTATTCCGAAACGTGTTGAATCTTGCTTGCCACCTTCAATTCCAGCATTTGGTTGAAATCGCAATCGTACAAAAACCCATCCCAACTTATCGAAATGGTATTGCGGCACATCACGTTTTTTACCGCTGCAGGATTGTATGCTTCGACCAGGGAATACATATAATCCTCATAGTTTTCCGATGCAATCAAATAATCCAAAAACCTTGAAATCGGTAGATTGGTAATAGCAAAAAGATTGTGGAAATGTATCCCGAAATCCTCAAGCAATGCTTTCTTAAAATCCTTTTCCATACTGGCCTGGTCGCCCGGAAGGAAGGCGCCGCTGGGGTTATACACCAAATCCAGCCGCAGGGTGCTGTCCGGCATGCCGTAACCTACCGCGTTCAATTCCTGCAAGGCTTTGATGGAAAGGTCAAAAACGCCTTCGCCTCTTTGTTTGTCAGTTTTGCCACGGGTCCAGTGCGGCATGCTGCTCACCACGTGCACGTTGTGTTTCTTAAAAAATTCGGGCAGGTCGTAATATTTTTTGTTGGCGCGAATGATTGTCAAATTACTGCGCACGATAAAATCCTGAATTCCGGCTTTGCTGGCCTCTTCTACGAACCAGCGAAAATTCGGGTTCATTTCCGGGGCGCCGCCAGTTAGGTCCAAGGTGTGGGCGCCGGTGTTTTTAATTACCTCCAAGCATTGCAACATGGTTTCGCGCGTCATAATTTCCTTTCGGTCCGGACCGGCGTCCACGTGGCAGTGTTCGCAAACCTGATTGCACATATAGCCCACGTTAATTTGGAGAATCTCAAGCTTGTTGGGGCGCAACGGAAATTGGTCCGTCTGCTTTATTTTTTCGGAAAACGTAGGGAGCTCCCCGTTGGCAAAAATACCGTTGGAGAGTTTTTCGAGTTGTTTGTTCGCCATGGCAAGTTCGCTATGGCGTTTATGGAGGGATTGTTGCTTTTTCTTTTTTTCTTTCAGCATAAATTTTTTCTGAATATTCGTATGTTTTTTCCGTGCGCGCGATGAATGGCGTGCCTACATTTCCAATTTGTTTACTTTATTCATCATCATAACGCCATGGACTAGGGTAGCACCGCCTTTAATGGCTGCCCCCACGTGTACGGCTTCCATCATTTCTTCTTTGGTTATGCCGCGCTGCAGGCCGTCCTGCGAGTAGGCGTCAATGCAATATGGGCACATTTCGGTGTGTGCCACGGCAAGGGCGATAAGCGATTTTTCACGGGCGGAAAGGGCGCCTTCCTCAAAAACTTTTCCGTAATATTCAAAAAATTTATCGCCGAGTTCTTGGCTCCATTCTGATATTTTTCCAAATTTTTTAAGGTCGGCTGGGTCGTAGTAATTGTTTGTGGCCATAATTGCGGTTTAGTAATAGTTACGGAATTTTAGTGATTTTGGTTTTTTCACTTAGGGTAAATATAGGGAAGTAGTCTTTCAAAAAAGGCCACACTTACGAAAGTTTAACAAATTAGTCAAAAGAATAAACAAAGCCGCTTTCCAGATTGTACTGGGAATTCGGGATTCCCACGGCTGGGGTTTCGTCGTAAATAAAAGTATAGCTGGTTTTAAAGGCGAAATTTTTAAAGAAGTCTATGAGCAATGAGGTCTGGTTTGAAAGGCGATAATCGCCAAAATCCTTAAGTTTTGGTTGGTAATAGGTTGTGCTTACAAAACTGATGGTTTCCGTTGGGTACAGACTGAAGGAAAGATAGGAAGTGCTCCTAAAATCGCGTTGCAGGGGGGTAACGCCATCGCTGAGTTCTTCCTGCTCGTACATAATGTGGGTGCCCAAATAGAATTTGTAATTTTCTGAAGTAGTCAATTTAAAACGCGGCCCCATTCCTACCAGACCTCGGAAATCAATTTTTGAAACCTTGTTGTATTGGGCCTGTGCGAAGACTTCCCAAGCTATTCGGGGATGAAATTTGTAGTTGTACCGAACGTGGGTTATCCCCGCGTTTTCAAATTTGTTGCCTTCAATATTTTTCAGTTCTATATCGTTTTTCAATAGCACCAAATGTTTGTTCATTTTGTATTGTAGATGGGTGCTGCTGCTAAAGGCGAAATAGTCATTCACATCGCGTTTCAGTGAAAAACCGAGACTTACCGAACCCGAAAAACCTGAAGTATCGGTTACCTTTCGAAGCGATTCGGCATTTAGGATTTGCGATTGTGCAATAAATGAAAAACTGAGAAATAAAAGCGCAAGAAAATACTTCATTCTATAGTACAAAGATGGTTTACTGGTTTTAAAAATACTGAAAAGGTTTTATAAAGAAGAATTTATTGGTCTTCCAAATATTCTTTCAAGACTACGGCCTGGTTGTGTTTTTCATCTTTTGCGCCATAGAGGAGGGTGAGGCGTTTTTCTTTGGCTTTTTCCAACAGTTGTTCCACCAAATGTGAATGGTCTTTTAATTCTTTTTTATATTTTTTTGAAAACCCATCAAAACGTTCTTCTTTGTGGTCGAACCATTTCCGAAGTTCTTTTGAGGGAGCAATATCCTTCATCCATTCGTCAAGTTTTGCGTCTTCCTTGCTTACGCCGCGCGGCCAAACGCGGTCTATCAGAATCCTTGTGCCGTCGCGGTTTGCAGGTTTTTCGTATATGCGTTTTATTTGTATATCCATAGTGTTTTAAAATTCCAAACCTGCCTGTCGTGCCTCTGGCAGGCAGGTTCCAAATTCCAAATCCCATCCCGATAGCTATCGGGACCCAAATCCCGAATTAACGAATCCCAAATTAACAAATCCCGATTCCCAAACAATCATTCCCCCCAATTTGCAATTTCTTCCGCAGACCAAAGTGCGGGGAAAAATTTGCGTTGTTGGTATTTTGGGTGCAAATATTTCTTCCATTCCGAGCCTCCCGTGGCCGTCTTGCTTTCACCCTTGCTGTTAAGGTAGTGCTGGGCAGTGTCCAAATGTACCATCGGCCAGGCCACATTATAAAAATGGTCAAACTGTTTTAGTCTATCCTTTAATTCTTCGGAAGGATTTTCCATTTGGGCGATGCGTTCTTCAAGGGTCTTGCCCTGGGTCTTCTTGGCCAAGGCCTTAAAGTCGGCTTCGTATTTTTCAATGAATTGGCGTAGCGTTAGGGTCATCCTGCCCGTTTTTCGGTCGTAACCGGCATCTTTCCAATAGATGTTTTCAAAATAATCGTCAAGTGTTGGATTTTTAGGCAAGCGCTCCCTTCCTCGTTCGTTTACCAAGTTTTCCAACTTAGTGCAGTACAGCTCCAAATACCGAAAGGAAGCGCTCTGAAAGCCGCTGGCAGGCGTAAGCGTGGAACGGAAGGTGTTGTAATCGTCATAGTCCATGCCATCTTTCATAATATCAAAGGAGGTAATGAGCATTCGGGTGTATCTTTTTAACCTATCCAGTTTTGTCAACCAGATTTCTTCCGAAAGATTTTCGCCTTCGGAAAGTTGTTTTATTTCGTGAATCATCATTTTTAAGGTTAGTTCCGTAACCTGATGGTACATCACGAAGATTTCCTCATCCTTAAAATCGGTCCGTGTTTTTTGGAGTGAAAGGAGGGTGTCCACTTGAATATAGTCCCAATACGTTATGGGCTTTGCCTGAAGCAGTCCTTTTAAATAGGTTTCGGGGTTTTCGCCCAAACTTTTATATTTTTCTTCTATTGCTTTTATTAATTCTTTGTTTTCCATTCTTTTGTTTTTTTGAAAAGCGCGTTTAAAAAAGGAGATTTTTAAACGTTTCTAAAAATAAGGGATATTTTTCTATTTTTTGAAATATTCCAGATGAGTTTAAAAGAAAAAGTCTTGTTGCGGAATTCAGCAACAAGACTTTTCATAAAAAATATTTAAAGGCTACTAATAGAAATTAGCACGGTTATCTTCAATATCGGCTTTCTTTTTGAGGGCGTTAAAAACTTGGCTCTGTGCGCTAGGGGCCGCTTTGGTGCTCATCTGGTTGGCAAAGTTTACATATGAATCCAGTTTTGGTGCTGGATTGAACGCGGTTACCTTTACTTTATAAACACCATTTTTGCCGTCAATCAACGGAGTTGTTTCTCCCGGTTTGGTTCCAAAGGCCATACCTACAACCTTCGGCTCGCTAGAGGAAGCTATTAGCGGATTTGCCATAGTAACTCCCGTAGCGTTTTGCACCACCACATTTTGACTTGCGGCAACTTCTTCGAGGGTTGTCCCTTTTATGGATTCCTTTATTTTTGCAGCTTTTTTCTCGTTGCGCAAAATAGGGGTTACCGTTGCAGAGGCATCCTCAACTGTCATAAGACCTTTAGGGTTTTTGCGGGTTAGCTGTGCTACAACATACCCATTTGGCACACTGAAACGTTTGGTGTCTCCAACTTTGGTGTCTTCATTGAATGCCCAGTTAACTATAGTTCGGTTTTCGCCTATGCCGGGAATGTTGGAATCCATATTGCCCATTTTGTTTACGGGTTTCAACTCAAGGTTTTGTGCTTTGGCCAACTCGGTAAAATCGCCTTTTTTCACTGCAACTTCAAATTTTGAAGCATCCGAAAATACCTGGTTTGTGGTTTTGTCTGAAGGTTCAATGTTTTTTACAACCGTTGCAAGTTTAATGGCTGGTTTGGCTCCGGACTGTTTGCCAACTTCAACTATGTGATAGCCAAAATCGGTTTCAACAAGGCCAATTGTACCTGTTGGGTTGTTGAAGATAAACTTGTCAAAAGGAGGTACCATTCTTCCGGGGGTTGAATTGCCCAGGTCGCCGCCGTTATCCTTTGAGCTGTCATCGGAAAACTTTGCGGCAAGCTCAGCAAATTTCGACTTGTCTTTTTTCACGACACTCAAAATGCTATCGGCCAATTTTTGGGCTTCTTCCTTGGTTCTTGTAATCGTTTCAGGAGCGCGCATGGTTCCAACGTAACGGATCAGGATATGTTTTGACTCTGCTGAGTCAGGCATTTTCTTGGTGTCCATAACTTTGGAAAGATAAAGGGCATTGTCAACTTTATATGGGCCATAAATATCGCCCTTGTTCAAATTGATAAGCGTATCCGCAACGGAGGGCGGAAGGTCTTTTTTAAACAGCCAATGGTCATAATAGGGAACATCGGAATTCGCGTTTACGTATTCTTCGTAATTTTTTGTATTTCTAAAGCCAGCGATGGTATCGTTCGCTTTGGTATCTTGGTTAAACTCAACTTTGTCATTTAACAAAGAGGCGATTGATGCTTTTGCTTCTTCAGTATCTGCCTCAGATGGTTCTTCGGCGAAAAGCACATATTGGATATCTGCTTGGGGTTCCACTTGAAAATCGTTGGGATGTGCCGCTATGTACTTTTTTATTTCTTCATCGGAAACCTTTACATCTTCATCGGCAATCTTGCTGTAGGGAACCATCACATATTGAAAGGTTAAGTTGTCATTCTGAAAATGATATTCTTGCTCCCCTTCGGCAACGGTGGAACGAAGCCCGCCTTTAATCATATTATAATAGGTGGTTTGAAGCACACCGTCTGCAACGTTTTCTTCAAAATTTAGCCATTGCTTATACATTTCTGGAGAAGATGCTTTAATGCTTGCAATGTACTCCTGTATTTTTCCTTCATCCACTTGGCCTGCATCGTTCAGAAAGGTTGGATTGTTGGCCAATTGCGTTTTTAGGGCATTGTCTATTTGGGCTTTCTCAACCGTAAGTCCTGCTTTTTCAATCTGCTCGTCCATAATAACCTTGCGCAGTTCACGATCCCAAACCATGTTCATGGCTTGCGTGGTATTTCCGTTTGGTCCCATATTGCGCTGCGTGGCTTCTACTTCTTCCATAAAACTTTGTCTGGAAATGTCTGTGCCGTTAATGGTAGCGATAGTGTCCTGCCCTTTTGGGCCGCTGCTGCCTTTGGTCAACACATCACTTAAAATAAAGGCAAAAAGCGCCAATGCAATAATAAGGATAAGAAATATCCCTCTTTTTCTAATACTGTTTAAGATTGCCATTTGATGTTCAAATTTATATCCCTTTACCTCCGTTTTGCCAGACGAAAGGGGTTTGGTTGTGAATTCCTTTTATCCCTTAATGTTAATCAAGGTTTTAGAGGATTTGTTTTTTGGATTATTTAGGTGGCGAAAATACCATTTTCCCTGCATTAATAAAAAAGTAAATTGAAAAAATTGTGGAAATGTTCAAAATCTAATCTTCGGGCATAATTTTGAGTTCCACAAGTTCAATCTTTGTGTTGGAAACCTCTAAGATGGTGAAGATATGCTCGTCAATTTCAACGGTTTCGCCTTTTTCGGGAATTTCTTCGGTGTGGTTCACGATTAGGCCGCCGAGGGTTTCGTAGTTTTCACTTTCTTCCAAATTGAGCTTGTAGTTTTCATTGAGGTAATCTACTTCCAAACGGGCGGAAAATTTAAAATGGCCGTCCCCAAGTTCTTCTTCAATAAGCGCAATGCTGTCGTGCTCGTCCTCAATTTCGCCAAAAAGCTCTTCAATAATATCTTCAACGGTGATAATTCCGCTGGTTCCGCCGTATTCGTCAATAACCACGGCAAGGCTTTTTCTTTTTTTGCTGAGGATTCCCAGCACATCTTTAACGAGCATGGTTTCGGGCACAAAAACTACGGGCATCAATACCTTTTTGAGGTTTTCAGGTTTTTTGAAAAGCTCGAAGGAATGTATATAGCCTAAAATATCGTCTATGTTTTCGTTGTAAACCAATATTTTTGAAAGGCCCGTTTCGGTGAAAATCTTGGCGAGTTCCTTGGGCGATGTTTCAATATCTACGGCTACAACCTCTGTTCTCGGAATCATGGCTTCGCGCGATTTCACTTCGGAAAAATCCAGCGCGTTTTGGAAAATCTGTATTTCCGAATCCATTTCTTCCTTGGTTTCGGCAATTTCCATCTGTTCGGAAATGTAATTGCCAAGTTCCAGTTTGCTGAAAGTCAATTGCACGGTATCGCCTTCAGATTTGAAAATGAGCTTGAGCACCAAATCTGAAATCCAAATAATAAATTCAGAAATCATGGAAAACAGCACGTAGAAGAAGTAGGCGGGAACGGCAAAGATCTTGACCAAACTGTTGGCGTAGATCTGAAAGAATACCTTTGGCAAGAACTCTGCGGTCAATAAAATGACCAGCGTGGAAATAATAGTCTGCACCAGCAAGCCGCTGAAACCTGCCAGCGGGATATATTCCATTAAAAGATCGCCCATAAAAAAGCCGTAGATAACAAGAGCGATGTTATTCCCCACGAGCATGGTGGCAATAAACTTTGAAGGGCGCTTGGTTATTTTTTTTAGGATTCCGGACAGGAAGTTGTTTTGTTTCTTTTCAATCTCGATGTGGATTTTATTGGAAGAAACATAGGCAATCTCCATCCCCGAGAAAAAGGCGGAGAGGAGGAGCATTGTTAGTATGATAATTATACTGTAATCCAATTTTAAGTTTTTGAGCTATGAGCTATGAGCACTTCTCACGGCTCATAGCTAATTTTTATTTCGTTCCTCCATTTTCTTTCTGAAATTTCTTTTAAAGAAAAACATAAAGATAGCAACTGCCACAAAAAAGATGAAGAGATAGGCGCGGTTTCGCTCTGTGCTCCAGTTGTTTATTGCTTCGTAGGCAAAAAATATTGCAATTATAAGGTATGCATATTCAAAAAAACGATATACTTTATTTAACATCTTCTGGTTTGGTTTTGTCAACTAGTTGTACTCCTTGGTTTTTTCTGGACAGAAAGGTAGTGAAATCTTCACTACTGTCAAATCCTACGGCGCCATCGTTATAGGAACCGTCCTTAAATTTTATTTGATAGGGCTGGTCTGTGAAGACCCATTTGTTTTTTTGGTCCCAATACAGCTGGTTGGCTTTCAAAACAACGCTATCTGCTGTTACCACTACCACGTTTTGGCGCAAATCTACCAAGCCACTTTTGTCGAACTGGATTGCGTAATCTGCGGTCACGATGTTTTTTTTGTCGTTTTCGTCCCAAAAGTGAACTTCGATTCCCTCGGGAAATTCTTTATAGGGAAATTCCAGGTTTGAATAATCGAGCAATTTATCGGCCAAGAGATTGGTCACCAATTTCCCCGAATCTGTATATTTAAAATTGATGCCCTTTCCTTCGGCAATGGGAGCGCCGTCAGAAAGGCTCAGTCTTTTTACGTTTTGGTAATTGCTCTCACATGCAAAAAGCGTGATGGCCAATACCAGGGCCATCACGCTTTTAAACATATTTAGAGGGGTGTGCATTCTTATAAGTTAGGAACTCTTACGCTTCCGCCAACCCAACAGTTGAATTTAACTGTTTTGCCGGCCATACCTTCAGAAAAGATATCGCTCGCCTGAGGCGCACGGGCTCTATAGGAGCTTGCGGCTGATCTTGCATTTCCGGCAATTGTGCCATCTACACGTGCTGCTTTGTCCATCATATCTGCAGCTAACCAGTACATGGCTCTTTTTTCAAAGACCGTGGAGCCACAGTTGTTTGCGCTGTCTGCGTACATTGCGCCAATTTTATAATAGGCTATCCCTGCTGATGGCTTTACCTCAAGCATCTTGTTGTAATAGGTTCTCGCAGTGCCAAAGCTTCCTTTTTTGCGGTAGTTTTCAGCAATACTATAATAGATACGTGCTTTCTTTGAATTGTCTTTTTCAAGCTCTGCGGCTTGGTTGAAATATTCCAAGGCTTGGGAGGCTTTTCCCTCAGCTTCGGCTTGTTTCCCTAAAAGGTAGGCAGAGGTAGAACTTGGTTCCAATTCGTGAAGACGCACTGCCAGTTTGTTTGATAGCGGGCTTTCGCAATCTTTCGCATCCAGTCTGTTGCTGGCGCCTTTCAACCATTCAATGTCGTTCTTTTTCTGCTCGTAGTCTTTTTCATAAAGCGGGATAAGGTTAGGACAATCTGCCAATTGGCCTAATTTTCCGTTAACGCTTTCTTCAACCGTTGCATAAACACCTAAGTTGTTTTCATAAACTTCTTTGGCGCGTTTTTCTTTATCGGTAAGGGTGGTGCCTGCTTCTTCTTTATCCATTAAAGGAGTAAGTTTTGATGCAAGACTGTTTTTTTCGGTGTCTATTTTGTTTATCACCACATCATATAGGTCAAAGATTTCCTGAATATCTTTTTGGCCATCATTAAAAAGATCTACTGCCAAAGAGAAATAGGCATACAGACTTTTCCCACTGGTAAAGTTTTCTGGATCTTTTTTGAAAGCTTCGTCAAAAGCCTTGAACTGTTCCGCTTTTGTGCCAATGTTGTTGTCAAATTTTATTTGGGCAATAGTTGAAAGAACTTCACCTTCCTTAGTTTGCTCTGGAAAGTTTTCTAATCGCAATTGATAGGCTTTAATAAGATCGTTTATTTTGCTTTTATCACCTTTTTCTTCAACAAAATATTCAAACATTTTAATGCCGTATTGGTAGATGGCAAGATTGTAATTTGGACAGTCTTTTATTAGGTTTTCGTAGTGTGGAAGCGCTGCCTCGTAGTTTTTTATTTTGGCCTGTTCTGTAAAATAGGACATTAAAATTGTACAGTCATCCGGTGCTTGTGCAAAAGATTTTGCAGAAATAGAAAGGAGTGCAAGGGTAAATAATAAAATGAATTTTGTTTTCATGGTATTGTTATTAGTAGTATTAATCTTAATCATATAATCTTTTTTCGAACCAACGGTCGTTTAATGAGAAACTTAAATATATATTGAAAAAGTTTTCTTTTATCAAACCATAGTCTGTGGTTCCGCGGCTTCCATATTCAAAACCTAAGTTCATATTGGAGAATAATCGTCCGATGGGTAACCCAACTCCAAAAGATATGCCAAACTCATCTATGTCGTGCCCATCGACACTTAAGCCTGTTTGCTCATATCGTGCTCCGGCGCGGTAAACGACTCTTTTATAATATTCTCCGAAAGAGTTGTAATTGGGAATATAAAAACCTCCCACATTATATTTGGAAGCATTTTTATAGGTTACGTTTTCGCTGGTAAAAGAACGGTTTGTAAAATTACTAGTTTTTTGGTTTACATATTCTACTCCAAGCCCCCAATATTTTGGTTTGCTTAGCCCAACCCCAAATGTAACTTGTGAAGGAAAGTTGAATTCTGTATCGGGCACGGGTACTTCTCTTTCATCAACTTCATATATACCGGAAGGAAGTATGGACACACTTCCCGTCCTTCGGAGGTTTTCTGAGTTAATGTTTGTGCCGGGTGTAAAAGTGAAAGATCCGGAAAGCTCAAGGTTTTCGGTAACCATTCTTTTATACAACGCTCCAAAATTAAAAGTGAAACCTGACAGGTTTGATCTATTGACAACGCGGGTTCCGTATTGAAGTTCTGATTTTTGGGTAACAGCCGTGTTTTCAATTTTGCCAAAATTATAATTGGCATCCGCACCAAGGCTCAGTTCAGGTGTTACTTGATATGCCAGGGAAAGGAATGCTTTGTTTAGGCCCCCATTTCCTGTGTATTGTGTAATGCCGTCGGGTAATTCGGAATAAAAATCATAGCCCACGGAAGTATAGGGAAGCATCCCGAAACCCATTCCGAATTTACCCATAGGAATACCCATTGCCAAGTAATCGAGCGTTGAAGCGGAAGTGTTTTGACTTTCGATGTCGTTTTTTTGTTTTAGGGCTTGATGGCTCCCTCCCACGGAAAAGTTGATCAGTCGCAGGCCTCCGTAGGCAGCAGGATTCTGAAGATTTAAGTGGATGCTGTCCGAGAAAACACCTATGCCTCCCATAGATCTGCTTTCGGCAGTTCCCCGAAATTTTAACGACCCGATACCATAAAAAGAATAAGGAGAGGTGGTTCCTTCCTGGGCAAAGGCGATACTGGTTATAAGTATAAATAAACCAATTACTATTTTTCTAAACATCAATGTTTGTTATATTCTAAAATATGGTTCAATCCCTCCAATAAAAAATTTGAGTTGGCAAAGATGTCATTTTTTATGCTATCTCGCAAAAAATGTCCGTCCCCACCTGTTAAAATAACTGTTAAATTGTCGTAATTTTTCTTATACTCACTTATATAGCCATCTATTTCGTACAAAACACCGTTCACCACTCCTGAATGGATGGAGGTTGCGGTATTGTTTCCTATATATAAATTTGGATTGCTTGCCTCCAGTAACGGTAATTTTTCGGTAAACGTATGCAAAGCTTTATAGCGAAGCGAAATGCCTGGAGAAATAGCCCCGCCCAAGTATTCGCTTTTCGAATTTAAGAAATCATACGTAATACAGGTCCCTGCGTCGATCACCAAAACATTTTTGCCAGCATATTGCTCGGCCGCCGCGCTTACTAGGGCAATCCGGTCTATACCCAGAGTATTCGGTGTTTCATATTTATTGGTAAATGGAATTTTAGTTTGATGGTTTAAAATCAGAACGTCAAATTGATGCTGTAGCTTTATTGATTGATGTTCTGAAAGATTCGCTACCGAAGAGATAATACATTTCTGAATAGCGGGAAAAGCTTCTGAAATTTCGGCAAGCGTGTGCAAAAAATCTTTTTTTAGGCACGTTTTTTTCAGCTTGAGTTTTCCGGAATCGAACACTCCAAGCTTTATTAGGGTGTTCCCTACATCAATTGTGAGATTCATTTTTTTTGTTGAGGGGTTAAAAATACAACTTGAAGCAGCAAGTAATTGTTAATGCCTTATTAAATTGGGTATGGATTATCTTTTTTATTTTTTTAATTATTGTTTTGCAAAAACGAAAATAGCTTTATATTTGCCGTCTCAATAATGGTGCCTTAGCTCAGTTGGTAGAGCAACGGACTGAAAATCCGTGTGTCCCTAGTTCGATTCTTGGAGGCACCACATTTAATCCCCGAACGGTTTCTGTTTGGGGATTTTTGTTTAATATGGATTATGCATTATCTATACATTATTTATTCACGAACGGTCGATAAGCATTATGTTGGAGAAACTCAAGATTTAGCGATTAGGGTTCACCAGCACAATAATAATTATTTTAAAAATAATTTTACCAAAAACGCAAATGATTGGAAAGTGCTAGTCAGCTACCAATGCTCAGATAGGAATGAAGCTTTGTTTCTTGAAAAGTTCATCAAAAAAATGAAAAGTCGTGCTTTTTTAAGGAAAGTGATTGCCAATCCTGAAATTTTAAAAGATATTTTAAGAAGAAACTGTCCCTAGTTCCCCCGAGGCTTCGGGGTTGGAGGCACCACATTTAATCCCCGAACGGTTTCTGTTTGGGGATTTTTGTTTTATAACCTTTTCTTAAGAAGTTGTTTTCAGAATCATTTCATCAAAAGGAATAACTGTTCCAAACCCTTTTTTCTTGAAATAATCCATATCAGAAACATCGCCCGTAACCAAAACAAAATCGCCGCCCCAAGCGCCCAGACTTATGATAGTTCCAGGAAAATCCTTAAAAAGTTTTGATTTAATCGTTGGAAGATTTATAATTTCTGAAATAGTTTCCTCGTGT
Organism: Aequorivita todarodis; assembly: GCF_028561335.1. Classification (GTDB taxonomy): domain Bacteria; phylum Bacteroidota; class Bacteroidia; order Flavobacteriales; family Flavobacteriaceae; genus Aequorivita; species Aequorivita todarodis. The sequence goes on along the minus strand of NZ_JAQQTG010000002.1, from coordinate 101,386 downwards.
GCATCCATCAATTTTTCAAAATCTGAAAGCGAATCACAAGCCAACAATTTATTGCTGATGTCTGAAATTCTTTGAATATTTTTTTCTTCTGCCGAAGTATTTCTGTAGCGCGCAATACCTTCTTTGCTGTCCTGCTTTTCATTCAAATGCACAAAAAATAAGGAATCGGTAAAGTTCCACGGCAGCTTTATTTTTTTGAATTCTGGGGTTCCGTGGTTTAATTCATATAAAATAGGAGCGTCACTTTGTGCGGCGGCAATATCGTACCCGCTTCCGCCAAAACTGTTGGCGAGCAAAGCGAAACCATCCACTTCTGCCCATTGTGCAATGTTGCTTATCAAGGTTGATGAGGTGCCCAAACCCCAATTGCGCGGAAAGTCTAACTGGGTTTCAGCTAAAATTCCTTCATTATGTGACAGAAAATCTGGATTCAGCTTTTTGGCCTCTACAATTATTTTTGAAAGTGTTTTGGAAAGTTCACTCCGCTGGTTTTTACCTTCAAGAGTTTTTAAGTCGAAGAAATCCTCAAACCAAACCGTTCCTTTTTCATCGAAGCTTTTCCAGTGAATTCCTTCTTTTTCTGAAACGGAAACTTCCAAAGACTGCCCATATTTTGTGGGAATGGCCAAAGCTGTTGCACCGTCCAGCACCACGTACTCGCCGGTGAGCAATAATTTTCCGTTACTGTGGAATGATTTTTTCAAAATTATGATTAAATTTGATAAATTATTTAAACGAAATAGTATTAAATTATGATAGCATTGGTTAAAGAATATAATTCTTATATAGAAAGTTTGCCAAAGTTAATTGAAAATTCGGATTATAAACTCGATTTTTTTGTGAATAAATTAAATATCAGTAAACCTACTATGTACCGAAAATTAAGGGAAAATGCCTTTACGAGCCATGAGGTAGAAATTTTAACCGCCCTATTATTTCCGAAAGAAGTTTATAAAAATGAAATGCTGGAAAATATTGAAAGAGGTAGGCAAGATTACCGTGAAGGAAGAACCAAAACAAGTAAGGAGGTAAGGGATTTTATCAAAGAAAAATATAAATTATAACCAATACGGTTTCTGAAAATTATTCCAAAAATCGATAAAAATTATATGGTTCCCCTCTAATTCGTAAAAGAGGTAAATCTGTTTCACAATCAATAACTTGTGAAGGTTTAATTCTTCATCAAACCTTCCTAAATTTGGGTTTTTAATCAGTAATTTTTCTGCTTCCTCGACTTTAAATATGAATTTTAGCGTAACTTCCCTTGACCATTCGCCCAAAAGATACTCAACGTTCCTGTCATAACTATAAAAAGCCAAATCTGTCCAAATAATTTCCATAGTTTTGTAAATGGTCAATCAATTTTCACACTATTTACTTAAGGTTTGGTTTTCTCAATGGCCAAAGCTGTTGCGCCGTCAAGCACCACATACTGGCGCGTGAGCAATAATTTTCCGTTGCTGGGATAGCTGTTTTTCATTTCTGTAGTTCTTCGCGTCTTTGCGAGATAAATTTGCACGCAAAGTCGCAAAGGCGCAAAGTTTGTTAATGTTTCCTGAGTTCTTCCAAAAAATCCACAACGGCACTGTGCGAAATGGTATTTTTCATAAAATGCTCCATCGCCTTTTCCTTTTCTTTCTTGGAAGCCTGCAACTGGTTCAAAATATTCATCAAGTGCATTTTCATATGGCCTTTTTGAATGCCCGTGGTAACCAACGACCGAACAGCGGCGAAGTTTTGCGCAAGCCCGGCAACGGCCATAATCTTCATCAACTCCTTGGCATTTGGTTTCTGGAGGATTTCAAAAGCCAGTTTTGTCAATGGGTGGAGTGATGTCAACCCGCCAACAGTTCCAACGGCCAATGGCAATTCAATCCAAAAAGTGAAAACATCATCCTCGATTTTTGCGTGCGTCAAACTGCCGTAATAGCTGTTTCGGGCAGCATAGGCGTGAACCCCGGCTTCCACCGCGCGGAAGTCATTTCCCGTTGCCAAAACAACTGCGTCAACCCCGTTCATAATGCCTTTATTATGGGTCACTGCGCGGCGGCTTTCGGTTTTTGCGATGTCAATGGCACGGACAAATTTCTCAGCAAACTGCTTTCCGTCGTAATGTTTGGTAGTCAATTCCTCTACTTTACAGCTCACCTCGGCACGCACCAAACATTCGGGAACATAGTTTGAAAGGATACTCATCACCACGTCGGGATAGGTTTCCTTTTGCTGAAAAGGTTCAAAATGCTTCGCTTCCTCCTCAAACGTATGTGCCATTTGCTCCAAACAACTGTTTATAAAATTGGCGCCCATGGCATCCAGCGTTTCAAAAGTGGCGTGAATGTAAAAATAGCCATCGAGAATATGCGATTTATCTACTAAAGAAAGCTCCAAAAGTCCGCCGCCACGGGCTTTCATGTTTTTTTCGATGGATTGGATGCTCTCGCGAAGTTTCGGTTTTACTGCTTCAAAAAATGCTTCGATACTTTTTTCACTTCCGTAGAAATTGAAATGGATTTGACCATTTTTTTCAGTGGAAAACACTTCCGCCTTAAATCCGCCGCGTTCAAGCCAAAATTTTGCGGCATTGCTGGCAGCTGCAACCACCGAGCTTTCTTCGGTAACCATCGGCAATGCGAAGAGTTTTCCGTTGATTAAAAAGTTGGGCGCAATGCCAAAGGGCAAATAGTAGTTGGAGAGTGTATTTTCTATAAAATCGTCGTGAAGCTGCTGCAGTTGGGCATCTTCATTCCAATACTTTTTTAGGATTTGCACGGCATCAGGATTGTTTTGCAGGTAATTTTCTGCAAGCCAATCAATCTTTTCCTGCTTTGTTTTTTTTGAAAATCCTGAAACGGGTTGGTTCATTTACGTAAATATCATTTGGTTGCAAAGATAGTGAAGCCCCCTAGCCCTTGCAGGGGGAATTCCTAAAAAAATTGTTTTATTGACGATTATTGGCATTAAAAAAGGTTTTTAAGAACTAAAATCTGTTCTCAAAAACCTTTTTATTCAACTTAAAACGAAAATCAATCTATTTTAAGTTTCTTTAATTTGGGCGTCCTTGGTTGGTTTTGGGCGCACGTTAAATTTTTTTCGTTTCGGCCTTAATTTGCCGAAACTGCCAATGCTAATCTTGCCCCGTTTTGTTTTTTTGTCACCTTTGCCCATTACTTCTTGTTTTGTTGTTTTTTGATGGTTTTCTCATCTATGTCAAACTCATTGGTCTTTTGATTGGTATTTCCCGTTGGGTTCGTGGGATTTTTCTGTTCTGTTTTTCTTTCAAATTTCTTTTCCATAATAGTTCTATTTTTCGTTTTTAATTGAACCTCTAAAATAGAAAAACCAAATCACAAATTCCCTTAAACCCTTGCTAAAGAATGGTTAAACCTTGCGGATAGCGCTTATAAATGCTGAAATTCCGGCTATTCCTTCTTCCGAAAGCATTTTTATAAAGGCACTGCCAATGATTGCCCCTTTGGCATGTTTTGTTGCTTGCTGAAATGTTTCCGAATTGTTTATTCCAAACCCAATAATTTGTGGATTTTTAAGTGAAAGCGAAGCAATTCTTTTAAAATAAGCTTCCTGTTTCTCCCCAAAACCTGAAGAGCTTCCGGTAACACTCGCGCTGCTCACCATATAAATAAAGCCTTCGGAAGCTGCGTCAATCTGCCGGATGCGTTCTTCCGAAGTTTGTGGCGTTATCAAAAAGATGTTTATAAGATTGTATTTTCTGAAAATTTCGGCATAATTTTCTTCGAATTCTGCTAAAGGAAGATCGGGAAGAATCAAGCCGTCAATGCCGACTTCAGCACATTTTCGGCAGAAATTTTCGATCCCGAATTGAAGCACGGGATTGAAATATCCCATCAAAATCAGCGGCATGGAAACCGTTTTCCGAATATTTTTTAGTTGCTGAAAAAGCAAATCGGTAGTCATTCCATTTTTCAATGCAATTTGCGAACTGGCTTGAATGGTAGGCCCATCCGCCAAAGGGTCGCTAAAGGGCAAACCGATTTCTACAAAATCGACTCCACTTTTTTCCAATTGCTGAAGTATTTCCACCGTGTCGTTTAATTTTGGATAGCCTGCGGTGAAATATATGGAAAGCAGTTTGGCAGGCAGGTTGTCTTCTGAAAGTTTACTTTGAATTCTGTTCATAATATAGAAATAGACCTCACAGGTTTCAAAAACCTGTGAGGTCTCAATTACAGATTAAAATATTTAATATACGTATCGAGGTCTTTATCTCCACGTCCGCTCAAGTTCACTACAACCACATCATCTTTTTTGAATTTTCTGGTTTCAAAAATCGCGAGTGCGTGGCTGCTTTCAATGGCGGGAATAATGCCTTCCAGTTTGCAGAGTTCCAGTCCGGCCCGCATCGCTTCGTCATCGGTTATCGAAATAAACTCACCGCGACCGCTGGCAAAAAGATTGGCGTGCATTGGGCCAACTCCAGGGTAGTCTAAACCTGCGGAAATAGAATAGGGTTCTGTAATTTGCCCATCGGCAGTTTGCATCAACAGCGTTTTGCTGCCGTGGATAATTCCCACTTTTCCCAAAGCCGAGGTTGCGGCGCTCTCGCCACTGTCAATTCCCTTTCCGGCGGCTTCCACGGCGATTATTCCAACTTCGGGTTCGTTCAAATAGTGATAAAAAGCACCGGCCGCGTTACTTCCGCCACCCACACAGGCAACCACAAAGTCTGGGTTTTTGCGTCCTTCTTTTTCATTCAGCTGCTTTTTTATTTCTTCGGAAATCACACTTTGAAACCGCGCCACCATATCGGGGTACGGATGTGGGCCAACCACGCTGCCGATAATATAATGTGTGTCCAAAGGATTGTTTATCCAATCGCGGATGGCTTCGTTTGTAGCATCTTTCAAAGTTTTGCTTCCACTTGTTGCGGGAACCACTTTTGCGCCTAGCATTTTCATTCGGGCTACGTTTGGCGCTTGGCGTTTTATGTCGATTTCGCCCATAAAAACGATGCATTCCAAACCCATCAAAGCACACACGGTTGCGGTCGCTACGCCGTGTTGTCCGGCGCCGGTTTCGGCAATAATTCGGGTTTTGCCCAATCGTTTTGCCATTAAAATTTGCCCGATGGTGTTGTTCACTTTATGGGCTCCCGTATGGCAAAGGTCTTCGCGTTTTAAGTAAATTTTTGTACTGTATTTTTCCGAAAGACGCTTCGCAAAATAAAGCGGCGTTGGCCGCCCCACGTAATCTTTCAGCAGTTGTCGGAATTCCTTTTGAAAAGATTCCTCGGCCATTATTTTCAAATAGTTCTGTCTGAGTTCCTCCACATTTGGGTACAGCATTTCGGGAATATACGCGCCGCCAAAATCGCCGTAATAACCCTTTTCGTTTACGTTATATTTTTTATTCAAAATTCAAAGTTTAAAATTCAAGATTGAGTAATTATTAATGAGTATTTAGTCGTGAGTCGTGGGTCATTTCAGTCGTGTTTCAACAGTTCTATGAATGATGTCAATGCTAAAACATCCTTCCTCCCCGGCTCAGTTTCAAACCTACTGTTCACATCAATTGCGTGTATGGGAAGATCTGTTTTTAGCAGTTCTCTCAATGGATCAACTTCTTCCAAACCAATTCCACCACTAAGAATGAAAGGTTTTTTCGATGGATACTTTTTTAAAATTTCCCAATCAAAGGTTTTTCCGGTGCCACCTTTTTCTTTGCCTTTTGTGTCAAAAAGAAATGCATCCACTTTATTTTCAAAAATTTTTATTTCGCTGAAATCGAATTCTTCGTCAACGCTAAAAGCCTTCCACACCAGCACATCGGGATAAAGCAAGGTAAGATAGCCCTGCAAGTCGAGGACATATTCTTTCGTTTCGTTACCGTGAAGCTGGATTACATCCAAAGCATATTTTTTGCACAAATCAATCACTTTTGAAATCTTTTCATCCACAAAAACCCCGACTTTCTTTATTCGCGGCGGTAACGCAGGAATTTCTCCGTCAAAATAACGTGGACTTTTCTCGTAAAAAACAAAGCCCAAATAATCGGGCTGAAGTGTGGCCACTTCGGCAATATTGTGTTTCATTCCGCAAATTTTCAGCCCCACCCCAGCCCTCCCCGAAGGGGAGGGAGTTTGTTTATTTATCTTCATCTTAATTTCGTTATAAATTGTTTTGCGGTTTCGCCGGGATTTTCGGTTTTCATAAAATGTTCACCAATCAAAAACCCTTCAAAACCGTAGGCTCTCAACTCTTTTATGGTTTCCACATCGCTGATTCCGCTTTCGGAAATTTTCACGAAATCGGCCGGAATTTCTTCGGACAGTTTTTTGCTGATGTCGATATTCAACTTGAAATTTTTCAAGTTCCGGTTGTTCACGCCAATCATATCCACATTGGGCAAAAGTGATTTTTGAAGCTCTTCAAAATTGTGGACCTCCAATAAAACATCGAGTTTTAAGCTTTTTGCCAAAAACGAAAACTGTTTCAGTTCCTCTGCCGAAAGGCAAGCCGCAATCAACAAAATTGCATCGGCGCCATATGCTTTCGCTTCGTAAATCTGATAGGGATCGATGATGAATTCCTTCCGAAGAATCGGAATGGAAACCGTTTTTTCAGCAACCAAAAGATCATCGAGCGAACCGCCAAAAAAGTTGGAATCCGTTAAAACCGAAATTCCCTTTGCCCCGGCATTTTCATAGCCCGAAACCACTTCGGGCAACAAAACCCGCTCGTTAATCACCGATTTGCTGGGCGAGCGGCGCTTGTGTTCGGCGATAATTCCCGTTGTGGAAATTCGCAACGCTTCCGCCAATGATTTGGTTTCCTTTGCAAAAAGTGGAAATTTTTCGAGTAAACGAATTGGGATTGCGTCCTTTTTTGCGGCAACTTCTTTTTGTTTGTAGGCTGTTATGTTATCTAAAATTGTCATATTTATAGTCGTGAGTCGTGAGTCGTGAGTCGTGAGTCGTGAGTCGTGAGTCGTGTTTCTTGTTTCTTGTTTCTTGTTTCTTGATTCAATTGGATATTTGCTGCAATATCTTCAATGATTTCAAAGCTTTGCCAGATTCTAACGATTCCTTTGCTTTTTCAAAACCTTCTTTTATCGTGCAATTTTCAACTACTGAAATAGCCATTCCGGCATTCGCGCAGACCACGTTATTTTGGGCTTCGGTGCCATTTCCGTTTAAAATATCCAAAAATATTTCAGCGGAAGCTTTTACCGTTTCGCCACCGAATATTTCAGATTCCTCAACCTGCTTCACTCCGAAATCTTCTGCATTCAAAATCTTTTCGGAGGCTTTTGAAATCACTTTTACAGGCCCCGTAAGCGAAATTTCATCGTAGCCGTCCATCGCATGCAGCACGGCGTAATTTTTCTCGTTTTTTTGATAGAGATAGCCGTACATCCTTGCGAGCTCCAAATCGAAAACTCCAACTAATTGATTCTTCGGAAACGCTGGATTTACCATTGGCCCGAGCATATTGAAAAAAGTTTTTACGCCCAGTTCCTTGCGGATTGGTGCAACGTTTTTCATCGCAGGATGGAAGAGGGGCGCATGCAGAACGCAGATTCCCGCTTCGTCCAAACAACGCTTTAAAAAATCCTTTTCATTACTGAATTTTATGCCTAACGCTTCCATCACATTACTGCTTCCGCTAACGGATGAAACCCCGTAATTGCCGTGTTTTGTAACTTTTATTCCCGCACCAGCCGTAACAAATGAAGCCAATGTTGAAATATTAAACGTATTCTTTCCGTCGCCACCCGTGCCACATAAATCGATGGTGTTATAATCGCTGAAATCAACCGCCAAACACAAATCCAACAAAGCATCGCGAAAGCCTTCCAGTTCTTCCAAACTCACATTCCGCATCATGTAAACCGTTAAAAAAGCGGCTATCTGGCTTTGGTTGTATTTCCCTTCGGAAATGTTTACAAGAACAGTTCGAGCCTCAGTTTTGCTGAGTTGTTCGTGGTTTATTAATCTGTTTAAAATCTGTTTCATATCATGCCCGCGAAGGCGGGTATCTTTTGTTTTTAGTTCATCTTCTATTTGAGTCGATGAGTTTATAAGTTTAGGAGTTTAAAAGTTTAGTTGGATTTACTGCCAACTGTACTAAATACCGCACACTATTCCCCCTTCGGGGGTGAGGGGGCTTTTATCCAATTTTTAATAATCTGTTTCCCCATTGGCGTCAGCACACTTTCAGGGTGAAATTGTACTCCGCAAACATCATAAAATTTATGGCGAAGGGACATAATTTGCCCGTTTTCATCTACGGAAGTGATTTCCAAAACCTCCGGAAAATCTTCCTTTGAAACCACCCAACTGTGGTAACGGCCTATTTCAAATTCCTTATCAATTCCCTTAAAAAGGGGTTCGTCTTTCTTTAAAATTGTCGCTGTCGTTGCAACGCCGTGAAAAACCTTGCTGAGGTTTTCCAACTTGCCGCCGAAAACTTCGCCAATGGCCTGTTGCCCCAAACAGACGCCAAAAATTGGTTTTGAAGCTGCGTATTTTTGGATTACTTCTTTCAATAATCCTGCTTCATCGGGAATTCCGGGACCGGGAGAAAGCAGGATTTTGTCGTAATTTTCTACTTCTTCCAAATAAAATTTATCGTTCCGTTTTACGGTTACCTCGCAATCCAATTCCTCTAAATAATGGACGAGGTTGTACACAAAACTGTCGTAATTATCTATTACTAATATTTTCAGCCCCACCCCGGCCCTCCCCGAAGGGGAGGGAGATTGTTCGTTATTTTTATTCATATTTTTACTTTCCATTAAATACCGTATTAATTCCCCTTTGGGCCTGCCTGCCGAAGTGGCACGTAGGCAAGGGTTAGGGGGCTATCGTTTCAGCCAATTCCAGCGCTTTTGTTAGTGCGCCTAATTTGTTATAAACTTCCTGCAATTCGTTTTCCTCATCGCTTTCCGAAACAACGCCAGCACCGGCTTGGTAATGCAATGTATGGTTTTTGCTCACAAAGGAGCGAATGATAATGGCATGATTAAAATTACCGCTGAAATCCATAAACCCGATGGCGCCGCCGTAAAATTCGCGGCTTCTATTTTCATATTTTTCCAGCAATTGCAGGGCTTTGTGTTTCGGTGCGCCGCTCAAAGTTCCTGCGGGAAAGGTGTCTGCCGCAATTTGCATTGTGGAAACGGTAGGGTTTTTCGTTGCCGTAACTTTACTCACCAAATGAATCACGTGCGAAAAAAACTGAACCTCTCGGTACGTTTCCACTTTTACGTTCGTGCCGTGGCGGCTTAAATCGTTTCGCGCCAAATCGACCAACATTACGTGTTCGCTGTTTTCCTTTTTGTCCTCGGAAAGTTTTTTTGCGAGTTCGGCGTCCTGTTCGTCGTTTCCTGTGCGTTTAAAGGTTCCCGCGATTGGGTGGATTTCTGCCGTATTTCCTTTTACGACCAATTGCGCTTCGGGCGAACTTCCGAAGATTTTAAAATTTCCGTAGTCGAAATAGAAAAGATAGGGCGAGGGGTTCACGCTGCGCAAAGCCCTGTAAACGTTGAATTCATCGCCCGTAAATTTCTGTGAAAACCGTTTGCTCGGAACAATTTGGAATACATCGCCGCGTTGGCAATGCTCTTTGCATTTCCGCACCAAAGCTTTGAAATCTTCATCGTTCAAGTTTGTAGTGCGTTCGCCGTTTCTTTCAAAGGGATATTCCGCAAAACTCTTCGATTTTAAAATTTGTTCAATCTGTGGAATATTATTTTCAGCTTCAAAACAGTGCGCAAAAATATACGCTTCGTTGTTGAAATGGTTTATCGCTATTATGTTTTGGTAAACCGCATAATATAAATCGGGCATTTCAAGATTTTCTTCTTTTTTTGAAAGCGAAATGTCTTCAAAATAACGCACCGCATCAAACGCCATAAAACCGAAAAGGCCGTTATGCCCCCCTCGGTACCCCGCCGCGGCGGGGGATGGGTTGATGTACTCAATGGAAAAGGTCGCGGCAAATTCATCTAAAGTATTCGGAACACTTTGTGAACATCCCCCTAAATCCCCCTTCGAAGGGGGACTTTTCAAATCTGTTACTGTACTTTTTCCATCCGGAAAATGCTGAAAAATGGTTTCATTTTCCACTTTTATGGAAGCAATTGGGTTAAAGCAGATATAGCTAAAACTGTTGTCGTTAGCGTGATAGTCGCTGCTTTCCAGCAAAAGGCTGTTCGGGAATTTATCGCGCAACCGCAAATACACCGAAACGGGGGTTAGGGTGTCTGCCAGCAGTTTTTTTGAATATGTTTTTAGTTGATATTTTTTATTTTTTGTTCTCATTGTTTATTGAAAGCTTCAAAAGAATAAATCAATTTCATTTAAGCGGTCCCGCCCAGCGGCGGGAACCCAAATAAAAAAAGGCTTGTCGTGATTGACAAGCCTTTTCGTATATTTTATACTACAGGTGTTCCGCTCACGAGGTTTGCCGTAAGTTTTTCCACCACCAAGTATTTTGTGTAATGTTGTTCATGTTTGAGGTTCAAATATAGAACCATTTTTTTAAAAATTGTATGAATTGCAATTTTTTTTGAAATTGCATGTTGCTTAGTCAAGAATGTTTAATTTTACCAAAAAATTATTTTAAAAATGGCAGATTTAACCCAACAACAATGGTGCGAACAATGTGAAAAGGACACCAATGCAGTAATTCTGGACGTGCGTACCGATGCCGAATTTCAGGAAGGGTACATTCCGGGAGCGATACAAATAGACATATATAACGGTGCCGAATTTCTTAAAAAAGCCAAGGAACTGGATCCTAAAAAAAATTATTACGTGTATTGCCGCTCTGGCGGAAGAAGCGGACAGGCCTGTATGTTGTTAAATTCCGTGGGCATAAAAAACGCCTACAACCTAAAAGGTGGAATTATGGAATGGAAAGGCGAAACCACTAATTAAAAAAGTGCTGTTATAGCATCCTCTGGAAATTTTAAAACCCCGGAAATAGAAATCTGAATTCGACGTTGTTCTAAACCATTGTTATTTAAAAAAGAATATTATGAAAAAGCTATCGATCCTTTTTGGACTTACTGTTATACTTTTTTTCACCGCTTGCAAAGACAATAGTGTTGCGCAGGAAATCCAAGTGTTGACGCCACAGGAATTCCACGATGCAATGGCAGACAAAAAAGATGTTCAGTTGGTTGATGTTCGCACGCCTGAAGAATTTGCGGAAGGACATCTTGAAAACGCACTGAACATCAATGTTTTGGAAACCGATTTTATAACCGAAGTCGAAAAACTGGATCTGGAAAAACCAATCTATATTTATTGCCGAAGCGGAAAACGTAGTGCAAAAGCAGCTTTGATCTTAAAAGACGTTGGCTTCAAACAGATTTATGATATGAAAGGGGGTTTCCTGCACTGGGAAAGTGATGGGCTTCCGAATGAAAAATAGCTATTTCTTCTTAATTTTTTTAACTACTTGGAATCGTTACAGTTAAACTCGCGCTAAAGTTCCTCTTTCCGAAATCTATGAAGGCAAACGTATCGTATCTTCAAATAAGAAAATACGTTTGTTATGGGGAGTGGAAAAGAAAAAGTACGTCGGGAAATGCAAACCCTTATTGCCGCAAGTTGCCTTTTTGATAAACGTCCCACAAAAAAATTCGCAGCATTTCATAAAAATCTATTGAATTTTTTCTTCAATTCAATAGATGTAAATATTGATTACCAAAGCAAATTGATTTCCATTTGGAATTCAAAACCGTTGACCAAAGATCCTGTTAGGCTTTATAATCTAAACGAGGCAATTTCAGATAGGGTAGGCTACAACGATTTGGAGGAAACATTAATAGGCTGTCTTGAAGACGGCCAGCTTCAGCATAATTTTTATAAAAAGATGCTATTTGAATATGGTGATTATTCCAGTGAAAATGATGACATATTGAGTGCATAAAAGTTTAATTTGATCTTTTAATTATGCTTTTTGAAAAAACACGTTCGCCTTCAGAAAAAATCAGTAAGGTGTATATCCCATTTTGGAATTTATTTATGTCAAATTCTTTTTCAAGAGTAGTATTGTTATATAATTTAGAGGCTAAAAGCTGTCCCAAGAAATTATAAATTTCCAATTTTTTGATTGGGTATTTGCTTTTTATTTTCACATAACCTTTTGTTGGGTTTGGATAAACTTGAATATCATTGTCGGCCAATAAATCCGGTATGCCTAAAAATTCATTGTCCAGTCGGCATACTATTGCGTTTCTATGTTCATCGTTCGCATCTTCGGTGACGCCAAAAGCTAAAACTTTATTGTCTGTTTGCAATACCAAATCGGTAACATAATTTGTGTCTGAGCCCCCAAAATCGGTTATAAAAATTCCACTATCCCCAAAATCTGAATAAATACTACCATCGTTGTTCAATTTGATTACGAAAAAATTTGTTTGTTCAAAAGGATAGGGCATGGAGGCACCGCCTCCCAACAAAATCTTTCCGTCCCGCTGAACGGCAATACTTCTCAGATAATCATTGGCTTCAAAATAAGTATCCATAATTACTTTGCCTCCTTGGCCGAAGGTTTGGTCTAGTGTGCCGTCATTATTAAATTTTGCAACTGCTGGTTTAATTCCGCCAAAACCTCCGGTTCCGCCGTAATACTGGTAGTTTCCGCCGAGAATTATTTTATCGCCCAAAATAGCGATATCATCTACCTCTCCCAAGTTTGATTCTGGACCAAAAGTAGTAATTACCGTGCCGTTGTTCCCAAATGAAGTGTCCAAGGTGCCGTTTTCGTTGAAACGCGTTATAACGGGATGGTAGTCATCGCCATTATTATAGGAAGGGCCTCCAGCAAGTATTTTGTCTTCCCAGTCTATTTTAATGGCGAAACAAAGATCAAAACGATAATTTGTAACATCGGTAATTTGGATGCCATTATTTCCAAATGTTGTATCCAATGATCCATCCGTGTTTCGCCTTGAAAAACGATACATATTGTTGTAGCCATCAAAGTATTGACTTTGGACGATTATTTTGCCCGTGAATTGTTGCGCAATTCTATAACCGCTATCCATATCTTGAATTCCATTGATTCCAAAGGATGGATCAAATACACCATTTTGGTCTATTCTGATTAATTTTCCTTCTCCTTCTATAGAGCCCATTATTAGAATTTTCCCGTCAAATTGCAAAAGCATAGAGTTGAAATAGGAAGAGTTTGTTCCGTTGTTTGGAAAATATAATTGGCCATTTTGTCCAAACGTAGTATCAATTTCACCATCTTGTGTTAATTTATAAATGTAAAACCCACGATTATATGTTGCCCCGTTTTGTCTAAGCTCACTATTTATTCCTAAAATTATTGAATTGTCCTCCAAAAGGATCATGTCCATTGCTCTTGCACCTTTATCGGTATAGGCAAATCTTGTTGTTCCTTGATCGCCAAAATTTAAATCCAGTACTCCTTCTTGTGCAATAGAAAGTTGAAAGAATAGGAGTGTGAATAAAACCAGTATTGAATTTGTATTGCTTTTTGACATTATTCGATTATTTAATTTGAAGGCGAAAATTTTATGATTGTTCCAAAAGATAATTTTTTTATCCATTTGGCGAATCCGCCGAAGGCCCATAGCTGCCCGGCACCGGAATATTTAGCAATCTATAATAAACGCCCAGTTGCGCGCGGTGGTGGGTAATCTGGTTCAGTCCGTGCCTGATGGCGCCGTATTTACTCCATTCCATAATTTTTTGGCCGTTCATCCGTATGCTCCAATTGGGTTTTAAGTCTGCTTCTTTCGCATTTTCCAACGCTTTCATGCCAGCTTTGTACTGTTTGTCCAATTGTTGCAGCAAATCTTCTTTTCCGCCCATTTTTTCCGGATTGTAACCATCGGCAAAATCCAAATAATCGGTATTCAAAATAACCTGCGGCCAACCGAAAATATCCACAATATGCGTTGTTAAATCCATCAACTTCATACTTTTTGTATGCGGGGCATAATCGTTTTTGTCCTTTGGAAAATTATTCAGAAATTTTTTGGTGGTGTTGTACTCTTCGGTAAGTTCGTCCTTTAAATTTTTTAGCGTATCCATAATTTTTGAATGTTTTGGTTTTTAAAAAATCAAATTAATTTTGAACAACTAATTTACCCATTCAAAAGCATTTTTCAACAGGAAATTCCTGTAAATTTGCAACCTAAAATTCCTTCAATTGGCAAAACAGATCACAGATACCATCCTAATGATTCGCCCCGTTGCGTTCCGAATGAATGAGCAAACGGCGGTCAATAATTTTTTTCAGGAAGACATCGCCCTTAAAAATGCTGAAATCAATACTAAAGCACAGGAAGAGTTTGATGCCTTTGTGCAAAAATTGCGAAGCGTTGGCGTAAACGTGATTGTCGAGAATGACGATTTGCGGATGGACACGCCAGACTCCATTTTTCCGAACAACTGGATCAGTTTTCACGAAAATGGCGATATAGGCCTGTATCCAATGTTTGCTGAAAACCGCCGTCGCGAAAGACGCGAGGAGGTTTTGATCCGTTTGGAAAACGAAGGCTTTAAAATCAACAATATTTACGATTATACCCCTGCTGAGGACGAAGGCTATTTTCTGGAAGGTACCGGCAGCCTGTTGTTGGACCGTGTAAACCATAAGGCCTATTGCGCACTTTCACCTCGCGCTGATGAAGAATTGCTTATTGAATTCTGCGAGGATTTTGAATACTTGCCAGTAATTTTTACCGCAAACCAAACTGTGGACGGCAAACGGTTGCCAATATATCACACCAACGTAATGATGTGTCTTGCAGAGGAATTCTGCGTAATTTGTTTGGAATCAATTGATGATGCTGCAGAAAAGAAAAACGTGGTCCAACACCTAAAAAAGGACGGAAAGGAAATCATTAAAATATCCGAGGCACAAATGCACCATTTTGCGGGCAATATGCTCCAAGTACAGGGACGCGACAAAAAATATTTGGTGATGAGCGCCGCTGCCCATAAAAGCTTAAACAAAGAACAAATTGAGGCCATTGAAAAGCACTGCGAAATCCTGAGCAGCGACCTTACTACCATTGAAACCTGTGGCGGCGGAAGCGCCCGCTGTATGATGGCCGAGGTGTTTCTTCCGAAGGAATAAGCCCCTAAATACCCAAAAGGCATTTTGTTTTTTTCAATTTAAAAGGTTTGTAGTCTATCGCAGTTGTTTTATTTTCCCATAAACCCATAAACCCATAAACCCATAAGCCCATAAACCCATAAATTTTTAAACCATTTTCCCGTATCTTTAATTCTTCAACAAAAAGATTTTATCTATGAAAATCCTAAAAATAGTTTTACTCATCGTCGGAGTGGTTTTAATCGTCTTTGGGCTGTACAACGCCTTCGTGCCACAGGAAGTTTTGGATATCGGCCCATTGGAGGTCAACAAAAAGGAGGGCTTGACTAACCAAACTTTGGGAATGATCGGGATCGGGGTCTTGGCGCTTATTGCCGGCGCATTGATTAAAAACCGCAGATAGTTTTTCGCTTCAAAATTCAAAAAAGTATCTTTGCGGTTTTAAAAATAACTATCAGTAACGGAAGCTTCACGCATCCAGCACCAAACATCCAGCATTTAAAAAATGACATTTCAGCAAACCTTGGAAACCCAAATTAAGACCGCAGTAGAAAAACTGTACGGCGCAAAACTTGAATCGGTAGAACTGCAGCCAACCCGCAAGGATTTTGAGGGCGATATTACCGCGGTGGTTTTTCCAATGTTACGCGTGGTTAAAGGAAATCCGGCGCAGATTGGGGAGGCTATTGGCAATTATTTGGTTGAACATGTTTCTGAGATTGAAAAATTCAACGTTGTTCAAGGGTTTCTGAATATTGTTTTGAGCGATGCGTATTATTTAAATTTTTTCAATTCCGTGGGAGATTTTTCTTCCTTCGGAAAAGTTCCGCAGGGAAATGAGGCGATGATGGTTGAATATTCCTCGCCAAACACCAACAAGCCCTTGCATTTGGGACACGTTCGGAATGTATTGCTCGGCTATTCCGTTGCTGAAATTGAAAAGGCGGCCGGAAAAAAAGTTTATAAAACCCAAATCATTAACGATCGCGGAATCCATATTTGCAAAAGTATGCTGGCGTGGGAAAAGTTCGGAAATGGGGAAACGCCGGATTCTACTGATTTGAAAGGCGATAAGCTCGTTGGGAATTACTACGTAAAATTCGACAAAGAATACAAAAAGCAAATTGAAGCTTTAAAGGCAAAAGGAAAAACCGAGGAAGAAGCAAAAGCACAAGCCCCGCTAATTTTGGAAGCCCAAGAAATGCTCCGAAAGTGGGAGGCTGGCGATGCAGAAACCGTGGCCCTTTGGAACAAAATGAACGGCTGGGTCTATAAAGGTTTTGAGGAAACCTACAAGTCCATTGGCGTAGATTTCGACTTTTATTATTACGAAAGCGACACCTATTTGCTCGGAAAGGATATCATTGAAGAAGGCATTAAAAAAGACGTCTTTTTTATGAAGGACGACGGCTCCGTTTGGTGCGATCTTACCGATGAGGGACTGGATGAAAAACTGGTGCTGCGTAGCGACGGCACCGCGGTTTATATGACGCAGGACATCGGCACCGCGGTTCAACGTGTAAAAGATCACCCGGACGTTGGCGGAATGATTTACACGGTTGGCAACGAACAGGATTACCACTTTAAAGTGCTGTTTTTAATTCTGAAAAAACTCGGCTATAGTTGGGCCAAAAATCTATTCCACTTAAGTTATGGAATGGTGGACCTGCCTTCGGGAAAAATGAAAAGCCGTGAAGGAACCGTGGTTGACGCAGATGATCTGATTGCCCAAATGACCGATACGGCGCGAACCATTTCTGAGGAACTTGGAAAGATTGACGATTTTTCCAAAGAAGAAAAGGAAGCGCTTTACAGAATGATCGGTTTGGGAGCTTTAAAATACTATATTCTGAAAGTTGACCCTAAAAAACGGATTCTCTTCAATCCCGAGGAAAGTGTGGATTTTCAAGGAAATACCGGGCCGTTTATTCAATATACCTATGCGCGGATTCAGTCTATTCTCCGAAAAGCTAATGAGAATGAAAATGTCATGCTGAGCTTGTCGAAGCATATTGCTTCCGATATTATCTTACACCCCAAAGAAAAGGAACTCATTAAAATTATCCAGCAATTTCCAGAGACCATTCAGTTGGCGGCGGAAAATTACAGTCCGGCGTTGATTGCAAACTATACATACGATTTGGTAAAGGAATTCAACAGTTTTTATCAAAATGTGCCAATTCTGGCAACCGATAATGAAACTGAAAAAGCCTTCCGCGTAAAACTTTCAAAAGCCGTTGGGGAAGTTATAAAAAGTGCTTTCGCACTATTGGGAATTGAGGTTCCCGAACGTATGTAATTTAAAGAATTTCTTTGCGCCTTCGCGTCTTTGCGAGAAAATTTTAGCACGCAAAGCCGCCAAGACGCAAAGTTTGAATGATATTTTTCCCTCATCCCTCATCCCTCATCCCTCATCCCTCATCCCTCATCCCTCATCCCTCATCCCTCATTCCTCATTCCTCATCCCTTCTTAAAACAAAACCTGAAACGAAAAATTCGGCGTAATCCCCAAAGAGATTTCCTCAATTTTATTTACCGAAACTTCATTGTTTTCATCCCGGATCAATGCATAGCGGATGTTTACGGTATTTTCGGTATTTAGAAGATTTAAAAGTGCGATGTTTATTTTGGCATCGATGTTTGGGGAGAGCTTCCAAAGGTATTCGGCGGAAAGATCCGTACGGAAATAATCTGGCAACCTTTGGCCATTTGGCACACCAAACTGAATGGTGGTTGCGCTACCTTCCATCGTGGTTTCGGCACCTTTCAAAGGAATGGTATATGGTTTTCCGCTGTGCCAATTCAGTCCCAATGCAATTTTCAGGGCATTCCACGCATAGCTTCCCGCCAGTGTCGCGGTGTGCTGTATATCCAGATTGTTTGGAAATGTTGAAGGAGAAAGGGCTTCGAATTCATAATCGTTTTTGCTGTACATATAACTGGCCCAAATGCTGACGGCCTTTGTTTTTTTGTTGATAACAAATTCGGCACCTTTTACCGTGTAATTTCCAATCGCTTTTGAAAATTGAAACTGGTTTTGAAGCCCTTGGTTTGCGCTATTTATGTCCTCCACAATTTTATAAAACCCTTCCGCATTCATAAAAAGTCCATTTTTGCTATAGACCACACCTGCGGAGGCCTGCCTGCTTTTTATGATTGGGGTATTTTCCTCGTCAGCCAAAACCCATCTTCTCTTTTCAATCCCCAAAAAATCACTTTCAAAATCAATTCGCTGTGTAGTGCTTTGGCTTTTGAATTCCCCCAAAACCTCGATGGCGAACCCATTTCCGAATTTTTGGTGCAGACTCAACCGCGGTTCAATTGAAACCTCTTCAAACTTTGAAAAATAATTTCCACGAACGCCTCCAAAAACAAAGGTTTTTTGATTGTTGGAAACATAATTTAATCCCGTAAAAAGGGCGTGCGTTCGCAAAACATCCTTTTCGTAATCGCGGAATCGCGGCAAATTTACATCCTGTGTGTTTGCGATTCCTATTTCCGAAAATTGATACCCCGTTTGGAGTTTTAAGGTTTCCGAAAGCCCAATATTCGCATCAAATTTAAGCCCAGTTTCCAAAACTTCGTTTTTTTGGATTTGTTCCTGGGTGGTAAAAATGTCTTTGTTTATGGCATCCAGCAAGTAATACGTTCCGTAAGCCAAAGCTGTAGTTTCAATGTTGTCGTTCCATAAACGATTCCACGAAACCCCGCCCAATAAGCTACGTTGGTCCAGCTCGCTGGTTTTTGACTGTGAATTGGCTTCCATAGTTTCGGTGAAATCCAGCGAATTGTCAATCGTCAAAAAGTTGACTCGGAGCTTATCTTTTTCTGAAATATCCCAAAGCAATTTGGTGCTGAAATCGTAAAAATCAAAAGTTTCATCGGTAGTAATGGCGATATTGTTTTCAGCGTTTTCAACATTTGAAATTTCGCTGTCCTGAAAAATCCGTTTGGTATAATTTTCATAAACGGGCGATTCCCAAAGATGGTTTATGGATTTTCGTGCGGCAACTTGGATGCTAAGATTTTCTGATATGGAAACATCCAAAAACCCGTTTCCGTTTATCAAATTGAAACCGATACCCGCTTCGGTTTTTGATGAAACCGTATTTTTTGAACGCATATTTAGCACGCCCGAAACCCCTTCGCCATAGCGGATGTTGGTTCCGTTTTTATAAAGGGTTACCTGCTTTGTGATGTCTGGATTAATGGCGGAAATAAGCCCAAAAAAATGCCCGCTCTGGTACATTTTTATATCGTCCCAGAGCAACAGGTTTTCATCGTGTGTTCCCCCGCGAATGTTGATGTTCGAGATGGTTTCGTCCGCGCTTTCCACGCCCGGAAGTGCCTGCACAATCTGCAGCACATCGTTTTCTACCTGGCCCGGCAACAAACCGAAATGTTGTGTGGCAAGTAAAATGGAACCGTCCAGGTTTTTGCTGATTCCCTTGGTAAAGATATTTTGGACCAATACGGGGGCAAGCTCCAAAACCGAGGGAGTAAGGAGTATAGCGGTGCATTCCGTTGATAATTCTGAAGTATGCTTCGTGATTTTTGAATAACCCACAAACGAAACTGTGAAGGCTGTGTTTCCTTTTTGCGGTGGAATATAAAAAAAACCTTCGGCGTTTGTAATGGTATTGAACGTATTGTTTTCAGAAATAATGGTCGCACCTTCCAGGGGCAACTGGGTCTCAAGGTCGATTACCCTTCCGCAAAGGCTGCCGGAATTTTCATTGGAAGCAATGGTAATATAACGTTCATTGATTTGGTTGAAGTGAAATGGCGTGTTTTCCCGAAGGTAGGAAAGGATGTCCTCAATGGAAGCATTTTCTTTGGAAGGCAGTTTCAGGTTTATTCCTTCCACTTCTTCACGAACGTAGGAAAAGCGTACGTTTTTTTCTTTTTCCAAAGTTTCCAAATAGGCCAAAAGGGTAGTTTCTTCGGTTTCCTGTGCCATGGTTTTTGCTCCAAAAGCACAGAACACCAAAAGTAAAACTAATATTTTGCAGCTACTTGCTATTTTTGGCATCAATGGTTACTGCTCCGTTATTATTTATTTTATAATGCAACTGAAGGGGCTCACAAATTGATTTTAGGGCAAGTTCTAGGTTTTTGTGGGTAAAGGTACCGGTAAATCTCTTGGCAGAATCCACGTTTTTCATAGCGACGTGGATTGGGTATTGCCTTTCCAGCTCTTTTACAACCATTTGTAGCGGGATATTTTCAAACCTGCTTTCGTGTTGAAGCCAAACCGGCAATTGGGTTTCGGTGGCTTCATTCACCATCAATTTACCATTTTCTATCTGTACTTTTTTCCCGGCGGGCAGTTTTAGAAGTGTATCGTTAAAGGCAACGCTAACCAGACCTTCGAAACAGGCAACCGTAAAAAGACCGTTTCTCGCAGAAACGTTGAACTGTGTGCCCAACACGCTTACGGTGCCTTCGGCAGTTTTTACGCTGAATTTACTCCCTTTGGTTACTTTGAAATACGCTTCACCATCCAAGGAAAGCTCGCGGGAATTGGCCCAGTTCGTTTTGTTGTAAGTTATTTTTGAACCTGCGTTTAAAACAACTTCGGAACCATCGGGCAGCGAAAAGGTTTCGGTCTGTGCAATTTCAGTTTTTACTGAAGTATCGAGCGTAGTAGTATAATAATACCCCACAAGTAGCAAGGCAAATACGGCGGCCACTTTCCAAACAATTGAAAAGATATTCGGGGTTTTTAATGGGCGGACGGGTTTTATTTTGTTTGAAATAGCTTCAAAGTTTGCTTCCGAATCCATATCGGCAACCTCAAAGCCCGTGCTGGCATCGGCAATCTGGACATAGGAAGCATATTCCGGATCAGACTTTAACTTTTCCAGTTCCTCCGCCGTAGCTTCGTTGTTGAGCCATTTGTGCAATAAGTGGTCTTTTTCCATTTTACTTGTGTTCATAGGTGAAACAGCCAAACTGAGCGTTACCCTACCATTTTTTTTATTTTTTTAAGTAAACTTAATAATAACTTCGACGTGGGACAAAAGGACGTAAGACATAGGACTAAAAAAATTGAATTTTACTTTTACAATAATATTTTGCCCTAAGTCCGATGTCATACCGTTTTAAGTCTATTTCAAACATTCCCAATTTCCTTCCGGAGGGTTGCCAAGGCTTGGCTCATCCGTTTTTCTACGGCTTTTACTGAAATATTGAGCATTTCGGCTATTTCCGCATATTTTTTTCCTTCAATGCGGTTCAAAAGAAAAGCGGTACGTTGCGCCTCGGTAAGATTTTCGATGGAATTTTTGAGCTTTTCGTGAAATTGCGCTTCTTCCATCAAAAACTCCGGGGATTGGAAATTCGTTTTAGCGGGCTGCTTTTTGGCGTGCTTTAAAACTACTTTTTTGTGGGCCACCTCGTTCAAAAAGGCATTGTTGCAAACGGTATATAAAAACGATTTTGCCTTTTCTTTGGTAACTTTCGCACAGTTTTGCCATAGTTTTATGAAAGCTTCCTGCACCAAATCGTCCGCCTGTGCTGTGTCTCCGCATTTAAAATAAATAAACCGCCAAACCGTTTTTCCGTGGGCTTCATACAGACGGTTGAACGTATTTTCGTTACAGACGTTTTCGGGTTCTTTCATAAAGGAGGTTGATGGATTCCAAATATATTTAAAAGTTTTTCAACTTGCAGGGTAGGGTAGATTTTTATTAATTTGTTATTAATGTAAAGTAAAGATCGAAAATTTGAAAAGAGTGCACTTCTTCCGTTTTTTTGTTTTGTTTTTTTTAAGTGTTTCTATTTTTTCTTGCCAAAAGGAAGAAGAGGAGTATATAGACGAAACCAACGATGAAACTATTACCGCAAATTCGCCATTGACTGGAATGTTGTTGCGCACGTCCCAAAACCCGGGTACTTATGACGACATAATTGACGGAAATAGCTGCGCCTCGGTGGTGCTTCCCGTTACGGTTATTGCCAATGGCCAGCAAGTGACGATCAATTCACCCGAAGACGTAACTATAATCAAGGATATTTTCAACCTGTTCCCGAACGATACCGATACGTTGGAAATTATATTTCCAATAACTTTAAAACTCTTTGATTATACCCAGGTAACCGTAAACAGCCAGAGCGAATTGGATGCGCTTGCTGCAAGCTGTGGCACAAACAATACTGAAATTGGCTGTTTGGATTTTGTGTACCCCATTTCTTTTTTTACATATAATGCAGATCAGCAGCAGACGGGAAGCGTTAGTGTTAATAGTGATTTGGAGCTTTTCGCTTTTCTGCAAAATTTGACACCGGACGATTTTATAAGTCTTGATTTTCCGATTTCGGTTATTTTGGAAAATGGTTCTACGATAGAAGTGAACAGCAACCAAGAGCTGCAAACATTGATTGTTGACTGTGTGGCGAATACCAACGACGACCCGATAGATATTTCGCAGTTTGAGGAAGATTTGACTACGGGCCCGTGGTACATTGCGTATTTTTTTGACGATTATGACGAAACCGACAATTATGCGGGGTATGAATTTGCCTTCGCTTTGGACGGAACGGCACAAGCTGTAAAGTCTGGAGTCAACATACCTGGAACTTGGGCACTCCTTACCGATTTTAAATTTGATTTGTTCTTCGGAACAAGCGCGCCGCTGGATGAACTGGACGAAGACTGGGAAATATTGGAAGCCACTTCTGAAATTATTAAGCTGAAACACATTAGTGGCGATGGAAGTACAGATTACTTAACCTTTGGCCGAAATCCAAATACGGGTGGAAACAATACGGAATTGAATCTTTTTATCGAAAATCTGATAACCGGAAGTTGGTTCGTAAACTTGCTGGAGGAGAACGGAACCGACCACACGGCAAATTTCAATGCATATGAATTCACTTTCTTAAGAAACGGTTCTGCGGTTGCCGTAAGCAGCAATAATACCATCAACGGTTTTTGGACTGCACAGACGGACAGCGGCAATTTGGACTTCATTATAAACTTTGAAACGGGAACCAATGGTAATTTCGCTGAACTGAACGACGATTGGGATGTTTTGGAAGCTACGCAAACCATCATCCGTCTTTCTGACGTGAGCGGCGGCGGGGGCGGAACGGATCTTCTCACTTTTGGTCGCGAGCCGAACGGTGGAGGCGGTGGCGGCCCGGACCCACAGGAATTGCGGGATATTCTTGAGGATGGCACTTGGTACGTAGATAAATTTCTGGACGATGGCCGAGACGAGACCGCGGATTTTTACGGCTTCGATTTCAATTTTTACAATAACCAGACCGTGTATGCCAGCAACGGAACGGTATATGTTTATGGAATTTGGATAGTTACCGTAACCGGCCAAGAACTCAATTTTGAATTTGATATGGACAGCCCGATTAACGGAGCTGATGACCAAAACTATAAGGCCCTGCAATATTCCCCAACCTCGGTAACCTTTATTACCCGAGACAGTCAAGGCAATATTGAAGATACCTTGATCTTTAAAAAGAATTAAAATAAGCCTAATTAATTTTTTATAGTCCGTAATGAGTTGGAAATCTGGAGTCCTAATGGTTTTGTCATTTCGATGCAGGAGAAATCGCATTAAGTCTCCTCTTAATAGTAAACCTTATCCATTGCTTTCTAAGTAACAATTATGACGGTCATCTAATATTTTTAATCAAATAATAATCACAAAAAAACCCTTACTTATGAAAAACATACTAAAAGCAATTCTCGTAATTTTTATTTACTCAGGCCTCGCAATGTCCTGTGATAAAGACGATGATAACAGCCAACAGCAAGACACAACGATTGC
Source organism: Aequorivita todarodis (assembly GCF_028561335.1). Classification (GTDB taxonomy): domain Bacteria; phylum Bacteroidota; class Bacteroidia; order Flavobacteriales; family Flavobacteriaceae; genus Aequorivita; species Aequorivita todarodis. Next base: position 77,508 of record NZ_JAQQTG010000002.1, on the reverse strand, counting down.
GCAGACCATAAATACTGCGCAAAGTGGTAGTTGGAAGATCACTTACTTTTTTGACTCCGACCAAGACGAGACAGACCATTTTACAGGCTATGTGTTTACTTTCAATACTAACGGCTCGTTAGTAGCCGTAAAGGGAAGCACGACAGTAACGGGAACCTGGTCTGTAATAGACAGCAATTCCAGTGATGATGACGGAGGTTCAAACGATACCGATTTCAATATTTTCTTTGCTTCACCACCAGATTTTGAAGACCTTTCGGATGATTGGGATATTATTTCCGTGGGCAATTCAAAAATTGAACTTACCGATGTTAGCGGCGGCAATGGCGGCACCGATTTCCTAACTTTTGAAAAACTATAGTTGCCTTTTTTCTCCCCACGACTGAGCCACGGTTTTCCGTGGCTTTTTTGTTTCTATAAATAGCTGGTCTTCAGGATTTTTACTGTTCTTTTTTTAAAATAAAGTAGGGTATTTCTTTTTTTAATTGTTCTAATAATACTAACAGGAAAAACCACAAATGCTTTATGAAACAATACCTCCTCCTTTTTTCTGCCTTGATAGTAAGCTGCACAACCAGCACCTATGATGATATCGTAGAAATTCAGGACGAAGATCCCACAGCGTTGGTAACCTTTCAGGATGTGGCTTTTGTTTTTGAAAACAATTGTACTGCCTGCCACAGCAATCCGCCTCAAAATGGTGCCCCGATGTCTTTAACTAACTATTCCGAAGTTAAAAACGCAGTAGAAACCAGAGCACTTCTGGATCGGATAAGCAGGAATGAAGGCGAACAGGGGCTTATGCCCTTGGGCGGTCCGCGCTTGCCACAACAACAAATAGATCTAATAATACAGTGGAACCGAGATGGGCTACTGGAAAATTAAATACAGATGAAAACTATAATCACTTTATCAATTATCTGCTTGGCTTTTATGGCTACGGCTTTTGGACAAGAAAAATACACCACCAAAACCGGGGAAATCACTTTTGAGGCTTCGGTTCCCTCTTTTGAAGAAGTAAAGGCGAAAAACACCAATGTGAGCGCGGTTTTGGAAGCCGAAACAGGAAATTTTGCGGCACTTGCCCTAATGAAAGGTTTCCGGTTTAAAGTGGCTTTAATGGAAGAGCATTTTAACGAAAACTATATAGAATCCTCCAAATACCCAAAGGCCACTTTTAAAGGTAAAATCACCGATTTTAATTTTTCTGGATTATCGGGGGAGAAAGCATTTGTTATAAAAGGAACTTTCAACCTTCACGGTACCGACAAAACGATGGAGGTACCGGCCACCATTTCAAAAAGGAATGGAGAAGTTTGGGTCACCGCCCAGTTTGTGCTACGACCCGAAGAATTCAATATTAAAATCCCATCCATCGTAAGCAAAAAAATTGCCGATGAGGTTAACGTTTCCGCAGTGTTTAAACTTCAATAAAAATAATTATGAAAAAGAAAAGGATATTTCTGATTCTGATATTGCTGGTTGCAGTCGGTAGTTTTATGGTCTATAATTATATGTACCAAGACCATAGGGACATCAAGTCCGAAACCCCACAACTGGAAATTACCGCACCCTATTTGCTGGAACGGTTCAAAACAAACGATGGCACTGGTCTGCTGAACAAAACCATAACCGTAACGGGAACGATAACCGGTATGGAGGAAGGCGCCATTACCCTTGACGAAAGTGTATATGCAAGTTTTTCCGGGAAAAGTTCTGGGCTGAAGGTGAATGATAAAATAGCAATCAAAGGCAGGTGTATTGGGTACGACGAGCTTTTCGAAATTGTAAAACTGGATCAATGTACCGTGATAAAATAGCTTCAATGATGAAAAAAATTACAGCTTTATTGTTCTTTCTTCCGTTTTGTGTTTTTTCACAAGAGGATTTGCTGAACGATCTGGAAAGCGAAGTAGAAGTTGACAAAACGGTAATTGCGGCCTTTAAGGGTTTGAAAGTAGTAAATTTTGAATCTACCAAACTTGCCAGTAAAAAGGATTTCTATTTTGTGGTGGCCCATCGCTTCGGGTCGGTAAAAAATGGTTTTGACGATTTCTTCGGTCTGGACAATGCCGTAACCCAGTTAAAATTCATTTACGGATTTACCGAATGGCTAAATATAGGAATTGCAAGAAGCTCCTTTCAGAAAAAATACGGAATCCACGCAAAATATCAATTAATGCCACAGGAAAAGGATGGTTTCCCGGTAACGCTCGTGGGCTATAATTTGGCAACAATAAATAGTTCTTTGGAAAAGGATCAGTATGCAAACTTGGAATTTGCAGATAGGCTCACCTACACTTCACAGCTTTTGGTGTCCAGAAAATTCAATGAATCACTTTCATTGTTGTTCGCGCCAACATTTATCCACGAAAACTTGGCAACCCGAAGTCGGGAAGTTTTGGAAGATGGGACCACTTTAAATTTCGATGAAAAACACGATCAATTTGCACTGGGCATGGGCGGAAGGTACAAAATATCAAACCGCGTGAGTATTAATGCAGACTACGGGCTTCATTTAAATAGAAACAAAAATTCCAATTTCAGAAATCCTCTGTCTGTTGGGGTAGATATAGAAACAGGCGGGCACGTGTTTCAAATGCACTTTACCAATGCACAGGGTATGTTTGAAGATGGCTTCATAGTCCAAGGGCAGGGCAATTGGGCCGACGGCGATTTCTTTTTCGGCTTTAATATCAGCCGGGTTTTTTGAGAAATTGGTTGCGAAGCGGATATGAAATTTAATGAGATTCCTCCTGCGTCGGAATGACAAAGCCATCAGGACTTGGATTTCTGGCCAATTGCGGATGATAAAAAAATTAGTGACAACAATTAATTATTAACCTTAAAATCAAACATTATGAAAAAAATCAAACTATTTTTTATGATTGCGCTTACCGCTACAATGGCAAGTGCGCAAACAACTTTTGACCTTGACTGGTTCGTTGGAGTGCCCAGTGGCAATGTGAGTATTACTATAGCGCCCGGCGATACGGTACGATGGACCTGGACGGATGAAGTTCCGCATTCCGTAACTAGCGATTCTGGGAGCCAGGAGGATTTTGACAGTGGAATACTTACGGGTTCTGGAACCCAGTTTTCCTACACTTTTACGGAAGTGGGCGTGAATCCCTACGAATGTGATGTTCACTCTAATATGGAAGGAGTCATTACCGTGGATCAAACCACTTCTATTGAAGATAAATTCCGTTTGAATATTTCTTTTTATCCCAATCCTGTGAAAAGCAGGTTAACTGTTGCTTCCCTTTTTAAACTGGACAGCTACAAAATTTACAATATTTTGGGCAAAATGGTGGCGCAAGGCGCGGCCAACGGCAATATCACAGAAATTGATATGTCAAACCTGCAGAGCGGTATGTATTTTATTAATGCAACTTCGGGCGAATTACAGGCAACTTTTAAAGTTACGAAGCAATAGAAATTTTTACATTTTTAAAGGAAAGACTGTCCGAAAGGGCGGTCTTTTTTTTCATTGCGCCATTGCGAGAAAATTTTAGCACGCAAAGTCACAAAGCTTTTATTATGGCTCACGGCTCACAACTCAAAGCTCACGGCTAAATTAATCCAAATGATAAATTTCCATGATGCCTTTCAGCACTTTGTCAAAATCAATTTTTAGATCGATCAATTTTCCGGTTTCCATGTCCATAACCCAGCCATGGACGTTGAGGTTCCTATTTCTGGCAGCCAACTGCACATCGGCGGTCTTGATGACGTTTACGCACTGTTCCTGTACGTTTAGCTCCACTAAGCGACGGTATTTTTGTTCTTCATCCGTGATATCCTTCAATTCGTCACGGTGCAGGCGGTACACGTCCCTAATATTCCGCAGCCAAGGGTTCAATATCCCCAGATCCTTGGATTGCATTGCGGCCTTTACGCCGCCACATCCGTAATGGCCACAGACAACTATATGGTTTACCTTTAAAACGCTTACAGCATAGTTGATGACGCTCATAGCGCTGAGGTCCAGATTTGAGACCATATTGGAAATGTTGCGCATCACAAAAGCTTCCCCGGGTTTGGCGCCCATAATTTCCTCGGCGGTAACGCGGCTATCACTGCAACCTATATAGAGTATTTCAGGACTTTGTCCGTTTGACAGGTTTTTGAAGTAGTTAGGATCTGTTCCAAGTTTCTCGTTTACCCAATTTTGGTTGTTTTTGAATATTTGCTCTATGTTCATGTTTTCTTGATTTTTTTCAGAATTTAAAGATAGAAAAAAGCGGGTGTGCCCACAAAATGGAAATTGAAAATTTAAGTCCGAAGCTTTTTTGAAGTTGTAAAACTCACATTATCTCTTTTGCTTTTTCTATTCCTTTCAAAATGCGCAATCTGCCGGGGCCATTTTTTAGGGCAAGTTCGAATTGTTCTGCAGCTTCCTCATTTCTATTTTGGGCGATCAGCCAATCAGCATAAAGTTCATGTGTAGGCTTTTGGATGGCTGGTGGGCCATAGCTGTAACTTATGCTGTTTTCAATCTCGATGGATTTTATGAAATGTTCTTCCGCCAGTTTTGTATCATTATTCAGCTCAGCGCGAAGTGCCATTAATTGGTTTTGCCTAATTTCAGCTCCTTTCAGGTCCATTTGCGTAGCTTCATCGCGGGTAACGCCTGCGCAGAGTTTGGAACTGCCTTCCGAAACAATAAACGATTCCCTTTTATGGTCTTGGTCCATAACAGCAAGTATGCTGTCCAGTTTTTGGGTGTTGCCCGCTTTATATGCTTTCATCCCTTCCAAAAAGTGATATTTGGAACGGACGGAAATATTCAAATCGGTTATGTTTACAGGAATACTTGCTACTTCGTCCTCCCAATTATCGGTTTCGGTTAAATAGGTTCCTTTTAAAAACACCAAATATGCCCGCGCGTTTTTTGAAGGGGTTTCGGTGGCATACTTTTTCATATCGAGCACCATTTTTTTTGCTTCTTCGTAATTTCCCTTTTGAAGATAGCCGTACTGCAGCCAATGGAAAGCGTGATAGCCACGGGCATCATTGTCCAGTTCTTTCTGCTCCATTCTGTTAATGCTTGCTTGATAGGAAGCAATATTCGAAGAAATCACGTTGTCCCACATCCCCATGGCAACATAAATATGGGAGGGCATATGCAGCGCATGGCCGGCATCCGGTGCTACTTTTGAATAGGCATTGGCGGCATCCAAAGCAAGGGTAGCGTGGTCGGGATCGTCATAGGAATGTATCAAATAATGCAGCGCGCCGGGATGGTTTGGGTTTTCCTTTAAAATGCCTTTTGCGATTTTCGCCCCTTTTCCATAAACAACATCGTCCCTGCCTTCTTCCACAGAGCCCAATAGCGACAGGGCATAAAAGGCGGCCACTTCTTGATTTTCAGGATATTTTTTGTACAGACCTTCCATAAATTCGGAATAGGCAAGATCGCGTTGTTTTTTTTCGGTTTTTGGTTGGTAAAGTATGTGGACGGATTCAATTAAATCCCGTTCAATTTCGGTTGTGTTTTTTGCAGTATCCGGATTGTCAATTTTTGCCAAAACGGCTGTTGCAGCCTCATAATCCTGTTGCTGCCACAGACTGTGGTTGTAGGTCATAGCCTCGCCCCAATACGCCATTGCCATTTTTGGGTCTTCTTTTTGTGCCTTTTGAAAAGCCTCTCGGGCGTCTTCATATTCAAAGGAATGCAGCAGCAGCAACCCTTTTTCAAAGTGGGGCTGGGCACTTTCCTTTCCAGTTATTGTGATGCTTACTACGCCAAGATGATTTTTTTCCGTTTCTTTTTGTTTACACGAAACTATTAAAAGCAATGTGAAAAAATAGGTTAGAAATCTCATAATTAATAATTTAGGAGGGTGTTTAAAGATAGCGATTTCTAAACAATTTTAATTGGAAGCATTTATGATAAGACTATTTCATTGGAGTTCTTATACGGTTGTAATCACATAATAAACGATGGTAACCAAAAGCACCAATAATCCCAATGCCAGAAATTTAAGTGATCGCTGCACGTTTTTAAACTTTATTGCCGCAATTTTTGAAATGATAAACACCTGTTGTCCCAAATGGTCAAAAAGCTGGTCTTCGTCGCGGCTTATGCCATAAAAGGTTTTTGAAAATTCTTTAATAGTCCCAAATTTTGAGATAACGTCGCGGAAAAAGAAAACGTTCTTGTCATATTTGGCTTCAATCCGTGGGATAAAACACCGTATGCTGAAATAAATGGATGCCACGGTGCAGCAAAGCCAAAGCCCCAAAAGAATATAAAGCACCATTCCATTTGGCACATTTTTTATTGCCATGGTCGCACTTTGATAGATAAAATTCAGTAAAATTCCATAGAACGAAAGGATAAGCCCCGCTTTCAGTTCGGAAGCTTTTATCAAGCCAGCTACGTAATTTATGCTGCCCCAATAATGATCCACCAGATCGTCCGTATGTTTGTTTTTTAGGATTGGGGCTTGGATGGGTTGTTTTTCTTGTTCTTCCATAATGCTGTCTTTTTTTGAAATGGTTTGGATTTGGTTTTATTCCAGAACTTCGTAAACCGATAAGGGTTCGGCCTTGTTTTTTACGGTGATGCTGTCCAGTTTTTTACATTTAAAAGCCTCTTTCACTTTATGGTAGCAGCTTTCGCCAATGATTATCTGGTTTGGTTTTGCGGCATCCTGAAAACGTGCTGCCGTATTTACCGTGTCTCCGATTACTGTATAATCCAATCGTTTTAAACTGGAAGAGCCGATGTTCCCTGAAACCATTTCGCCACTTTTAATGCCGATGGAGACTTTCGGTTCAAAATCCTTCAAGGCTTTCATTTTTGGGAGCTTGTTTATTTTGTTCCGCACCGCCAATGCCGCATCGAGGGCGCGATCCAAATGATAATCGCCCCGGAAAACGGCCATCACGGCATCGCCGATAAACTTATCAATAAAGCCTTGTTGTTCCATTATTTCCGCGACCATAACATCAAAATAGCTATTTATCATGGTTACCACCGTGTCCGGTGGGGCGGTCTCGCTAATTTTGGTAAACCCGCACAGATCTATGAACATCACTGTGGCCTCAACGGTCTCGTTTGCCATAAGGGTATTTTCGTACTCGCGGCTGCCCATAAAGTTGAGTACGTTTTGGTCCACATACATTTTCAGGATGTTGTTTTCTTTAATGGCCTGCAGGGTTTCTTTTAACTGATTGCTGTGTTTTATGGTTTTTTCAATGGTTATGATGAGGTCTTCAAAATTGATGGGTTTTGTGATAAAATCAAAAGCGCCACGGTTCATTGCGGTGCGGATATTTTCCATATCGCCATAGGCGGAAACGATTACCGCTTTAAGCAGGGGTTTCAGTTCGCTGAGTTTTGAAAGTAACGTCAGCCCGTCCATTTCGGGCATATTGATGTCGCTCAAAACGATATCCGTTTCGGGTTCGCTACTGAGCTTTTCCAATGCGTCCACGCCATTGATGGCAAAGGAAAATTCGTATTTCCTTTCGCGGATCTGTTTTCGGAATTTCTGTTTTATGAGCGTTTCCAGATCTGCTTCGTCGTCAACTACAAGTATCTTAGCCATAATTTTTGAGTTTATGTCGTCTTCAAAATTCAAACGACTTTTAATGTTGTTTTAAAATTTCTTTCATCGTTCATCCGTCATTTCGTATCATAAAAAAATCAAGCCTTCCTCAATTTTTCTTTCAACATTTTGAAATCCACGGGTTTGGTCAAAAAATCATCAGCACCCAATCTTTTGGCGGTGCTATAATTTTCGTCATCGCCATAGGCCGTAATCATCATTACCGTTGGCGGCGGTTTGTGGAATTTTTGTTTGATGTGTTCCAAAAGTTCCAGACCGCTCATTCCGGGCATATTGATGTCGCTCAAAATAAGGACGGCTTTTTGCTCGTTTTTGTTTAGATAATCAAGCGCTTCTTCCCCCGAAAAGGCAAAATCGAAATTCATTTCGCCGTTTTTTATCTCCTTTCGGAAGCGTTGCAGGAACAGGTCCTGTACATCTTTTTCATCATCAACTACAAGTATATTCATAACTTTTTTAATTTAATGGATTGGTACAATAATTTTAAATTCGGTTCCTTCGCCGGCTTTGGTCTCTACCTTCAATTGGCCGCCATGGCCTTTGGTAACAATATCATAACTCATGCTAAGGCCAAGCCCTGTGCCCTGTCCGGTGGGTTTTGTGGTAAAAAAGGGTTGAAAAATCTTGTCCAAAACATGTGTTGGAATGCCGTTGCCGTTGTCTTTTACTGAAATGACGAGTCCAGCCCCCCTGCCCCCCAAAGGGGGGTTCTTTTTTGTGCTTATTGAAACTGTAGGCTCGTACAATTTTCCCTCTTCGGGGGTTCTTGGGCTTTTCTTCTTTTCATTAACAGCATAAAAAGCATTGGTAATCAAATTGAGAATAACCCTTCCCATATCCTGAGGAATTACATGTACTCTTCCGATGGATTCATCAAAATCTGTTTTTAAAGTTGCGTTGAAGGATTTGTCCTTTGCCCGCAGGCCGTGATAGGCGAGGCGCAGGTATTCGTCGGCCAGCTTGTTGATGTCCGTGGGTTCTTTTACGGCACTGCTGCTTCGGCTGTGCTGCAGCATTCCCTTTACGATACCATCGGCGCGTTTGCCGTGGTGGCTGATTTTTTCGAGGTTTTGTTTTATGTCGTGCAATAGCTCCTTTGCGTCATCAAAATTGCCATTCTGTATTTCTTCCTCCATTTCATCCAAAAGTTCGTTGCTCACTTCGGAAAAATTATTGACGAAGTTTAACGGATTTTGGATTTCGTGTGCGATTCCTGCTGTGAGTTCTCCCAGACTTGCCATTTTCTCACTTTGGATGAGTTGCTTTTGGGTTTGCTGAAGGTCGGTAAGGGTTTTTTCCAACTGTTTTTTCTCGGCAAGCAGGGCAGCGGATTGTTCTTCTTTCACCTGCAGATCCTTAAAGCGCTGGTAGGCAAATGTGAAGACTATGCGGAAACGGTCCAAAATGTTCTTTTGATCTTTGCCCAAGGTGCCAAAATTGGAAATACCGACGGCTCCATTGCCAAAGGCGTACAAATTATAGGAAATGCTATCGGCTTGCAGCAAACGCGGGTCATCCGCCTCGCCATTTTTTCGCCGCATCGCTATCAAATCCTGTAGCTGTTGGCCTTCCAGAACCATTTCGGAAAAACCATCGGTGGTATTGGCAATAACCCGTACCTGTTCTTCAAGCGTGGGATCATCGTCGTAGGACATCAAGGTAACGGTGCCGCCCATTTCGTGGGAATAATCATAGTCCAAAAAGGTTTTTTCATCCTCGTTGTTTACGTCTATGAGGGCATTGCGAATATCGGTAAAGCCCAGTTCCAGCAATTGTTCGTACAATGCCTTTGCTATATGCAGCAGTTCTGTGGACTCGTTTATACTGAGGGCTACGGAGCGCACCTTTTCCAGCGCGGCCTCAATTTTTGCTTCCCGTGCCTGTGCTTCGGCGTTTGCCAGATCGGTATATCGTTTATAGGCGAAGGTGAATACGTTCCGGAAACGTTTCAAGATTACTTTTTGTTCTTCGCTCAAAATTCCGAAGTTGGAAATACCAATGGCGCCGTTCCCAAAGGAATACAGATTATAGGTAAGATGGTCTGTTTGCCGAAGCCGTGGGTCGTCTTTTTCGCCATTGCGCAAGCGCGTTTCTATGAGCTCATCCAATTGTTTGCCTTTCAGTTCAATTTCAAAGAAAGCATCACTGCTGGATTCAATCTTTGCAATTTGTTGCTCGATAACGGGATCGCCATAGAAAGAGAATTCCGTAACTGCACTGGACATATCGTGGGAATAATCGTAGTCTAAAAAGGTCTCCTTCTCGTTGTTGTGGATGTCGATAATGGCATTTCGGATTTCGGTAAAGCCCAGTTCCAGCAATTGCTCGTACAGCACTTTGGCGATGTCCAGCATATCTTCGGACTTTTGCAGACTTAGCGCTACAGAACGCACTTTTTCCAGCGAGGCTTCTATTTTTGCCTCTTTTGCCTGTGTTTCTGCTTTTTGAAGGTCGAGGAAACGCTGGTAGGCCCTTCCAAATTCATTGGCAAATTTTATGACAATCTGTTCTTCCTCTTCGGTTGTCGGACGGATTTGGTTCATGCCAATGTAGCCAAATGGGTGTTTTCCTGCGGTGTGATAAATTCCATCCGGATAATCGTCCGGTGTGATGCGTGAGCCTTCTGGCATCGAGGCAAAGGATTCATGAAACACTTCCCAGACTTTAGGTAATTGCTTTTTTGGGAAATGCAATTTGTTTATGGCAGTTGCCTTGTCTGCTTTCCATTTGTCAACGGTTTCCTTCCAATTGTCCATGGCATCGAGCTCAACCGTTTGCTCTCCAAAACTTCGGTTACCGAATTTTCCCGTTTCACGGAAGGTAAAAGTATTTTCTTCAAAATTGAAAACCGTCATGTGCGTGCTCATGGGAACAATGCCCAATACATCAAACTGTTCGCAGAGAACGGAAAGCACTTCGTCCAGCCCATCGGAATTCTGCATGGACATGGCCTTTGCCCGAACCCTTTCAAGTGAGGCCTCAATCTGGGCTTCCCGTGCTTGGGCCTCTGCTTTTTGCAAATCCATAAATCGAATATAGGCTTGTTCAAAAACCTTTGAAAAACGCTTTAATATCTCGGCTTGGTTTTCATCCAAAATATTTCCTTCGAAATCGTTTACCACAAGTATCGAATTTTTAGCGTAGGCAATGCTTACCGCATAGGAGGTACTTTGCCAAACCTTTTGTTTTATATCTTCGGGCAGCGCTTTGAGTTCGGTATTGTTAAAAGCATATTCGTAGTATTGGTTTTTTTCTTCCTCGGTATAGATTCTTGTGGTGTAGCCGGCTTCAGGATGGTTGCCAATTCGCTTAAAATCATCCATCATCGCACTGGGGAAGTAAGGGAGTTTAAATTTCAGGGTTATCAGTCCAGAATCACTTACACCGCAACCAAACACGTCCCAATCTTCCGTATCTCCTTTTGGAACCATCATGGTAACGGAGTATGCAGGGATTTCCAATTCGTCCAGTCTTTCAAAAACAACTTTTACTACTTTATTAAATTCATCAATTTTTTGGACGGCCAATGAACTTGAACGAACTTTTTCCAGAGCTGCTTCAATTTGTGCTTCTCTTGCTTGCTTCTCTGCTTTTTTGAGGTCGAGGAAACGGGTGTAGGTTTGTTGAAACACTTTTCCGAAACGCATCAACGTATTATTTTCTTCTTCGGAATAGGGAACACCATCAAAATTCTCGATGTACAGGCCAACATTGTCCATTAAAACCGTGGAGATGGCAAGGCCGGGATAATTTAGATATATTTCCAAAAGTCCTTCAGGTACATCAGGGATAAGCTTGAAAAGATCCTTATAAAATTTGTTTTTTTCTTTGAAAGTGAGTTGATTGGCAAAGAAATTTCCCCCTTTTGCTTTTGCTTCCTTGAAACTGTTCCAATGTGCACTGTCAAAATAGGGGAGAATTATCTCGGTGGCAACTTCGTTTTTGTCCGCCAACCAAATGTGCATATCGTCATTTTTCTTGTAATCTATAATAAAACCAGTATGCTCAATATTGATTTTTAAACCGATGAACTGGTCATAAACTGTTTGAATCACTTCTTTGAGTTCCTCACTTTTTTGCATTGCCATGGTTCGGGACCGGACACGTTCCAAAGCTGTTTCAATTTCCAGTTCCCGGTTTTTCGCTTCCAATTCAAAAGTCCTGCGTTTTATGGCTTCCCGGAGCGCTTGGTTTTCTTCGTTTATTTTGTCATAACCAATGGTTTCCCCCTCTTCGGCCTTACCATCCGGAACGGAATAATGCTGGTAGATAAACCGCCACCCGTGCTTGTTTTTTCTTAGTGCATTTGAAAATCGGAACCTGCTGTAATAGGTCCATTCCTTGCCATTTAGGAACCATGCATCAAAGACGTGGGTGATAAAAATAAGTTCGCCAAACTGCTCAATTATTTTTGTTTCGTTCCGCAATTCACTCTTTCCCGCGAGTTGTTCGGCAGTAGCTGCAAAAAACTTTGTGGTTTCCTTCCTGTTCAAGAACTCCTCGTTATTGGTAGAACCGATAAAGTGGTAGTGATCATCCAAATAGTGGTCATACGTTTCCACATCGCCATTGAGATAGCTTTGCAACCAAGTATCATATACCTTGCATACTTCCGATTCTATTTGCTTGGTCAGTTTCATCTTTACTTTTTGATTGGGATGCTGATTATAAATTCGGTGCCTTTGCCTTCTTTGGTTTCCACTTTCAATTCGCCACCGTGGGCTTTTACGATGTCATAGCTTAAGCTCAAGCCCAAACCGGTGCCTTGGCCTGTTGGTTTTGTGGTAAAAAAGGGCTGGAATATTTTGTCCATTATTTTTTTTGGGATTCCGGGGCCATTGTCCTTAACTGAAATCATAAGCCAAGCCCCCCTGCCCCCCGAAGGGGGGTTCTTTTTCGTGCTGATCCATACTGTTGGTTTGTGGGGTTGGGATTGGTTTTTGAACCCCCCTTCGGGGGGCAGGGGGGCTGCATAAAACGCATTCGTAATCAAATTCAAAACAACCCGCCCAATATCCTGTGGTACGATTTCAATTTTACCGATGGAATTGTCGTAATCCGTTTCCAACGTGGCATTGAAACTTTTGTCCTTTGCACGAAGCCCGTGATAGGCGAGGCGAAGATATTCGTCAACCAAAACATTGATGTCTGTAGCCTCTCTTTCGCCTGTGTTTTTTCGGCTGTGCTGCAGCATTCCCTTTACGATGCCATCTGCGCGCTTGCCGTGGTGGTTTATTTTTTCTAGATTCTGAATAACATCGCTTGCAATTTCCCTTACATCTTCCAGGTTGCCGGCATCCAATTCTTCCTGCATTTCCTCCAAAAGTTCCCTGCTCACTTCGGAAAAATTATTGACGAAATTCAGCGGGTTTTGGATTTCGTGTGCGATTCCCGCGGTCAATTCGCCCAGGGAAGCCATTTTTTCCGATTGGATCAATTGGGCTTGCGTAGCTTTCAGTTCTTCCAACGATTTGCTCAACGCATCGTTTGTTTCCTCAATGGATTTTCGTTTTTGCTCCAGTTCCTCAATGGTCTCTTCCAGCAGGATGGCGGTGGTGCGCTTTACCTTCTCGGTGCGTTCCAATTTAAACTCCGAAATGGTCAGCGCGCGGTCTGCCTCCTTTGCAGCTTTTGTTAGGGCTGTTTTTTCTTCTTCCGAAAGATGTTCGGACTGCTGGATAAAATCGAGGATGGTCTGTAGGTTTTGGTTCATATTAATTCCCCGCGCAGGCGGAAATCTTGTTTTGTTGTTATTTTATTTATGATTTTCATTGAGGTTTTTATCTTTTTTAAAGTTACTAAGTTACTGGTTATTGAGTTATTTAACCCCTCCGTCCGCCGCGGCGGACACTTCCCCTTGAATCCCGATAGCAATCGGGAGGGAGGAACCTACTTATTCTCCCCCTTCGGGGAGCTAGAGGGGGCCTTTTCCTTTAGTGCCACCACACAACAGGCGTTGTTATGAAATTCATTAGTGCCGATTTTTCCTGCCTGTACGGCAGACAGGGATTTTCCATATTCGCCGTAGGTGAAAAAGCCGACCAAAGGGGCGTTCCATATATTTTTTACCTGTTCTATCTCTTCTTTCATCAAAGCTCCAAACGACAAATGTCTGCTCACGCACGAAAACATAATCAGGGCGTCGGCTTGTTGCTGGGCGTTGTCCTTAATGCTCTCACATTCTGAAACGACTGTTTCGATAGCATCAAAATCCGGGGGCAGGGAAAACTTGATTTTTGCCCCTTGGGGCACCCCGCCGGTACAGATAAGCGAGCGGTCCTCGCTATTGGCAAAACGGGTAGCACGTATCACGGTATCGCCATTGTCGCGTTCTACCTGCAAGGGGTAATACCAGGAATTCAGGAATGGTGCTATGTTTTTGTTGTCTTCCTGCTTTATCTCCACGCCCAGGTATTTCATTAACATATCCAAAGCCGGTTTGTCGTCTATGGTATAAACAATATTGCCTTCGCTTTTGGTAACCGTTTTTGAAGTGCCAATAGCCTTCCAGCCACAACTTGCAATTCCCCTAACATCAATTTTGTCGGCGTCAATGATGAGGGACAGTAAGGCGTTGTCCTTACTTTTCCCGTTGGTAAAAACAAGTGGTTTTTCGGCTACCAGATCGTCTCCCGCCATTCCTCCGAAAATAGTTACTTCGCCGTTAGAATTGGCAGGTTTTCCAAAACCTTCAATAATGCCATCAATGATTTGTTCCCCGTCGATAAATATTCCTCCAGTGGCTATAATAAACGCCGGATTGGGAAAGGTTTTCTTTCCAATGGCGCCCAAATTTTTGGCATCCTGAAAGGTCGTTTCCAAGGTAGTTTCAAGAAATTCAATTTTGAAATACGCCTGGGGCATATCCATCATCATCACTGTGATGCTTCCTTCCTCGATGTCGCCGTCTATAAATTCACCCGCGGTTGTTGCGCCGAAGATGGCAATATTGGCATCTTCAAATAGTTTGCATACCGCCTCCCGATCCTGTTTTATGGACAGAAAGATAATGGCCAAGGTAGGTTTGAAGCCCTGCCCGTCCGTCCGGCAGGCGTCCGCTATGCTATGCTGAAACGCTTTTTTGATTTCCTCGGTGGAATTTGCTTTTATGGTCTTTGCTTGCATTGGGTTCGTTCTTAAATTGAAAATAATTTGCGTATTTCGATATTTATAAATTTTTTAAACATTTTAGATATCAGAGTTATTGAGTTATTAAGTCGCTAAGAACTGTTCGCTAAAAAACTCAATAACTCAATAACTCAGTAACCATTGTATTTTTCCTTTAAGGCCACTACGCAGCAGGTATTGTTATGGAACTCATGCTTCCCGGTTTTCGATTTTCCGAATTCGCCATAAGTGAAGAAGCCTACCATGGGGGCATCCCAGACCTGCTTTACCTGACTTATTTCTTCGCTCATTAAGATGCCGAAGGACAAATGTCTGCTGATACATGAAAACATGATGAGCGCATCAGCCTCTTGTTGATGCTCCTGCTTTAACTCGTTGCATTCTTCTATAACCGTTTCAATGGCATCAAAATCCGGTGGAAGTGAAAACTTGACCTTGGAGCCTTGTGGCACGTTGCCGGCGCAGATGAGCGAGCGGTCTTCCCGGTTTGCGAGCATTGCGGTGCGCATTACTGGGGCCACGCCTTCACGTTCCATTTGCAATGGGTAATACGCGCCGATTTGGGTAACTATTTCATTTCCCGTACTAAAATTATAATCTACCCCAAGGTATTTTATTATCATATCCAAAGCAGGTTTATCATCAATGGTGTAAACGATATTCCCTTTGCTTTTGGTAATGGTTTTGGTAGTGCCAATGGCTTTCCACCCACAGGTTGCAATGCCATTTATTTCAATCTTATCTTCGTCAATAATGAGTGCCAAAAGTCCTTTGTCGCTACTCTTGTCTTTTGTAAAAACCATCGGGCCACTGAGGGAAAGGTCGTCGCCGGCCATCCCACCGAAAATCGTCACCCCGTCCTTCGACGGGGCAGGCATGCCAAAACCTGCCGTAATACCTTCTACGATATTTTCACCTTCTTCGGTCAACCATCCTGTGACGATGAGAAATGCAGGGTTTTTAAAGGTATTTTTGCCTTCTGCGCCCAGTTGCTTCGCATTTTCAAAAGTGGACTTTTCACCGGTTTCAAAGAATTTTAGTGTGAAATAATCTGGATTTATATCGAGCAACATTACGGTTATGCTTCCTTCTTCAATGTCGCCATCAATGAATTCTCCCGAAGTGGTGGCGCCAAAGATGGCAATTTTTGGATCTTCAAATATTTTGCAGACGGTCTCCCAGTCCTGTTTTATGGACAGGAAAACGATGGCCAAGGTGGGTTTGAAGTTATCCGATATGCTTTCAGAGAAAGCTGATTTTATAGCTTCAATGGAATGTCCTTTTATGGTTTTTGCTTGCATTGGGTTTGGTCTTAAATTGAAAATAGTTTGCTTATTTCCATATATGTAAATTATTTAAACATTTTAGATATATGAGTTATTAAGTTATTGGTTATTAAGTTACTAAGAACTGTTCGCCAAAAAAACTCAATAACTCAATAACTCAATAACTCAGTAACTCAATAACCATTTCACTTTTCCTTCAAAGCCACACAACAAGTGGTCAGGTTGTGCATTTCCAGATTTCCGCCCGTTGCTCTTCCCAGTTCCGCATTGCTGAACATTCCGGCCATGGGGACGTTCCAGACATTCTTGATGCCTTCAAGCTCGTCGGCCATTAAAGGGCCAAGCGATAAGATTCTGCCCGCACAACTGAACACCACCAAAGCGTCTGCTTCCGGCATTTTTGTCGCTTTTAGATTCGCTACCCCTTTTACCACTTTGTCCATCACGTCAAAATCCGGGGGAAGGGAAAACCGTACTTTTGAGCCTTCTGGCACCGAACCGCTGGTGTAATAGGAACGGTCTTCCCAATCTACCACCAGGCCGGGCCGCATTACCGGATCGCCTTTTTCACGCTGCAGTTGCAAGGGGAAATTTGCGGCAATCTCAATGAGGAGATTATTGTTTTGTGGACTTGCATTTTCAATGCCGCCATATTTTGCGGTAAGATCCAATACGGGCATATTATCTACGGTATAAACGTGGTTGCCCTCGCTCTTGGTAACCGTTTTTACGGTGCCCACGGCTTTCCAGCCACAAGTGGCGATACCTTGCACTTCAACCTTTTCCTCATCCAGGGCGAGGCACACCATGGCATTGCCGCTGTCCTTTCCATTGGTAAAAACATAGGTTTCGGTAAAGGCGTAGTCGTCGCCGGCGGCACCGCCAAAGGCATTTACCTCTGGGCCGGCAACCTCCTCGATACCGCGGAGGATTTCTTCGCCATCGGCCGCGGCATTGCTGATGCCAATTAAAAAAGCTGGCTCTTTAAAGCTTGCTTTTGCCTTTTGGGCAATTCCCCTGGCAACCTCACGATAATTTTCATTGGGATATTCTTCAAAATAAAGTTGAAAATATTCTTTGTCCATATCGAGTAGTAAAATGGCTGCCGATGCTTTCTCAGAAACTTCATCTATAAATTCGCCATTGGTGGTGCAGCCAAACACGCTAATGCTCCTTTCGTCCAATAGTTTGCAAATGGCCATTCTGTCCAGGCTTTTTGAAATAAAACAGATTGCCAGGGTAGGCTTGAAACCGTTTTCTGTGGCTTTCTCCAGCGCCGCCTTGATTTCTGCGACTGATTTTCCTTTGATGGATTTTGCGTTCATTATGCTAATTTTTATAGGTCATAAACCATGACGTTGTAGGCCAATGGCACTGATCCGTGTTTTTTTTTAAATTGGGGATGTGTTTTATGGGGAGTATGCTAAAGTTAAGAAATTATGCCTTAAGAAGTTAACTTTTTTGGACAAAGACATTTTAAAACTGTCCGAGACGCTTGAAATTGTTACCGAAGCATTTTATTTTGATTAAAGGGCATCAGGAAATTTATACGAACCTTTCTCAAGGTTTAATCCTCTGTCTTCAATTTGTCCAGCAATTCTTGGGTTTTTATTTTTTGTTTATTCAGATACCTATAATGAAGAATTGCCAATTGATATCTGAAATTTATCGCATTAATCATTAAAAGTTGTTTCTCGGGAATTTGCAAATTCGACCGAGTAATGGCTTCTAAATTAGCTTCATTTAGGCTCACGATATCAGTTGAAATTTCGGCAGGTATATCAGATAAGAGATCTTGAAACATTTTTCTTTTATAAAGGTCGGTCGATTGAATCTCAGTCAATTTTAGCATTTCGGGAACAAATACAGCATCGGTAAAAAGATTGTTGTTTTTATTGATAACTTTTTCAATACGTTCCATTTCTTGGTAATATTTTATCAACTCGTTTTTAAAGCCATCATTACTAATAATATCGATATTGCCCGACGATAGCAGTTCAATATAAGTTGGGTTGTTTTTTACAAAAGTTATACGTGCGCTTAATTTGCCAATGCTGGCTGTAAAGGTACTGTCCACCTTAAATTCGTGATGTGCTTTATAGTAAATAATAATCGGTTTCGCAGCTTTGTTAATTTCAAATTCGAAACCCATTTGTTGCTCGATGGATTTGAACTGTTCTTTCAAATCGCGTTGAATATTTGATAGATACACAGATTCCTTATGACGTTCAATACGGTTGGAATTCCAGTTGTTGATGCTCAAGGCAATTAAAATACCGATGACCACAAGGATTATTTCGCCAATGGCATATTTAAGATATTTTGAAGTCTTGCCCTCAGCGAGAAGGTTTCTTCGAATGTTTCTAAAGAGTTTTATCATACCACTTTCTTTTTTAGAAATTTAATAGCGAAAAAAATAAGCGTTAATGAACCTATAAATATTCCCGTACCAATCATTTCATTTGCTGAAAGACTTGATAAAAAGTATAGAATTATAGCAATTGCTATTATGGGAACTGCCCAACCTCCTGGAATTTTAAATCCGCCGGAATATTCTTTTTTAGAATTACGCAGCTTCATTACAGATAGTGCTACGCCTAAATAAAGAATGAGCATAGAACTACTGGCAATGACTGCCAATTGCTCAAAACTGCCGGAAACAGCCAGCATAAAGCCAATGGTTGCATAAATAATAATGGCTATGTATGGCGTAGCATAAGATTTGTGAATTTTGGAAAGTGCTTTTATCGGGATTACATTATCTCTTGAAAGTGCGTAAACAATCCTTGGACTGTTAAGGATAGTGCCGCTCATGTACCCAAACATAGATATAACGGCGCCAATAATTAAAAGTAAATATCCAAAATTGCCAAAAACTACTTTAGCGGTTTCTGCGAGTGGAGCCGCTGTAAAATTTGGTAAAGCATCCCCTAAAACACCTTGTGAAACGGTTTGAATCAAGATATAAACAACCGCAACAGTTGTAATACTTATTAAGATAGCCCTCGGAATTGTTCGTTTTGGGTTGACAACTTCCCCGCCAACAATAATTCCCGTTTCACAACCCTGAAAAGCAAAAAATAAAATAAGCGAGGTTTCACCCAATGTTTTGAGACTTGGCATATTTTGAAAATACAGATTGCTTACCGATACATCTTTAAAGCCAATAGTAATTAGTAAAAGCAATGGTATTAGCTTTACAATTGCATTGAATTTCACCAAGCCTATGCCTTGCTTTAACCCAATTACATTGACGTAAACCAAACCATAAAAAAGAATAAATAAAAACAAAAAACGGGGCCATCCGGTTTCAAATATTGGGTATGCTGAAGCGACTACATTTACTAACGCATTTGAAACTGCGGCATCTGCAAACAAGTTGCTTCCAACGGCAAAAAAACCAGCTACAAAGCCAGCGTAATTTCCAAAAGCGGTTTCTATGTAGGTGTAAGGCCCCCCGGTGTTTGTAACTTTACTTCCAGCTTCGGCAAAGCAAAGCATTACCATTGCCATTAAAAGTCCGCAAAACAGATACGCAATGATGCTGGATGCTCCCATATAACTGGCTACAATTGCAGGCAGCACAAAAATACCGGACCCGATGATGATGTTGACGATATTAGCCGATAAGCCAAATACGCCAACCCTTCTTTTTAAACCTTCCTCTTTTTGAATCATTTGTTGTTGGTTAATTGAATTTTTCACCACAAAGGCACAGAGCGCACAGAGATTTCTTCGTGTTCTCTGTGTCTCTGTGGTGCTAATTTATTTTTTTCATTCGCATTTAAAACCCGAAACAAATTCCCGCAATGGATTTTCTTTTTTGAAATCAATCTTTTAATACCGGTGGCGCCACGACCGTTTGTTTCAAAATAACAAAGCTATCCACGGTAACCCGGTGTTTCTTAAAGTTTATAAGTTGAATAAGGATTATCATAATCACGGGCATAGCGGCTATAATTAGAAAGACGATTTCCCAAGTAAAATTTGTTTTCAAGACCCCAAGCATTGCAGCTCCGGCAGCGCGCCCCATATTTGAAAGCGCCATATAAAGGGTGAATTGGGTCGCGGCAACGGTTTTCCAGCAAAGGTGCATGGCCGATGCGAACACCGCAATACACAAAAACGTATATAGCGTGTAATAGGAAAGGATAAAGGCGTATACAATTAAATTATTTCCCCATAGATTGGACAGGGATGCAAATACGGCTATAAGTAGGGTCAAGAAAAATAAATACAATGAAAGCATTTTGATTTTTCCAAAATAGTCCACCAAATAGCCCCCGATGAACATGCCCAAAAAACCTCCAATTACCGTTGTAATGGAAAATACATTTGAAAAATACGAATTTGTCCACCCCAATTCCTGAATGCTGAAAATAGGCAGCAGCGTATCAATAAGTCCGAACATTAAACCCACGGCAAAAACCCCGAGGCCAAACACCAAGCTCGATTTTAACCGAAGAACCTTGTAAAGGCATTTAAAAATGTGTTTCCAGCTTCGCAATTGAGTCTGCTTTGAATCTGGGGAAATTTCACCGGCTGTCCAGGGCATTGTCTTTTCGCCGGGCCGTTCCTTAAAGTAAATCGGGAAAAGCATAATGGTTGCCACCGCAATGGAAAGGGAAGAGATGGCCGTTGGGAAACCAAACGTATTGATAAGCCAAGTGCCGATAAGCAACGAGGCCGAAATGCCAATGGTTTTCGCCCCCCACATAAGGCCATTGGCCCGGGCCTGTTCGTTCTCGGGAATCACATCCACGGCCATCCCATCGGTTGCCACGTCCTGAAATGCGCCGAAAAAACTGATGAAAAAACCCGCAACCATTAAGGCGGAGAGATTGTTCAATGGATCTGGAATCAACCCGATACATAAAAAACTTATAATTAAACCAAGCTGCCCAAAAATGACCCACGGTCTTTTTCTGCCCATTGCAAGCAAGGTAAAACGATCGATCAAAGGCGCAATCACAATTTTAAAGCTCCACGGAATTCCAATCACCCCTACATAAGCTGCGATTTCCATGGCCGACTTGCCGTTCATGGCCAACCAGGCGGGAATCGCAAAAAAGGTAATGCCTTCGGGAATTCCCTGGGCAATATAAAGTGCCGAAAAGGTAATATACCTGGTTAAGGCATTATCGGTCAAGATCCTGCCCAATCTTTTTTTTCTGATAGTAGTTTCTTTTGCCATGATTTTAGGTTTTAAGGGGAGGATTAAAATCCTCCTTTTTTATTGGTGACATGGGGAAACTGCCTTTTCTTCTATAATTAATCTGTGCTTCTTGTCTAAAATGAATTTGCTAAAAATTATATTGTGGTTACCTTATTTGTAGGTGTTTATTCGGAATTTGTCATTAAACCTACAAGGTCTGAAAAAGACCTTGCAGGTTGGGTTTTCGGCTTGCTCCGTTTTAGTTGAAAATTTAGTTTTCCATCGCCTCGGCCACTTTCTCGGTATCCAAAAACTGCTGAAATGCGACAACCTTTCCATCCTTGAGTGTCCAAAGATGTGCAACTTGGGCGTTATAGGTCTTTCCGGTTTTCTTTACTTTGGCATCATAACGAAGCGTTGCCAGCACTTGGTTATTGTCCATACCGTGAAGCTGGATATCTTCTAATCTGAAATATTCGTGCTCCTCTCCAAGTCTTTTGAAAACACCATTTAATACCGCATCTGGGCCAATGTATGGATTGCCATCTGCGAGGGAATTGCTTTCGGCTTCATTCCAAACTATTTTTGGGTCCATGCCGGCGAGGACGGTTGGAATATCGCCAACCGCAAAGGCTTTGTACATATTGTCAACTACGCTTAAGTTGTTGGGATCAGAAACCAGACCCAACTGCTGCATCATCATGTTCGGGTCCATAAAATCCTGCTCCTGCACAATGCGGCCGTCCTTCATTTTGGCGATGGTAACACCTTCGATATTTACTACATTTCCCGTAGGTGGAATTCCGAAGAAATTGCCAGTATGTTTTCCTGTAAAACTCCAATGTTTTGCGATATTGTTGCCTTGGCCAAAAATGTCCTTCACAGTAAATTTTATATTGGAAAATCCGGTCAGGAAATTTTGGTAATAATCCCGAAACGCTGCGATGCCTTCAAGATTTCCCGTATTGTTGAGCTGCACGACATTTGGGTCGAAGTTTTTATCGTTGATAAGCTCAATCTGACCTTTGTTAACAATATCGCTCCAAACCTGTTCGTACATTTTCAGGTCTTTTTCAATGTTGCTTTTTTGGGCGAATACTGTTGAAATGCTCAAGAAAGCGATGGCTAAAAGTAATTTTGATGTTTTCATATTTGTTTGTTTTATGACTTACTATATAATTTTTTTTGGGTTCCATTCCCGGAGGCTCTATCTCGCTTCCTTTTGGAATTTAGAATTTGAAATTTTAATAGCTCACGAAAATGCCCCGAGGTAATTTATTTATTGTTTCATTTCAACCCGAATAAGCTTGATGGTTTCTGTTTTACTCAGGTTTTCGGCTTGATGCGGCGCTTCGGCATTCTTGAATATGGTCAGCGGATACGTTGGTTGTTCGGGGAATTTTCGGGAATCGAGGATCACATTGCCTTGGGCGTCATAATCCACAAAATCTCCCGCACTCATTATATAAAGCGTGCTTGGCCATTGATGATGGTGCAGCGGTTCTTTTTGCCCGGTAAAAGTGTTACCTCCAAAACCCTCACCTTGTCGTTTTCCAATAAAATTTTATGGTTTTTTGGGGCGGCTACTACTGCGTCCAGCGCTGCGGGCCAATCGGCAGGATTTCCGGTATTATAGGCAAAAGTTGAAGCATCCAATTTTTGTTGGCCAAATGAAGCTGCCGTTATTGCAAAGACAGCAATGATTAACAGGTAATTTCTAAGTGTTTTCATAATATGTTTTTTAGTATTCGTAAATCTATTTTTTGTATACTTCCATCTCAATCTCAATCATAAATTCCGGTAGTGCCAATTCCTTCACACCAAGCCATGAGCCTGTGGGGAAATGGTTTTTATAAATCTCTGCTCTATAGGCCGCCACTTCCAAAAACTTGGGCATGTTGGTGGTAAATATGTTTTCCTTTACCACATCGTCATAAGTGCAGCCGTAGTGGCTTAGAATTTTTTCAATATCGGCATAGCAGTTTTTCATCTGCTGTTCCAAATCGCCCACAGCGGTTGGGTTGCCTTCATCGTCCATACTTACGGCTCCGGAAATTTTTATGTCGTTGCCAATTTTTACGGCATGCGAGTAGCCATAGGCTTTTTCAACTTCGGGACGCAGCAGGAAATAGTCTGGGGTTTCATTAGCAACAACGGTTTCGGTGGGTTCCGATTTTTCAACGTTTGTTTCCGTTTTGGTTTTCTCGTTGCAGCTCGATATTGAAATTGTCGCAACCAAAGCAATTGCTATTGTTGTGAATTTTATTGTCTTCATATTTATACAATTTAATGTTTACGTTAATATTATTATTTATAAGCAATCGCAGCGCTCGCTGGTCCTGCCAAAGGCATCAATTCAGTAGATGAAAAACCTACTTTTTTTGCCCATTTTGTAAAATCGTCAAAGGTGTAGTCGAATCCGTCACCAGTTTCAATGAGCATGTTCAGGCTCATCATCAATCCAAAAACGTTTTGTTTTCTATCATTGTCAATAACATTTTCAATGGCGATAAAAGCACCTCCTTTTGGCAGCGCATCATAAGCGATTTGCATCAGTTTTATTTTTGTGTCTTCGTCCCAATCGTGCAATATATTCCCCATGGTTACGATATCCGCTTTTGGCAATCCATTCTTGAAAAAATCACCGCTCAAAACTTTCACACGATCTTCTAACTGGAATTTTTGAACAGTTTCCTTCGCCATAGTTTCCAAGGAAGGCAAGTCGAACGTGGTACAGCTTATATGTGGATTATTCTTCGCGACCATCGCAGAAAGTACGGCTGCCGAGCCCCCTGCATCTACCAAAGTTTTGTAGTTTGAAAAATCAAACTTTTGCGCCAAAGCCATAAAATTCCCCATCTGAACACCTGTCATTCCATTCACGAAGTTTTTTAATAAGTTGGGATTGTCATAAATCACATTGAAAATGCCCTCGCCTCCATCCTTGGCTTCATTCTGAATCAAGCCTGTTTTTAAACCGTCCTCTAGATTTCCCCAAAATTCCCACAGTCTTTCGTTCATCATTTCAAGGATCCCGCCTATATAAGAAGGTTTGGTTTTATCCAAAAACACATCGGTATCTAAAGTGTTTGAGTAGCTGGCAGTTTCCAAAAGCCCTTCTCGTTTCAAAAATCCAAATGCGGTCAGACAGTCCAAAAAGTCGTAAGTGTTTCTGTCTGTGCATTTCAAACCCAATAAAGTTTTGAGGTTCTTGGCAGACTGGTTTGGTTGCTTTGCAAGATGTGTAAAGAGTTCGAAGTTTACTGCTGTCAAAAGTATTTTTGATGCCCAAAACCCTGATCCCATTTGAAGGATCGCCGCTGGTGTTGGTTGTGCTTGTGTTTCCATTTTAATGATATTATATGTGATTTTTATAGTAAATAATGCTTCAAAATTGTGCGGCTTATTTCTCCTTTATAGTTTCCATATTTTTCTTTTTAACCCACTTTAAACCCAAATACAAAATAGTGGCAACCCCTAAAAATACCGCGATACTTATGGCCTCGTTTACTTTTAAATGAAACATAAAGAACAAGCAGATTGCAATAGATAAAAGCGGTACTATTGATCCTCCGGGAATGGTAAATCCTTTGGCTTTTAGTTCTGGTTTTTTTCTGAATTTAAGTACAGCAAGTGAAACGGTTGCATAACTCAAAAGTGCTCCGACAACTGATAATACTGCTAGTATTCTAAAGCCGCCAAGAACAGCAAAGAGAAACCCGAGTGTGGAAAAGGTTAAAATGGAAGTATAGGGTGTGGCGTATTTTTTATGTATTTTTTGAAATGCTTTTACGGGCAATATTCCATCGCGGGAAACCGCAAACAAACTTCTCGGTGTATTTAAGGTCTGGCCACTTATGTTTCCCATCATAGAAATGGCCGTTCCAAGCATGATAAAAGTAAACCCAATGGGGCCAAAAACTACTTGTCCTACCATTGCAAGCGGAGTAGCCATATCGGGAGAAAGCTGACTCCCCAAAACGCCTTGGGCAACGGTTTGAATGGCGATATAAAAGAGTATTAAAAAAGCCATACTTATAATAACCGCTCGCGGTATCGTACGTTCGGGGTGTTTAATTTCACCGCCAACCATAAGACCAGTAGGGCCACCAGTATAAGCAAAAAACAAAATTAGGGAGGCATCTCCTATTTGCTGAAAACTGGGTGTGGCAGTCCATTTTAAATTTTCAATGTCAACATAATTTAAACCAAATATTACGAGCAAAATCAACGGAAGGAGTTTGGCTACAGTATTGAATTTTACAAGGCCAATTCCTTGTTTTACGCCTAAAACATTAATGACTGCAAAGCCGAAAAAGAGCAATACAAAGAACCCTATTTTGATAGTATAAGAATGGAACAAAGGAAAAACAACTGCTAACACATCAACCAGAGCGTTAGCCACGGCGGCTGTTGCGCAGATTCTCGCGACAAAACCTACCAAAAATATCAAAAACCCGGGATATTTACCAAAAGCGGTTTCTACATAGGTATAATCCCCACCAGAGTTGGTTATTTTGCTTCCCATTTCTGCAAAACACAGCATAATAAGTATTACCAGAATACCGCAGAATATATAAGCAATTATAGATGCCGGCCCTAAAATTCCCGCTACAATGGCAGGCAATACAAAAATACCGGAGCCTATGATTATGTTAATCATATTGGCTGAAAGTCCCCATAAACCTATTTCTCTTTTTAAGCCTTCGTCTTGTGTTTTCATTTTTTTGTTGTTTTCATCTTCTCCCGATGGCTATCGGGATCGATTTCGATTTCAACTTTAATCTGCTACACCATATTTAATCTGCCGGCTATATTCTTCAGCATCAAAACTGCCTTTCGATTCTTTTATCAAACCGTTTTCGTCCAACTGCCAAAGTTCAAAACCGCTTATGTTTACTTTTTTTCCGGTGCCGTTGGGGCCTGTGTTGGTCCCGGTCAATGTCCAATGGAACTCTGTTCCCTTTGGAGTTTTGACCAATTTGTCAAAAGCGACAACCATATCGTCAGGGAAGGTTTCCATAAAGGCCTCGGCAGATTTTGCAATGTCCGTTCTTCCAACTGAAGGCGTACTATTGTTTATGTTTAGCGAGCCATCTTCGGCATAAAACAACGCCACAAAATCTGGGTTTTGGCTGCACCAGGCCTGTGCGTAACTTTTGGCGAAGACGATTGGGTCGTAAATTCTTTCAGTTTCCGGAATACGGGTTGAGGTGAACGAAATATTGATAAACTTCCAAGCCCCGTTTTTCTTTAGCAATGTGAAATAATCAATGTTGTGCAAAAGTGGAACTCCGAAAGCATGTAAAACGGCATCGGCTTTTACGAATGCCAATTGCCCTTCGCTCACATGTATTGTGTATTCTTTTACGGGTTCAAAATATGGCCGGTTGGTTCTGATTTTTCCCGCTTCAAAATAGTCGCGCATCAATATGGTTTCAGTAGTCCATTTGCCGTCCCTTAATCTTTTGGTTGCGAGACTTGCATTGTCGGACATCATTTTTTCCATTTTGTCGAGCTGGTAGTTTCCTGCTACGATTAGAAATTGTTCGATTGATGCCTTTACGTCTGCTTCGTCTTTGGCATAAACTTTTTCTGAAGTAGTTAGATGCTTTTGACTACCCATTTTATCCAAGTTTTTGTGGTTTTTTATTTCCGAAGAAACCATTCCTGTAATTGCAGATTCGGCACTCCCATGCGGGTCTGCGCCTTGGGCGTTCATTGCGAAACCCACAAATAACAAAAACAGGATTTGCATTATAATTTTCATTATTTCTTAATTTTCATTTACAACTTCGATGATTATATCTACAAGGAGCCACGCTTAAGGGCGGGGAATATTTTGCAGGAAATTCATCTTTTCACGGGGTTACCAGGATCATCTTCAGTTTCAGTTTCGATTTCGATTTCGATTTCAGTAAATAATATTCTCCAGAATTCTTCCCAGATTGCTTTCGGCCATCGGGACCTTGCGGTCTGCGGCAAAGAGTTGCTGGATTTCATTTTTCAGCTCGCACAGTTCAAGTTCAGAGTATTGGTGCCGTTCCAGTGCGTCCTGTATTTTTTCAAGGCTTTCATCTTCGTCATCATTCTGAAATTCCCGGTACATTTTTTCGAACATTTCTTCAGAAGTTTTCTTCTTTATCAGGGCTATTTCTTCCTCGGTTTCCAAATTATCTGCTTTGGCACAGAGCATTAGAATGTATGTTTTCAGCTCTGCTTTGCTCCATTGGGTTTCGTAAGTTTTCATACTATTGTTTTTTACAATTTCTTAGCGTACTCTGCGCCTCTGCGGTGGGTACATTTTACCGCGAAGGCGCAAAGGGCGCAAAGTTTTGTTAGTTTCTATCAGCGGCTTTTACGTCGCCACTAATGCCACTTAATTCCGGAACATACATCCAGATTTCGGTTTCGCCACCGTCAGTTACGTTCATCCAGTCGTTTAAAAAAGTAGCCCAACTGCCTTTGCCGTGCACGGTTTCATATTTTTGGACAAAACCTCTATCTTGGCCTAACCAAGCAGATTTATCAAAAAATGAGATTACCGCTAAGTCGCGTCCTTCCTTGGTGCTTGGAAATTCATTTATATAAATGCCAAACGTATCATCGGGGCTTTTTTCGGCATATACTTTATGTACTTTTTCAACCAATTTTTTGGCATCTTCCATCTTACCTCTTTTAATGTTCCAGTAATCAACTTCCATATTCTTAATGGTAAAGTCTTTTGGGAATCTTGAAAGTTCGGCCTCAAAGCGCCAATAGCTTTGCGCGCCACTTTCTGCTGTTGTGTATGGAGCTACATTTGTGTTCCAATCGGCATCATGGCCTTCTTTTTGGGCAGGTCTGTTGTCCAAAGAGCTCCAAGGAAATGGTCCCATACTCCAATGATAGCTACCGGTGTTGGGTCCATTCATTATCCAGTAAACCCTTACCCCGTAAGGTCCCTCGCCATGGTATTTCTTGTTGTGTGCCGCCAACCCTTTTTCAAACTGGCTTATTTGCGCAGGGTTGGGGGTTAAGTTTGCGGTTTCGAATACGGCGTATTCGGTACTGTTTTGCGATAGTGCCAAAAAGGGTACTAAAAGCATTGTAAAAATTAATTTTCTCATGATTTTTAATTTGTGTTTCCACAATAGGCGGAAACGGGTTAAAATTGAATTGTTTTGCTTTATAACTGGGGAGTTTTTTTTTTGACTTATGACTAAAGGACTTAAGACATAGGACGGGTTAGTTTAGTCTTAATTTTCATCTTTAATTATGCAACAGATATCCATTGAGATTTTTTCAGGTTTCAATTTCAAAAGAATTTACCCCGGTCCTAAAAAGTGTCTAAAAACAATTAGTCAGTTATTCCCCTTTAGGGGTCAGGGGTCTTTCTATTTCGTTTAATCTTAATCCAACAATTTCGGGTTGTAATAGGCGGTTTCACTGGTTATCTTACCATCCTCATTAAAATACATTTGGTAGTGGATGGGGACCGTGATTGCTTTTTTGTCCGATTTGCGTATAAAGTTGATGTTCCACCAGGACTGCACTACGTGGGCATCACCCATTTCGTAATGTAAATAATCGGGATAGCCCACCACATCAATACTGGCCACGTCAAATTTGTCCAGTATCTGTTTGTCTATGGCTTTCTGCTCTGCCAGCGAAATGCTCTTGAAATCGGGCGAACTGGAATCGACAAACCGGGCGTCTTTATCATAAAAACTGTATGCCTTGTCCCAGTCGTTGTTCTCGATGGCGTACATCATCTTCCTGACTGTATTTATAAAATCGTGGTGGTTGTAGATGGTGCCGTTTTTCCTGTCGGAAAAACTGGAGCGTATTTCATCAATTACCCCGTCGTTTTTGTATATGATGAGCCTGCTTATTTTATTGTTTTTGGTAAGGGTATAAAGCCGGTGCGAAGCGGCATCAATCTTCACGCCGGTGGTTTTGTGGACGCCCTTTATTAAATCCCAGGTCTGTACCCACACATCGCCATCCGGATTGTCCTTTTTATACTCAATGGCATCTGGGTAGGAGCCGGGAAATGTCTCAATGGCATAGTAGTCCAAATTATCGTGGTAAAGCATTTGGTTGTCCAGAAAGGCTTCCTTGTCCATTCCCTTGTCGTTGGCATTGTCTGAAGTACCGTTATAGGCCTTGAAGTCGTCGGTCAGGTAACTCGCCATTTTGGCTCTGTCGCCCGCAGCTGATGCTTTGGTAAAATCATTTACTACGTCAATTGCCGGATGCTCAATATAGACCGTTCCGTTCTTTTTCTGTGCTGTGGCAATGAAAGCTATGAGTAGCATTGCCGATAGAATTGTTGTTTTCATTTTTATGTATTTATTTGGTTAATATTCGGTTTTATATTGTTGGTTTATAGCTCATTAAGGGGTTTTCATAAATAACTCAATAACTCAATAACTTTTTTCTTTTTACTATTTTGAATAACTGTTTAAAGTCTCTTGAACAGGTCTGAATTTCACGCCCAGATCGTTCATTGCCAGTTGGTTCTGGTAAATTATATTTCCTTTGTTTTTCGGTTCTTTATGGTTCAGCATTAAGCTCATATCGCTCACTGGGTAACTTTCGCTGCTCAGCAAATAGTTTTTGCCGTGTAGGCCGGAAATTGTTGCGGCTTTAAAAATGGCTTCCGCTACATCGTTTACATCTACTACGGCCATTTCGGCATTGGTGTCATAAAGCATTTGCACAAATGGATTGGGGGCAATTTTGTTCTTAAAGAGAAACTGCATTCCAGTGGAAGTAGAATCTTCCCTATTTGACAGAGATTTCCCCATAACCCCAACTGGCGATACCGATGTAATTTCAAAGGAAAGATTTGGGTTTTTCTTTATAAAGTTTTCCACCGTTTGGTTGGCCATAAACTTGGCCTGTGCATACGGATGGCTTTCGACGCTTATGTATTTTTTATCGGTTTCATCAAAGGTGTCTGTGGCGGTCTTTCCGTATGATGGCAGTGGAAAATTGGTATTCCAGGCCGCGACGGAAGCTATCAACACAACCTTTTCAATAGAAGGGGTCTCACTTACGGCTTCCAAAAAATTCTCGGTTCCTTTAATGGTTGGGTCAAAAAGTTCTGTCTGTGGATCTTTAACATCTAACTGAAAAGGCGTGCCGCCGTGGATTACAATTTCGCAATCGCTGATGAAACCTTTCAACGTTTCCAAATCTTCCACTTTCAGTGCACTAATGTTGAGGTTGTCCGAGTTTTCAAAATTGAAGAGGTGTTGGTACTTTTCGCTCTTTTTGATGTCGGTAACAGATACTTTTACATTGTATCCTTCTTCCAGAAATTTCTTGGTGGTGTAACTTCCTATAAAGCCAGAGCCTCCTATGATACCTACTGTTTTCATAATTTTGGTTTTAAATTAGACCTAACGGGTTAACTACATCCTCACTTGTAATGCCCGTTAGGCCTGGGTAATTACTGTTCGCCCGCTGCTTCAGTGGTAGTGGAGCCGTCCATTTCACTTGCTTCGGCAGAACTTTTATCGGCCTCTTGCAGGGCCTGCATATCCAGCATTATTTTGGATAGGTCCCAATAGCCAAATTCCTTTACGATTTTGCCATCTACGAATTGGGCCGTAATGTGTGTAGGAATGGTATATGTCTTGTTGGTGGCTGCAAGTGTGCCTTTCCAAAGGCCCCAGAAGTTTACATAGGTTTTTCCTTTGTCGGTTACTACCATTTCATATTCAGATTCATTGTCTATATATTTCCAGTCTGAAAAGACAGTTGCGTCTTCTTTGTGCATTGCCATTAGTTGGGCCGGTGTTTTTCCATCCTCTTCAACTACATTGTACATTATCTTTGCAGTATCTGCGTAGTGGCTTGCCAATGCTTCCCAATCTCGGTTTTCATACGCTGCAATACCTTCTTTTAATGAATTTATTTCAGGCGATTGTTGGGTGTAGCGCTTTTCCTGTTGTTGGCAAGCTGCCATTGAAAGGACTATTGCAAGTCCTAAAAAGAGTAGTTTTTTCATTGGTTTAAATATTTGAATTGGTTAGTTATATTTTATTTTGGTTGCATTCAGAATTGAGTTTCAGTATTTTTTTGAGAATACTTTTTTATTGGTTCAAGTCTGAAGTATTTTTTAATAATTCCAGAAAACCCCAAAAGAAGTACTGTTTTCATAGTTGAAAGATTTTATTCTGAAATATATGCCGTGGGGAGTGCATCTAAATAACTGACAATCAATAAATTTTAAAAGTGATTTAGGACGAACAGGGTCAATTTCTGTCCGAAGGGATACTTTTATTTACTGAACGAAAATAAAACCGAGACGAAATAGAAAGCGAAATTGACCTTGACGCTATTGTCATGATGGTTTAAATTGTGGCATTTAAGCCATCGTTGGTATTGCTTGCGACTTTACCTGAAAGTGCATCCAGTCATAATTTTTTTCCCTTCCCAAAGACTCGAAGCCGTGCTTGTAAAAAATATCGATCATGGGTTGATACTCGGGTCTCGCGAATTTTGCGGTTGACGAGTTTGCCCGCAAAGGATTGTTTTCGGGATCAAGATCTACCGCAACGCCCCAGCTGTGGCGCGACCAGTCGGAACCTCCACGCATCTGTCTGTAGTTGAAACATCCCCCAAATAGGTCGAGGCCAAGCTCCTTAATTCTTTCCATTCCGTAATGGGCAAGAATGTCGTTGAATATATTGGTAAGCTGGTCGGCCACGTTTACATGGCAGCGCATGCGGTTTACGGTTACCCGCTTGTCCCACGCCAAGCGCATGGGGTAGGGCAGTTTGATAGTCACTAAATATGAACCCTCCTGGTTGGGAGCCCCATATACCTTTTTTAATTCTGTAGTTGAAATCATAACATCAAGTTTTATTGGTTTACCCCAAAGTACTTTAATGAAACACTTGAAAACAAGGCAGTTAGGACGAAGGGAGCAAAATTATGTCCGAAGGGTAGTGTTTTGTTGCCGAAGGGAGAAAAATGACGATTTGACTCACGATGTTTGGACTCACGATGGTTTATCTGAATATAAATTTTTATTCCATTTGAGATAATCCAAAGTCGTGATTCAAACCCTCGTGTTTCAAAAAGTCTAAGATTTAGATTGTTTGCAACCTTTTGAGAAGTTCCGCCCGCATGGCCTTGCTCATCGGGATTGCTTTTTTTGAAATGACCACGTGCGTGCCCGCCACTTCGTCAATTTGGGAAAGATTGATTATATAGGAACGGTGTATTCTAAGGAAATGGTTCTGCGGAAGTTTTTCGTCAATATCCTTCAGCGTCATTACCAAAAGATATTCCCTGCCTTGTGAAAAAATGCGGCAATAATTACGGTCGGCTTCAATATAGTATATGTCCTTAATATCTATTTTCAGCATCTTTTCGTTGTGGCGCACAAAAATGCGGTCGTTCAATATAAAATCTGTGGTGTTGCCATTGGCTACTGTTTCATTACCATTGCCATTGCTATTGCCATTGCCATTTCCATTTTCAGAAGATTTTTTCAATTCAATTCTATCAGCGGTCAGCTCAATGGCGCGTTGCAGGTCCAGTTTTTTGAAGGGTTTTGATATAAAGGCATACGGATGGGTTTCCTTGGCGCGGTTAAAGTGGGCCTCATCTGCATTTGCGGTAAGGTAGATGATGGGGATGTTGTATTGCTTTTGGATTTCGTGGGCGGTTTCTATACCGTCCAGTTCGCCTTTTAACCGAATGTCCAATAAAATGATGTCCGGCTGGTCTATTTTTATATGTGAAAGCGCTTCCTCGCCGCGGGGCAAAATTCCTATTACTTCATAGCCCAGTTCGCTCAATTGCAGCGAAATGTTTGCCGCAATTACCATTTCGTCCTCAATGATCAGTATTTTTATCGCTTTCCCCATTAAGCTATTTTGAAATTTTTAAAGTTGAAAAATACTGCGGTGCCGTTTTTAGAGTCTTCGGAAATAGTGCCGTTCAATTGTTGGGTCAATAGCTGGATTAATTGTGTGCCGAAGCCCGTGCCTTTTGGCTTTAAACCTTCCGTTTTGCCGACGCCGTTGTCTGAAACCTCCAGTAAAA
The DNA here is from genome assembly GCF_028561335.1 of Aequorivita todarodis. Taxonomy (GTDB): domain Bacteria; phylum Bacteroidota; class Bacteroidia; order Flavobacteriales; family Flavobacteriaceae; genus Aequorivita; species Aequorivita todarodis. The sequence continues at coordinate 44,308 of NZ_JAQQTG010000002.1, read as the reverse complement.
GATCGTTGTCCTTTTGCGTAAGACTAATATTTATTTGCCCTTTTACGCCTTCGGGGAAAGCGTATTTCAGGGCATTTGTAAGCAATTCATTTACAATTAATCCTATTGGTACTGCAGTGTCCACATCTAAGTTAAGGTCATCCATAGCGCATTCTATCTTCACCTTTTCCTCGGCATTGAAAGTGTCCAAAACGCCTTCGCTTAAATTCATAAAATAATCCTTCATTTCAATGCTGCCCAAGTTTTCGCCCTGATACAATTTCTGGTGGATAATGCCCATGCTCTGCACCCGGTTCTGGCTGGCGAGCATGGCTTCTTTGCTGGCGCCGTCCTCCAGTTTTGCCGATTGTAGCGCGATGAGGCTTTTCACCATTTCCAGATTGTTTTTTACGCGGTGGTGAATTTCTTTCAGCAGCAATTCATTCTGTTTGTTTTTGGCGTCCAATTCAATATTAACGGCGGCCAAAGCTTTTCGTTTTTTGCGGATGTTCTTCAGCGTAAAATACATTCCGAAGAGAATTACGCCAAGCAAGCCCGCAATGCCAATGTAGAGCCATTGGGTCTTTCGCTGTTGCGCAATTTTTGCCTGTTGGCTCATAATTTCCAAATCCTTTTGCGCCGTTTCATATTTTACCTGCAGCTCGCTGTCCTTCCGCGCTATGATGGTGTTGAGGTATTCCGTATGGCCCTGTTCGTATAGTTCGTGGTATTCTAGCGCGTTTTTGTAATCACCCAATTCACTGTAAATGTTGGAAACATGCATATAGTTTTCCCAAAGGTTTTTGGTGTTGCCGATGCGTTTCATAATCTCGATTGCCTTTAGATTATAGGGCAGGGCCTCGGCATATTTTCCTTGCAAAATATAAACGTGGCCAATATTTGCGGTGGGCGGCATCATATAGCGGGTAAATCCTATTTTTTCGGCACCTTCATAACAGCGGTTGTAATCTGCAATGGCTTCGTCATAGCGTTCCATGTATTTGTAGATATTGCCACGACCGTTATAGCAGGCCAAAAGCGGTGGGCCGGTTTCGCCAATTTTCTTATAAAGATTGAGGGCGGTGTTCATACTTTTTAGGCTTTCATCCAGATTTCCCAGAAACAATTGGTTTTCCGCCAGTCGCCGGTACGAGAGGGCCAAATCTTCCTCATACCCGTTTTTCTCTTGTATTTCGATTGCTTTTTTGCAGTATTCCGCCCCTTCGGCATAACTGTCTGAATAATAAAGTAGGTCGCAAATTTTTGTGTAGCATTGCCCAATTCCGCGCTGGTCGCCTGTTTTTTCGTAGAGCGCCAATGCTTTGTAAACGGCTTCGGAACCTTTGTCGTATTCGGCCGTGCCGCTGTAATTCATAACCAACAGGAGATAGGTGTCTGCCAGCTGTTTTGTCATTTTCTGTTTATCGTAAACCGAAATGGCCTTTTTCAAATAAACGATGGAAGAATCCAGCACGGTATGGTCCTCGTGCCACTTAGCCAAGTCTATATACGCCGCGCCAAGGGTTTCAAAATCCTTGTTTTTTTGGGAAAGCCGAATGGTTTTCTTGAAATCTTTGTACTGCTGAAGGGTGTCTTCAACGATTGGAATTATTTCTGAAGCGGAAGTCTGTAGCGTGTCTTCTTGTGTTTGGGAAGGAGTTTGGGGAAGACTGCTCCACGAAACGCACGCTAATACTGCCAAGAGTAATAGTCGTTTCATTTTGGTTTTGATTGGTTGTTTGTTGATTTTAAATGTACGATTATTTTTTTGGAAATGGAAAAGGCCCTAAAAAAAATCATTTTAAGAATTAAACCCAAACTATCCTAAAATCAATATTTTACAGTGTTTGGAACCACCCGGCTCTTTTCATTCAATAAAAAACTTCCCTTCGGAAAAAAAATGTCCAAAGGGAAGTTTGCAACACGGGCAAAATAGAATTAGCGCTTAGCCTGCATTTGCTGGAGGAGTACTTAATTTGGCCAGAATAAAGGCGCTAATGGCCATCACGATGTCGCGTACGGCAACATCGGGGTGGTGCCATGTAAAAATGAGGCTTAGCGCGATAAGCAGCAGCCAGAGCGAAACGATATAGGCGCCTATCTGGGTGCGGATGGCTACGATTATACCTGCCACAATCTCGATTATCCCAACTATTTTCATAAACGTTTCGCCGCTAAAGGGAAGCATTTCCAAAGTAGCGGGGGCCAGATAGGTATCCCATTGCACTAAAATGTTGAAGAATTTGTCCAAGCCCGCAACTATGGGCACGATGATGAACACCGCTTTTAGGAGGTTCTGGATTTTGTTGATTTCCGAAGTTTTTGTTACTGTTGTCATGATTAAATGAATTTTTTGGTTCTATAGGTTTGATGCCATGGATGGGTCGCGGTTACAAAATTTGTAACTTTAGGCAGCTTATGGCATCAAAAGGAAAAGAACATAGTATGAAAGCACACCATCTCGAATCATTTACCTTGACCAAATTGCCCGATTCCATTATTGTGGAAAGGGTTTTGCAAGGGGAAAAGGGACTTTTTGAAATTTTATTGCGACGGTATAACCAGCGGCTTTTCAGGGTCGTGCGAAGTTATATCCACTCGGAAGACGACACAAAGGACATTATGCAGGATGCCTATGTTAAGGCCTATACCAAGTTGGAACAATTCAACAATGAAGCCTCATTTTCTACCTGGCTCATTCGGATTGCCATAAATGAAGCCTTGCAGCAAATACGAAAGAACAAAAGACAAACCACTAATTACGGAAAAACGGAACGCTTAGACAACGTTTTCCATTTGCCAGATACAAACCAGATGAACCCAGAAAAGCAAACCATAAAGACCGAGACCCGAACCTTGGTGGAACAAGCAGTTGACCAACTCCCTGAAAAATACCGAGTGGTTTTTATGCTCCATCAAGTGGAAGGGTTGTCCAATTTAGAGATTGCCGACTGCCTTAAATTGACGGATAGCAACGTGAAAGTCCGTCTGCATCGGGCCAAAAATTTATTGAAGGAAGAGCTCTTCAAAACTACCCACGATGCTTCCATTTTTGAGTTTGGCAACCATAAGTGTGATGCGGTGGTGGAAAATGTTATGAAACGTATTTGACCATTTTGGCTTTCACGCAGAAAATTAGCCGTACCTTCGCCGCTTATTAAAACCGTCTTCTTAGTTTTAATGGTTCTTAAAAAGACCGAATTCTAAAAGCGCCGCGATATACTATCTCCAAGCGCAGCGGTCACAAATAATCAAAATCATACAATACTCATTTTTTTTGGTCACTCGTCTTAGGTCATGCAGTCCTAAGTCTTATGTCTAAAATCTAATATCTAAAAAATGTCATTTAAATCCCTTGGGCTGTCCGATGCCCTGCTGAAAGCAATCAGCAAAAAAGGATATGAAACGCCTTCGGCAATTCAACAAAAAGCAATCCCTTTAATTTTGGAACGCAAGGACGTACTCGCCTCCGCCCAGACCGGTAGCGGAAAGACCGCAGGTTTTGCCCTGCCGATGCTCCAAATATTGAACGGCGAACCCGCGTTGAGAAAACGCCCCGTTCGCGCCTTGATACTTACCCCAACCCGCGAACTCGCCGCACAGGTACAGGATGAGTTTAAGGAATACAGCGAATTTACAGACCTGCGTTCCACCGTTATTTTCGGCGGCGTGGGCGCAAACCCACAGATTCGTGCCCTTCGTAACGGCGTGGATATTTTGGTGGCAACCCCAGGCAGGTTGCTCGATTTGGAAAACCAAAATGCGCTTTCCCTTTCAAAAGTTGAAATCCTCGTTTTGGACGAAGCCGACAGGATGCTCGATATGGGCTTTCTGCGCGATATTAAAAAGATACTCGCCCTATTGCCTTCAAAAAGACAGAATTTATTGTTTTCGGCAACCTTTTCTAAGGAAATAAAAAAGTTGGCCAATGAGTTTTTGCAACATCCCGTTTTGGTTGAAGCTACGCCTCAGAATACTACGGTCGAAAAGATTGATCAGACTGTTTATCGAGTTGATAAAGCCCAAAAAACGGATTTGATCATAAAACTTATTTCTAAAGGAAATTGGAAACAAGTATTAGTGTTTACGCGGACCAAGCACGGTGCCAACCGTTTGAGCGAAAAACTTGAAAAGGCGAAAATCACTTCGGCCGCTATCCACGGAAATAAAAGCCAAGGCGCGCGTACCAGAGCATTGTCTGGGTTTAAGGAAGGAAAAGTACGCGTATTGGTAGCCACCGATATTGCCGCCCGTGGCCTGGACATTCCATTATTGCCGCACGTTATCAATTTTGAATTGCCAAACGTTTCCGAAGATTACGTTCACCGCATTGGCCGTACCGGAAGGGCAGGAGCCAGTGGCGAAGCGCTTTCGTTGGTGAGCCTTGATGAAGTTGGCTATTTAAAGGATATTGAAAAGTTGATCGGCGAGCGCCTTCAGCCCAAAACCCTACCAAACTTTCAGCCCACCGAAACCATGGCCGACGTTAAGGAAGCCGAGGAAGAAAAGAAACGCCAAAAAGCGCAGCGACACAGCCGTGGGCGTAATGCTGGGACTAAAGTAAATACGCATTCCAAAAAGGGCAGCAATAGGAATAGGGGGAGAAGGTAGGTTTTTCTAAATGCGGGAATACCGCAGGATGTACCGAAGTCTCGGCAGTGCGGTGGCGAGGGCATTTATAAAATCTGAGAGTAATCTAAACAGAAGATTAATAAAGAACGCTATCAATTTTTGATCAGTTTTTTATAGACTAAAGGTTTTCCGTCTTCTTTCAAAGTAACAAAATAAAGCCCATTCGCCAACCCAGAAATGTTCAAGGTAGTGTTATTGCCCAACTCGGTGGTGGAGTAAACCGTTTTTCCGGTTATGTCCGTAATATTCAAAAGCAAATCGGAAGTATTTATATTCGTAAGCGCCACGGTCAGATTGTTTCCTTGGGTGGGGTTGGGGTAAAGCGCAAAGTCTTTTGGCTTGTTGAAGTCTTCCGTGTTTACGATAATAACGGTTTCGGTGCCGCCGTCCACGGTTTTGTATATCAAGTTTCCGATGAAAAAATAGCCCGTTAAATCTGTGGCAAAAGCAATATCGGCATAACCAAAGAATGCGTTGCAAACTGTTCCGATGTCATTTCCAAAATAACTGGTGTTCCATTGTTCTCCCGAGTCCTCGGTTTTAAGGACTTCAATATAACAACAATTGCACAGTGCGTTTTGAGAGGAAATAGTAAAGCCTATGGCATCATCAAAAAAATAAAGATCACTGGCAGTAGGGGCAAATATGGGAGCCTGGTACGTTGTCCAAGTTATATTGTCTGAACTTTTAAATGTTTCATCACCTTCCCTTAAAGGTACATCGCCGGAAACACCTGCAAGAATTTGGACAAAATTGGCAGTGGCGTTTATTTTCAATAGATCTTTTTGGGTATCGATCTCAGGGATTGGTTCCCAGGTAGATCCGCCATTTGCGGTAAAAAGAAGTTCGCCATGATCGCCGGCAATATAGCCCGTATTTTCATCCCTAAAAGCTATGGAATTCAATCGTTCGGTGGAAAGGGTAGTATCCAAACTCCAAGTATTTCCGCCGTTTGTGGAATGCAGAACCACTCCTGCATCGCCTACTGCCCAGATGTTATCTGCGGAAGCAATGCCAATGGCGTATAATTTGACAGTAATCGAGGTGGAAATTTGTGCCCAAGTATCGCCGCCGTCGTTGGTTTTTAGCATAGCTCCTTCCGCACCTACGGCAAAACCCAAATTGGCATCGGCAAATGCCAAGTCGTAGAATTCTTGGTTTATTCCGCTTTCAAAGATATTCCATATAGCTCCGCCATCGGTGGTCTTGTAAAAATCGCCACCGTCAACCACTGCTACAGCAATGTCTTCCGTTATGGTAGCAATGGCCCCATGGTGGTTTTCCGTGGGAATAAAGGCGGAATAAAACCATCCTTGTTGCGCAGAGGCTGTATTGAAAAGAACACATGTTAGAACAAAAAGTATTGTTTTTTTCATATAGGAATCCTTTAAAACGGAAACAAGTTAAAGACTAAATGTATAATAAAAAACTATAGGAAACAAAAAACTCCGATTTAGAAGGGCCCTATTATCAGCATTCTGAAATAGTTGTGCAACAGGAAAATTTTCTCGATAAATCTTTAATGGACCCTGGCTTCAGAATTTCGCTGTTTCCGAATGTGCACGATAAGCGCAACCGTGTACATAAATGCCGCAAAAAACCACAAATACTTGATTTTTTCCTTCCCCATAAAATAGTAATCAAACGCAACACTCGCGGCCACGAGAATATTGAGGATGAGTATGATATAGTTTAGGGCTATTCGTTTTTTTGGCGAAAGCTTTTTTAGCAACATGAACAGGTTGAAAAGCGCAGTAACAAACTGAAGGATGGCAAGGGCGTTTTTTCCTTCTTCCAGTAAACCCAGGCCGCCGATAAAGAAAATAAAAGCATTCAGCAGAAAACTGAATCTGAAGAGTTTGGCTTTTAGTTTGGGATTCATTATGCCAAGATAAAACTTTTTTCAGTTCAATTTGTTGTGAAAATACCGTTGGAAAAATTACTTTAAAAGTTTACTTGCGAGAAAACATATTTCATTTCGGAAGCAATCTGCTCGCTGCGTTCCTTATAAACTTGCAGTTGTTGGGCAGTGCCATCTGAAATTTTTGGATCTTCATACATTATGGAAATCCGCTTTTCCGAACCAGCCACAAAAGGGCAGCCTGTATCGGCCTGCGAACAGGTCATAATTGCGGCAAAGTTAGTTGTGGGATTTGCCTCGTTATCATATTTTTTTGAAAAGGCAAAAATAGGCGGGTCTGTTTTAGAAAAACTGATTTTATAAACGGGATTGTTGCCTCCACTTTCTTTTGAAATTTTAAATCCGGCATTTTCCAAAGCCTCCACAACCATTGGGTAAACGGCAGTAGCTTCCGTCCCGCCAGAATAGCATGCTATATTTTTGATTCGGAAGTATTCCGCCATGGTCTGCGCCCAAACCTGTGCCAAATGGCTCCGGCGGGAGTTGTGGGTGCAGATGAAATTAAGTTGGACTGTTTTTTTGTTTTTGTTTTTTGAAATTATGTAATCGGCCAAGGGCTGTAAAACGGTTTTTCTTTCTTCGGAAATATCTTTCGTTTCCAGTTCTTCAATAAATTTGTGAATTGGGTCGGATAGTTCCATTTTAACAACAATTCCCGTCCGGGGAGCAACAGGGTTCATCATTTATTTCAGCCAATTGTCTTTTCGGTTTTTCAGGCTTTGTTCCCGGTTTTTCGGCATATACCGTAACACTGAAAATGCCCGTATCGGAAGTGTTGAATGTTTTCACTTCTTCCGAAGAAAGATACTTTTCAAGAATATCGTTCGGGATTACAATAGGTTTCTCCTTTTGAATTTGGATATTCTGAAACCCTGCGTCTTTTATAAATTGTAAGTATTCCGTTTTTTGGATTGCTCCCGCCACGCAGCCCGCGTACATTTCGGCGTCTTCTTTAAGGGCATCTGGAAGATTTCCGACCAAAACAATATCGGAAATACTAAAATGGCCGCCCGGTTTCAACGTTCTGAAAATTTCGCCGATTACCTTTTGTTTGTTCGGCACCAAGTTTAAAACACAGTTGCTCACTATTACATCTGCAACGTCATTGTTTACAGGCATTGCATCTATATCTCCCTCTCTGAATTCTACATTGTTGAATCCCAGTTTTTCTGCATTGTTTCGCGCTTTTTGAATCATAATTGGGGTAAAGTCAATCCCAATTACCTTTCCTTCGCTTCCCGTTTCGTGCCTTGCCACGAAGCAATCGTTACCCGCGCCCGAACCCAAATCGATTACGGTATCGCCTTTTTTAATTTTCGCGAATTGCGTAGGAAGGCCACAGCCCAACCCTAAATCTGCATCTTCTACATAACCGCCTGTTTCTGAGTAATCGTCCATCATTATATTATAAACCTTGTTTGAAGGCGTTGTTGCGCCGCAGCAGGAGGCCGCGTTTTCGGCTTTGCCCTGTTCGGCTATTTTGGCGTATCGGTCTTTTACGATGTCTTTTAATTCTTGTTCGTTTTTCATTTTTTTTGAAATTTTTGGTTTGTGTTTCAGTTTAATCTTTTTTAGCAACAGCTTTCTTTGGAAATATCCTGATCCAAAAACTGCAGCATTACTTTCTTCATTTTGATCCAATTTTCTGTAGCTATGCAATAGCAAATGCTAGTGCCCTCAATACTTCCCTTAATTAGGCCGAGGTTTTTTAGTTCCTTTAAATGTTGTGAAATTGTAGGTTGCGCCAGCCCAATTTCTTCCACCAAATCGCCACAGATACAAGCGTTTATTTTGAAAAGATGCTGAAGAATGGCCACGCGCGCCGGATGCCCAAAGGCTTTGGCCAATGTTGCAATCTCGTTTTGTTGTTCAGTGAATATTTCGGTTTTTGTGATTCCCATTTCTCTAATTGAATTGTATATTGCAATATTACGATTAAAGATTGTAAAAAAGATAGGAAATTTTAAAAAAATTATAAGATTTTACTGATTCGTTTTTGGTTTGTGTTTTTTATAAAACCATTCAATAAGAAAGCAAACTACTATTATTCCCAAAGAAATAGACACACCCAACAAATTTGAAGTGGATTGCTGGACAATCAAAACAACAAACGCCATAGCCGAAAGAATCGTCCCAATCAAGCTAATGGTTTTGCTGGAATTTATCGTTTCTGCCTTGCGAAAACTTACATAGTTCACAACAGCGAAAATCAAAAGAAAACCAGCGCTGCCAGAAGTTGAAATACTTTCGAGATTTAAAAAATTTGCCGTCAGTAATGTGAGTATTACCGTAATTGCCAATCCTATGGGCTTATTCCAAAATTGGTCGGTAAAGGAATGGGGCAGTTCGTCGTCTTCGGCAAGTTCATAACTTACGCGGCTGCCGCCATATAGCGTGGCATTTATTGCTGAAAAGGTTGAAATAAGTGCGGCCACGGTCATAACGGTAAACCCAATTTGCCCGATCATCGGCTTGGCCGCGGCTGCCAAAACGTAGTCTTTGGCCGTTGCAATTTTATCAAAACCCAAGGAACCCACGGTAACCATTGCAATGATGATATAAAGCAAAACCACAAAACCAACGGAAACAAAGTAGGCGCGGGGCACATTTTTTTTCGGGTTTTCCAAGTTTGGAACGGCGTTGGCAATGAGTTCAAAACCTTCGTAGGCAACAAAGATTACCATTCCGCCGGTAAGCAAAAGAAACGGGCTTTCCCAGTTTGCGGGATTCAGTTGGCCGATATTTGCATTTCCGAACAGACCATAAATTCCGATTCCTGCAAAGGCCAGTAGAATAAAGAGTTTGATAAATACTACAAGACTTTCAATTTCGCCAACAACCTTTAAGCTGTAATAATTGATAAGCGTTGCCAATAAAATAACCCCGCTCACAAAAATATGGGAGTCAATTGCCTTGCTGCCAGTTATCGAAATAAGGTTTGGCGCATAACTGCCAAACGCAGTTGCATAAAGAGAAAGCATAATAATATAGCTTATCCACAAAACGTTATTGATGCCGCCACTGAAAATACCCCTGCCAAAACCTTCGTTCACAAATTTTACCGTGCCGCCCCTGTCGGGGTACGAAAGTGATAATTTTGAATAACTATATGCTGTAAACAAAGCAATAATTCCTGCAAAGAGAAATGCCACCGGCGTTCCTCCTTTTGCCAATGAAACCGCAAGCCCCAAAACTGCAAAAATTCCTCCGCCCACCATCCCGCCGATACCGATGGCAACGGCGTCTTTCAGTTTTATGGAGTCTTTGGAATTTTTCATGCTTTTAATTTTTCAATAACTTTTCAAAACAAACACTGTTCTCCACCCCGGCATATTGGCCATAATTATCAATAAATCTATAGCCACTTTTTTTATATAGCGAAATGGCCTCCGGCTGTTTTATTCCGGTTTCTAAAATACATTTGTCGTTGCCCAATTCCTTTGCCCAGATTTCCAGTTCTTTTAAAATTTCCCCCGCAATTCCTTTTCCGCGTTCTTTAAGGGGAACAAACATTCGCTTTACTTCCATAATTCCTGTTTCAAACTGCTTGATGGCACCGCAACCCACTGCCCGATTGGCTTCATTATAGGCCACAACAGTGTGTTTTATAGCGTCCAATTTATTGAATTGATCGTAAAACGCATGGTCCTCCCCGTCGCGTATGGCAAGATCTGCGTCCAGCTGTTTTACCAATTCAGCAAAATCTGGGTTGTTGGAATCTGTGCGTATAAGCTTCATCTACTTTGGATATTGGCAAAGTGAAGATAAAAAAACGCGCTGAATTTTCATTGTGAAAATCCAACACGTTCATTTTCCAACCAACATTTAGGAACAGTAGGTTGCTATTTAATTATGATTTTTTCTGAGGTAATGCCGGCGTTATTGGTGATTTTCAGAATATATTCCCCCGCGCTCAATTGGCTCACGTCCATCGCAAAAGATGATGTTGAAACCTTGTTTTCTTCCTTTAATTTACGGGAATTCAAGTCGAAAATTTCCACCTTTGAAGCAAGTCCATTTGAAGGAAAATTGATCATCAAAACATCCTTCGCCGGAATGGGGTAAATTATATAATCGTGCTTTGCGCTAGCTGTCACTCCCAACTGAATGCCATTGCCTTCCACGATCAAATAGGTGTTGTTTTCTTCAATATCGGTAAAAGTTTCTACCGTGCCCGAAGGCCATTCAACCCTAATTTCAGACACATTTGTAGCGTTGCCCAATCCAAAATGGTTGGTGAAACTGTTTTGGCTGCAATAGCCACTGGCGGCTTCAATTTGTCGGATTTGCCATACTTCGTTTCCGTTAATGTTGGCCCGAACCCGCACTTTGGCGCCTACCGCAGAACCATTGGACGGATCGCCAACACAACGAATCTTTATCCAATTGTTTCCACTGCCAGTATTTTTGAAAAGTGAATTGGCCTGGTTTTCGTTTAAGGTATTCGCCAATATAACGTCCAGCCACCCGTCGTTGTTGTAATCGCCGAAAGCGCAGCCAAACGTATTGCCCTGATGGTTTGCCAGCGCACTGTTAGTGTCCTTGGTAAAAACACCGTTTCCGTCATTTATAAAGAGTGAATTTGTAATTTGGCCCGGAAAATAGGCGTTGCAAACCAACAAATCCAAATCGCCATCGTTATCAACATCGGCAAAGGCGGAACCAAATGAACTTCCAATTTCCAGCGCAATGGCAGAACTTGTCTGTTCTACAAAAGTTCCATTTTCATTGAGGAAAAGTTGGTTGCTTTGTCCGTCCCAATTTGCCACAAAAAGATCGAAATCGCCGTCGTTGTCCACATCGGCCCACGAGCTGCCAGCGGAATTCCTTCCGTTTTGTGTGATGGCCAGATTGGTGATTTGCGTGAAATTATCGGGTCCGTCATTTCTGAAAAGGGAATTGTTGGCATCGTTTTCATTCGCAATAAACAAATCGCTGTCGCCATCGCCGTCGTAATCTATCCAATTTATGGAGCGCGAAGCAAGCGTTTCACTGGTAATTGACAGACCGGTTACCGCTTCAAAAGAACCATTGCCCTGATTTTCAAAATAAAGATTTCGGGTGGAAACCACACTGTTGGTAATATAGGCATCCAAATACTGATCGTTGTTGAGGTCTATCCAATTTGCCATTTCAGAATAGGTCAACGGAATTCCAATGGCGTTATCGGGTTCGTATGTGTAAGTGCCGTTGCCATTGTTTCGGTAGAAATAATTTTTCTTCCCCGTACCATTTCTGCCGTAAGTGACCACCACGGCATCCAAATCGCCATCGTTGTCAACATCGGCAAAACTGGCGCCGTCTGAGCGGTCGTTGTCCGAAACAATATCGTCTGCAATTACAGTGGTAAAACTGCCATCGCCATTGTTTAAATAAAGCATATTGTTTTGCCCCGCGGCGGGTCCGTTAGTGAAAAATATATCATCCCATCCATCGCCGTTCACATCAATAAAATTGGCACTTCGCGAGGCTGAAGGCGTGGTGGTAATATCTTCAAAAGTGGTTTCCTCAAAGGATTGTGCCCTTGTTTTTTCGGCGAAAAATAAAAGGAGGCAAAGGCTGCATAATAGTAATGGTTTCGTCATAATAGATTCGAATTATAGCTTAAATTTTGGTTGTGAAAGCTGTTTAAGGAAGTGAAATTAATTCGAAACGGTTTGGAAATATTCGATTATGCGGTGAATGGCCAATTATTGTTTTAAATGTCCATTAAACTGTTTTGAATGGCCAAATCCCCTCCACATCGCATCGTGGCAGTGGAGGGCGCGGGGAAGACAGGGCTTCCCTAAAATAATTTAAATAATGATTTTATTAAGCTTTCGGAGCAGGGCCGAACTTTCCTTTTACTGAGTTAAAACGAAGGATTCCATATCCAAGAATGGCAGAAATAAACGAGCCTATCAAGATTCCTATTTTAGCGGAATCTATATATTCCGGGCTACTGTTAAAGGCAAGACCGGCAATAAAGATAGCCATAGTAAATCCAATTCCCGCCAAAAATGAAACCCCGACTATCTGTCTGTTTGTAATATCTGAAGGCACATCTATTAGCTTTAACTTTCGCGCCGCAAAGATAACGGTTGAAATCCCGATGCTTTTCCCCAAAATCAAACAGATCATAATGTTCACGACCAAAGCCGTTTCCAGCCCACCTTCACCATTGATGGCTACTCCAGCATTGGCAAGTGCAAAAATAGGAATCACCAAATATGCCACCCAGTTGTGCAGTTTGTGTTCCAAATGCTGCAAGGGAGATCGATACTTATCAGACCAGTCCTCCAAATCGTCGATCAGTTCGAGCTGTTCGCCAGAAAGAACGGGTTTTTGCAGAATGGTGCTTTCCTTTATGTTTTTTACAATACTGTCCAATTGGTCGGTAAATTCATCGGTGCTTATTTTCTGACGAACCGGAACCGCAAATGCCATTAGGATTCCCGCCAGGGTGGGGTGTAGACCCGCTTTTAAAAACAACAACCACACGATAAATCCGGCAATAATGGTTACAAATTCGGAGTATAAACCTCTATAGCTTAAAATGTAAATGAGGGCCAGAAGCCCCAAGGCGCCGCCCAACATGACCAAATTTAGCTCTCCACTGTAAAAAATGGCAATTACCAGCACCGCCCCCAAATCGTCCACAATCGCAAAGGCGGTGAGGAAGATTTTTAGGCTGGTGGGAACTCTATTTCCCAGCACTTTCAACACAGCCAAGGCAAAGGCAATATCCGTAGCCATAGGAATCCCCCAACCTTTTAGGGTGTCCGGATTTTGGTTGAGGACCAAATATAGAATCACTGGCAGGGCAATGCCGCCTAAAGCTCCAAATAGTGGAAACATTACCTTTTTGGTGGAATTTAACTCGCCAATCAAAAATTCGCGTTTTATTTCCAGCCCGATTAAGAAAAAGAAAATAGACATCAATCCGTCATTTACCCAAAGTATCAAAGGTTTTACGAGTTCAAAGCTGTCCGTAACAATACCGATTTCATATTGCCAAAAAGATTGATAGCTCTCCGAAAAGGCCGAATTGGCCCAGACCAGTGCAATAATAGTGGTTGCCAAAAGCAATATACCAGTAGAGCTCTGAAGGTTGACGAATTTCTGAAAAGGGGAGAGTACTTTTTCTTTTATCATAAGTTTTTCTGCGAGTTGGCAATATACAAAACCCGTATAAATATTTTTTGTTGTTTATTTTTTAAAATTTCATTTAAAAAAACGTAGACAGCAAATCTACAGAAAACTATGTGCCGAATTGCAGGGTGCCGAATACTGAATACTGCAACTGAATACTGCCAACTTTTTTTTACCTTTGCAACTCTCAAAAAGAAAGCAAGAATATGTTCGATAATTTAAGCGATAAACTGGACAAAGCGCTGCACGTACTGAAAGGTCACGGCAGCATTACCGAAGTAAACGTAGCCGAAACCTTAAAGGAAGTGCGCCGTGCCCTTTTGGATGCCGACGTCAACTTTAAAACCGCCAAGGAATTCACCAATACCGTAAAGGAAAAGGCCCTGGGCCAAAACGTACTTACCACCTTGCAGCCCGGTCAATTGATGGTGAAATTGGTAAAGGACGAACTTACCGAACTGATGGGTGGCGAAACCGCTGGCATTAATTTAAGTGGCTCCCCGACGGTAATTTTAATGTCTGGATTGCAGGGTAGTGGTAAAACTACTTTCTCTGGAAAACTTGCCAATTATCTTAAAACCAAAAAAACAAAAAAACCGCTTTTGGTGGCCTGTGATATATACCGTCCTGCGGCAATTAACCAATTGCACGTGGTGGGGGACCAAATAGGTGTTGCCGTTTACAGCGAACCCGAAAATAAAAATCCGGTCCAGATTGCACAGAACGCAATTGCCCACGCCAAGCAAAATGGCTTTAATGTCGTAATTGTGGATACTGCCGGTCGTCTTGCGATAGACGAGGCGATGATGACGGAAATTGCAAACGTCCATAAAGCCATTAACCCGCAGGAAACCCTTTTCGTGGTCGATGCGATGACCGGACAGGATGCGGTAAACACGGCAAAGACCTTTAATGAAAGATTGAACTTTGACGGCGTTGTGCTCACAAAACTCGATGGTGATACCCGCGGGGGTGCGGCCATTTCCATTAAAAGTGTTGTAGATAAACCTATCAAGTTTATCGGTACCGGTGAAAAGATGGACGCCATTGATGTGTTCCACCCCGCGCGTATGGCCGACCGTATTTTGGGGATGGGCGACGTTGTTTCACTTGTGGAACGTGCTCAGGAACAATTTGACGAAGAGGAAGCCAGAAAACTTCAAAAGAAAATTGCGAAGAACCAATTCGGTTTTGATGATTTCCTTAACCAGATCCAACAGGTTAAGAAAATGGGAAGCATGAAGGATTTGGTGGGAATGATTCCCGGAGCAGGAAAAGCCTTGAAAGATGTTGATATTGATGACGATGCTTTTAAGGGAATTGAAGCCATTATCCATTCAATGACTCCAAAGGAAAGAACCGAGCCGGCAATTATAAACGGAAGCCGAAAAAAACGGATCGCCAAAGGAAGCGGCACCAGCGTTCAACAAGTAAACCAACTTTTGAAACAATTTGACCAAATGAGCAAGATGATGAAGATGATGCAAGGCGGCGGCGGACGCAAAATGATGCAGGCTATGGGGAAGATGCGTTGATTTAAGTTGCAGTATCTAGTTGCAGTGTGCAGTTTGGAGCGTAAATTTATTCATATATGAGTTTTAAAACTTTATTGGCCTATGAGAAAGGATTCGCCTTGGCAATGGATATTTTGGAATTATCGAAAACTTTTCCAAAAGAAGAAACCTATTCTTTGACAGATCAGATTAGAAGAAGTTCACGATCCGTCTGTGCAAACATTGCCGAAGCTTACCGAAAAAGAAAATATGAAAAACATTTCATCAGTAAATTGACCGATAGTGATGCCGAGAATTCCGAAACACAGGTTTGGTTACAATTTGCAAAAGCTTCTGGTTACATTTCAGAAGAAATTGAAACCGACTTAAACAATAGAAGTGAAGAAATAGGTAAGCTTATAAATTACATGATCGATAATCCCAGCAAATTTGGAGTTTGAAAGACTGCCAACTGCAACTGCTACTGAAAACTTTTGAAAAAAATGACAATACTAGACGGAAAGAAAGTAAGCAACGACATAAAAAACGAAATAGCCGCTGAAGTTGAAAAAATGAAGGCCAACGGTGAAAAAGTGCCTCACCTTGCCGCAATTATTGTTGGCGACGATGGTGCCAGCCTCACCTACGTTGGCAGTAAGGTTAAGGCTTGCGAACGGGTTGGTTTTGAATCTACTTTGGTGAAAATGCCGCACACCACAAGCGAGCTGGAATTACTGAAAAAGATTAAGGAATTAAATGAGGATGACAATATAGACGGTTTCATCGTGCAACTGCCATTGCCTCCACAAATTGATACCCAAAAAGTGTTGCTTACCGTAGATCCTTCAAAAGATGTGGACGGTTTTCACCCCGAAAACTTCGGAAAAATGGCTTTGGATATGAGCACGTTCATTCCTGCAACGCCCTTCGGGATTCTTGAATTGCTACAGCGCTATGATGTGGATACAAAGGGAAAACACACCGTAGTTATTGGCAGGAGCCACATTGTGGGCCGCCCGATGAGCATTTTGATGAGCCGAAAGGGTTGGCCAGGGAATAGTACCGTAACCCTTACGCACAGCAACACCAAAAACATCGCGCAGATAACCACACAGGCAGATATAATCATTTCAGCATTGGGCGTTCCAAACTTTTTGAAGGCTGAAATGGTAAAGGACGATGCCGTAATTATTGATGTGGGAATAACAAGGGTTGAAGACGCCAGCCATCCAAAAGGCTATATAATTACAGGGGATGTTGATTTTGCAAATGTGAGCAAAAAAGCTTCGTTTATAACGCCAGTTCCCGGCGGTGTGGGTCCAATGACCATTGCGATGCTTCTTAAAAATACCCTTTTGGCGAGAGAGCAGCGCAAGGGCTAAGCATTTTCACCGTTCGCCAAACGCCAATCCAAGTATTTGTGAAGATCTGTTTCTATCCAGCCCATACTGATGGATAATACTGCCAAATCATCAATATAGCCTACGCCTGGAATAAAATCCGGCACCAAATCAAAAGGATTGAAAACATATAAAAGAGCTACTGCAATGGAAGCAATGGTAAACCATGGCACGTTTGGATAATT
This sequence comes from Aequorivita todarodis, assembly GCF_028561335.1. Classification (GTDB taxonomy): domain Bacteria; phylum Bacteroidota; class Bacteroidia; order Flavobacteriales; family Flavobacteriaceae; genus Aequorivita; species Aequorivita todarodis. The sequence goes on along the minus strand of NZ_JAQQTG010000002.1, from coordinate 27,567 downwards.
TCCCTTTTTAACGTCTTTGAGCATGGCGAACATAATTTTTCCGAGTTCGGCATATTTGCGCAAGGGGCTGGCGTTGCTCAGTTTTTCTGAAATAGCTTCTTCGTTGTCCATGACTATTTCAATATCTTCGTCTTTTATTTTGGTTACTTTTTCCCCCACATAATCCTCGTTAATCTTAGAATCCATCATGGCGATGGTAGAGGGTTTTTTTTCTTTCTTTTTTCTGAAAAGCATATAATATTTATTTGTTCCCTAAAAATAAAGAATTGAAGAAGGAATACTTTTAAAATTATGTTATAAATACTTCTGAAACGACAAAATAAATTCTTCGGAAGAAATAAAATTTACAATCTTTCTTCTTCGGTCGCGGTATCCTCTTTGCCGTATTCTTTCCTGTAGATACGGACAATTACCATAAAAAGGCTGATGAGCAGCGGGCCAAAAATAAGCCCGATGAAACCGAAAAGCGGTACGCCCACAATAACGCCAATAAGCGTTATTAGAGGATGCACATTGTCCAGTTTCTTAAGCACATAAAGGCGAATGATATTATCTGTTGAACCCACAACCACAAAGCCGTAAATAAGGATTCCCCAGGCTTGAAAGCTGTGCCCGGTGGAAAGTGTGAGCAAAAAAACAGGCAGAATACCCACCAAAGTTCCCACAAATGGAATCATACTGCCGATGGTAACAATAACGAACCAAAAGAAAGGATCTTCAACACCAAAAATAAGGAAGCCTATTAACGCGACTATTCCCTGTGCTAATGCGACCAAGGGGATGCCCAGCGCATTGGAGCGCACCATAGCCTGTACTTCGGAACCGATTTCCTTTAAGTTTCCACGATCCATGGGAATGTATTCTTTGAGCGATTCCCGTAAATCGGTTCGGTTGGTCAGCATGTAATAAAGCATAAAATACATTAGCCCGATAGCGATAAACGCGTTGAAAGTGCCCCCTGCCAAGCTCTGCAGGTTTTCCGAAATCCAACCCGTAATGGCCGAAGGGTCTATCTGTGAATTAAGGTCGTACCCAACTTTGTCCTCTATTTTTCCAAGTTGCTCCTTAAGTGCCCTAATAACCTCTGCGGAATTCTGGACTGCGTCGCCAATTTTGTTGGTGAGCATCAAAATAATACCTGCAATGGGAATTAGGATTCCCACAAAAGAAAGGAACATCAGGAAAGTGGCTGCCAGCGAAGGGTTCCATTTTTTTTTGTTGACCAATGTAGCCATCCATTTGCGCATTAAAACATAAATGGTTACCGCTCCCAAAACCCCTGTTAAATAAGGAAGTAGCTCCCTAAAAATAAGGCTTCCCATTAATAAAACGAGTAAAATGACAAATATTTGTCGGATGATTTGCGGCGGTATTTGTTTGATCATTTGGCGAATAATTGTGTTAGGTCGTTAAATGCTTTAAATTCCAAAGCATTTCCTGCGGGATCCTTAAAAAACATGGTAGCCTGTTCGCCCACCTGTCCTTCAAAACGAATGTACGGTTCTATGATGAAGGTAATGTTTTTTTGAATCAGTTTTTCAGAAAAAACCTTAAAGGTTTCCATATCCAATACAACCCCGAAATGCGGTATGGGCACATCTTTTCCATCTACGGGATTTATGGCTTCTACTTCGGAATCCTTCTCTTTTAGATGAATTACAAGCTGATGCCCAAAAAAATCGAAATCTACCCAATGGTCGCTGCTGCGTCCTTCGGAAAGTTCGAGTACGTCTCTGTAAAATTTTCTGCAAACTTCCAAATTATCTACGGGTATTGCGAGATGGAAGGGCCTTAATGTGTTCGCCATCAATTATTTCTTAAAGCGTGGATCAGTTCTTTTTTCTTCATTTTTGAACGGCCCTCAATGCCCACGTGCTTAGCTTGTTCATAAAGTTCGGCTTTGGTCCATTCCTCATAAGGTTTTGCTTTCCCGCCTTTTTTTCCGGCGTCTGGAGTGTTGGCAATGCGGGCAGCTTTTTGTTTGCTATATCCTTTGTCGCGCAATGCCTCGTACTGTTCTTCGTTTTTAATTCTTGGATTTGGCATAACGATTCATTTTAAGCATAAAACCCCTTGAAAAACAAAGGGCTTTAAAGTTAATAAATTATGTTTTAGCTGTGTCTTTTTTGTTTTTAAGAAGCGCAATGGCTTCAAAAGTAGAACCTAAAATCGCAGTCATAATACAATCATTTTGAATGGTTAATTGCACTAAAATTAAAGGAAAGCATTTATTTTTTAATGAATGTTAACAAAACCTTTGCACGCAAAATTTCTTTAGCCTCATAAAACCACTGACTACTGACCACTGATCACTGAGCAGCAGGTTCCCAGCCAATCCTAAAATATTTTATTGGTGCATCATCAGGAATTTGACTTGCCTCAATTTTGGCATCAGGATCGTTGCGAAGTTCCGCTGGAAGATATTGTTCATCAATGGTTAAATAAATGTCAGAATCTTTTAGAAATACCATTACGCCCCGGAGTATTCTTTGAACATTTGCAACAGCATGGTTTGCCTTAAAATCTTTAAACTTACTAGCTGAATTCAGTCCTTTTTCTGTTTTGTAGCGAGGGTCGAAAACTAAAATATCGGTAATTGTTGAATTTGGATCGGCCTCGTCTTTGGGAGAAAGCAAAAGAAGCTTTTTGCCGCCCTTTTCATAAATCTCCACCTCGCCCTGAGTTTCCAAAGCGTTTGGTGATGAATTTATTTTTACAATGGAATCTGCCGCAAAAATGGAATCGATTTGCTTGACCTTCATCTCGCTGGTAAGATTGCCGATGGAACCGTTTTTAATCAGAAAAGGATCGCTGTCCTTTCCGCATTGAACAAAAGCAAGTGAAACTATTCCTATTAGTATGAGTGTTTTTTTCATTTAAGTTTTTAGTTACTGGGTTATTAAGTTATTGAGTTAAAAAGTTATTTGGTTATTAAGTTTAGTGGGTTTATGGGTCTTTTTCGTCTTGATTTTGAGTTCGGGATTTATTAAGGATGAAATTTTGGAATTTGGAACCTGCCTGCCAGAGGCACGACAGGCAGGTTTTTTATTTGGAATTTTTCAATCATTTCATCATTTTCCCCAAAATCCCCAAAACACTGCGAATTACAGTTGGGCTTGAAAGTGTTTTTATCCAAGGGTTCGAAGTACTTCTGCGGCTGGAGGAACTTCGGCCGGAAGTAGTTTTTCTTGCAGCCTCCTTCTCTTTTTGGGCTTTTTCCTTTGCTTCTTCCTTGTTGGCGGTTTCTATTTTTTCGGTCAACATTTCATACGCACTTTCGCGGTCCGTCACTTCATTGTATTTCGGGATGAGTTTTGAGGATTTCAATAAATTTTTCAATTCTTCCTCCGTTAAAACGTCCATGCGGCTCATGGGCGCACGGAGCATCGTTCTGGCCAGCGGTGTTGGGATACCTTTTTCGTTCAAAGCACTTACCAAAGCCTCGCCAATTCCCAAGGCGGTTAAAACTTCGTCGGTTTTGTAATAGTCGGAAAGTGGATAATTCTCCGCTGTCAGTTTTATCGCCTTTCTATCCTTGGCCGTAAAGGCTCGAAGCGCATGCTGGATTTTCAAACCCAGTTGGCTCAAAACAGCATCGGGCACATCGGTTGGGTTTTGAGTGCAAAAATAAAGCCCCACCCCTTTGGAACGTATCAATTTTACGATGCTTTCAATTTGGTTGAGCAGTGCGCTGCTGGCTTCGTTGAAGATTAAATGTGCCTCGTCTATAAAGATTACCAATTCCGGCCTGCCGCTATCGCCCTGTTCGGGGAAGGTTGCGTAAATTTCAGCCAAAAGGCTTAACATAAAAGTTGAAAAAAGTTTCGGGCGATCCTGAATATCGGTCAAACGGAGGATGTTTATATACCCCATCCCGTTTTCGTTCACGCGAAGCAAATCATCGGTGTCAAACGATTTTTCGCCAAAAAACAAATCGGCGCCTTGCTGTTCCAATTCCACTACTTTCCGAAGAATGGCACCAGTGGAAGAAGAAGAAATCCGGCCATACGCATCGGCAAATTCGTCTTTTCCTTCATCGGTGGCGTATTGCAATATTTTTTTGAAATCCTTTAAATCAAGCAACGGCATTTTATTGTCGTCGCAATATTTAAAGATTACCGAAACAATGCCGGCCTGCACATCGCTCAAATCGAGGATGCGCGAAAGCAGGACCGGGCCAAATTCGCTCACGGTAGCACGAAGCCGAACGCCTTCTTGGTCTGAAAGCGAAAGAATTTCCGCTGGAAACTTTTTCGCTTCATACGGAAAACCAATGGCCGCATGGCGTTCCTCAATTTTGGCATTGTTGGTTCCGGGGGCGGCAATTCCGCTTAAATCGCCTTTTATGTCCATCAAAAGCACGGGAATTCCTTTTTCCGAAAGGTTTTCGGCGATAATCTGAAGCGTCTTCGTTTTTCCGGTACCCGTAGCACCGGCAATCAAGCCATGCCGGTTTAAGGTTTTCAAGGGAATTTTAACGTAAGCATCCTTCACGGTTTCGCCGTTAAGCATTGCTGCGCCAAGCGTTATAAAATCACCTTTTGTCGCATAACCGTTGTTTATATAATCAAAAAAAACTTGCTTGTCTGCCATCTTTCTAATTTTTGTTCAAAGGTAAGGAAATATAAACCTCAAATCCCAAATCCCAAATCCCAAATAAAAAGCAAACTTCAATATTTAAAATTCAAAATCAGATTAGTTTTAAATTCAAATTTGGTAGGTTCTTGTTTTTTGAGATTTGTTTGGAATTTGGGATTTGGAACTTGTCATTTGTAATTTATTTGTTATTTGGTGTTTGTTATTTGGAATTTCCATTCACATTTAAAGTATTTTTGCCACAATGAAAAAGGAAGTACAAAATTTAGTGGATAAAGGAGTGATGTTGCCTTTAATGGAAGAGTTTTACACCATTCAAGGCGAAGGATTCCATAAGGGAACTGCCGCCTATTTTATACGCGTGGGCGGTTGCGATGTGGGCTGCCATTGGTGCGATGTGAAGGAAAGTTGGAATGCGGAATTGCATCCGCCAACAGCAATTGAAGCAATAGTTGAAAATGCTTCGAAATATTCAAAAACCATTGTAATAACCGGCGGCGAACCACTTACTTGGGATATGGGCCCGTTGACACAAATGTTGAAAGAACGCGGCATGCAAACGCATATCGAAACTTCGGGAGCTTACAAACTTACCGGAACTTGGGACTGGATCTGCCTTTCGCCAAAAAAAATGAAATTGCCTACGGAGGAAGTTTATAAAGTAGCAAATGAATTGAAAGTGATCGTTTTCAACAAAGACGATTTCCGCTTTGCGGAAGAACAGGCGGCCAAAGTAAACAAAGAGTGCATCCTTTATCTACAACCGGAATGGAGCAAACGCGAAAAAATGAGCCCGTTGATTGTGGATTACGTAATGCAGAACCCGCAGTGGAAAGTTTCGTTGCAGACCCATAAATACCTAAATATCCCATAAAGACGCACGGCCGTGCGTCTTCCATAAGTAGAGACGCATGACCGTGCGTCTCTACGTCAGACTTTTTTAAAGGGGATTTCCACATAATGGTCGTCCCAGCCAATCATCAAAATAGTGCCTTTGCTGTCCGTTTTAAAAATCATTGACAGGGATTCAATGGGCGCAACGGCTTGTTCACAGGGCACGGTAATTCGGGCAACATCCTTTTCTTTTTTATAGCTGAAAGCCCCCCAAACATTGGTGTCGCTGTTTATAATGATCGTCCAATTTTGTTCGTCAGGAATGGTGTAAAGTGTGTAATTTCCCGGCTTTAAAACCGTACTTCCAAATTTTAGGGGAACATAAATATCAAGCTCGGTAGCTTCGTTTGCGCCTGTGCGCCACACTTCGCCATAAGGCACTAAGCCTCCAAAAATATCACGTCCCTTTTTTTGCGGACGGCTGTAGATAACCCTGGCCAAAGGCGGACTTTTTTTGTCGGGCCGCGCCATGGCAAGATCCATCGGGGAAGCATCCATCTCTGGAAAATTCTGGGCTTGTAGATATTGGAATGACAGGCTCGTAGCGGCAACGAAAAATATGAGGAATGCTTTTTTCATAATTTAATGTGTTTTTTAAAATTGTTGGGAATCCCAATTTAGGACAAATATTTCAATGAAAAGTTTAAATCCAACTTAAAATTTCCGGAAAAAGAGTATTATAAAACGTTCATTAAGTCGAAAATAGTGCGCAACTATTACGCCAAAACCCAAATCTATTTCCCAAAGCCCATAATGCCGCGTTTTTCACAGGAATTTGTTAATAACTTACAGCTTATAAAGTACGCAAACCCTTAATTTTATTGGGTATTTGGTTATATTTGTTCGTTACGAAAAAACTGAAAATCATTCAAATTATTATATGAGCGAAGAACAGAAAAAAGGCAGCTACGGCGCCGATCAGATTCAAGCGTTGGAAGGAATGGAGCACGTGCGCATGCGCCCCTCCATGTATATTGGCGATGTAGGCTCCCGCGGTTTGCACCATTTGGTTTATGAAGTTGTGGACAACTCCATAGATGAAGCAATGGGAGGCTATTGCGACACCATTGAAGTTTGGATAAACGAAGACAATTCCGTTACCGTAAAGGACAATGGCCGTGGAATACCTGTAGATATTCATAAAAAAGAAGGCGTTTCCGCTTTGCAGGTGGTAATGACCAAAATTGGAGCCGGCGGAAAATTTGATAAAGATTCCTATAAAGTTTCCGGGGGTCTGCACGGGGTTGGGGTTTCGGTGGTGAACGCACTTTCCGAACATTTAACCGCTACCGTGCACCGGGATGGCAAAATTTGGCAACAGGAATACGAGCGCGGAAAAGCAATGTATCCCGTAAAATCTATCGGTGAGACCGATTATCGGGGGACCGTTGTTACCTTTAAGCCAGACCCGCAAATATTTCAGCAAACGCTCGAATACAGTTATGACACGCTTGCAAGCAGAATGCGCGAGCTTTCCTTTTTGAACAAAGGCATTACGATCTACTTCACTGATAAAAGGGAAAAAGATGAAAACGGTGAATTTGCAACCGAAAAATTCCATAGTGAGGAAGGTTTAAAGGAATTTATCCGCTTTTTGGACGGAAACCGCGAGCCAATCATTGCCGATGTAATTTCTATGGAAGGCGAAAAAAACGACATTCCCGTTGAAGTTGCAATGGTTTACAACACCTCTTTCAATGAAAACTTGCATTCCTACGTAAACAATATCAACACCCACGAAGGAGGAACGCACCTTTCGGGTTTCCGCGCTGGGTTGACGCGTACTTTGAAAAAATACGCAGATGCCTCTGGAATGCTCGATAAACTGAAATTTGAAATTTCCGGCGATGATTTCCGTGAAGGATTGACCGCAATTATTTCGGTAAAAGTGCAGGAGCCCCAATTTGAAGGGCAAACAAAAACCAAATTGGGTAACCGTGAAGTTACCGCAGCGGTAAGCCAAGCAGTTTCTGAAATGCTCGAAAATTATTTGGAAGAACATCCAAACGATGCAAAAACCATCGTGCAGAAAGTAATTCTTGCGGCACAGGCCCGCCATGCAGCGCGGAAAGCCCGTGAAATGGTGCAGCGCAAAACCGTGATGAGCGGTGGTGGTTTGCCGGGGAAACTTTCGGATTGTTCTGAACAGGACCCGCTAAAATGCGAAGTATTCCTCGTGGAGGGAGATTCTGCGGGCGGTACTGCCAAGCAAGGCCGCGATCGTAATTTTCAGGCCATTCTTCCATTGAGGGGAAAAATTCTGAATGTGGAAAAAGCCATGCACCACAAGGTTTTTGAAAACGAGGAAATCCGAAATATATACACCGCCCTTGGTGTAACCATCGGCACCGAAGAGGACAGCAAAGCCTTGAACCTTGAAAAACTGCGCTATCATAAAGTGGTAATTATGTGTGATGCGGATGTGGATGGTAGCCACATTGCCACGTTGATCCTTACGTTCTTCTTCCGTTATATGAAGGAATTGGTGGAGGCAGGCTGTGTTTATATTGCCACGCCGCCGCTTTATTTATTGAAAAAAGGCGCTAAAAAAGAATATGCTTGGAGCGATAAGGAACGCGATGCGATAAACGAACAATTTGGCGGCAGCGCGTCCATCCAACGTTACAAAGGTTTGGGAGAGATGAACGCCGAGCAGCTTTGGGACACTACCATGAACCCTGAATTTAGAACGCTTCGTCAAGTTACAATTGATAACGGGATCGAGGCTGACAGAATTTTTTCTATGCTAATGGGCGACGAGGTTCCACCACGCCGAGAGTTTATTGAGAAGAATGCGGTTTATGCGAATATTGATGCATAACTTTTCCGAAATATATAAAACTAAAAGACTCTCTTTGCGGGAGTCTTTTTTATTTTAAATTTGATTGAAATGATACATATGAAATCTACTTCCTCCTTCAAATTGGGTCTCTTCATTTTGGCGATGGTATTTGTAGTTGCCTGCAATTCAAAAATTGAAAATGAAGTTGTTCCGAAACCGCAATCCTACACAGTATTTGAGACCGATTCCATAGTTGAAAATGTGATGTATTCGTTGAGGGGACTGGGAATCAATTCACAAAAACGAAGAAATGCGTTGGATAGCGTTATAAAAAAATATCCAACTATTGCCAATTTCTACCAACAACGCGCAATGCCTTTATATAAAGAAGACAAGGATGAATTGGGCAAACCTTTTTTGGAGAAGGCGGCAGAGCTGAATCCCCAAAAATACTTGGATTACAAAGGCTTTATGGAGTGTATCTTTTCTAAGAATTACACAGCGTCCATTGCCGATTTTGAGAAATATCTGGAAATGTTCGGCGAAGGCTATGTAATGGACCATACCTATTATTTTTATATTGGAATAAGCTATTTGCAGTTGAACGAATTTGAAAAGGCGAAAATTTATTTGGAAAAAAGCATAGATCAAATTGAAAAAAATAGCGGAATGGATTGGGTGCATCATTTAGATTTGATGTATTTGGGGATTGCTTATTTGGAATTGAATGATTGCGAAAGCGCCATCAAGGCTTTTGATGAATCCCTATCAAAATATCCAAGTTTTGGAGATGTGAAATATTACAAAGCAGGATGTCTTTATAGATTGGGTAAGACTGACGAAGCATTAAAATTATTTGACGAAGCAAAAGAAGATATTTTAAAGGGAAACACCATCAACGAAGACAATGTAGTTTATGAGCGATATCCGTATCAAGTTCGGAAAGTTTGGTTTGCACATCATTGAATTTAAAATTCATGTTGAATCCCTTCGGGATTAATTACCTAATCTTTCCTTTTTAACCCTTTATTACCATTATTTTAAGCAGATATTGGTATTTTTGTGCAGAGTTCAAAAAGAACTTTGAGATAAATAATTAACAGATTCCCGCCGCAGTTCATATTGAGCGAAGTCGAAACGCGGGAATGACTATAAACCCTAAACACATAATATGAAAGTAACAGTTGTAGGGGCAGGTGCCGTGGGCGCGAGCTGTGCCGAGTACATTGCCATCAAGAATTTTGCAAGTGAAGTAGTTTTGTTGGACATCAAGGAAGGTTTTGCCGAAGGAAAGGCAATGGACCTGATGCAGACCGCTTCCCTAAACGGTTTCGATACCAAAATCACAGGAGTGACCAGCGATTATTCAAAAACGGCGGGTAGCGATATTTGCGTAATCACCAGCGGTATTCCGCGTAAACCGGGAATGACACGTGAGGAATTGATCGGTATAAACGCTGGAATTGTGAAGGATGTTTCTTCAAATCTTGTAAAGCATTCTCCTAAAACTATTATAATCGTAGTAAGCAACCCGATGGATACTATGACCTATTTGGTGCATAAAACCTCGGGTCTCGACAAAAATAAAATCATCGGAATGGGCGGTGCTTTGGATAGCGCACGTTTCAAATATCGTTTGGCCGAAGCCTTGGGCGCTCCAATCAGTGATGTGGACGGAATGGTAATCGGTGGACACAGCGATACCGGAATGGTTCCATTGACAAGATTGGCAACAAGAAACAGCGTTCCCGTAACAAAATTTATTTCGGAAGAAAGAATGAACCAGGTAATGGAAGACACCAAAGTGGGTGGCGCAACGCTTACCAAACTTTTGGGAACTTCAGCTTGGTACGCTCCGGGCGCAGCAGTTTCAGCTTTGGTACAGGCCATTGCCTGCGACCAAAAGAAAATGTTCCCTTGTTCCGTAATGCTCAATGGTGAATACGGAATGAAGGATATCTGCATTGGCGCTCCAGTTATTTTGGGCCGAAACGGTATCGAAAAAATCGTTGAGATTGAATTGAACGATGCCGAAAAAGCACATATGAAAGAAAGTGCCGAAGGTGTAAGAAAGACGAATGATTTGCTGGAACTTTAATTCCAAAATTGAAGTAGTATAAATAAACCTCACAGGTCTCGAAGACCTGTGAGGTTTTTTTCATTGAAAAACCCCAAAGGTTTTTAAAACCTTTGGGATTTAGTCTTACGCCTGCCTGCCAAGGCACGACAGGCAGGTCTTAAAGCGAAGCGGTCTTACGTCTTTTTTCTACCCACATTTCGAAGACCCACAATCCTTGCAGGTCAAACACCCTTCTTGGTAAATAAGCGAAGTACTATTACAGTTTTCACATTTCTGCTTTTTGGCTTCGGTTCCATCTGCAACGTAACGTTTCAACGCACGGGCAACGCCATTTTTCCATGTGTTGATACTTTCACTGTCCAATTGTAAACTGTTAATCAAATCCACCACTTTTTCTATCGGCATGCCGTGGCGGAGGGTGCTGGAAATTAATTTTGCATAATTCCAAAACTCTGGGTTGAATTTATGCGAAAGCCCTTCAATAGTGGTTTTGTAACCTCTTTTGTTTTTGTACTGAAAATCGTAGCGCGAGGTTCCGTCCTCGTTTCGGTTTTTGATTATGAGGCCGTTGTTTACCCAACGCGGTATCAAAATTCCATCCTCATCATCGGCAAAACCGGTAAAGATTTCATACGGCTTACCATCTATTAACCCGATAAAGGCAATCCATTTGTCTTTGCTGTTTTGGAAACGGACCACGTCTGCCTCCAAAACTTCGGGGCGCTTGGTTGGGAAAGCCGTAAGCGTTTCGTTGTCTTCCTCTTTCTTTTCCTCATTGGAAATCAAAACCCCCGAACGCGAACCGTCGCGGTAAACGGTAACGCCTTTACAACCTGCTTGCCACGCTTCCAAATAGAGCCTTCCTACCAGTTCCTCGGTGGCATCTTCGGGCAAATTGATGGTCACCGAAATGGAATGGTCCACCCATTTTTGCACCGCGCCCTGCATCCGCACTTTGCTCATCCAGTCCACATCGTTGGAAGTGGCTTTGTAATACGGCGACTTTTTCACAATTTTGTTCAGTTCCTCTTGGCTGTAATTTTTCTCGGTGTCAATGCCGTTTACTTCCATCCACTGTTTGAAACGGTGGTGAAAAACCACGTATTCCTCCCAACTGTCGCCCACTTCATCAACAAAATCTACACGTACGTTTTTATCGTTCGGGTTTACCTTTCTTCTTCGTTTGTAAACCGGAAGAAATACAGGCTCAATGCCCGAAGTAGTTTGTGTCATCAAACTGGTAGTTCCCGTTGGGGCGATTGTCAACAATGCAATATTTCTTCTTCCGTATTCGAGCATATCGTAATACAGCTTTTCATCCGCATCTTTTAGGCGAAGAATAAATGGGTTATTTTTTTCCCTTTCGGAATCAAAAATTGCAAATGCGCCTCTTTCCTTTGCGGTATAAACCGAAGCGCGGTAGGCCTCCAAAGCTACGGTTTTGTGGATTTCAACGGAGAAATCGATACCTTCCTTACTGCCGTACTTTATGCCCAAAGCGGCCAGCATATCGCCTTCGGCGGTAATGCCAATTCCGGTCCTGCGGCCTTCTTCGGCTTTTCTTTGTATGTTTTTCCAAAGATTCCGTTCCACCGCTTTTATTTCATCGGCTTGCGGATCGGCGTCTATTTTTGCGAGGATCGCATCTACTTTTTCAAGCTCCAAATCGATGATATCGTCCATTATTCTTTGGGCGATAGCAATGTGTTTTTTGAAAAGTTCAAAATTGAAGGAAGCTTTTTTAGTGAAAGGCTCTTCCACATACGAAAACAGGTTTATTGCCAGCAAACGGCAGGAATCGTAGGGGCAAAGCGGAATTTCGCCACATGGATTTGTGGATACGGTTTTGTAGCCCAAATCGGCATAGCAATCTGGTACACTTTCCTTAATAATGGTATCCCAAAAAAGAATGCCCGGCTCGGCAGATTGCCAGGCATTGTGCACTATTTTTTTCCAAAGCTTTCCAGCCTCGATCTCTTTTGTGTTTTTGGGGTTTTCGCTAAAAATTGGATATTTCTGCGTATAGTTTTTTCCATCTTTTACGGCTTGCATAAAAGCATCATCCATTCGCACGGAAACATTGGCGCCGGTAACTTTTCCCTGTTCCATTTTCGCATCAATAAAATCCTCGGAATCGGGGTGATTTATGGATACGGAAAGCATCAACGCGCCACGACGGCCGTCCTGGGCCACTTCGCGGGTTGAGTTTGAATAGCGCTCCATGAACGGAACAATCCCCGTTGAGGTCAACGCTGAATTTTTTACCGGCGAACCTTTCGGGCGGATGTGCGAAAGATCGTGGCCCACACCGCCGCGACGCTTCATCAGTTGCACCTGTTCTTGGTCAATTTTCATAATGCCTCCATAAGAATCGGAATCGCCTTCGTTGCCGATTACGAAGCAATTGGACAGGGAGGCAATTTGGTACGGATTGCCAATTCCGGCCATCGGGCTGCCCTGCGGCACGATGTATTTAAAGTCTTTGATGGCTTCAAAAACCTCGTCTTCCGTCATCGGGTTTGCGTAGCGCTGCTCAATGCGCGCAATTTCTTTTGCGATGCGGCGGTGCATGTCGTTCGGTGTTTTTTCATAAATATTCCCTTCGGAATCTTTCAAGGCATATTTATTTACCCAAACGCGTGCTGCAAGATCGTCTCCTTTAAAATATTCAACTGAAGCCTCAAAAGCTTCATCCTGTGTGTAGGTTTGTGGGGCGGGGATAGCGGTTTTTACTTGCATATTCTGAAAATTATTTTGGTTGTTTGAATAGAAATTTTAAAGTACGTAAATATAACAAAATAGCAAGCCCGTTCTAATCCGAAAATGTAAAGTTGTCAAGAATTGATTGTTAATATATTCATATACAACGTTATAAAAATTTATCAACAGCAAAAAGTTGACAAATTTTGAAAATAAATTTAATTCGGTATCGATTTTTATTAAATAATAGTATTTTGTCTTAAACAGATTTAAATAATGTGATAAAAGTCATTTTTTGAAAGCGGTTGTGCATGGTATCTTTGTCTTGTGAAAAATGTAATTCTCATCATCGCTTCCTTAATAATGCTCACAAAACCTATGTGGCCCGTGGTGGAATATGTAGCAAATTATGATTACATAGTGAACGTGCTTTGTGAGAACAAAGACAAGCCCGAAATGCAATGTAACGGGAAATGCCATCTCACCAAAGAATTGGCAAAGGAAGCAGGGGCAGAGGATGACAATCCGTTCAATAATAAAACATCCAAGACTGAGATTCCGCAGTTTATTATTTCTGAAAATATCGCGGAATATAGCTTTGCTCCGGCCGACGAATTAATTTCAGTTGAAAATATCGGCTACAAGCCAAATTTGAATTCTTCCCTTTATATCTCAAAAATTCTACATCCGCCGCAGTTGGGATAATTTTCAGCAACGATTCTTTCTGAAATTTTCTCTGAAAAAAATCAGTTAGATACTTCTTTTAATTATCAAAACATATTCAAAATGAAAGCATTTATACCTGTGTTCCCCGTAAAGGGAATGCTTATGGGCTGGCTTTGGTGTGCGCTTATTTGCGGCAGTTTTACCACACAAGTCTATGCCCAGGAAACCCCGGCGGACAGTCTGAAATTAATTCAACTCAATGAGGTGGTGGTTATTTCCGCAGGCAGACAATTGGACCATCAAAAACAGCGCAAACCATTGTCCACACTGGACGAGTTTTTGGAGTCTTCCCGCAGTATCAAAATGGTAAAGCGTGGCGCCTACGCCTGGGAGCCAACAATGAACGATATGGCCTCCGAACGTTTGGCAATAACCATAGACGGTATGCAGATATTTGGTGCGTGTACCGATAAAATGGACCCGATAACTTCCTATGTTGATGTCTCCAATCTTTCGGAGGCGGAAATAGGTTCAGGCCAGCAGGGGGCTATGTTTGGAAATACCATTGGCGGCGGCATCAATTTAAAACTGGATAAAAGTAATTTTAGGCCAACAGGCTGGAATGGTTCCTTGGAAAGTGCCTATGAAACCAATAACCAGATGCGCGTTTTTGGCGGCGAACTGAATTATTCTAATGCAAAATTCTATCTGAATACCGATGCAATCTATCGTAAGGCTGATAATTTCTATGCTGGAGGTGATGAAGAGGTGCTCTTTTCGCAATTTGAAAAATATAATTTTTCGCTCAATTCGGGCTATAAATTGGCCGAGGACAAATCCATTTCCGCTACCTTAATATATGATGAAGCGAACGATGTGGGCTATCCCGCCCTTACGATGGACGTTTCCTTGGCGCGGGCGGTGATCGGTTCGGTGAGTTTTAATCAAGATACGGTACTTGGGAGCTTAACCAATTGGGAATCCAAATTGTATTACAACACCATAAAGCACACCATGGACGACACCAAGCGCCCAAATGTGCCGATACATATGGATATGCCGGGTTGGAGCAAAACCGCTGGCTTCTATACGCAGGCGAGCTTGAACAACGAAAAAAATCATTTCTTTTTCAAGCTGGACGGGTTTTATAACAAGAGTTATGCGGAAATGACCATGTATCCCGTCAACAGCGACGAGCCGTTGATGTTTATGCTTACGTGGCCGGATGTTCGCACCAAGGATGTTGGATTTTATGCGGAAGGCCACATACCGTTTGAAAAGGCTTCTTTAAAACTTTCCACACGTTTGGCGTACCATTCCAATACGGTGGCAGATGATTTTGGGTTAAATAGTCTAAAAATTTTCTATCCCGAAATGGACAGGACCAATACCCGTTTTCTGAAAAGTTTTTCGGCGCAATACCATAAAATGCTGAATGATTTTCATTTTAACGGCGGCCTTTCGTATGGCGAGCGCGCGCCGTCGGTTTCGGAAGGGTATGGGTTTTATCTGTTCAACAGTTTTGATAACCACGATTACATTGGCGACCCAGAACTTAAGACTGAAAGCTCCGCGGAAGCAAACCTTTCGGTAACGTATAAAAAGCCAACTTTTGAGATTAAAGCTGCAGCAAATTATTTTCACGTTTTCAATTATATAATTGGAGCTGTGGATCCTTCGCTCAGCACGATGACCATTGGCGCCGATGGTGTTAAGATTTATACCAATCTTGATTATGCGCAGCTTTTCAATGCTTCGCTGGCGGGAAAGTATGCTATTTCAAATGCCTTTAAATTATCGGGCAGTGTTTCCTATCACCGCGGTATTGACGATGATGGCGAAAACTTGCCATTGATTAGTCCGCTTTCATACGGAAGCGCACTCGATTTCTATAAAAACCAGTATTCCGCTTCGCTTTCGGTTCATGGGGCCGGGGAGCAAACCAATTACAATCCTGCTTACGGCGAAACGAAAACTGCGGCTTATGCCACGCTTTCGGCAAGTTTTGGGAAACGTTTCTTCATAAAGGAAAACGACCTTTTTGTAAAGGCAGGGATTGAAAACATGCTTGATGCGTATTATTCGTCCTATACCGATTGGAACAACCTTCCGCGGATGGGGCGAAACTTTTATTTAACCATTTCGTATTCAATTAATTAATAATCTATAAAAATGATGCACGAACCCGAAGGGTTCAAATATTTATAATAAACGATTCCAGTGAGATGTTCGGCACCGTTGGGGTCGTATTTACACGAATCGATTATTGCGCTATAAATATTTCATCCCTTCGGGATGGATTTTTCAAAAGCAAAAACATTGTAGCTTTTAAAATTTAAAAACCTAATTATCAATAAATAACAAGTAAAATATATAATATGAAAACACTAAAATATATATTCGCAATTCTTATCCTTTCAGTTTCATTCGTAAGTTGTTCGGATGATGACGAAAACACGCCGGTAGAAGTCAATCCGGTGGAGGGATTAACTATGATTTATGAGATTCCTGCCGCGGACCATATTGTGCAGATCTATTCAGAAAAACAAAACCTGGAAGTGGGTTACAACGAAATATCCTTCAGAATAAAGGATTTGGCCAGCAATGAATACGTTGGCAATGCCGCTCCCACTTGGATGCCAATGATGCATATGGAAACCATGAGCCATTCCGCGCCACATTCTACGTTGACCAATTCGGAAGAAAGCACTGTTTATAAAGGGTATATCGTTTTTCAAATGGCGAGCAACGAAACAGAGTATTGGGAATTAACGCTCAATTATAACCTTAATGGCCAAGCAGTGGAGGAGGCGGTAATGGTTTCTGTGGTACAGCCAGCCGATGGCATGAAGAAGACACAAGTATTTATGGGCAGCGATGAAACGCGGTATATTTTGGCGTACGTAAACCCCAAATCCCCAATGGTTGCAATTAACGATTTGCAAGCGGTACTTTACAAAATGGAAACTATGATGAACTTTCCGATAGTTGAAAATTATAAAATAACCGTTGATCCGAGAATGCCGGGAATGGGCAACCACAGTTCGCCGAATAATGTTGATATGACCTATAATTCCACATCAAAAATGTATAATGGCAAGTTGTCATTGACTATGACCGGCTATTGGAAGATCAATTTAAAATTGATGGACCAAAACGGCGAGGTGCTCAAAGGAGAGGACGTTACAGAGCTGAACCCAGAGAGCAGTCTTTATTTTGAATTGGAGTTTTAAATGATATGGGACGATAGGACGTAGGGCATAAGACAATAGGTTGTGGGAGTATGCTGCAGCTTCAACAAAAGATTTTTTGTCCTACGTCCTAAGTCTTACCGTCCTAAGTCTTATACTTACCGTCCTGCGTCATTTTTAAAGTTATTTTTCTATATTTGGCGCGTGAACTGGAGATGGTACATTCCCGTATTGATAATTGCCCTTGCTTTTTTTGGAATAAGCAAGGAAAAATCAACGCTTCCCAATCAGGAGATTATTGTTCAGTTTGATGCCAATTCAGTAAGTGCAGCGGAGGCACAGCATGCCGTTTCGGAGATAACAAGCCAGTTGAAGGCCATTGGCGTTGCCCACGTTCAAGTATCCGAGTTGCTGGATGGCAAACTAAAAGTTACTTACTACAGCACCATTGACGTAGCCGCAATAAAGAATCTGTTTTACAATCAGAACAAACTTAACCTAGACGGTACCGCATTTAATACAAAGGATAATTCTTCCAAGACCCCTTTCGGCAGTGATGCCAATACCTACAAACTGGATGTGGTCAAAATCCAAAAGGATTATGGTTCAGATATGGGTTTTCACGGTTTAACCGTGGAATTAAAGTCTGCGAAAGATCAATATTTAAATCAAATTGTTTCCCTTGCCACAAATGGTACTAATTTCGGTTTAAAGCAAAATTTTGAAAGGGTTGCGTTCAAAAACTATCGCAATGTTTCGCTATTAATAGATACTACTTCACATAAAATCCCAGAGGTTCGGGCGGGCCCATTGTCTTAAAAAAATTCTCCGTAAAATTTTTAAAGCAAAAGGATTGAAACATAATTGAGCCTTTTTCACTTTAAAAACAACAGCTTCCGTATTTCACATTCCGGAGCGTAAAAAATTAATTTTAAATAACCGCGATAATTGTCAGATATAACAGCAAGTCATATATTTGCGCTCCCGAAATTTCGGGATAAAAAGAAATCTGACCAAAAAAATATATCATGCAAAACAAAGGACTAATTACCGTATTTGCCATCCTTTTTGGGTTGGTAAGTATTTATCAGCTCTCCTTCACTTATGTGGCGAACAAAGTGGAAGACAGCGCTAAGGAGTTTGCAAACAGCAAATTTTCTGCAGACGAACCACACAAGCGGGACACCGCAGAGGCCCGTTACCTCGATTCTGTTGCCAACCAGTCAGTCTTCTTGGGAATAGACTACAAAACCGCAAAAGAGAAGGAACTGAACAAAGGTCTCGACCTTAAAGGGGGTATCAACGTAATCCTTGAGGTTTCGGTAAAAGATATCTTGAAAGGATTGGCAAACAATACCAAAGACCCGGCATTTAACCAAGCTTTGGAAAATGCCACGGAGCTTCAAAAAAATAGCCAAGAAACATACTTAGAGTCTTTCTTCAAGGCTTTTGAGGCGCTGCCGGGCGATAACGAACTTGCTTCGCCGGATATTTTCTTCAACAAAAACTTGGAAGATGTAATTGATGTTGGGATGACCAACGCCCAGGTAAAACCAATTATAGAGAAGAAAATTGACGAATCCATTACTTCTGCCTTTGAAGTTTTAAGAAAGCGTATCGATAAATTTGGGGTAACCCAGCCAAACATCCAGCGTTTGGGGAAATCTGCAAGAATACTTGTAGAACTTCCGGGCGCGAAGGATGTTGACAGGGTTAAGAAACTGCTTCAAAGTACCGCCCAGCTTGAATTCTGGGATGTTTATAAATTTGATGAAATGGCAGGCTTCCTGCAAGCTGCTGATGCCAAAGCCGGTGAAATTGCAATGGCAAAGACATCCGCTGAAACCGAAACCACAAAAACTGCCGACACGACGCAAGCGGTTGTTGATTCAACCAAAACAGAAGAGGACGATGTAAGTAAACTTTTGGGCGGACAAGATGTGAAGGATTCCCTTGCCGACGATAACAAAGCCAACCCGATCCTCTCAAAAATGGTTTCCCTGGGCAGCCAAGGCGGTCCTGTGATTGCTACTTTCAGATTAAAAGATACTTCCGTAATAGATGGTTATTTGCGAAATCCGCAGATAAAATCGTTGTTGCCTTCTGAAATGCGATATGCAAAATTTGTTTGGGGCTTACCTGAAGCCGATGCACAATTGAACGGAGAGGAAATTACCTCACTTTATGCGTTGAAAGGAAATAGAGACAATATTCCACCCCTTGGAGGAAGCGTTGTTGTTGATGCAAGACAGGAGTATGACAATTTGAGCCGTGTAGTAGTTTCAATGCAAATGAACGGCCAAGGAGCGAAAGTTTGGGAACAAATGACTGGCGATGCATACCAAAACCAAAGCCAGATTGCTATTGTTTTAGATGATATTGTTTACTCTGCACCAGGAGTAACTTCAGGTCCCATTGCCGGGGGCCGTAGCCAGATTTCTGGAAATTTTACCGTACCACAAGGGCAGGATTTGGCCAATGTGTTGCGTGCAGGTAAACTGCCAGCTTCCGCAGAGATTATTCAAGGCGAAGTGGTGGGGCCAACCCTCGGTCACGAAGCTATTGACAGTGGGGTAATGTCTTTTGTGATTGCACTTTTCATTGTGCTTTTATGGATGATTGGTTATTATGGAAAAGCGGGTGCCTTTGCTGACATTGCCTTGATGGTAAACATTCTGTTTATCTTCGGAATTTTGGCAGGACTGGGAGCTGTACTTACCCTTCCCGGGATTGCGGGTATCGTATTGACCGTGGGTATGTCTGTAGATGCGAACGTACTTATCTTTGAAAGGATCAAGGAAGAGATTGCGAAAGGCAAGGCGCAGAAAGATGCCATTAAGGATGGTTTCAACAATGCGTTGTCCTCCATTCTTGATGCCAACATCACTACGGGGCTTACTGGTTTGATTCTTTTGGTATTCGGAACCGGACCCATCCAAGGTTTTGCAACTACCTTATTAATAGGTATTGCCACTTCATTGTTTACGGCTATCTTCATTACCAGATTGTTTATTGATAGCTATACCAAGAACGGGAAACCATTGCCTTGTTCTACTTCTGTCACAAAAAATCTCTTCACGAATGTGCACGTTGATTTCTTGAAAAAACGTAAAATGGCGTATATATTTTCTGCTATTTTACTTATAATAAGTGTTTCCTCATTATTTTTTAACGGTCTTAACCAAGGTGTGGATTTTGTGGGTGGACGTACTTATACCGTTCGTTTTGCCAAGGATGTGAATTCGCAGGAAATCCAAAATGACCTTATTAAAACCTTCGGAAGTGCCGAGGCAAAAACATACGGAGGCGATAACCAGTTGAAGATTACAACCAAATATAAAGTTGACGAAACTGGAACCGACGTAGATGAGGAAATAGAGCATATGCTTTTTGAAACCGTTAAGAAAGAGATGCCAGCAGGTATGACCTATGAGGATTTTGTGGGCGACCGCGAAGGAAAAACCATTGGTAGAATGGAATACTACAAAGTGAGCCCTACCATTGCAGATGATATAAAGAAAGACTCCTTTTGGGCGGTATTTGGCTCCTTGGTAGTGGTTTTCCTTTACATATTGCTGCGCTTTAGAAGATGGCAGTTCAGTTTGGGCGCGGTTGCGGCCGTATTCCACGACGTTGTGATTGTGCTCGGGGTTTTCTCCTTAACTTACAAATTTATGCCTTTCAGCATGGAGATTGACCAAGCCTTCATCGCAGCGATACTTACGGTAATCGGTTACTCGCTGAACGATACGGTAATTGTGTTTGACCGTATTCGTGAATATTTTGGCGAACACCCAAGTTGGAAAATGAACCGTATTATTGACGTGGCTTTAAGCAGCACGCTGGGAAGAACCTTGAACACGTCCTTCACCACGCTTATCGTGTTGTTGTGTATGTTCTTTTTCGGGGCAGAATCCATCCGCGGATTGTTGTTTGCGATTATCGTTGGTATTGTTGTAGGTACCTATTCATCGTTGTTCATTGCAACGCCAATTATGTACGATACCGTGAAACGCAAAAAAGTGGAGGATCTGATCGATAAAAAAGAAGAAGAAGGTACTCCTGCTTTGGAAGCATAATTTGCCAATCTCTTCGGAATAAATAAAAAAGACCTTTCCAATTTCCGGAAAGGTCTTTTTGATTGTAAAAAAACAAAAGTAGGCGCGCGATTTATCGTGCTCCTACTGTTGTTATAAATTCAATTTTTTGAAAACTGAATTCTGTCGCCCTTTTCAAGCTTCCATGCATCGGAAAGTCCCGCGTTCACCTCCAAAACATATTGCGAGGCCGCATCTGAAGGCAATGAGGTTTCGTCATAAGGTTTTGCGTTTTTTTGGATGTTTACGAGCTTTTTTTCAGAATCGAAATAAATTATATCCAGCGGAATCTCGGTATTTTTCATATAAAAGGAACGCCGCTGCGAATTGTTGAACACAAAAAGCATCGCTTGGTTTTCAGCCATGGAATGACGGTACATCAAGCCCGTTTGGGATGAATATTCGTCATCGGCAATTTCAATATCAAGGGTGGCTATTATTGAATCGTTTGAGCTTTTCATTAAGGTCAATTCGCCTTCCTTCGTAAAAGTAATTTCTTTGGTAAGACTTTTTGCTTCTGAAGTTTTATTGTCATTGCAGTTGCTTAAGGAGACAAGGGAAGCCACAAGCAAAGCGGAAATAAGTATTTTTTTCATTTTAAATTGAATAAAATTGCGGGACATTAAATTTCCCCCTCAGGGGTTAGGGGCTTTTTTTTTGAAGCTTTCCACATAATATAAATCCCTGCGATTATGAAAGGAATACTGAGCCATTGCCCCGTGGAAAGCAAACCGAGTGCCGACTCAAATCCACCTTGGCTTTCTTTTACGTATTCCACCAAAAAACGGACGGTAAAAAGAAGGATCAAAAACACCCCGAAAATATAGCCGATCTGCTTTCTGCGTTCGGTTTTCCAGTAGAGATACCAGCATACCAAAAATACAATCACATAGCCCGCTGCTTCATAAAGCTGTGCCGGATGCCGAAAAGGAACGGAATTCAGCAATTCGGAAAATTGAGGGTTGTGTACAATCGCATCATAAGCCTTGCCCGGATTTTGAATTCCCGTGGCCTGTACGGCATCTTGCTTACGGATGCCTTCGTGCACAAAACGAACGCCCAGCGGAAAATCGCCCGAAGGTTTCCCGATAATTTCAGAATTCATAAAATTTCCGATTCGTACAAAAATTCCTCCGGCGGCAACGGCAATTACGATGCGGTCCATAATCCAAAGAAAAGGTTTTTTGATTACGTTTTTTGTATAAAAATACATCGCGATCAAAATAGCGATTGCCGCCCCGTGGCTTGCCAAACCTTGAAATCCCGTAAATTCAAATTCGGGAACGGTTTGTATTGGCAGAAAGACCGATAGCGGATCGTCCACAAAAAGCTCGGGTTGATAAAAAATAACGTGCCCCAAACGTGCGCCGACCAATACAGCTACGACCATATAAATGAAAAGGCTGTCCAGTTTTTCCTGCGGTTGCCCTTCGCGCTCAAAAATCTTTTTGGTTAAGATCCATCCCAAGGTAAACGCTACCACAAACATCAAGCTGTAATAACGGATCATAAAAAAACCAAGGTCAATTCCTTCGGAAGGATTCCAGGTAAAACTTAAATAGTGCATAAATAGGAGTTTTATTTGCGACGTGTAAAGATAACAAAAGCGAAAAAGTATTGAAGTGTAATTATTTTATTTTGAAAATTTCAGTTTGAGGGGTTATTAGGTTACTAAGTTATTGAGTTATTAAGTTATTGAGTTATTAAGTTATTGAGGGGGAACAGTTCAATAATTCAATAGTGTTTTAAATTTTATTCTTTTTTGGTGGAACCGGGTCATAGCCCGAACCGCCCCAAGGGTTGCAACTAACTATCCGTTTTGCGGCAAGCCAGCCACCTTTCAACAAACCGTGGGTTTGCAATGCTTCCACCGCATAATGCGAACACGTAGGCGTGTAGCGACAGCTTGAAGGCAATAGCGGTGAAATAAAATTTTGATACCCTCTAATTAAAAAGATAAACGGATATGTAAAAATTTTCTTCATAAACTATTTTCCCTTCGAAGGGGCCAGCGAGCTATTTTTAAAAGTTGCTTTTTCCCCTTTAGGGGTTAGGGTTTTTCCTAACTCAACGAAAAAGTAGTTCCGTCTTTTCCATCTTTCAGTTGAATTCCTTTTGCTGAAAGTTCATCTCGAATTTTATCGCTCATCGCGAAATCTTTATTGGCGCGGGCCTGGTTCCGCAATTGAATAAGAAGTTCCACCGCGGCCGAAAGTTTTTCGCCGTCCTGTGAGCTTTCTGAAACGCTGTCCTCCAATCCCAAAACATCAAAAAGGAAATCATTCATCGTTTGCTTCAGCAATTCCAAGTCGCTTGCGGAAATAGTTTCCTTTTCTTCCTTTAAGGAATTTATAAACTTTACCGCTTCAAAAAGATGTGCTATCAAAATAGGGCTGTTGAAATCGTCATTCATAGCTTCATAACAAGCTTTTCGCCAGCTTTCAATATCTAAACTGCTTTTTTCCGAAGCAATAATATTTTTCAATATTCTTTGTGCATCCATCAACCGATTGAACCCTTTTTCCGAAGCTTCCAAAGCATCGTTACTGAAATCCAGAATGCTCCGGTAATGTGCTTGGTACATAAAGAATTTCGTGACGGTAGGAGAGAAGGGCTTGCTCAAAATATCGTTTTCACCTGTGAACATTTCATTGGGAAGAATATAGTTTCCGGTGGATTTCGACATTTTTTTGCCGTTCAGCGTAAGCATATTCGCGTGCATCCAATAATTTACGGGCGAAGTGTGATTGCAAGCCTCGGCCTGTGCAATCTCGCATTCGTGATGTGGGAATTTCAGATCCATTCCGCCGCCGTGAATGTCGAAATTATTGCCCAAATATTTGGTGCTCATTGCGGTACATTCCAAATGCCACCCGGGGAAACCTTCGCTCCACGGCGATGGCCAGCGCATAATGTGCTGGGGTTCGGCTTTTTTCCAAAGCGCAAAATCCTGTGGGTTTTTTTTATCGGTCTGCGCCGAAAGTTCACGGGTGTTGGCAATCATATCTTCCAATTGCCTGCCGCTCAGTTTTCCGTAATGGTTGGTTTCGTTGAATTTTAGCACATCAAAATAAACCGAGCCGTTTCTTTCGTAGGCAAAACCTTCCTTGATTATTTTTTCAACAATATGGATTTGTTCAATAATGTGGCCGGTAGCCGTGGGTTCAATACTCGGCGGCAAGGCGTTGAACTTTGCCATAGTGGTATGAAAATCAACCGTGTATTTTTGAACCACTTCCATCGGTTCCAATTGCTCGATTCTGGCTTTTTTCAGAATGGGGTCGTCGCCGCTTTCCCCGTCGTTTTCCAAATGTCCGGCATCGGTAATGTTCCGCACATAGCGCACTTTGTAGCCCAAATGTTTCAAATAGCGAAAAACCAAATCGAAAGAAAGAAAGGTCCGGCAATTGCCCAAATGCACATTGCTGTAAACCGTAGGGCCGCAAACGTACATCCCTACTGCGCCTTCATGAATTGGATTGAATTTTTCCTTGCTTTTGGTAAGCGAATTGTAAATATATAAGTCTTGCTGTTTCAATGTGCTGGATTCAAGATTCAAAATTCGAGATTCAAAGTTGGAATTTGGGATTTGGGATTTGCATTTTCCCTCAAAACTCCGTATCCAGCTTAATATAATCCAAAAACTCCCTACGTGTTTCGGCGTTTTTGAAGGCGCCACCAAATTCACTGGTCACCGTACTGCTATCAATATCGCGAATGCCGCGGGAATTTACGCAGAGGTGTTTGGCGTCAATTACGCAGGCAACATCTTCCGTATTCAGAACCTGTTGCAGCTCTTTCACTATTTGCATCGTTAACCGTTCCTGGACCTGCGGGCGTTTTGCGTAATAATCAACAATTCGGTTCATTTTTGAAAGCCCCACCACGGAGCCGTTGGAAATATAGGCAATATGCGCTTTCCCAACAATGGGAAGCAAATGGTGCTCGCAGGTAGAGTAGAGGGTGATATTTTTCTCTACCAGCATTTCCTGGTATTTGTATTTATTCTCAAAAGTAGAAGCTTTTGGGCGTCTGTCTGGATGAAGTCCACCAAAAATTTCCTGTACAAACATTTTTGCGACCCGGGTTGGGGTGCCTTTTAGGCTGTCGTCCGTAAGATCGAGGCCCAAGGTGTGCATAATGTTTTGAACATCTTTTTTAATACTTGCAATTTTTTCAATATCGCTAAGCTCAAAAGCATCAGGGCGCATGGGCGTTTCGGTGGAGCCGCTAATGTGGTCATTGCCCATGGCTTCTATTTCTTTCAAGTGTCTTTCTAGATCCATTTATTAAAATAACTTTTCATTTAGGCCTGCAAAGATACGCAATAGCATTTTGGTACTGAAAACTCGAACTTCTTATTTTTAAGACTTTAAACCTTCTGCTTTCATAAAATTTTCTTAATTTTCGCAAAAAATTATTTAAAAGCACATGAAAAAGTTTCCTATTTTTATCGCCTTTCTTTTTGTTTCTTTAGTATATGGGCAACAAAACACTGTTTCGAATTATGAAACAACAATTTCCATGGAACCTCTTGAGGTGGTTTCTAGCGCAATTTTAAGCTTTGAATTTACCGAAAGCAAAACCGTAAAATATGTGATAATCTCAAGAAATAGTAATGTCTTAACAAAAGAAATAAGTAAAAGCGAAGGCCCTCAAGTAATGAAAACAGATTTTTCTTTTTTAGAAAATGGATTGTATGAAATACGATTTATAATTGACGGTTCGGAAGTAAAAACAATTCCATTCAAGAAAATATAAAAACAGTACCCTTTGATAGCATTAATATCCCCTCAATGAAAAAATTAATACTTTTATTAGCACTTTCTTTAGTCTCTTTTGCAACAGTACAAGCTCAGGTTTGCGACATCCTTATTCCTATCTGTGATAGTCAGGATGGTTTGCAGAACAATGCCGTAGATCCATCTCCAATAACCATTGACACCGGCTGCCAAATCCTTCAAGGTACACGTACTATTTGGTTCAGACTTGCAATTATGCAGGCCACAAATTTTACATTTCAGATTGAACCAACTGGAAACGTTGATTACGATTTTGCGGTATGGGTCAATGCAGACTGTAATAACCTTGGGGTGGCTGATAGGGCCAGTTATGATGCTCCCTCTGCGGGTGAATACGATACAGGGTTGAACCTTACGGCAACCGATTTTTGTGAAACGGCCGTTGGGGATGGGCAAGTTCAGTTTTTGAGTCTGGTTCCGGGTGACGAGGTTATCATTGTAGTTGATAGATTTTCAAATACTCCGGATATTTTCAATTTAACGTTTGGAGACCCTGATGCTTTTGACTGTTCCATTGTACAAACCTCGGCTTGTGATGGAGAAACGGTGATTCTGGACGCAACAACTCCAAATGCTTTAGGATATGAATGGTTTTATGAAAATCCTATTGGATCAGGCATATTTTTTCCATTTGTTCCGGCGGAAACTTCGCCTACATTATCTGTTACTACAACAGGATATTATAAAGCTGATATATTTTTGCCGGGAGGCGTTACTGATTCAGAACACTTTGATGTAGTTTTCTATCCTCAGCCGATAATCGCAAGTCCTCCATTAGATCTTTCTATCTGTGATGATGGCACCAATCCCGGAATTTTTGATTTGACCGAAAATGATGACGATGTTCGGGGTGGGCAAGATCCGTTGTTTGAGATTACTTATCACCATAATCAATTGGACGCAATGAATGATAGTAATCCTATAATTCCTGCAAATGCATATCCCATTGTTGGTTCATCTGAAATAATTTGGGTCCGTATTGAAGAACCGAGCGGAACTTGTTATGCGATTGATTCTTTTGAAATTAGCTTTGCGGCCGCAACTGCAACAGCTCCTGCAAGCCCCCATTACTTATGCGATGTGGGTGTTCCTGGACAAGAGTCTATTGACCTAAACACAACTTTTGATGCTGTTATTCTTAATGGACAGAATCCTGCGCAATATACAGTAACGTATCATGCGAATCCTGCAGATGCAATTGCTGGGATTAACCCATTGCCCCAACCACATGTTGTTACTGGGTCCGAATTTATTTTTGCTAGAGTTGAAAGCAATACAGTTCCAAGTTGTTATGCAACTACCCAATTTAACCTTGTTCTTGCGCCCCAGCCCATTGCGAACCCCCCGGTAAATTTGTACCAGTGCGATTACGGCACGACCGCGGGTGTCTTCAACCTGAGGGACAACGACGCGAACATTTTGGGCGGGCAGGACCCTGCGCTTTTCACGATAAAGTACTACCAGACCTACCAGGACAGTTTTGACGATACCAACGAGATATTGGGCGGGGTGCACATCATCGTCCCGCCGTCCCCGCAGACCATCTATGCGCGCATCGAGGACAACACGGGCAGCTGTTTTGACCTGACGGACTTCAAGATCTACTTCAGCCGTGCCATCGCTGGCCTAGTGCCGGTGAGCGCGAGCTACTGCGACGCGGACGGTGACGGGGGCGAGTGGGTCGATCTGGCGGCGGAGTTCAACGCGCTGGTGCTGGACGGGGAGCCGTCCTCGCGCTACAACATCACCTACCACGGCA